>SHBX01000012.1 GCA_004211785.1 Winogradskyella sp.
ATAAATTACCTCATCTTGACTATAATGGTACTTCATTTCTGGTTTGCCTTCGTTGTAATCAAACATCCAAAGGATTGGATGAAATTCCACAATATAAAAAACACCTCCAGGTTTAAGTCGTTCAAAAATCATTTTTGCCCAAGGCTTTAAATCTGGCAACCAACCAATAGTACCATAACTGGTGAACACAATATCAAAAGTTTCAGAAACATGTTTTGAAGTATCTAAAACATTACAGCATACAAAAGAGGCATCGAGGCCTAGCTCTTCGTTTAACTCTTGTGCCAATTTAATAGCTTCGTCACTTAAATCTACAGCAGTACACTTAGCTCCCATCCTACTCCAACTCAACGTGTCTTGCCCAAAATGACATTGCAAATGCAACAACGATTTTCCACTAACATCTCCCAAAGCTTTTAACTCATAAGGCATTAAAGAGGTTTTTCCTGCCATAAAAGCCTCCATATCATACATCTCACTTTGTGCATGTATAGCTACTTTTTTATTCCAAGTCGCTTTATTGGTTTCAAAATAATTAGTATTCTCGTCCATGGTTGCGTAATTTTACGTCTAAATTAATTTATCTTTTTTAATATGAAACCTATATATGCCATTCTGTTCCTTTTCCTTTTTACAATAAGTTGTAAGTCTGATAAATCTGAAGCCAAAAAGGAATACACCGTTGCAGAAAAAATTGCCAATGCTCATGGTTTTGATAATTGGGAAAATGTTACCGAAGTGCAATTTACTTTTGCTGTTGATAGAGATACCATTAAAGGAAATGGACGTTCTTGGACTTGGTTACCTCAAAAAGACAGTGTTTCTATGCAAGCAGGAACGCAAACAATAAAATATAGCAGAAATAATATTGATAGTATGTCTCAAAGAGCTGATCGTGCTTTTATTAACGATAAATATTGGGCTTTTGTTCCTTTTCAATTGGTATGGGACAATACAGCTACTATTTCAGAACCAGTGAAAGCTCAAGCACCAATTAACAAAACAGAGATGGATATGATTACTATTCTTTATCCTAGTGAAGGTGGTTATACGCCTGGTGACGCCTATGATATTTATTATGATAAAGACTATCTTATTAAAGAATGGACTTTTAGAAAAGGGAATGCTAAACAACCATCATTATCTACAACTTTTGAAAACTATAAAGATTTTAACGGCATTAAGATTGCCATAGACCATAAACAAGAAGGCGGTAATTGGAATCTTAATTTCACTGATGTAAAAGTGAAAACCAAAATTAAGGTTTTCTAAAGCATAATGTAAGTTTCGCGTGGGTCCTTCGACTTAAAACGCATAGCTTATATTCTCCGCCTTTGGGCGTCTATATATATTCTCTAGCGCTTTGTTTTCAAGGCGCTTTTTTTATGCCTCTCAAATCCTTATTTTTGTTAGACACCAAAACGCAATCACAATTTGTCTAATTATAAACTAGGTCTCGATTTTGCCAAACAGCTAGACCAAAACGATCAATTAGCTGAATACCGAAATCAATTTCACATCCCAAAAGACCAAAACGGAAATGAAGTGGTATACATGACTGGGAATTCTTTAGGTCTTCAACCAAAAATCACAAAAAACTATATTGACCAAGAACTTGAAGATTGGGCAAATCTTGGTGTCGAAGGCCATACCGAAGGCAAAAATCCATGGCTGCATTATCATGAGTTTCTAACAGAAACTATGGCAGAGATTGTTGGCGCAAAACCGCTTGAAGTTATCGTCATGAACTCACTTACCGCCAATCTGCATTTAATGATGGTGAGCTTTTACAAACCGACATCCAAGCGTTATAAAATATTGATTGAAGCTGATGCTTTTCCTAGTGATAAATATGCTGTAGAATCGCAATTAAGACATCACGGTTATGATGATAAAGATGGATTAATATTGTGGGAATCTCGTGATGGTGAGGAACTTGCCCATTATGAAGATTTAGAAACCCTACTAGAAAATCATGGCGATGAAATTGCGCTTGTCATGATTGGTGGTGTTAATTACTACACTGGGCAATTTTTTGATCTAAAACGTATTACAGAACTCGCTCATAGCTATGGTTGTACTGTTGGTTTTGATTGTGCTCATGGTGCCGGAAATGTCCAGCTTAACCTTCATAACTCAGGCGCTGATTTTGCAGTTTGGTGTACTTATAAATATTTAAATTCTGGACCAGGAAGTTTATCTGGTGCTTTTGTACACGAACGTCATGCCAACAGAAAAGACCTCAACCGATTTACAGGCTGGTGGAGTCACAATAAAGAAACACGCTTTAGAATGCGTGATGAGTTTGACCAATTACCAGGAGCCGAAGGTTGGCAACTCAGTAATCCGCCTATTTTATCTATGGCGGCGATTAGAGCATCTTTAGACGTTTTTAAAAATGCTGGTTTTGATAAGTTATGTTTAAAATCTAAAATATTAACCGGATACTTTGAGTTTTTGATTAATGAATTAAATAATTCTGACATTAAAATCATTACACCTTCTAATCCCCAAGAACGTGGCTGCCAATTATCTATTCAAGTAAAAAACGCTGACAAAACATTACATAAAAAACTGACTGAAGCTGGAGTTATAACTGATTGGCGAGAACCAGATGTTATTCGCTGTGCGCCCGTGCCGTTATATAATTCGTTTATGGACATCTATCAATTTGTAGAGCGATTGAAAAAAGTTTTATGAAAGAGAAACAACAAAACATACTCATCATAGGCGCAGGTTTATGCGGCAGTCTTTTGGCACTTCGTATGGGACAACGTGGATATAATGTTAATGTTTACGAAATGCGTCCGGACTTACGCAAAACAGATATTTCTGCAGGTCGTTCAATTAACTTAGCATTTTCTGACCGTGGTAATAAAGGCATGAAACTTGTTGATATAGAAGAGAAAGTAAAAGCACTTTGCATTCCTATGAACGGACGTATGCTTCATGACAAGGAAGGCAATACCTTTTTATCAAACTATAGTGGTCGTGACCATGAATATATCAATTCTATTTCAAGAGGAGGACTAAATGCTTTACTACTAGACGAAGCAGAAAAGCATAAGAATGTTTCCATTCACTTTAACAAAAAATGCCGCTATGTAGATTTCGAAAACACCACTGCACTTTTTCAAGATTATAACACAAAAAAAGAGTTTATAGAAGATGCGGATTGCATCATCGCAACAGATGGGGCCGGTTCAGCATTACGTCGTAGTTATTATCTGGAACGTAAATTCTTATTCAGTTTTTCGCAAGATTACTTAACGCATGGCTATAAAGAATTAAGCATTCTACCAACCGAATCGGGAGATTACAAAACCTATAAAAATGCCTTACATATTTGGCCACGTGGTGACTTTATGGTGATTGCATTACCAAATATAGATGGAAGTTTTACGGTTACACTTTTCTTAAGCTATACAGAAGGCGAATACAATTTTAATAATTTGACAACTCCAGAAGTCGTAACTGAGTTCTTCCAGAAAGAATTTCCAGATGCATTAGAATTAATGCCAAATCTAGTAAAAGATTTTTTTGAGAATCCTACAGCACCTTTAGGCACGGTAAAATGCTCACCATGGCATTACAAAGGTAATACACTACTAATGGGAGATTCTGCACATGCGATTGTCCCTTTTTATGGACAAGGCATGAATGCTTCTTTTGAAGATGTGGTAGAATTTGATGCCGTTTTAGACAAACATGAAGGCGATTGGGAAACTATCTTCAGTGAGTACGGAAAAACAAGAAAGAAAGATACCGACGCCATTGCAGATTTAGCCATTGATAATTTTCATGAAATGAAAGACCATGTAGGTCAAGTTATATTTCAAGAAAAACGAAAAATTGAAATGGCTTTAGAAAAAGAATATCCTGAAGACTATTCCTCTAAATACAGTTTAGTTACCTTTAATGAAGATATTGGTTACAGAGAAGCCATGCTAAGAGGTCGAGCACAAGACAAAGCAATTTTAAATATGCTAACTGATAATGTTATTTCTGTTGGAGATAATATTAAAGATATTTTAGAAAAAGTTAAAAAAGAAACTGAAGCAATCCTTGAAGATGATAGAATTGCTGGATTACATTAAACCATGAGTGAAAAAATAGTAACACCCAGAGGCGCATATCCACATACAAAACGTGTTGGTGATTTTATTTTTGTGTCTGGAACAAGCTCTCGACGACCAGATAACACCATTGCTGGTGTAGATATTATCGACGAGATGGGAACAAAAAAGTTAAATGCTTACACCCAAACACAAGAAGTCTTAAAAAATATAGAACGTAATCTAGTAAAAGTAGGTGCTTCACTTGAAAATGTGGTTGATGTGACGTCTTTTTTAGTAAACATGAATGACTTTGCGGATTACAATAAAGCATACGCCGAGTTTTTTGACAAAGCCACTGGACCAACACGTACAACAGTTGCAGTACATCAATTACCACATCCGGATTTGGTGATTGAGATTAAGGTGATGGCATATAAAAAATCGTAATGAACATTCAAAACTACATCAACGGGAAATTTCATAATCCACTTCGAAATAGTTGGATAGACAACTACAATCCTTCAAATGGAGAAGTATATGGACAGATCCCTAATTCGAGTAAAGATGATGTAGAAAATGCATATATCGCAGCAAAATCTGCATTCCCAATCTGGTCTCAAACCACTTTAGAAGAGCGTAGTAGAATCCTCATTAAAATTTCAGAATTACTAGAAGCCAACTTACAACGTTTTGCAGAAGCAGAGAGTAAAGACAACGGTAAACCTATTAGCTTAGCAAAGGTAGTAGACATTCCAAGAGCCGCAAGTAATTTTCGCTTTTTCGGGAATGCTATTACACAATTCGCAAGTGAAAGTCACGAATCTATTGGTCAAAATGCTATAAACTATACGCTAAGACAACCAATTGGTGTTGTTGGTTGTATTTCTCCATGGAATCTTCCACTCTATTTATTTACTTGGAAAATAGCGCCAGCCATTGCCGCAGGTAATTGCGTGGTTGCAAAACCAAGCGAAATCACGCCAATGACTGCTTACCTTTTAGGTGAGATTTGTAACAAAGCCGGCTTACCAAAAGGCGTTTTAAATATTGTTCATGGTTTAGGCACAACAACTGGGCAAGCCATTGTAGAGCATCCAGATATTAAAGCCATTAGTTTTACAGGTGGCACAGCAACTGGCGCACATATTGCGAAGGTAGCTGCACCGATGTTCAAGAAATTATCTTTAGAACTTGGTGGGAAGAATCCAAACATCATTTTTGCAGATTGCGATTATGATGACATGCTTGAAACTACAGTGCGCTCGTCATTTGCAAATCAAGGACAGATATGCCTGTGTGGAAGTCGCATTTTTATAGAAGATTCGATTTATTCAACATTTAAAAAAGATTTTATTGCTAAAGTAAAAGCTTTAAAAGTTGGGCATCCTTCTGAAAGCGATACTAATATTGGCGCGTTAGTATCAAAACCACATCTCAAAAAAGTAAAAGAATATATAAATATCGCCAAAGAAGAAAACGGTACTGTTTTATGTGGCGGAAACGAAGTCACAGTCAAAGGTTATGAAAACGGTTATTATTTAGAACCAACTGTCATAGAAGTCCCAAATGATGAATGCAGAGTAAACCAAGAAGAAATATTTGGTCCAGTTGTAACCATAATGCCTTTTAGTTCTGAAGATGATGTACTACAAATGGCAAACAAAGTTAAATACGGACTATCAGCAACACTTTGGACTAATGACCTAAAACGCACCATGCGCATGAGCAACCAATTACAAACTGGCATTGTTTGGGTTAACACTTGGATGATGCGAGATTTACGAACGCCTTTTGGTGGTGTAAAAGCTAGTGGCGTTGGTCGTGAAGGTGGCTTTGAAGCGCTTCGATTTTTTACAGAACCAAAAAATATATGTATAAAATATTAAAACAATAAATCATGAAAAATAAATTATTCACATTAGGATTATCCCTTTCAATGACTTTTGTATTTGCTCAAGACACGAAGACATTTACAAAAAATAATTATACGATAGATTATCCTTCTTCATGGCAAATTAGTGAGCAAAAAACACAACCAGCTGTTCAGTTTATGATAGTTTCGGATATAACTTCTCAAGCAAAAGACAATTTCAGAGAAAATATCAGTCTATCTGAAGAACCTCTTCAAGGTAAAACTTTGAATGCTGAGCAATACTCTCAAATTTTGGTTAATCAAATAAATGCTCAAATTCCAAGTTCAAAAACAAGTCCTACTAAATCTATTAATTTAAATGGGATTGACGCACAAGAATTAGTCTGGTCAGCAGATTTTGGCAATGGCACAGTATTAAAATTTAAACAAGTTTTATTTGTTAATGGCAATACAGGATATGCTATCACTTATCAAAGCACAACTACTGAATTTGATGAATATTTAGTGGTTGCTGACAAAATCATTAGTAGTTTTAAATTTGTAAATTAAAAATGAACTTAGAACTTAACAACAAACATGCACTCGTTTGTGGAAGCACTCAAGGCATTGGTAAAGCCACAGCAATGGCTTTAGCAGAAGAAGGTGTAAACGTAACTCTAATTGCTAGAAATGAAGATAAACTTAAAGCGGTTTTAGCCGAAATGCCTTCACATAGAAATCATAGTTATATCGTTGCCGATTTTTCAAACCCTCAAGATTTAAAAGCTAAAGTCTCAAATTATGTTTCTAAACATCATGGATTTCACATACTCATAAATAATACTGGCGGACCAGCTGGCGGACCTGTTTTTTCGGCAGGCTTAGATGAATTTCAGAATGCATTTACACAGCATTTGAAATGCAACCATGTGTTAGTACAAACCCTAGTTCCTTTTATGAAAAGTGAGAATTATGGTCGCATCATTAATGTGATTTCTACCTCAGTAAAACAACCCTTAGATGGTCTTGGTGTAAGCAACACTATTCGAGGTGCAGTTGCCAATTGGAGTAAAACTCTAGCTAATGAATTAGGGCAATTTGGTATTACAGTAAACAATGTTTTACCAGGAGCTACATCTACAGAACGCTTGTCTCAAATTATAAAAAACAAAGCTTCTAAAACTGGGCAAACTGAAGATACAGCTGCAAAAGCCATGCAAAACGCTATTCCAGCAAAACGCTTTGCAAAACCAGAAGAGACTGCTCATGCCATTACATTTTTAGCAAGTGAACGTGCCTCATACATTAACGGAATTAATCTTCCAATTGATGGCGGTAGAACTAAAAGTTTGTAACTTTATAACTCAGCAATAAACCAAAACCAATGAGCAAGCTATATCCGCCTATTAATTTCAAAGCATGGATTGAAGAAAATCGTCATTTATTAAAGCCACCTGTTGGTAATAAAGTGGTTTGGAAAGATGGCGACTACATTGTTATGGTTGTCGGCGGACCAAATAGTAGAAAGGATTATCATTACAATGAAACGCCTGAGTTTTTCTATCAGGTTGAAGGCGATATAGTTCTCAAAGTTATAGACAAAGGCACACCGAAAGACATTCATATTAAAGAAGGTGACATCTTTTTATTACCACCAAAAGTACCGCATTCGCCTCAACGTGGTGCTAATACTGTTGGTTTAGTTATAGAATACCCTCGTGAAAAAGGCGTACAAGATGCACTGCTTTGGTTCTGCGAAAACTGTACAACAAAATTATACGAAGAAGATTTTACTGTAGATAATATTGAAACTGATATGCCAAAAATCTTTGACAAGTATTATGGTGATTCAGACAAGCGTACCTGCCCAAATTGTAATGCCATAATGCAAGCACCAAAGAAAGTTCAGCTAGATGACTAAACGCAAACTAAGAATAAACGGCCATTCACATCTACTTCCCTATCCTGAGGAAATACCTCAATTTATGAAAGACAAAGAGATTTTTTGGGTAGATGATGAGCGTAAATACATGCTTCAAAAAGGATGGAAACGTCCTGTTACTGATTCTAGTTTTTTCTTAAATGAAAAACTAGAATGGATGGAAAAGAATCGTCTAGACCATGCCGTTGTATTAAACTTATCTCAACTTTATGGTAATGGTCTTCGTTTAGAAGAAATGAAAAAAGCCTTGCGTTTTCAAAATGATTTTAATGCAAGAGTGCAACATGACCATCTAAAAAAATTTACATGTGGCTTTGTTGTGCATCCTGGTTTTATTCATGGTGCTTTATGGGAAATTGAACGTTGTGTTGAAAAATTAGGCCTTAGCCTATTATGTTTACCAACGCATTTTATGGACTCCATTGGTCAATGGCGCTCAGTTTTTGATAAAGAGAATGACCCTATTTTTGAGCTCGCTGACAAATATAAATTAGCGATTGAGATTCATCCTTATGATGGTGACAAAATGATAAATCTAGAAAATACTGCGTGGCGTTTTCACCTAATCTGGATGCTAGCGCAATGTGGTGATGCTTATCATTTCTATACCTTAAATGGTATGCAAGAACGTTTCCCCAATATTAGAACTTGCTTTGCCCATGGAGGTCAGCTAGCTCAAATGAATTTAGGACGTCGAATACAAGGTTTTGATGGTAGACCAGATTTATTTGAAGGCAAGCATCATCCTAGAAAAGCCGTGGGACATCCAAACATCTATTTTGACACTTTGGTACACGACACAGATTCTCTAAAACTCATGATAGACAGACAAGGTGCAAAACAAGTAATTATGGGCTTAGATGACCCTTATCCACTTGGTGAAATGGAGAGCGATGCACAATCCTCGTATCCAGGAAAGATTTTAGATTTGGCCATAGACAGAGATATTATTAATCAAAATGAATATGATGAAATATGGGAATGTAATGTGTTGCGATGGTTATTTGGAGATGATATTGAAGCAAAAGACAAACTTGTAAAACGTATTTTGAGTTAATGCATTTTCTACCAGAAAAGTTAGATGATTACGTTGTTTCGCATTCTGAAACTGAGCCAGAATTATTACAACAACTCACTAGAGAAACGTATCAAAAAATTTTACAACCTATTATGCTAAGCGGACCATATCAAGGTCGCGTTTTGAGTATGATTTCAAAATTAATTAATCCTAAAAGTGTTTTAGAACTAGGCACTTTCACAGGTTATGCAACACTTTGTTTGGCAGAAGGATTAGACAAAGACGGTATTATTTACACCATTGATATTAATGAAGAGTTAGAAGGTTTTCAACGTAAGTATTTTGATAAATCAGGTTATGGACAACAAATATTTCAGCATATTGGTAATGCTTTAGAGATAATTCCTAAGATTGACACTTCTTTTGATTTGGTATTTATAGATGCTGACAAGCCTAACTATAGCAATTATTTTCATTTAATAATAGATAAATTAAATCCTGGAGGTATTATACTGTCAGATAATGTGTTATGGCATGGAAAAGTTATTGAAAAGCTTGACCCAAAAGATAAATCAACAAAAGCAGTCTTAGACTACAATACACTTCTTAAAAACGATACAAGAATTGAAACGGTTGTTTTACCTATCCGAGATGGATTAACTATTAGTCGTAAAATATAGTTTTATAATTTAAGGCTTACGCTTCACTGAACCTGTAAAATCCTCTACCTCATCACGCACTTTGTTAAGCTCTTCATTGATATTCTGAGTAACTTCAGTATCAATTATACCATTCTCTTTTGCACTTTTTGTGACTTCGTGCTTGATATCATTGGTTGCATCTTTAAGTGTCCGCATACCTTTCCCTAATCCTCTAGCTATTTCAGGAATTTTATCAGCTCCAAAAACCATAACCACTATAAATAGTATAAAGATGATTTCTGTGCCTCCAATGAATAATAATGTTGACTGACTTAACATACTGCAAATATAAACTGACTTTATGTAATAAAAAAAGCCGACTCGTTAAAGTCGGCTATATATATTATAAAAAACTAATAATTAGTCTTTAATTTTCTTCTTAAACTTATTAAAATCACTATCCTTAACCTCTTTTGGCCAAGAATTATTAGATGTATCTACATCTGCAGTTTCTAAATCTGGATCAACTACAATTGACACAATCTCTTTATCCGAAGCAATAGCTTTTGATGCTGACTTGTCATTTAGTCTCCATATTTGAGCTGGATATGTTTCTCTTTTCTTAGAACCATCAGCATACGTATACTCTACAATTAAAGGCATCACTAATCCACCTGGTTTTTCGTAAGTGACTTGATAGAAGTACTTAGGAGATTTCATTTCCTTACGCTGTTCTGGTGTAAAGTTGTCCATAACAAATTCTTTGACTGTTGGTAAATCTGATAACTCTCCAGCTTTTAAAGCTTCGTCATAACCATCTTTGCCTTCTTCGACAAAGTATAATAAGTCAGCTGTATCCATATTAAATCGTGCTGCTATCTTCTTACCTTCTTCAGTTGGTTTTGCTGTTATTGCAAATTTCTTTACCTCTTTTACAGAGATATCTGTATAATCAGTTGTATAGAACCAACCTCTCCAGAACCAATCTAAATCAAAAGCTGAAGCGTCTTCCATTGTACGGAAAAAATCTTCTGGGGTTGGGTGCTTAAACTTCCAACGGTTTGCATATTCTTTGAAAGAATAATCAAATAAATCACGTCCCATTACTGTTTCTCTTAATATATTAAGTCCAGTTGCTGGCTTCGAATAAGCGTTACTACCAAATTGATATGTATTCAAACCTTTGGTCATAATCGGTGCTATAAAATCTTGATTTCCACCCATATATCTTACAATATTTTTAGCTGGTCCACGACGTGACGGATATTTTGTCTGACCTGGCGATAATGCAGCTGGATACCACTCACCAAAATCTTGCTCAGCTACGTATTGCACAAACGTATTTAAACCTTCGTCCATCCATGTCCATTGACGCTCATCACTATTAATAATCATAGGAAACCAGTTGTGACCAACCTCGTGTATGATAACTCCCATCATACCAAATTTAGTTCTATCTGAATAGGTACCATCTTTATTTGGACGGCCAAAATTGTAACAAATCATTGGATACTCCATACCCATTGGTGCGTGAGCAGAAATGGCTTTGTGATATGGATAATCAAAGGTCATACGAGAGTAACTTTTTAGTGTACTTGCCACAACTTTTGTAGACCAATCACCCCAAAGTGGATTACCTTCTTTAGAATACATAGATACAGCCATCACTTCTTTTGTATCTAACTTAACAGCCATCATATCCCAAATGAACTTACGTGAAGTTGCAAAACCAAAATCACGAACCATTTGCGCAGACAGCTTCCATGTTTTCTTATCCTTACTTTTATTTTTTTCTGCTTTTTCAGCTTCTTCTTGAGTTACAATTAACACAGGCTCATCATAAGATTTCTTAGCCTTTTTGTAACGCTTCATCATTTCCTTAGAAAAGACTTCTTCTCTATTAGTTAAATAACCTGTACCATCTAAAACATGATCAGCAGGTACTGTAATATTTACATCAAAATCACCGAAAGGTAATGCGAACTCATCACGTCCCCAGAATTGAGAATTTTGCCATCCTTCTACATCATTGTATACAGCCATACGAGGATAGAACTGAGCCATAACATATATTCTGTTATCGTTTTCTTCAAAATACTCGTAACCAGAACGACCGCCATCCCTTACGTGGTCATTAATGTTGTACCACCACTTGATGTTGAATGAAAATTTATCACCTTTATTAAGTGTTACTGGTAATTCTACTCGCATCATAGTTCTGTTAATCATGTGAGGTAAAGGCTTACCATCCACACTCGAAACTTCTTGAATATTAAAGCCACCATCAAAGCGTTCTTTAAGGTATGAGCCCGCAGCCCTTGAAGGCGTTGTTGCTGGTCCAAAACCGCTACCATTAATTAATGGTGTTTTTGAGTCTCTTGCACGCATATTTTGGTCTAACTGAACCCAAAGATAGGTTAACGGATCAGGAGAATTATTTGTATAAGTAATTGTTTCATAACCAGATAATCTTGCTTTTTCATCATCGATTTCGATGTCCATTTTGTAATCAGCTTGCTGCTGATAGTAAGCTGGCCCTGGAGCTCCAGAACCTGTACGGAACATATTAGGAGTTGCAAATTCGTCGTATAACTGCTTGAATTTGTTCTCGTTAGTGTGACCTTGAGGTTTTTCTTCTTTTTCTGCTTCTTGTGCAAATGCACCTGCCGAAACAAAAAGAAGCCCTAATAAAACGTGTTTAAAAATCTTCATAATTGAATTTTGGTGTTTAAAAAATGATGCCTAAAGTAGAAAAAATGCTGCTGTTTTGACAGGTTTTAGTCAAAGTTTAACACAGCTTTATTATTCTCAGGTATTAGAATAAAACTTTTGTCTTTGCCTTTTACTTTGGTACGTAAAATATTTTGCTGTTCAGGATAGATATCGAACAATACTTCGTTTTTAATTTCTAGAGTTTTGATGTCTTCAACATTTTCTATTTCTAAATAGCAATAAGTAATATCGTCTTTGTATTCTTTTCCAAGAAAAGTAAAGTCCATATCCTTTGTATTGATTTTAATATCTAGCTTATATTTTAAATATTTTTCCATATAAACGTCAACCATTTCGGATTCTTCTTTAATGGCTAAAGTGATATTTTCGTCATAACGTTCGTGAATTAGTTTTTCGAAATCATCTATGAATATTTGACTTATAATTTGAAGTGATTTTTGCTCCTTAACATATTCTAACTTTGTAACACTAACGTAATACTCATGTTTATTGGAATGTGAATTCAATAGAAAAAAAGAGGCAATAAGTATAAGTGTATATTTAAACTGTTTCATGTGTTTTATTTCTAAAATCTATATTGACAAAACATATGCCAATCTAATCGTCTTTTGAATTTAAGTTTTGTTTGTAGGTTTTCAATTTTTCATTTAAAAACGGAATTACTTCTGATGGGTCATTACGAGTGCATATATCACTAAACTTTAAATCATCCATGCAAAAGTAGAAATAATCTGCTTTTTGAGCTTCAGTAAGTTCTTCATTTTCTAATAGAGTTTCAGAATAGAAATCTCTCATTCGCTTCATACATTTATCTTTTTCATCTAAAGCTACAATAGCTTTAAGTTTTTTGGTACGACCGCTAATTCTGTTTAATAGCTTATGAAAATTAACACCAAACCCAAGTCCAACATATCCCCAACTTCCCGCATCGGCATCTGCAAGTTTTCGTTCGGGTATGGTTTTTGGTTTTCCTGTATAACCTGGAATGCCTAAGTCGTAAAAATTAACCTCATCTTTTAACTCTACATTTCCAACATCAGAACCAATATCTCCGGTTAGAAGTTTTCCAACCACAACTTCTTCTAACTCATTAACTTTTTCTGTTAGATAAATCTTTAAACCCTTCGGTTTAAAAAATTCTTGAACTACAATAATCTCCTTTGTTTGATATTTTAATGCAGATATGGTTAATGTATCATTTGGCTTTGCTAAAATATCGAAGCTTCCATCAATATCCGTAACGGTATATTTTACAGAAGTCTTGTTGAGTATATGTACGCCTTCTACATCTCCATTAGCAATAACAACGCCTCTTAATGTCCTTAGCTGTGCATTTACTGCTCCAGAACCAAAAACAATTAATAGTATAAGTATGCTAATCTTTTTTGTCATTTGAGATTAACTGAATTTTAAATAGTTTTAGCTCTTCTTTAAGAAACGTTATTGGTGTCAATACATTATCTGAATTACAAGCACCTTGAAGTTTCTCGCTATCCATGATAAAGTTAAAAAATCTATTTTGTAATTCTTCTGAGAATTCTTCGTCTTCAAAAATTATGTCTTTGTATGCTGCTTTTAGCTTGTCTACGCATTTTATTTTCTTATCTAATTTAATACGTTGCTTAAGCATTTTTGTACGACCCGTAATTGCATTAATAATTGGGTTAAGCGGCAAAAAACCTCCTCCAGAAGTCGCTTCTGATAGTTTGCGCTCATTTAGCGTTTTTGGTTTACCTGTATATCCAGGAATACCCAAATCGTAAAAATTAATCGGTGTTTCTACATCTTGATTTTTAATATCCGACCCCAAATCGCCTGTGAGTACTTTACCAACTACAACTTGATCTAATTGCGTTATGCTTTCTGTTAAGAAAATTTCTATTGGATTTTTTTCTAGCATAGATTTATTGAGAACTAATTCTTTGGTCTTGTATCTTAATCCAGAAATGGTTAATGTATCATTTAATCTAGCCGAAATTACAAAACTACCATCAATATCTGTTACTGTATATTTTAAAGCTGTTTTATTTAATATATGTATGCCCTCAACCTCACCATTACCTATGACTTTACCTTTTATATCTCTTAGCTGGGCAGATGCTGAAACACTTAGGAGCAAAGTGAAAACCGAAATCAAATAAAAATTGATTCTCACTCTCTGGACAATAAAAATAGTTGGCTTTCTTTCTCAAGAAATTCGATAAGAAATATTTCGTTTTTGCGTAATAAGAGTGATCTTTCATATCCCTTATTTTCTATATATTCAATAAAAGCTTCGGTTAAATCTGTTGGTATATTAAAGTTCTCTTTTAAAAAATTTGCACTATAACGTTTGGCAATGATACTTTGTTTTTCTTCTAGAAGCTCAACTTTGGTTTTTGGTGCTCCTTTTTTCTTTAAGAAGAGACTAAAAAGGTTAGCGATGTTTAAACCATTTCTAAATCTGTTTTCATCCAAAAGCGGGTCGTCAATTTTTGTTTTGTTATCTGCAGAAAATTTATAATCATCAAAATCTTCTTGACCTTTATAAATTTCTGCCATTTCTACATTATAAGTTCGTACAGCCTCGACATCTACATTAATATTACCAGACAAATCATAAGGCAATACAATAACTTCATCTAGCTTATTTACTTCTTCTACCAAACGCACAGACACTTGCCTTGATTTTATAATACGTTCATCTATAACTATTGTAAAATCTTTGAACTGTAAAGCTCCAAAGGCCAGAATATCGTTTTCTGCAACATCAATTTTAAATGTTCCATTCTCATTTGTCGTTGTTCCTTTATTAGAACTTTGATTGTAAACAGTTATACCTTCTTTATCTTCAGTTTCAACATTAATACGCCCATTTATTTCTACACGCTCGATTTCTTGAGCGTAACTAATAGTTGCTATAAAAAATAAAATAAAGGAAATGACTGCGTTTCTCATGGTTGGTTAATCTTAGTTATATAAATGTCGGGCTTGAAATCTTAAAAAGATAATAAGTGCGTGGTAAATTTTTGTTAAATGATAATATATGCTTTGCATACAAACACCTATTTTTACATTGTAACTAGAAATTAATTCAAAAAAAATTAATACTTTGAAATCAGCAATTATCGCAAGTACTTCTACAATACATGGGAGTGGTTATCTTGAATATCTTTTAGAAACTCTTGAGCAACATTTTAGAGGAATAGACGAAATTATATTTATCCCATACGCAAGACCTGGCGGAATATCTCATGACGATTATACATCTATTGCTTCAAACGCTTTTGCTAAAATAAATATCAAAGTCAAAGGGCTACATGAATTTAACAACCCAATTCAAGCTATTGAAAAGGCAAAAGGGATTTTTACTGGTGGTGGTAACACCTTTGTTTTGGTTAATCAACTCTATAAAAATAAAATTCTACAACCATTAAAAAGTGCCGTTGAAAATGGCACACCATATCTAGGCACAAGCGCTGGCAGTAATATTTGTGGCCTTACAATGAACACCACAAATGATATGCCTATTGTTTACCCTCCAAGTTTTAAAACTCTAGGAATTGTCCCTTTTAACATCAATCCTCACTACTTAGACCCAATTAAAGGTAGTACTCATATGGGAGAAACTAGAGAGACGCGAATAAAAGAATTTCATAAATTCAACACACAACCCGTAATAGGAATACGAGAAGGTAGCTGGATAGAGGTAAAAGATAAATCAATATTTTTGAGAGGTGATTTAGATGCTAGAATTTTCACCTTTGATAAAATACCTTACGAGATTAAGACCAACACTGACTTGGAATTTTTAAAATAACTACAAATATTTAAAAAAATGATAACCCCAAATTTCCATGCCTTCATTATAGTAAAATTTGTGTGACGGATAATTATTTACGTATGTATTTAGCTCCATAGAATTACAACCTATAGATTGGCAATAATCCTTAATCCATTGCATAAACTTTTTCCCTAAGCCCATATTTCTGTATTCTTCCGATATATAAACATGATCTAACTCTACAGATTTACCAACATAATGTCGAGTGCAAAACCAAAGACCTGTAACTCCGATAAGATTATCTCCGTCAAATACTCCTGCACACTCGTAGTTTTGCTCAATCATTTCTAAAAACCTTTCTTCTAAAAGTGTTTTTGAGATACGACTTTCATTTAATTTATAAACTAATGGTATTACCAAACTTATATTTTCTGCTTTAATTAATCTAAAAGAAATATTCATAATTAATTATCTAATTTTTCTGCAAGATAATTTCTAAAATCAAAATACTATTCAAAATTTGAGTCTTTAATAGTTTTTGCAAAATCTACTTAAAAACTGAACAAATCATTATAAAAATACCTTTTATCGAAATAAAATGCTTTTTATCGAAATAAAATTTTATATTTGTAAGGCGATATTTACTAAATTATATGAAATAGTACTTTTATATATGTTATTTGTTTTGTTGAAAAACAAGTTAATATCAAAAGTTTTCATAATATTTTGTAAACTATTTTTTACTATTTTTATTAATATACAATATACCCCCAAAGTAAAATTGTCTAATAATCTTAAAACATCGGTCGTTTTAATTTTTTTGGTTATCATGCCTATACTGTCTTTTTCACAAGTCAAAATTGGTGATAACCCTGCCCTTATTGACTCTAATTCTGTTCTAGAACTAGAAAGTAACAACAAAGTTTTTGTTCTCACTAGACTTACTGACTCACAAATAAATGCTCTTATACCATTACCAGGTGCTTTGGTCTAAATATAGACTTAGAATGTATTTTCGCCTTTGATGGTCTTAATTGGAAGAATTTATGTGATCAACCCACAATTAGTGTTTCTAATACAGCTCCAATTAATAATGAGATTGGAGACTACTGGTTTAACCCAACTAATAATATTGCTAATATTTGGAATGGCACAGATTGGCTTCCTATAAACATTAACCCTAGAAGCGGTATCGGGCCTCCAGATAATACACTCTTAGATAACCCTGTTGCTGGAGATATATATGTCAATGAAGATAATGGTGATTTATTCACCTATGATGGCACTAATTGGATTATGGTAAATCAGGTTTTAAACGCAGACAATGGTGTAACCATAACTAGTAATACTATTCAATTAGGTGGAACACTTATTACTCCGACAGTAATTACAACAGATAGCACTAACACTTTGGCCTTACAAGGTTTACAAAACACGACTCTAGATGGAACAAATAGTGTTGTTGTTGTGGATAATACAACAGGTGAATTAGCCCAAGTATCAGCTACAAACTTAGTACAGCAACAACAAGTGGTAATTATCGCTACAGAAGGGCAATCGCAATTTACTACACCACTAAATGCTCTAGATATTAATAAAATTGACGTCTATAGAAACGGTGCAAGAATAGCCTTTACAATAATAAATGCAACAACAATAGAAGTTGAACCAGAAGCCATTTGCTTTGCTGGTGATGAAATAAGAATAGTACAATTAAATTAAATATAACCAAATCAAAAATTAATAATTAATAACAAGTCAAACATGAAAACAAAATTTTTAAAATTAGGATTAGCATTAGTAGCTATTTTAGCATTTAGCTTTGGTAATGCCCAGCAAACTACAGGTGATGTTGGCAAAGGAGAAGATTTAAGTCAATCTAGTGTTCTTAACGGAACCGTACGAGTTATTGACAACAAAGGAACAAAGAAGTTTCTTCAAGTTCAGAATGGCTTAACTATTCTAACAGATGCTACACCGGATGGCGGATATGTATCTACATGGCAATTAGGTGGCACTTTAACAAATGACACTTATATCACTGCAGATGGTAATGTTTTTGCTCTTGATGGATTAACTCTTGAAACTGGAGCAGCTTCAACAAATGCTGTTGATGCAGAAAATGCTCAAGGTGGAGGAGCAACAGGTACTGGATGGACAATTCTTGTACGTGATGAAGCTACTGGAGAAACAAGAAAAATACTAGCAACAGATATTATACAAAGTGGACAAGAAAGTTTTACTGCTACAGATGGTCAAACTGCTTATCCTCTAACTGGTTCGCCAGTATTACCTGCTTTTAGTCAAGTATGGGTATTTAGAAATGGTGCTAAACTTGTTGCTAATGTAGATTACACAGTAGCAGGAAGTACGGTTACTCTTGATACTAGTGCTGCAGCTCCAAATGATTGGGCCGTTTTAGCTGGCGATGTTATCGAAGTTCAATTCGTTAAGTAACAAACATGCAAATTTCCTTGTTTAAAAAAATTAATTATATAGTTCTAACCTTGACGTTGGTTACATTTTCTGTAGCCAACGCTCAAGAGGTTAGAGTTATTGACAATAAGGGAACAATACAACAAATAAGGAACAATCAGGTTACAGTAAGCACAACAGCTCCTACCAATCCATTAGAGGGAGATGTTTGGTATGATACCAACACAACACCTTTAATTGTTAAAATTTGGGATGAACCTAGCGGCCAATGGGAAGAAGTCCCTGGCATAAATAATTTTTGGTCATTGACAGGAAATTCTGGAACAAACCCAACTACAAATTTTTTAGGCACCATTGATGCTCAAGATTTAGTTTTTAGAACTAGTAATGTAGAACGAATGCGTTTACGATCAGATGCAGGTCAACTCTTAGTTAACCAAGCGCCAGTATTTAATAATCATCCATTAGTAATTAGGGCAAATGGTGTTGATGTGTTAGCGTTTCAAAATGCAGCTGGCACTCCACAATGGCACTGGAATTTACTAGCTGGTGGATTAAACTTTGTTGAAAGTAATGTTGCGGATTATAGATTATTTTTAGAAAATGGTGGTAATGTTGGCATAAACACAAACGATCCAACTGAATTTTTAGATGTAAACGGAGGCGCACGTGTAAGAACATTACCAACAGTAACAACAGATTTAGATATTGTTGTCGCTACTGGAACTGGAGTTTTACAAAAAAAACCTTTTTTGGCTGCTGAAACTGACAACCAATTAGAACTCGGTGCAAATGGAGGTGCTTATCTTCCATCATCAACAGGAGGTCTAATAACGACATCTCAAACCATAAGATCTACTAATAGATCGAGAATACTAATACAATCAGTAACTAATATAAATGCCAATACTACAAACCCAATAACTCCAGCTAGTTTTCAATTAAATGAAATTGGAGCTACAATCAACGGAAATAATATTACCAATCTAGAAGGTAATATAAGATTTATAGTATATCCAAACTTAATTTCTAGTGGTAGTCAAAGAACTAATTTTAACTGTCAGTTTATAGTAAACGCTACTTTAACAGAAACTCAATTCACTGGTTTATACGCTAGAAATCAATCAGATCATAGAGATACTGGAGGAGCCATTATTTTTGAATACGAAAATGCTGTTTTATCAGACGAATTTAGTTTTTCATTATTTAGAGAAACTACTATCACAGACCCAGTAGCTTTAATTAATACTTCAAAAATTTTCATAGAACAATTTTCAGAAGTTAGCGTAATAACAAGTGCTTCTGCACCAGTAGATTTATCTATTGTACAAGGTCCTCAAGGTCCTCAAGGAGTTGCAGGTCCTCAAGGAATTCCTGGACCAACAATTAGTGGTCCTTTAGATGTTTATCATGCAGCAGGTAATATAAATCAAACTGGAAGTATCAACTACATCCAAGGTGCTAACATTATTAGGAATAGTGTAGGAAGTTATACTGTTACTCTAACCAATCCGCATCCAAATACAACTACATACCCTATTCTAATTACTTTGGAACGTAATGCGGGCACAGATGACTATGGAGCAACATATACAATTATTTCTAATACTATTTTTAATATAGAGATAAGAGAACAGGATGATGGTGCTGGTGGTGGTGTTCTCAGAGATTCTAGTTTTAGCTTTTATGTTCCATTTTAATAATGAAAAAACTCATTTCCATATTATTATTTTTATCAAATTTTTGTTTTGCTCAACCTGCCTTACAAAATTCTGGTAATATTCAAATTCACCAAGATGGGGAAATAGGGTTTCATATAGACTTGGTAAATAATGGAACTTTTAATCAGAATTTAGGAACAGCTGGCTTTTATAATTCAACAAATTCATTATCAATATCCGGAACACAAGTTCCGCGATTTTTTGACATGGAAGTCGATGTTGTAAATCATCTTTTTTTAACTATTAACACTGAGGTTATTAATAGTGTTGCCTATTCCACTGGAGATGTTATAACACCTAGAAGTAATCCTTCAATTTCATTAGACTACTTAAACAATTCATTTTACATTTTAGAAACTGATGTTACTAATACAAATGGATATGCGAGTTTTAATGGTAATACAGAATTCAGTTTTCCTATAGGAGATGATGATAAGCTTCGACCTTTAATTACAACAAATAGTACACCTAATAGTATTATTAAAGCTGCTTACTTTAACGAAGACCCTAATTTTCCTTCGGTCTTTACTACAAATTTTGATACAAACAGCATAGAATCTATTGTTAATCAAGTAAGCATTATAGAATTTTGGGATTTTGATGGACCTAATAATTCTTTTGTAACATTAACATGGGATAGTGAAAGTGGCATAGATATTTTAGTCCCAGATTTATTAAGCCTTCGCGTTGTAGGATGGCATATTACTGACCAAGAATGGAAAGATTTAGGCAATTCTAACGTAACGGGAACCTTTACCGAAGGTACTATTAATTCTTTTGTATTTAATCCGCTGGATTACGAAATCTTAACTTTTGGAGCATTAGTCACAGAAGACGAATTAGAAATTTTCAACTTATTCTCACCTAATGACGATGGTACTAATGATACTTTTGTAATAAGAGGTATAGAATCTTTTGAAAACAATCTCAAAATCTACAACCGATGGGGAAATATTGTTTTCGAAGTTAACAACTATCAAAATGACTGGAATGGCACCTCAAATGCGGGTCGCATTATAAGAAGAAACCAAAAATTACCAGCCGGCACATATTTCTACACTCTTGAGCTCAAAGAATCTGGCAGAGCTTCTACAGGTTGGTTATACATAAATTATTAAGCTTCATTTTCTTCATAAATCTTCACAAACTTTTTGTATTTTAGGATATTATATCTTTAAATATGAGAAGAGGCAATTTTAAAGTCCGTATACTAATAGGTCTAGCTGTAGTAGCATTTGCATTTATAAGACGTTGTAGCCAACAAGAGACAAACCCATACACTGGTAGAACTCAAGCTATATCATTATCTCCTGAGCAAGAAATAGCTATTGGCTTACAAAGTGCTCCTGGTATGGCTCAGCAACATGGAGGCTTGCATCCAGATACCAGGTACCAAGCTTTAATTGATGAAGTAGGAAACAAATTAGTGAACAATAGTATTGCAAAAGACACACCTTATAAATATGATTTTCACTTGCTTGCAGATGACAAAACCATAAACGCATTTGCACTTCCAGGAGGTCAATGCTTTATAACCTATGCCCTATTTTCTAAGTTACAAAATGAAGACCAACTTGCTGGTGTACTAGGTCATGAGATAGGTCATGTTTTAGGTAAACATTCTAATGAACGGATTACAGATTCAAAATTTTGGCAAACCTTAGTAATGGGTGCTTCTGCAATAGATTTTGGAGCCGTTGCGCAACAATATGGTCAAGGAAAACTAATGGCTAATGGCCGTGATGACGAACTAGAGAGTGACGAACTCGGCGTACTTTTTATGATAAAAGCAGGTTATAACCCTGAAGAAATGATTGGTGTCATGCAAATTTTAAAAAATGCTGCAGGACCAAATAGAAGGCCAGAGTTTCAAAGCACACATCCAGATCCAGAAAATAGAATAGAAAAAATAAAAGAAGCCATTAATAAATACAGAAAAGCATCCTAAAGAAGGATGCTTTTTCTCACTAACTAACTCAAATAAAATTGTCTTATTTAGACACTTTTCTTTTTAAAACGCTTTAGAAACTGTGCAGCTTCTTTAGCGTTAGTTTTTTCAGCATGTCTCAACGCTGTTAAACCTTTATCGCATGTCGTATGTATTTCAGAGCCCGCGGTAATTAAAACTTTAATGACATCAACTCTATTAAACTTAGCCGCATAATGTATTGGCAACATACCATTAGATTTTTGGTTAACGCTGACGCCATTATTTATTAATTGCTTTAATTTTTCGATATCGCCTTTTGCTGCTGCTTCACAAATAGGACTTACTTTAGAGTTTTCTTCAACTACTGTAAGAGGAGTTGATACGCTTTCAAGATTTGATGCATTTACTGTTGGTAATGAAAGGCTTAATGCTAAAGCCAAAACTGCTACTGATTTTTTCATGATGAATGATTTTTGATTGAATAATTATTTTTTGATTATACTAAAGAGACGACTAATATTTATATCTGTTACATAATAAAAAGAGGTATAACAATTATTTAACGGTTTGGAAACAAATATGTTAAGGTCTTCACAATTAACTAATTCGAGACAATATTTAAGATTCGTTCTAATAAAAAACAGATAATCTTATTTTTTTTGATATTGAAATATGATATCATCTGCTAAGTGTTATCTTTGATAATTCACTAACAGATTACAATGAATAAAAAAGTAATTCTCATGATTTTGGATGGTTGGGGCATGTCTCCAGACCCAAAAGTTTCAGCAATAGATAATGCACAAACACCATTTATAGATTCACTTTACACAACATACCCAAATGCTACATTAAGAACCGACGGATTACATGTAGGATTGCCTGAAGGGCAAATGGGTAATAGCGAAGTAGGACATATGAATTTGGGGGCTGGACGAATCGTCTATCAAGATTTAGTGAAAATTAATTTGGCTGTTGAGAACAAAACACTTCAAGAAGAAAAAGTACTTAAAGATGCTTTTGCCTATGCAAAAAGCAATAATAAAAATATTCACCTTTTAGGCTTAGTTAGTGATGGCGGTGTGCATTCACATATTAATCACTTATTTGGGTTATTAGATGCTACAAAAGAGAATAACTTAAATAATGTCTTTGTCCATGCATTTACTGACGGGCGAGATGTAGACCCAAAATCAGGATACGGATTTATTTCAGAATTAGAAGATAAATTAAAGGAGACCAATGCCAAACTCGCTACTGTGACTGGTCGCTATTACGCCATGGACAGAGATAAGCGTTGGGAACGTGTAAAGATAGCTTACGATGCCATAGTTAATGGAGAAGGGAACAAAACATCATCCATGCTTAAAGCCATTGAAGAGAGTTATGAGAACGATATTACGGATGAATTCATTAAGCCAATAGTTAATGTAGACTCTCAAGGAAATGCTATAACTACTATAAAAAATGATGATGTGGTCATTTTCTTCAACTTTAGAACAGATCGCGGACGTCAATTGACAGATGCACTTTCTCAAAATGATTTTCATGAGTACAACATGCATAAATTAAAACTGCATTATGTAACTATGACAAGTTATGACGAGAGTTTCAAGGGCATTAATGTAGTTTTCAATAAAGATAACTTAACTGAAACCTTAGGTGAAACCCTTGAAAAACATAACAAAAAACAAATCCGAATCGCAGAAACAGAAAAGTATCCACATGTAACATTCTTCTTCTCTGGTGGACAAGAAGACTCTTTTAAAGGTGAAAGTAGAATCCTTCGAAACTCACCCAAAGTTGCCACTTATGACTTAAAACCAGAAATGAGTGCTTACGAATTGCGTGATGCTTTAGTACCTGAATTAGAAAAAGGCGATGTTGATTTTGTATGTCTTAACTTTGCGAATGGAGATATGGTTGGTCACACAGGTATTATGGAAGCCGCAATCAAAGCTTGTGAAGTTGTAGATGAATGTGTAAAAGATGTTGTTACAACTGCTTTAGAGAATGATTATACAACAATTCTAATAGCAGATCATGGCAATTGTGAAACTATGATAAACCCTGACGGAACACCTCATACAGCACATACCACAAATCCGGTTCCCGTGATTTTAATTGATAAAGAATTACAACATATTAATAATGGCATATTGGGTGATATCGCACCAACAATTTTACATTTAATAGGACTAGAACAACCTGAAGCTATGACACAACATACTTTAGTATAAAACATGAATTTTAAAGAAAAACTTATACTCGCTATAGATTTTGATGGCACTATCGTTGAAGATGCTTATCCTAGCATTGGCAAACCTCAGCTATTTGCTTTCGAAACACTTAAACGACTCCAGAATGATGGCCATCGCCTTATTTTGTGGACATACAGAGATGGTAAAAAACTAGAAGAAGCTGTGACATTCTGTAAAGAAAACGGTATTGAATTCTATGCTGTAAATAAAAGTTTTCCTGAGGAACAGTTCACGAGTGAAAAAAGCCCAAAAATTCATGCAGACTTTTTTATTGACGATAGAAATATAGGTGGATTTATTGGCTGGGGGAAAGTATACCAAATACTCACAAATGAAATTCCAAATATTGAAAAACCAAAATCTAAGAAAGGTTTCTTCGGGTTATTCAATAGATAATACCAGCATACTTATTTTACTATCTTTACCCACTAATACAGTACAAAATGATTGTTGTAAAAACAAAAGAAGAAATAGAATTAATGCGCGAAGCTGCTCTTGTAGTTTCCAAAACTTTGGGTGAAGTTGCAAAGGCTGTAAAACCTGGAGTCACTTCACTGGAGCTTGACAAAATTGCAGAAGAATGCATTAGAGATCAAGGTGCGATTCCTGGATTTTTAGGATTGTATGATTTTCCAAATACACTGTGTATGAGTCCAAACTCTCAAGTTGTTCATGGAATCCCTAATAATACACCTTTAGTAGAAGGAGATATTATTTCTATTGACTGTGGTGCTATAAAAAATGAATTTTATGGTGACCATGCATATACTTTTGAAATAGGAGAAGTTGCTCCTGAAACAAAAAAATTACTTCAAGTTACCAAAGAATCATTGTACGTCGGCATCAAAGAATTTAAACTTGGTAATCGAGTTGGCGATGTTGGCTATGCTATTCAGAAATATTGCGAAAATCATGGTTACGGCGTCGTCCGTGAATTAGTTGGTCACGGTTTAGGTAGAAAAATGCATGAAGATCCAGAAATGCCAAACTACGGAAAACGTGGTCGTGGTAAAAAATTTATTGAAGGTATGGTCGTTGCCATAGAACCAATGATAAATCTAGGAACGCAACGCATAAAACAACATAGAGACGGTTGGACGATTACTACATTAGACAATAAGCCAAGTGCGCACTTTGAACATGATGTAGCTATTGTAGATGGCAAACCAGAATTACTCTCAACCTTTGCCTATGTTTATGAAGCTCTGGGTATTGAAAGCGATGAGGAAGAAGAATTTAGACAAAAAGCTTTTGTTATATAATTATGAAAACAAAATACATTTTAGTTTTAATAATCATTGGGTTTCTAATCACTATTATTGGCACGCTTTTTAAAATTCAGCATTGGCCATATGGATTTGAACTATATCTTACTGGAACTCTTTTTAAACTGATTTTTGGTATTGCTCTTATTTATAAAATTTTGACTTATAAAAAATTTCAAGATTTCTTGAATTCTTAACTCATTTGAAGTTTCTTTTTAAACTCATATTAAACACTATCCCAAGACCTTTATTAATTAGGTTAAGCTATGTCGCTAGACCAATTTTAGCATTCTTTCTAAGAGGCCATACATTTACAGACCCAATTGATGGTAAAAGCTTTAAAAGCTTTTTATCTTACGGTTATGGAAAGCAACGAGATAATGTCCTCTCACCTTCTACTTTAAGTTTAGAACGCCACAGATTACTCTGGTTATATCTTCAAAACGAAACCGATTTCTTTTCTGCTAAGAAAAAGGTTTTACATTTTGCGCCAGAGCAATGCTTTTTAAAACGTTTTAGAAAATTAAACAACCTAGATTATACAACTACAGATTTACTATCGCCAATTGCAGATGTAAAAGCAGATATTTGCAACCTTCCATTCGATGATAATAGTTACGATATTATTCTATGCAATCATGTATTAGAACACATTCCTGATGACACTAAAGCAATGGAAGAATTATATCGTGTTATGAAACCTGGTGGTTATGGCATTTTTCAAATTCCTCAAGATTTAAATCGTGAAACAACTTTTGAAGACGATTCGATAACCGATAAAGTAGAACGTGCTAAGATATTTGGTCAATACGATCATGTCCGTGTTTATGGTCGTGATTATTTTGATAAGCTTCGCTCTATTGGTTTTAAAGTCGAGGAAGTAGATTATACTTCAAAACTATCCGATAAAGACGTTGAAAAATTCTGCTTAGCCAAAGGTGAAATTATTCCAGTTGTTTATAAAAACTAGCTTTACTCTGGAAACCCTTTCAGACTCAAAGTCTGTAAAACATCATTCTCATCCAAATAAATAAAATATACTTGAAGTTCAGGGTGAAACTTTAAAAAAGCTTTTGTTCCTTCAACTCCCATAGCTTGAAACGTCGTTGCATAACCGTCAGCCAACATTGCATTTGGAGCAATAACTGAAACACTCAATACATTTGTTTTGGTAGGGTAACCCGTTTTTGTATTAATAATATGCGCATATCTATTTCCTTCATCATCTACCTTGAACTTACGATACGTTCCAGAAGTTGCCATGCCTTTATTGGTTAATGTTATAGCTTTTGAATATGATTTAGTATCATCAAAATTAGGATCTTCAATACCAACTGTCCAGCCTTTTTTACTTTCTTGATTTATTCCCGAAGCGCGTAAATCACCACCAATATCAACCAAAAAATCACCAATTCCCTTAGATGCTATAAATTCAGAAATAACATCAATCCCATAACCTTTTGCAATCGCATTAAAGTCTAGGTAAGCTTTGTCTTGTCTAATAAACTTTGCGGGTGTTTTTATAACTCTATCAAAGCCAACATAGGTCATTAAGTTATTAATAGTTGCACTATCTGTAAGAAATTTATTTTCGTCTGGACCAAAATTCCATGCGTTAACTACATTACCAATTGTTGGGTCAAAAATGCCTTTAGATTCTTTAAAAATTTTTTTAGACGCATTAAAAACTTTTATAAAATGTTCATCTACTTCAACAGGCTCATTTCTGTTCCATTTAGAAATATCAGAATCTGAAATGTAAGTAGAGAGAGAGGTGTTAATCACTGTAAACAAACTATCAAACTCTTTTTGATAATTAATGTCAGAATAATATTGAATGTTATAAGTCGTCCCAAAAACGGGACCACTCAACTTTATATTTGTTGGTTCTTTTTCTTCGCATGAAACAAAAAGTGCAACTAAACTTAAAACTAAAAAAAATCTTTTCATTTGGGTTAGTTTAAATTGGCTTCAATAATCTGAATGCCATTATATTCTATTAAATAATCTTCGTTAAGATATATTGGTAAATCTTCACCATCAGGATTACCCAGACCTACTCCAGCATATAATACTTTAGCGTCTTTTTCAAAAGCATGCTGCTTAAAGGTTTCCATCCAAACCACATCATAATTGTTTGGGTTTTCGGGTAAAATAGTAGCTCTAACTATCACAAAAAAGTATTGACTATTCTTATCTATACAGACAAATTGCGGATGTTTTTTAAGTTTACTATTTATAGCCACAAACTCAAAACCACGAAATTCTAAGTCTTTACCAACATGATTCATGGCGAGGTTATGTAATTCTTGTTTTGATAAAGGTTTACTCATCTTTAAATCTCACAAACTTTGAGTTTGTAAAGGTAAAGCCTGGCACAGATATTTCCGAATTTAATTGTAGTTTATACCAAGGTGAAATAGTAGAATCTTCCAGATTTTTAAGCAAATGTATGCTTTGGGCTGGTGTATTGCCTTGAATTAGTAGAAACAAACGCTCTCCATTTTCATTTTCAATTATATCTGCAATCATAATCACATGTCCAGGAAAACCACCGACAATAAGCATATCTCCTAGTTGCAAATCTTCAATTGATTTAATTTCTTTTAGTTCATTATTTAGAGACATGGTACCAGAATAGGTATAGATAAGATTTAGATATCTATAGAAATTAGCTTTAGAGTTATCTGATTGTTTAGTTTTATGAAACGTTACTTTATTACCATTAATCTTTGGTCGGTAACCTTCTGCATATTTTCTCCAAGAACAATAATGCCCGCTTGTAAACTCAAAACCAATTTTGTTTTTCTGATTGGTGTCCCAAAGGTATTCGCTTCTTAATCTAATTAGCGCATCCGCACATTGCTGTAATCCATTGCTGGGCACATCAACATCCAAAACACCAATATGTCCTAGCTGATAGAAATAAGGTTCACCATTATAGTTAATTACTTTTGCTCCAAAATTCTTCAATTTTTGATACCTTATAAAGTACTGAAACGAGCTCGAATCGTAAACGACTCTCTTAAAATTCTTAGGTGTTTTTACTCTTTCTTTAATAGTTGTTCCTGTCTTATTAAGATATGTTGGTGTTGTTACTACAGCAACAACTGTTTGTTTTACAGGTTGAAACTGAAAAGCGAAAACAGCAATGACAGCTATTACAAAAAGTAAGAAGAGTAATTTTTTCATTATTAGCAAGAACGTTAGAAAATTGAAGTTTCGTATTTAATTTCTATTTTTAAGTCATGAGCAACCATCCATTATCAAAACGTATTGGTCTTTTTCTAGGGCCAATTTTATTTTTAATACTTCAATTTTCATCATTAAACCTCATATCCGAAACTGCAGATACCGTTATCGGCGTAGCGACTTGGATGGTCATTTGGTGGATTACAGAAGCCGTTTCTATTTCAGTCACAGCGTTGTTACCATTGTTATTATTTCCATTATTTAAAATTATGCCAATGGCAGATGTTGGCGCCAATTACGGAAGTCCAATTGTTTTTTTGTTTTTTGGTGGTTTTGTATTGGCTTTGGCCTTAGAAAAAGTAAACCTACATAAACGTATAGCCTTAACCATCATAAAACTCACAGGAACATCTCCAAACAGAGTTATTCTTGGTTTTATGATTGCTACAGCTTTTATGAGCATGTGGATAAGCAATACGGCAAGTACCGTTGTAATGTTACCAATAGCTATGTCGGTAATTAACTTACTCATCAACGATGAAGATGGCTTTACAAAATCTGATAAGAACTTTGCACTGAGTGTAATGCTTGGCATTGCCTTTGCAGCAAATGCTGGTGGAATTGCTACAGTTATCGGTACGCCTCCAAACTCAGTATTAATCGGATTATTAGAAAATGAATACAATACGCAAATATCTTTTGTCAAATGGATGTCTTTTGGCTTGCCATTTTCAGTACTATTGGTGACTATTGTTTATTTGATATTAGTCAAAGTTTTATTTCCTTGTAAAGGTTTAGTTTTTGGAGCTTCAAATTCAGTAATTACTAATGAGTTAAAAAAGCTTGGTAAATTATCGTCAAAGGAAAAACATGTGCTTATAATTTTTGCAGTAATTGTTTCATTATGGATTTTAAGAAGCCTTATTAATCAACTAATCCCTACACTTGGGCTTAACGATACAATGATTAGTATTTTTGGAGCAATAGCCTTATTTGCTGTTCCGCATAACTTAAAAAAAGGAGATTTTGTTTTGCAATGGAAAGACACTCAGAAACTCGCTTGGGGTATTTTAATTCTATTTGGTGGTGGGCTCGCATTAGCAAAAGGCATGTCTGCAAGTGGTATTGTTGATGTTGTCGCTAACGGAATTTCAAACGCTAATATTAGTGTCTTGGCGGCTGCATCACTACTTATTGTTTTAATGTTATTTATGACCGAATTGATGAGTAACGTAGCTTTAACTGCTGTTTTAGCACCAGTAGTTGCTGGTATCGCTATTGGATTAGATATTCCAATTTTACATTTATTAATTCCTGTAACTATTGCGAGTAGTTGTGCTTTTATGTTACCCATGGCAACACCGCCAAATGCCATAGTTTTTGCCAGTGGTTTTATTAAAGTACCCCAAATGGCTAGAGCCGGTATCATCTTGAATTTAATTTCCGTAGCTTTATTAATCTTATTATTTCAGTTAGTAATGCCTATTTTGTTTTAAATCATGGCCAATTTTTTTAAGAACATTAGAAAATCTCATCTTATGAAAAACAACACCAAGAAATACCTTAAGTATGCCATTGGCGAAATTGTTTTGGTAGTTATTGGTATTCTGATAGCACTTCAAATTAACAATTGGAATGAGGCTAATAAGCAAGAAAAACAGGAAGTTGCATTATTAAATCAAGTAAAAACTGACATAACAATTAATAGCAACGACCTAGAAAGCTTGATAGAAAGTCTTAAAGTTAGTAATTACTCTGTCGACTCTGTTTTGGTGGCTATAAAGAAGAAAACTTTTAAACCTAGAACATCGATATTCTACTCTATACTTCACGGTAAATTATTTCTTAATAACATCAATACCGGATACAGACGAATAGAAACAAGTTTTGGCTCAACCATAAAAAATGATACTATACTAAATAGCATTATCGAATTGTATGAAATTGATTTTGATAATTCTCTAACCTTTCAAGAGCAAATGCATAGTTTAATTGACAATACACTTTACCCATTTACTAATACGCATTTTGAAGTATCATCTACATACAAGCTCAATTTTGAAGGTTTTGATGATGGTCAAAAGAATTTTTTTCAACCTATAGATTTAGAAAATATCTCAAATAATAATACCTTCAAAAACATATTATTTCAGCTGAAACAAACCTCCGAAAATAGATTAAAGCATTGTGAAATGGTGAAATCGAAAATTAATAATCTCATATCTAAAATAGATTCAGAAATCGAATCTCGATAAGATTGAAAGAAATTATCTACAAACCTTAACATGCTAACGCTCAATTTTTTCGTATCTTAATTGTCCGAAAAAGAAAAAATTGACACTATGAAGACTTCAAAACGTTTTGAAGCTGCTATAGAGAAACTCTATATCGCGTTTCATAATAATACATTAAATCCCGAATGTTGCAAGCAATGCGCCGTTGGAAATATTCTAAATAACACTGAAAGTTGGAAATACCTTTCTGATAATCATGGTTCGACAAATCTTAATTATATCGGGCAATTTCACCAAAACTTAGGACGCCGTTTTAATGGCTATACACCAATAGAGTTATTAACTATTGAGTTCATTTTCCTAAAAGCTTGTGGCTATAAATTACCATTACATCACAAAAACGGGAAGCCGAACAACCCAACAGACAAACATGTGCTTTTTAAGGCGCTTACAGCAGTGATATCACATCTATGCAGACTAGAAGGTATTGCAAACATTATGGACTATTCTAAGCTGTTTGAATACGAAAATGACAAGCCAAAATATGAATTGGTTTAAAGTTTAACTACATAAAACAAAAAAGCCAACGCAATGCGTTGGCTTTTTTGTTTTATAATATCAATGTCTATCCACCGAAGTCATCAAATCTAATATGCTCATCTGGGATTCCGAAATCCTCTCCCATTTTCTGCACCGCTTGGTTCATTAATGGAGGCCCACAGAAGTATAACTCTATATCTTCTGGTGCATCGTGAAGATTTAAATAATTATCAATAACACAATTGTGTATGAATCCTACAAAACCGTCACCAGCTTCATCATTGATATCTGATTTCACTTTCCAGTTATCTTCTTCCATTGGCTCAGAAAGTGCCATATAGAATTTAAAGTTAGGAAAATCTTGCTCTAATTTTCTAAAATGCTCAATATAGAATAACTCACGCTTAGAACGTCCGCCGTACCAATATGTTACTTTACGACCTGTCTTAATGGTTCTGAACAATTCATATAAGTGAGAACGCATTGGTGCCATACCAGCACCACCACCAACGTAAAGCATTTCGCTTTCTGACTCATTGATGAAGAACTCACCGTAAGGTCCAGAAATAGTTACTTTGTCTCCAGGTTTTTGTGCAAAAATATATGACGATGCTACACCTGGATTTACATCCATCCACTGGTTTTTAGATCGGTCCCATGGCGGTGTTGCAATACGTACGTTAAGCATAATCTCACGTCCTTCAGCTGGGTAAGACGCCATAGAATAAGCACGCTCAACAACTTCAGTGTTTTTCATGCTTAACGGCCAAAGACCAAACTTATCCCATTCTGCTTGAAACTTATCTGCAACTTCATGCTCTTCAGGATGCGCCGTAATATCGATATCTGAATACTTGATTTCACATTCAGGAATTTCAATCTGAATATATCCACCAGCTTTATAACCCATATCTTCAGGAATCTCTACTACGAACTCCTTGATAAATGATGCTACATTATAGTTACGTACAACAGTTGCTTCCCATTTTTTGATACCAAACACTTCTTCAGGTATGGTAATTTCCATATCCTGCTTTACTTTTACCTGACAAGATAAACGAGCACCATGTTGCAATTCCTTACGAGAAAAATGAGGTGTCTCAGTTGGCAAAGCTTCACCTCCACCAGAAAGTACGTGACACTCACACTGAATGCAAGTTCCACCACCACCACAAGCAGATGGTAAGAAAATTTTATTTCCACCTAAAGTAGATAGTAAAGTGCCTCCTGATGCTACTTCTATTTCACGCTCGCCATTAATCAAAATCTTTACTGGACCTGATGGTGACAACTTTTGCTTTACAAAAAGTAATAAACTCACTAATACCAACGTAATTAATAAAAACGCTGCTACTGTTGCTAATACTGTTCCTAATGTTCCTGCTGCTAAAATCATATTTAGTCTATAGTTTTAGTATTCTCTGCTAATTTCTTAGCAGTTTCAGTTTGTTTGTCTTCAATTTGAATTGCCTGCTCTGTCTTCGGCGCTTCCTCTTCATCTCCTCCAGTTAACATGCCTCCAAAGCTTAAGAATCCGATACCCATTAATCCAGTAATGATGAATGTAATTCCTAACCCTCTTAATGGTGCTGGCACGTTTGAATATCTGATTTTCTCACGGATAGCTGCAATAGCTAGAATAGCTAAAAACCATCCAATACCTGAAGATATTCCGTAGTTAACTGCTAATCCAAAAGTTTCGATTTCACGAGATTGCATAAACAATGAACCACCTAAAATGGCACAGTTTACAGCAATTAATGGTAAAAATATACCTAACGAATTATATAATGACGGAGAGAATTTCTCTACTACAATCTCTACTAATTGTACCATAGTTGCAATGGTTGCAATAAACATGATGAAAGACAAGAAGCCTAAATCATAATCTGCATACTCTTCACCTAACCATGATAATGCGCCTGGTTGTAATAAATATTGATCTAATAACCAGTTTAGTGGTACTGTTATGGCCAATACAAATATTACTGCTGCACCAAGACCTACTGCTGTTGCTACTTTTTTAGATACAGCTAAGTACGAACACATCCCTAAGAACACGGCAAATACCATATTATCTATAAAGATGGACTTAAAAAATAATTCTAAATGTTCTATCATTTTCTTATGCTTTTATAGTTGAAGCGCTATGGCTTAGTCTTCTATTAAATCTTTATTTCTACTACGTTGTACCCAGATTAATAATCCTACTATGATTAAGGCCATTGGCGGCATTAACATAAAACCATTATTCTCGTAACCGATTGAATACACACCTGTCTTCTCAATTGGGTCTCCTAATACAGGAATACCTAATAATGTACCTGAACCTAATAACTCTCTAAAAAAGCCAACAATTATTAAGATAAGTGCATAACCGAATGCATTACCAATACCATCAAGGAAAGATTTCCAAGGTCCGTTACCTAAAGCAAAGGCTTCAAAACGTCCCATGATAATACAGTTTGTAATAATTAATCCTACAAATACTGAAAGTGTTTTACTCAGCTCGTAAGCGAAAGCTTTTAATACCTGGTCAACTATAATTACTAAAGAAGCAACTACAATAAGTTGAACGATAATTCTAATTTTTGATGGTATGATATTTCTGATTAAAGAAATAACAACGTTACCTATCCCTAATACAAATAATACAGCAACCCCCATTACAATAGAAGCCTTAAGCTCTGCTGTAATTGCTAATGCAGAACAAATACCTAATACTTGAATAGTAATAGGGTTGTTATCTGCTAACGGGTCTGTGATTAACTTTGTATCTTTTTTTGAAAGTAGTCCCATATTATTTTAATGTTTTAAAGTAAGGTAAATACAATTTTAAATCTTTCTTTATCATTGCAGATACACCGTCTCCAGTAATAGTTGCACCAGCTAAGGCATCAACTTCGTAATCGTCTTTTATTTTGTTTGTTGGGTCATTGTTACCTTTTGCAACCGTGATTCCTTTGAAATCTCCAGAAGCTGTTAATAATAATTCACCTTCAAAATCGTCCATAAAATAACGTTGCTTAATGTTAGCACCTAAACCAGGTGTTTCACCTTTATGGTCAAAAAATGCACCTTGTATTACCATGTTTTGATCCATAGCCACATAACCCCAAATAGCATCCCATAAACCTTTTCCTCGTATTGGTGCTACGTAGAATTTCTTTCCGTCTTTTTCACCAACAAATAAAGGCAAACGTCTAGTTTCTCCATTTTTTGCTTTGGCCTGTTCCTTCTTAACATCAATTAAGTAAGCTTCTGCATCTTCAGTAAAACCTCCTTGAGCATCAACTACTAATTGTTGTTTTATATATTTTGAAAACTCACCAGCAACTTTATCGGTAGCTACAAAAGTAATATCACCTTTATCTTCATTACCATTTACACCCATTGCATAAAGAATGTTTTGTTGCTTTTCCATACGCTCATTTTCATCAATATTTGGAGCTAATGATGATGCTGTAAACGCTAATAAAGAACCAACGATTAATACCATTGCAACTGCAAACATGATGGTGTACGAATTTTTTTCTGTATCTATTGCCATAACTATGCTGTTTTAACTTTTGCACGTTTTAATCTACGCTTTACATTGCCTTGTACCACATAATGGTCAATGGTTGGCGCGAATACGTTCATTAATAATATTGCTAAGAATACACCTTCTGGGTATGCCGGGTTGAATACACGTATCATAATTGAAATGAAACCAATTAAAAATCCGTAAATCCATTTTCCTTTATTTGTTTGAGATGCCGTTACTGGGTCTGTTGCCATATAAACTGCTCCAAACAATATACTTCCTATGATTAAGTGTTGCCAAAAAGGCACATTCATTAATCCGTAAAATTTACTTGATTCTCCAATCCATTCTGCTGAAACAACACCATTAAAGATTAAGCCCATTGTTAAAGCCCCTATTAAAGTAGAAAGGATAATTCTCCAACTTCCGATTTTAGTAAAAATCAAAAATAAAGCACCAACTATGATTAAGAATTTAGACGTCTCACCTACTGAACCAGGAATAATTCCCCAGAACATATCCCAAATATCATGACCTAAAGTTCCGTTATTTTGTGCTAAACTTCCTAATATAGTTTCACCTGAATAAGCATCTGGTGTTCCTGCTGCAGCATTAGCGCCATGAACCCAAACCTTATCACCTGACATCCAAGTCGGGTATGCAAAGAACAAGAATGCACGTATCGTTAATGCAGGATTCAAAATATTCATTCCTGTACCACCAAAAACTTCTTTTCCAATAACAACACCAAAAATTACAGCTACAGATAACATCCATAACGGGATATCGACTGGTACAATTAATGGCACTAACATACCTGTTACTAGGTAACCTTCTTCAACTTCGTGCCCTTTGATAATCGCGAAAACAAACTCTACGGCTAGTCCAACACCATAAGATACGATGACTAGTGGTAATACTTTCCAAAGTCCAATAACTAAGTTATCCCAAGTCCAAAATGATGCGCCTAAAAATCCATCTGCAGACTCTATTAAACCTTGTGCTAAGTAATGTTGATAACCTGCGTTAAACATACCAAAGATTAAACATGGCACTAATGCCATGATAACGGTATTCATCGTACGCTTTAAGTCATCTGCTGCCTTTATGTGAGTTCCGTTATGCGTCGTCTCATTAGGCATATATAAAAACGTAAAAAGTGCATTAAAACCTGGAAGCCACTTCTTGTCTTTATTCTTTTCCTTGAAATTATGTAAATTTTGTTTTAAACCCATCTTGTAATATTTTTCATTTCACTTCGATCAATGAATAAAATGTTATTTTTCATTTCGTTCCTCAATGAATAAAATGTTATTTTTCATTTCGTTCCTCAATGAATAATTATCCAATTTCTTTAAGCATTAAGTCTAATCCTTCTCTAATTATTTTTTGGTGTGGCTGTTTAGACACACACACAAATTCTGTCAATGCAAAATCCTCTGGTGCAACTTCGTACATTCCTAAAGCTTCCATCTCATCTAAATCCTTGTACATACAAGCTTTTAAAATCTGCATTGGGTAAATATCTAAAGGAAATACTTCTTCGTAAGTTCCTGTAGTAACAAATGCACGGTGTTCTCCGTTTGTATTTGTATTTAAGGCAAACTTCTTCTTAGGTGTTAACCAAGAAAATGTCAATGCTCTAGATGTAGATACTTTATTGAAAATTGGTTTGTTCCAACCAAAGAATTCGTAATCATCACCTTCTGGAATTACTGAAATTACATTGCTATAATAATCTAAGCTTCCATCTGGTTTTACTTCTTTACCTGATAATACATTACCAGAAATAATTCTGTCATTACCATCTTTGTCAACACCGTTGTCATATACCATTGTAGACACCTCAGCACCTATTTTAGTTTTAAAATAACGTGGCTTTTTTACTGAAGAACCTGCTAATGCAACTGTACGTTCAGCATTAAACTTACCAGTTAACAATAACTCACCGATAATGACTAGGTCTTGAGCATTTACTGTCCAAACAACTTCTCCTTTATTAACAGGATTTACTTTGTTAATTAAAGTACCTACATTACCAGCAGGATGTGGACCAGAAACCGTAAATGTTGATGCATTATCTAAATTAGCTAAAGGCGAATTTGAATCTTTACCAACCGAAACATGAACACCACCATCTGTTAGTTTTGAAAGTGCCGTAACCGCAGCTTGCAATTCTGCTTCTTTACCTGTTAAAGTAAAATCTAAATCAGCAGCTAATGGTGCAGAAGCATATCCTGAAACAAATATAGCTTTTGGCATATTGTTAGGGTTTGCAACAACATCATAAGGACGTTGCTTAACAAAGGCCCAACAACCAGAAGCTAACAAATGTGCTTTAATAGCATCTGCATCTAAGTTTAAATCAAATTTACCGTGGTCTATATAAGACTGTTCTTTGTCAGCAGTTACCTTAATTGCCATGATACGACGTCTATCGCCTCGTAACACTTCGGTAACTTCACCTGAAGCAGGCGAAACAAATTTCATAGCCTCGTTATCTTTATTAAAAAATAACGTTTCTCCAGCCTTTACTTTTGAGCCCTCTTTAGCAACAAGTTTTGGTGTGATACTATGAAAATCTTCTGGCCTAACTGTGAAAGTATTGCTAATTATAGCATTCTCGGTTGTCTTTTCGGCTTCGCCAACCAATTTTATATCTAAGCCTTTTTTTATTCTAATGTCTTTTGACATATTTCTTAAGATTAGTTATCTAAAAAATCGGTGCAAAAATACGAATTAAAAGGGCAATTTTGTACTATATATATTTGACTTGATTTTATTTATAATTATTCTAAATAAAATTTTTCAGAAGAAATTTTGTAACTAAAATTAAAGGCATGGATTTTGATTATCTTTGTTTGTCAATAAATCTACTCATGATTAAAAAAACGCTTTGTATACTATTTTTTGTGACTTTTCGCATCATAGGTTTTTCTCAAACAGAAGAAATATTACCTCCTGATTTTATTAAAACCATAACTTTTAAAGGAAGCACTAGCCAGTCTCAATTACCAATACTCAGACTAGGCGAGCCTTTTAGCCTTGAATTTGATGCCCTAACTGGTAATGAAGAAGATTTCTACTATAAAATAGAGTACTTTGATTACGACTGGAAACCATCTCAGCTGGTAAAAGGAGAATATCTTAAAGGAATAGATAATGTTAGAATCATAAACTATCTCAATTCCCTGAACACATACCAAATGTATTCGCATTACGATTTAAGAATTCCTAACCGACAAACCAAAGGCTTATCAAAGTCGGGGAACTATATGATTACAATCTATGACGACTATGACGAAGTCATGTTTTCAAGAAAGTTTATGATTGTAGAAGATATAGCTGCTGTGGGCGTACAAGCAAAACGTACTCGCAATTTTGAAACCATTAATGAAAAACAAATTGTAAACATTAAGATTAATTCTGGTAGCACTAATCTTAACAATCCGCTTGAGACCATTAAAACCTTGATTATTCAAAATAATAATTTGAATACTGCTATTTCAGATTTAAAGCCTCAGTTTACACTAGGTAACGAACTCATATACAGATATGATGATGAATCCTCATTTTGGGCAGGAAACGAATACCTGAATTTTGAAACTAAAAATGTTCGTACTGCAAGTCTAGGTATCCAATTTATAGATTTGCAAGATTTATATCACAGTTATTTATTTAAACAAATAAACAGAAAAAATAGACCTTACACTTGGAACCCGGATATAAACGGAAACTTTTTAATCAATGCTATAGACGTCGATAATATTGATGTACAAGCTGATTATACGTTAGTGCATTTCACACTTCTTGAAAATGAGTTTCCGGGTAAAGATGTACATGTTTATGGCAACTTTAACAACTTTGCCATAGAAGATATGACCCGCATGTATTATAACAATGAAAGTGGTCATTACGAATGTATCTTAAAACTTAAGCAAGGTTTTTACAATTATAAATTTGTTACTGTTGATATTAATGGAACTATTGACGAAGGCGCTATAAGCGGAAACTTTTGGCAAACAGAAAACAATTATAAAGTTTTAGTCTATTACAGAGACCTTGGCGCTCGCTTTGATAGACTTATTGGATTTGGTGAAACTAACTCCGAACGCATTAGAAATTAAAATCTATTTTCTAAAAAAGAATATTGTAAGTATCTTGAACGTTTTTAGACAAATACGCCATCAATACTACTATATTTAACTATGCGACAAGACCTCAAATTATTTTCAGAATTATGTGATTTTCTAATTGAAGAAGAGCAAAAAAATCCTGTTGCACAGCCTATACCTACATCAGAATTATTTCAGAAATTAGATTTAAGACTTAATAATGAAGGTGTTGTTGATGAGATATTGACCTCTACTTTAAAGTCAGTCATTAAACACACACCAAAAACTGCTTCAAAATCTTTTTTCAATCAATTATTTGGTGGTCGCATTGGCAAAGCAGCTCTCGGAGATTTACTATCTGTAATGCTTAACAATAGCATGTATACTTATAAAGTTGCTGGCCCACAAGTTGGTATTGAAAAAGAAATCATAGATAATATTTGTAGACTATCTGGTTACCCAAAAGGCAGTGGAGGTACTTTAGCAGCTGGAGGTTCAATGACCAACCTCATGGCCTTATTAATGGCTCGTGATTTAAAATTTCCTGAAATTAGAACTCAAGGTATTTCACAAAAAATAACACTATACACCTCAGAAGCATCACATTATTCTACTTCAAAAAATGCTGTATTAACTGGCATTGGAAGAAAACAAGTGCGGTTTATCAAAACCAATGACAAAGGTGAGATGAGTGCTTCTCATCTGGAAAGTGTTATAATAAATGATATTAAAGAAGGTTATAAACCATTTTTTGTAAATGCTACAGCTGGAACAACGGTACTCGGTGCTTTTGATAATATTAAATCCCTAAGTGAAATTTCCAAAAAATATGGCTTATGGCTTCACATAGATGGCGCGTATTGCGGAAGTGTCATCTTTAGTAAAAAGTATAAGCACTTGGTTAATGGGCTGGAATTCTCAGATTCTTTTAGTCTAAATGGACATAAAATGCTGGGTACACCTTTAGGGTGTTCAATTATTGTTACTAAGCACAAAGCACAACTTCATCACTCGTTTTCTAATGAGGCAGACTATCTATACCAAACCGATGGTGATGACTTTAACCTAGGCAAAACATCATTACAATGCGGAAGACGTAACGACGCTTTAAAGTTATGGACGCTATGGAAATCTATTGGCACTAATGGACTAGAGCGTATTGTAGATCATCAATTTGAATTAGCTGAAACAGCAAGAGATTACATCAACAATCATCCAGATTATACGCTTTATAGTTTTGACGATTCTATTTCGGTTTGTTTTAATTATAAAGATATACCTGCAAGCGTACTTTGCACAGCACTTTATGAAGATTCACAATTAATGGTTGGATTTGGAAAATTTCAAGAGACAGAATTTGTACGCATGGTTACCATAAATACAGTCTTAGAAAAAGAAGATATTATTAATTTCTTCGCCACAATAGAAACCTATGTATCTAAACATTTGTTAAAAAACGTGGTCTCATAGTACAACTTTAATTAACAAATAAAAAAATACCTTATCTTCGTAAGGAACAAAAAAGCAATGGTACAACAAGTTACGAGCGGAATTAAAATTTCGGTAGAAACTGATTTTGAAGGTACATTTTATAAAAACTATAAAATGAACTTCGCCTTCGCATACAAAATCACCATTGAAAATCAGAGTAAAGACGTGGTGCAACTCAACTCGCGTTACTGGAAAATTAAAGATGCCTTAAATAATATTGAAGTTGTCCGTGGCGAAGGTGTTATTGGTAAAAAACCTATTATACAGCCTGGGGAATCTCACACCTACAATTCTGGATGTTTATTAACCTCTCCTTTTGGAAGTATGCACGGCTATTACAACATGGTTAATTTTTCGAACTCAAAAAAGTTTAAAGTTTATATTCCTTCCTTTAAGTTAAGTGCACCTTTTTCGCTTAATTAAGATTCAAAGTGTTTTACAAATTCGAAGCGAAATGTTTTTGACTCTTGTTCAATATGAAAGAATTTACAGTTTGAATAATGCTTAAATTGATATCTCGAATTAATTTCGAATCCATCAGAATCTATTTTATAAACGCCATCACAATCAATATTCCCATATGGCGAAATTCTTTTGAACCTATATTCCTCTTTAAGTCCTATATCATAAATTTCAAACCATGCGCCCGCTGCAATACCACTTAGCCATTGCGCGTGTTTAGCTTTAACCTCATTATCCTTAGGTATAATTGTACCAATTATACTGGGATTGTAACCTTTTAACGTATCTAAAAATAAGCGTCTATTCTCTTTACTGACCGTAGATGCAAATTCATTTATTTCGCCTTTATCAGTAATTCTGTAAACAAAGTCTTCAGTATCTGCAATAACAACATTACCAATTGTACTTGGTGTAAACCACTTTGATTTTATAAGCTTTGTTTTTAAAGTACCATCTGTTACAGAAGCTATTAAGGCATCGGTAACAAAACGTGCACAATTACAGGCTTCGCCAGCGAAAGCTGCATATCGAATAAAACCTTCATTTTGTCTTTCAGTAATATGCATCCTCGCTAAATCATAACTTACAGAATCACATACTGAAGCATATAAATCACCATCACCATGTGTTAACTTTGGATGAGTTGCTAAAAACTTTAAAAGTTCTTCAATATTCTGAATTTTATCATCTTTAATTTCGGCTTTTATAGGAAAATTGAGTTCAAAATCAGTTTCTCTACCTCTTACCCTACCATTTGGAGAAGCTGTTATATAACGACCAAAGTCATGATACTCTAAAACTCCGGTTTTTTTATCAATCAATACCAATGCTGCATGGCCTGCTCTAACATGTTTTTTATTCCCAACAAATAAGAATCGTAGAAATTTTGAATACCATTCTTCAGCATGAGACACAATGGTTTCTGGATAAGCCATTGTAATTATAAAGGCATCATTTTTTTGCATATAAAAAATAAAAATATTTCACAGATAAGGAGTCTCTTTTGTGGGCATGAACTTACAAAAATTTATTTTGATATAGCGATTTCAAGCAACTTCAAAAAAACACTTTTGTTTTATAAATATTGTACCTTTGCACTTTCAAATTAAATCAAATTATTAAAACATCATAACTATGGCAAACGGATTCTTTAATGTACCAGTAGCGGTAAATGAACCTGTAAAATCTTACGCTCCAGGATCTCCTGAACGTGAAGCTGTTGCTGCAGCTTACAAATCAATGTTTAACAGTAAAGTTGAAGTTCCATTATACATAAACGGAAAAGATGTAAAGACTGGTAATACCAGAACTATGTCTCCTCCACATGACCACCAACATATAGTTGGCGAATATCACCTAGCTGAAAAATCTCATATAGATGACGCTATTTCAACAGCTTTAGAAGCCCGCAAATCTTGGTCGCAAATGCCATGGGAACAACGTGCTGGTATCTTTTTAAAAGCTGCTGAATTAATTGCTGGTCCTTACCGTGCAAAGATTAATGCAGCTACTATGATAGCGCAATCAAAAACGATACACCAAGCAGAAATTGATGCCGCTTGCGAGTTTATTGATTTTTTACGTTTTAACGTTCAGTTTATGACTGATATTTACATGGAACAACCTGAAAGCACAAGTGATGCTTGGAACCGTGTTGAGTATCGTCCACTTGAAGGTTTCACTTATGCAGTAACACCTTTTAACTTTACAGCAATTGCAGGTAATTTACCAGCATGTATGGCTCTAATGGGAAATGTTGTTGTTTGGAAACCTAGTGATAGTCAAGTCTATTCTGCAAAAGTCATAATGGATGTTTTTAAAGAAGCTGGTGTACCAGACGGTGTTATCAATGTTGTTTTTGGTGACCCAGTTATGATTACTAATACTGTTTTAGCTAGTCCTGATTTTTCAGGATTACACTTTACAGGTTCTACTTTTATATTTAAAGAATTGTGGAAGCAAATTGGAGAGAATATTCATAATTACAAAACCTATCCAAGAATAGTTGGTGAAACTGGTGGTAAAGATTTTATAGTAGCTCATAAGTCTGCAAATGCAAAACAAGTAGCCACTGCAATTGCTCGTGGCGCTTTTGAATTCCAAGGACAAAAATGTAGTGCAGCGTCTCGTGCTTATGTTCCAAAAGGCATTTGGAACGATGTGAAAAAACACCTTTTAGAAGACATTAAGTCTTTTAAAATGGGCTCTCCAGAAGACATGAGTAATTTTATTACAGCAGTAATCCATGAAGGTTCTTTTGATAAATTAGCAAAATATATTGATGGTGCTAAAGCGGATAGTAATGCCGAAATTATTGCAGGTGGTAATTACGATAAATCTAAAGGTTATTTTATTGAGCCAACAGTTATTGTCGCTTCTGACCCAAAATATACGACAATGTGCACAGAGCTTTTTGGCCCAGTAATTACTATTTATGTTTACGAAGATGATGCCTATTCTGAAACATTAAAATTAGTTGACGAAACAAGTGAATATGCATTAACAGGCGCTATAATATCTACTGACAGATATGCAGTGGAAGAAGCTACAAAAGCTTTACAAAACTCAGCAGGTAACTTCTATATCAATGATAAGCCAACAGGCGCTGTTGTTGGTCAACAACCATTTGGTGGCGCTAGAGCATCAGGAACAAATGACAAAGCCGGTAGTGCACAAAATTTATTACGCTGGGTATCGCCTAGATTAATAAAAGAAACATTCGTAACTCCTACTGATTATAGATATCCTTTCTTAGGATAATCTCTAAACATTATAATTTCCAAAAACCCTTTAGTATTTAACCTAAAGGGTTTTTTGTTTTTAACTATCTTTATAAACCATTAATCAAGAACTATTTATCATATGAAAAAAATCTACACGTTATCCTTTTTATTATTTTCATTTTTAGGACGCTCACAAGTGACTCCGGTTACTATTACCTCTGATTTAACAGCAGACTTATCTGGCTACACTGGAGCCACTGAATTTGCTGGACAAGCTGAATATTTTGTTTATCTGAGTACCGATGACATTTTAGACAGACCTATTTTTTTAATAGACGGATTTGATCCTGGAGATACAAGAAACATTGACGCATTGTATGCCTCTTTGGATTACACAGGCAACCCAAACTTTACAAATCTTGGTGATGAATTAAGAGCAGAAGGTTTTGATATTGTTGTGGTTAATTTCCCGACTTATATGAATTCTGGATCAGAAGTTGATGGCGGCGCGGATTTTATAGAAAGAAATGCGCTAACATTAATCGCACTTATTGAAGATATAAATACTGAAAAAGCAATAGCAAGTTCGCCTGAACAAAATATAATTATCGGTCCAAGTATGGGTGGTTTAATTTCTAGATATGCTTTAAATTATATGGAAGGCAATATGCTAGATTCAGATACAAGTCTATGGATTTCTCTAGATGCGCCTCACCTAGGAGCTAACATTCCTATTGGGCTTCAGCATCAGTTAAATTTTTTAGCTTTTGGTCTCGATGTAGGTGGCTTAGTTGGTAATCAAAACGTCACCGAATTACAACCACTAATTAATGATTATTTATACTCACCAGCTGCACGTCAATTATTAGTGGACCACATAGAGCCACATTTGGCTGCAAATGGATACGATTTTACTGGGTCAACTTTACCAATACCTGATGATTACCGCATTCAGTTTGAAACTAATATTAATAGTTTCAATTCACCATACCCGCAAAACACAAGAAATATAGCTGTAACAAACGGTAATGTTTTTGACAGTACGACTAACAACTATTACTTTGCAAACGGAGATTCTGGTACTCAGGTTGGACCAGGATTTGAAATAATAAATGCTTCATTTCCAGTATCTATCATCACAGTAGATATTGTTATTAACATGACTCCAACTTCAGGAACTCCCTCTACAGTAAGTTCATTTTCATCTTTAGTAAGAAATTCATCTGCGTCATCTGGAACTGATAATTATAATGGAATTGATGCTGCGCCTGGTGGTTTATTTGACCTAACGAACCTTACAGGAGACGTCCCTATGACAGGGCTCGCCGCAGATTTTCTAGCCGCATTACAAATAGATAAATTTAGCTTTATACCAACTGTAAGCGCTTTAGGCTTGGAAATTACAGAAGAACCTACTGGCGGTGATGACATTAATTGGTTTCATGATATAAACATTACTAATACTAGAGCTACAACAGACAACACACCTTTTGACAACACATATATACCACTAACGAACGAAACTCACGTAGCCATAACTCCTGGTAATGCTACATTTATATTAGATGAAATCAGACAAACAGTTTTGAGTTCTAATTCAGAAATTCTAACAAGTTTTCAATTAGAAAGCAACCCTATAAAAGATAAGTTGGTTTTATTATCAAATAGTAACCAAAATACTTCAATATCTATTATGGACTTAACAGGGAAACTAATTTTTAAAACTCAAACTGAACTAAATAATAGAACAGAAATCCCAGTAAACCTCAATTCTGGCTTTTATATTTTAAATATAGAAGGAGAAAACAACTCAAGATATACTACTAAATTTATAGTCAATTAATTTAAGTACAAATAAAAAGCGCCTAATTACGGCGCTTTTTATTTGTATTTAACTGGCAGGTATACCACCTTTTTGGTTTCAAAAAAATCCTCATCAAAATAATCGGTTAACGGAAATAATTTTACGGTTGTATACTGTTTTAATTCTTCAGACAAGTCACCGCCTTTTAGATAAAGAATGCCATTTTTAAATGTATTTTTTTGCGCTTTCTTTATTTTCCCTTTTATCCATTTTGTGAATTCTGGCATTGCTGTTACTGCACGACTTACTATAAAATCATATTGTTCGTCTATAGCCTCTACTCTACTATGAGTAGTTCTTATATTTTCAAGATTTAATGCTTCCGCAACACCATTAATCACCTTTAATTTTTTATTAATACTATCTACTAAATGAAATTGGCATTCAGGAAAAAATATAGCCAAAGGCACACCCGGAAATCCACCACCAGTACCAACATCTAACACGGAAGAACCATCTGAAAAAGGCATCACTTTTGCAATAGCCAAAGAATGAAGCACATGTCTTAAATACAGTTCATCTATATCTTTACGAGAGATAACATTTATCTTAGAATTCCACTCTTTATACAAGGGCAATAAGGCTTCAAATTGCTCAATTTGATAGGCTGTTAGATTAGGAAAGTATTTTAAAATGAGGTCCATTATATCGTTTTGGCAAAAATAGTTAATTTTAAAATTGATAATTTAACATCATGTTGTTAATCCGACATATTAATTAATTATCTTTGCCCTTTCTATACTTAACCCATCTTTGATCCGTTAAGTTTTAAAATTTAGAATACTTATGAATACCCAAAAAGCGCTTACTTTCTCCCGAAAAGATTCTGCAAAATTTTTCAGAACTCTTAACAAACGTGTAAACGACTACTTTAAAGAAAACAACATTAAACGTACAGGAAACTATAAACTATGGATTAAAACCATAGTCATGTTTGCTCTGTTTATAACACCTTACTTTTTATTACTAACATTAAATATTCCTACATGGGCACAATTACTACTTACTGTAGTTATGGGCATAGGTATGGCTGGTGTTGGTATGAATGTTATGCACGATGGTAATCATGGTTCTTATTCAAATAGAGAATGGATTAACCGTTTAATGGGAAGTAGTATTTATATTCTTGCAGGAAACGTATATAACTGGAAAGTGCAACATAACGTATTACACCACACGTATACTAATATTCATGGGCATGATGAAGACTTAGAAGCTGGACGCATTTTACGTTTTTCTGAACATGCAAAATGGCATAAGCATCACAAGTTTCAGCATTACTATTCTATTTTGCTATATGGGTTATTGACAATTAATTGGGCAATAACTACTGATTTTCAGCAAATGTATCGTTACATGAAACGCAAACTTTCTTATGGAAAACTACCAAATCCAGTTGTCAATTGGAGTAAGCTCGTTATCTCAAAGCTAATTTACGTAAGTATGTGGATTGTCATTCCAATTGTTTTAACTGACTTAGCATGGTATAAGGTTTTAATTGGATTTTTGTTAATGCATTATGTAGCTGGATTAATTTTAAGTATTGTTTTTCAATTAGCACACGTTATGGATGAAGCAGAAATGCCAATGCCAGAGAAAGATGGTACTATGAAAAATACATGGGCTATCCACCAATTAAAAACTACAGTCAACTTTGGTGCTAAAAGCTGGTTTATAAACTGGTATACTGGTGGACTAAATCACCAAGTAGAGCACCATATTTTCCCAAACATTAGCCATGTACATTATGGGAAAATTGCTAAAATTGTTAAGGATACTGCCAAAGAGTTTAATTTACCATATAAAGAGTACAAAACCACTAGAAAAGCTATTGCAGCACATTTTAGGTTTTTGAAAGAAATGGGGATGAAACCAGCAATACAAGCATAAACCACACATAACCAACTACGCATGAACCAACTTTCTGATAGAATTAACAATCTATCGACCTCAGCTACTTTAGCTATGGCTGCTAAAGCAAGAGAATTAAGAGAAGAAGGAAAAGATATTATAGGACTTAGCCTTGGTGAACCAGATTTTGACACACCAGATTTTGTTAAAGAGGCAGCAATCCAAGCGGTAAAAGACAATTATAATAGTTACACACCTGTTGATGGTTATGCAGAACTTAAGGATGCCATTATCACGAAATTTAAACGCGACAATCATTTAGACTACAATCGCCAACAAATTGTTGTTTCTACTGGTGCCAAACAGTCTTTGTTTAATATTGCTTCTGTAATGCTTAACGACGGCGATGAGGTGATTTTGCCTTGTCCGTATTGGGTAAGTTATAGCGATATTGTAAAACTTAATGGTGGTTTACCAGTCGAAGTCAAAACATCAATTGATGATGATTTTAAAATGACGCCTTCTCAACTTGAAGCTGCTATTACTCCAAAAACCAAAATGATTTGGTACAGTTCTCCTTGTAACCCAAGTGGCTCTGTATATAGCAAAGAAGAGCTTAGAGCATTAGCAGATGTACTACAAAAATATCCTAATATTTATGTGGTTTCTGATGAAATCTATGAGCATATCAACTTTGTTGGCGGACATTGTAGTATGGCTCAATTTGAGGATATGTTTGAAAGAACCATAACTGTAAATGGTGTATCTAAAGCTTTTGCAATGACTGGATGGCGAATAGGTTACATTGGTGCACCAACAACAATAGCTAGAGCTTGTAATAAAATTCAAGGTCAAGTAACTAGCGGCGCCAATTGTATAGCGCAGCGTGCAGTAATTTCTGCATTAGAAGCCTCTCCAGACAACGTACAATATATGATTGATGAGTTTAAAGAACGTCGTCAATTGATATTAGGTTTACTTAGAGAAATTGATGGATTCTCTTGTAATGAACCTGAAGGTGCTTTCTATGTCTTCCCAGATATTTCCGCTTATTTTGGAAAAACCCTTAAAGGGCAAAGTATAGATAATGCTTCAGAATTTGCCATGTATCTTTTAGAAAACGCAAATGTAGCAACTGTTACAGGTGAAGCCTTTGGCAACCCTAATTGCGTCCGTATTTCGTACGCTGCATCTCAAGAACAAATTATTGAAGCTATAAAACGTATTAAAGATGCTTTAAGCTAGTATGTAAGCAATTCAACAATTCCATCAGAGGAATAAAAAAATGTAAGTAGAAGTCCTAAAAATAAAATTACTGTTAGAACTATAATCTTTAGCATTCTAATTTTTTGTTCTTCCTTTAATCGTCTTCTAATATCCTTAAGCTGTTTTGCATTAGCTTTAGGTAAATTATATTCTGTCTTTTCGTTTCTATTATATCCACCTAGCCTATTCTTAAATCTATCACGATTTGGTAGTTGCTTCCTATTATTATTAATTGAAGTATTCATTGCTTGAATAGACATAGTTCTGAGTTTTAAAAATTGAAAAATGATAAGAAAAAAGCTGCTTTTTATTTTAGAATAAAAAGCAGCTTCAAATAATTAAAATATGTAACCTTGGTTTAAAACATAATAGAAAGTACTGTTACAAATACTGATAGTTTTAATACCACTCCAATAGCGTGTACGTTATTGAATTGCTTAAATTTTAGACGCTGTCTCATCCCGAAAACTGATGGCTTTGAAGAATTGATGAAGTTCTGTTGTACCGCAGCTTTGTAATTTGAGTTTAACAAATGCTCGTTTGTATAAACAAACGTTTCTCTGGGTTCGGGTAATGGTTCTGTTTCAATTGTGTTTAATACTAATTCCATGATTGATAAAAATTAAATGGTTATGCTAATAAGACGCTAGTTGATTAAAAATGTTACAGCATATTCAGTCATAAACGTTTAAAAACCAACATCCAATATTCGGGAATATTAGTATTTATATAGGCTAGAATAAAATTGATTTTTTTTTGAAAAAAGTTGAAAATTTCTTCTTTTTCAGAATAAAACTTAGCGATTTCGCCAGAAAAAAGGAGTCAATAAAATAAGTACGGTAAATAGTTCTAAACGTCCTAAAAGCATTAAAAAAGAGGCCCACCATTTTCCTAAAGGTGGTAAAGCCGCATAATTATTTACTGGTCCAAATTCTCCTAAAGCTGGACCTACATTACCTAAACTCGACGCAGACAAACCAATAGCAGAAGTAAAGTCTATTTGAAACATTGAAAAGACTAAAGCTCCAAATATAAAGAGCAACATGTAAGAGATAAAGAAACCGAGAATATTAAAAACAATATCGCCAGATACCGATTTTTGATTATATCTTACAGGTAAAATTGCATTAGGATGTAGCGCTCTTCTAAACTCTAAAAAGCCGTTTTTAATCAACAATAAGTGTCTTACTACTTTAATACCACCAGAGGTACTACCTGCCGAACCTCCTAAAAACATCAGTCCAAAAAAGAATACAGTTAAAAATGGTGTCCACATGGTATAATCTGCAGTTACAAAACCTGTTGTTGTAACAATAGCTAATACTTGAAATAATCCATGTCGTAGTGCGCTTTCAAACTCACCTAAAACCATAGGGTGTCCAATGGAGGATTGAGAAATATCTGCTTTAAAATAAATAACTATTGCGGCAATTATAGCAAATATAAATAGGAGTCTGAAATATAGCTTAAATTCGTCATCTTTGATGATTTTCTGTACTTTTCCTTTAAACGCAAAATAACTCAAGACAAAGTTTGTGCCTGCTAAAAACATGAAAATCATTATAATGTATTGTATCGCTGGATTATCATTCCAATGTGCTATACTATCATTCTTTGTAGAAAAACCACCCGTTGACAATGTACTTAATGCATGATTAATAGCATCAAAAAAAGACATGCCTGCTATCTGAAGCAGTATAGTTTCCGCCGCTGTATAACCAAAATAAATAAGCCATAAGCGCTTAGCAGTATCTGTAATCCTTGGATGCAACTTGTCTCCACCTGGACCAGGCGCTTCGGCTGCAAACAACTGCATACCTCCAATTCCTAATAGAGGTAATATGGCAATTGCCAGTACAATAATTCCCATTCCACCAATCCAATGCGTCATACTTCGCCAAAAAAGAACACCTTTTGGAATAATCTCTATATCATTTAATATACTAGCACCAGTCGTCGTATAGCCAGACATAGTTTCGAAAAAAGCATCTGTAAAAGAAGGAATAGCTTCAGTAATCATATAAGGCAAAGAACCCGATAGAGACATGACAATCCACCCTAAAGTTACTACAATGTAACCTTCTCGCTTATTCATCTCCTTTCGGTGATTACGTGTATTAAACATTATAAAAATACCAATTAAAAAGACTGTAATGCCTGATAATAAAAGCTCTATTGTAACACCGTCTTTATAGATTAAGCTAATTAATGTTGCTATAAGTATAAAGCCACCATTAAACAACAGTAGTAATCCCAAAAAATGGAAAATGATTTTATAATTAAGTTTCATTTTTGCCATAAACTATGCAAAAAACTTTTCGACTTCAGCGATTGAACGAGGCAAACAACAAACCACTACTCTATCTCCAGCTTCAATAATAAAACTTCCTAAAGGGATAAGACCTTGTCCATTTCTAATAACACCTCCAAAAATTGCCGATCTTGGAAAATCTAAATCTTTGATTTTTTTATTGGTGATTTTAGAATTTGGTTTTACCACAAACTCCAAAAGTTCAGCATTCATATTAGTCAATTTGGTCATGGCTACAACCTCGCCTTTTCTTATGTATCTAAATATAGAATTTGCAGCTAGAAGTTTCTTATTAATTAATGTATCAATGCCTATAGATTGAGATAGTTGGTAATAGTCCATATTTTCAACCAAGGCAATAGTCTTTTTGACACCTTTTGATTTAGCTAAAAGACATGACATTATATTAGTTTCAGAATTTCCAGTAACCGAAATAAAAGCATCCATCTGTGATATACTTTCTTCTTCTAATATATCAACATTTCTACCGTCTCCACAAATAACAAGTGCATTTGGTAACTCATCTGCTAAGTCTTCAGCTATATCTTTTTTACCTTCTATAAGTTTAACATTAAATTTACTCTTACATAAATCTTGCGCAGTTTTATAACCAATCTGGCTTCCGCCTAAAATCATAACATCTTTAATGCCTAATTTCACTTTCCCAGAAAGTTCAAACAATTCTTCATCACCACCTTCTGAAGTTACAAAAACAACTTTGTCTCCTTCTTTAAAAATAGTATCACCTCTAGGAATTATAGTATACTGCGTTCCGTAACGTTGAATAGCAATTGGAATAAAGTGCAATTCAGAATACAATTCTGCCGCTTCTTTAACGGTCTTACCAACAAAAGTGGCCGTACGAGACAGTCGAAGCCCTAACATGGTTAACTTACCATCTTCAAACTCATAGGTATCGTTAAATCCATATTGATTAAGTAATAATTCTATCTCTGATGCCGCTAGCGATTCTGGTGAAATCAATTCGTCTATACCGAATTTTGAAAACCCAAGCTCTTCTTTATTGTCAATAAACTCTGTATTAGATATGCGAGCAATAGTTCGTTTAGCACCTAATTGCTTTGCCAATACACATGCCGTAATATTTGTAGTCTCTGAAGAAGTTACCGCAATAAAAAGTTCAGAATTTTCAATACGCCCTTCTTTTAGAGTTGTAATAGAAGTGGCATCGCCTTTTATGGTTTTTATATCAAGATTTTCGCCCGCATATGCAAGGCTATCTTTTTTGTTATCAATAAGTGTAATTTCTTGAGACTCGTAAGACAATAGTTTTGCTAAATGGAATCCTACTTCTCCAGCACCAGCAATAATAATTTTCATTAATGTTTATTTGAAAATAACGTACAAATATAGTTATAACTTATAAGTACTTAAAGTTTGAATGTTAAGAATTTGCTCTTACAACACGATAGCAAGCCTCAAGAAAAATTAAACTCTTCTTATAATCTGCAACTTTAGTTACACTTATATCTTCTTAGTATATTTGCAAAAATTTTTTTGATGTCAAAAAGTGTAAAGCCATACAAAGACAGTGACCTTGATAAGAAGGAACAGGTCACTAAGATGTTTGATACCATTTCTGAAGAATATGATGGGTTAAACAGAGTTATTTCTTTTGGAATTGACGTAAAATGGCGTAATAAAGTAGTACAAATTGTTTCTGACACATCTCCAGAAAACATACTTGACATTGCCACTGGCACAGGCGATTTGGCAATAAGTCTTACCAAAACTTCAGCTAAAAAAATTATTGGTTTGGATATAAGTGATGGTATGCTTGAAGTTGGGCGACAAAAAATTAAAGCTAAAGAATTAGATGGCATTATTAAAATGGTTATCGGTGATTCTGAAGATTTACCTTTTGAAGACCATACTTTTGATGCCATTACAGTAGCTTTTGGAGTTAGAAACTTTATGAATCTAGAAAAAGGGCTTTCAGAGATACTTCGTGTGCTTAAACCCAATGGTGTTTTTGTAATTCTTGAAACATCTGTTCCAACAAAAACGCCTTACAAACAAGGCTATAAATTGTATTCTAAATTTATTTTACCTACTATTGGCAAAGTTTTTTCTAAAGACCAAAGTGCTTATAAATATTTAAGTGAATCCGCTTCTGTTTTTCCATTTGGCGAAGAACTAAACAATATTTTAAGACAAATTGGGTTTATTAATGTCAAAGACCAACCACAAACGTTTGGTGTAGCTACAATCTATACCGCATCGAAAGCTTAATATGAAGAAATTAATTATTGTTTTTGCTATTTTACTATGCTGTAACAGTAGCTTTGCTCAATTATTCTCCAAAGAAAAAGTGGCTAACCTACAAACCATGGACAAAAAAACATTGTCTTGGGGTTATTTTTTAGGGTTCAATAGCTATGATTTTAAGTTTGAATATGAGCAGAATCTTGACGATATTCTCGTAGATGCTACAACTGGATTTCAAGTAGGACTAACTGGTGACTTAAGGATTAACGATCACCTTAATCTACGTTTTGAGCCTGGTGTATACTTTAGCACACGAACATTAAGATATAATGAGAGTTATTTTGACGGGCAAGCTTTCAATCCATCTGACTTGTTGCGTGAAATTAAGTCTACATATATACATTTCCCATTACTATTAAAGTTTTCTACTAATCGTATAAATAACTTTAGACCCTTTATAGTTGGCGGCGTTTCTACGGCTATAAACTTAGCGAGTAATGAAGAAAACCCTAGTGATAATAGTGGTGGACAGTTTCGAATGACCTCAAACAATTACTTTTATGAAATAGGCTTTGGTGTGGATTTATACCTATTATACTTTAAGTTTACGCCATCAATTAGAGGTGTTTTTGCAATTAATGATGAAGTTGTTAGAGATATTGACCCAAATAGTCCTTGGACTGGGAATATTACCTCTATGAAAACAAGAGGTATTTTTATCAATTTTACGTTTAGATAGTTTTTCGCTTAAACTCACTTAAGCAAATTGCTGTAGCTGTTGCTACATTGAGACTTTCAGTAGCCTTAAGATTTCCAAATCTTGGTATTCCTAATTCTCTGGTTACTTTACTTTCAATTGTTTTTGATATACCATTAGCCTCATTACCTAGCACTAAAATTCCACTTTTTGACAGCTCTGCATTATAGATGTTTTCGCCATCCATAAAAGTACCAAAAACTTCCTTTTTTGAATCAGACAGAAAATTATGTAAATCTAAATAGCTTATATTAACACGAGTCAACGAGCCCATTGTAGCTTGTACAACTTTAGAATTAAAGCAATCTACAGTAGCCTTACTACAAACCAAATCTTTTACCCCAAACCAGTCGCACAATCTAATAATAGTGCCTAAATTCCCTGGATCACGAACATCATCTAAAGCAACGATAAGTTTAGAATTATCAATAACCTCGCTTTTAGGAATCTCAAAAACGCCTATAGCTGTGTTGGGATTTTTTAACTGAGTAACCTTTTTTAAATCCGAATCCGATATTAATGTAACTTTAGAGCCATCAACATCAAAGATGTTATCCAAAGTATAAATTTGATTTAAACTAAAAGTAGAATTTATAAACTCGGTAATCCCTTTTACGCCTTCGACCGTAAATAAGCTATGTTGACTCCTAAATTTTTTTTGGGATAAACTTTTAATTAATTTTATCTGATTCTTTGATAACATTAAAATGTATTTACATTTGTTAGTAGTATAAGAGATGACAAATTAATACTTTTTTGGACTAATATTTGCACCGTCTTATGAATATCAAAAAAATGCTTTCAATTTGAACCTTAAACACCATAAACTGGTACTAGAAAAATTAAATTTCAGCTTAGCAAATTTAGCTATCTATATTTTTACTTTGGTGCTATTGGTTTCTTGTAGTACTGTAAAACGCGTAAAGGATGGCAAATACCTTCTTACTGAAAATAAAATTGAAGTTGATGGCAAAGTCACCAACAAAGAACGTATAAATAATATCCCACTCCAGAAACCTAATTCTGGGATTGGCTCTTTTCCTCTTAAACTACATGTATATAATTTATCACGCCCAAATAGAGATTCTATTTTTGAAGCATGGTTAGACAAAGGCAACCGAAGAAAAAGATTAACCAACACATTATCTGAAAAACAACTTAGCAAACTAAAAAGATCTGTCTTAGGCTTTAACTCTTGGTTAAAAAGAATTGGAGAAGCGCCTACCATATTAGATGAAGACAAAACTGAAAAAACAAAAAACAGATTACGTGCCTATTATTACAAGCGCGGATGGTTATATAACGATGTAGACTATACTATTGAGCGAGACTCAAATAAACGTGCAAAAGTAAAATACACAGTGACTAAAAACTTGCCTAGTATTTTAGACACATTAAAAACTACAATAAAAACACCTGCTGTCGACTCAATTTACAAAGCCAATGTAAATGCCTCATTACTAAAAGAAGGAGAGCAATATGACGAAGACAACTTTACTGGTGAACGCTCTAGAATAAATAAACTTATGCGTAACTCAGGTCTTTACTTTTTTGGTCAAGATTATGTGCGTTTTGAAATAGATACATTTAAATCCAGAAATGCTTTTAATGCAGAATTATTTATAGATAATCGTGTTATAAGAAATGAAGATTCTATTAGAACAGAACCTTTTAAGGTTTATAAAATAAAAGAAGTAAATATTATTACAGATGCTTCAAACGAAAACAGAATTGAAGGCAAAAAAATAACAGACAGCACGACTTATGATGGCTATAACCTTTACAGTTTTGACAAGCTTAAATTTAAACCCAAAGCTTTAACTGATGCCATTTTTATAAAAAAAGGAGATATATACAGAGATATAGATCGCACAAGAACATCCAGATATCTTAATCAATTGCAAATGTTTAGATATCCTGGTGTAGATTACATTGCTAATGAAGCTGACTCTACACTTACTGCAAATATCTTTTTATCTCCTAGAAAAAAATATGAGCTAGGTTTCTCTTTTGATGTTTCTCAAAGTAATATACAAACTATTGGTTTTGCATTTAGTACAGGTTTAAAAATTAGAAATATCTTTAGAGGCGCGGAAACTCTAGATATATCAGCTATAGGATCAATTGGAGCATCAGATGATGTCAGTGATAGTGACAATACTTTTTTTAATATTAATGAATTTGGTGGCTCAGTTAGTTTGACAATACCTAGGATATTTTTTCCCTTTAATACTGAAAAAATTATCCCCAAAACAATGTCACCTAGCACTAAAATAAATATTGCTGCAACCAGTCAGCAAAATATTGGACTAGACAGACAAACACTCTCAAGTATATTTGCTTATAATTGGTTTCCTACAGAAAAAGTGACTAATAATTTAGAATTGTTTAATATTCAATATGTACGAAATCTAAATCCTGAAAACTACTTTGGCGTCTACTCAAATTCTTTTAATCGCTTAAATGAAATTGCCAGAAACATAGGTTACATAGGTAGTAATGATGTACTTCAAAATCCTCCTGCAGATTTTACTCCTGCAGATGTCTTTATCAATGATGTACTTAACGGCAACACATCATTATCTCAAGGAGATGCAGCCTTTACAGACGTAAATAATATAAACCAACGCCAAGACCGATTAACAGAAGACAACCTTATTATTTCTTCAAATTTCGATTACACAAGAGATACAAGAACAGACTTATCAGATAATAACTTTTCAAGATTTAAGTATCATATTGAGGTCGCTGGTAATATAGCGTCTGGCATTTCGAGTCTTGCAGGTTTAGACAAAAATAATGACGGTCGTTATGAGGTATTTAACGTACCCTTTTCTCAATACTTTAAAACTGAAATTGATTATGTAAAATATTTTGGTCTTAGAGGAAAGAAAAACGTATTAGCATTCAGAAGCTATTTTGGTGTAGCCATCCCATTTGGTAATTCGAGTAACATTCCGTTTGTAGAAAGTTTCTTTGCTGGTGGACCAAATGACAACCGCGCATGGACAGCCTATAATCTTGGACCAGGAAGTTCTCAAAACACTAATGAATTTAATGAAGCAAATCTAAAACTGCATTTTAGTCTTGAGCAACGCTTTAACCTATTTGGTAACTTCGACGGTGCTCTTTTTATTGATGCTGGTAACATTTGGAATGCATTTAATAACGTTGAAGACGACCCAGAGTCTACCTTTACAAATCTCAAATCTTTAAGAGATATTGCCGTAGGTAGTGGTTTTGGTCTTAGATACGATTTTACCTTTTTTGTACTCCGTGGAGATATAGGTTTTAAAACGTATGACCCATCATTACAAATGGGTAATCGTTGGTTTACAAATTATAATTTTGGTAATGCTACGTATAACATAGGTATTAATTATCCTTTCTAATAAACAACATTAATAACGACATCGTTTTCGTTAATTTATAGGCAAATATGCCCTTCAAAGAATAGCTTAATGCAGTAAATTATGTATTTTTGAATACTATAATTATTCAACTTAAATACTATGAGTCATAATATAAAACCAGGTGTAGCAACTGGATACGAAGTACAAGAAATTTTCAAACTTGCCAAAGAAAAAGGCTTTGCCTTACCAGCAGTTAATGTTATTGGCTCTAATACTATAAATGGGGTTTTAGAAACCGCAAAAGAATTAAATTCACCTGTAATCATTCAATTTTCAAACGGTGGCGCACAATTTAATGCTGGTAAAGGATTAAGTAATGACGCTCAAAAAGCTGCTATTGCAGGTAGTGTTGCTGGTGCAAAACATGTACATCTTATGGCTGAAGCTTATGGTGTGCCAGTAATTTTGCATACAGACCATTGCGCAAAAAAATTATTACCTTGGATTGATGGTTTACTAGATGCTAGTGAAGCTCACTTTAAAGAAACCGGAAAATCACTTTACAGCTCTCACATGATAGATTTAAGTGAAGAGCCTCTTGAAGAAAATATTGAAATTTGCAAAGACTATCTTGCTCGTATGAGCAAAATGGGTATGACACTAGAAATAGAATTAGGAATTACTGGTGGTGAAGAAGATGGTGTCGATAATAGTGATGTCGATGAATCTAAGTTATATACACAACCCGAAGAGGTGGCATATGCATACGAAGAGTTGAGTAAAGTAAGTGACCAATTTACAATTGCTGCAGCTTTTGGAAATGTACATGGTGTATACAAACCAGGTAATGTAAAATTAACACCAAAAATTCTTAAAAACTCTCAGGAGCATATCACTGAAAAATACAATGTAGCACATAATCATATAGATTTTGTATTCCATGGTGGCTCAGGTTCTACTTTAGAAGAAATTAGAGAAGCTATTGGTTATGGTGTTATAAAAATGAATATCGATACAGACATGCAATACGCATTTATGTCTGGCGTTCGCGATTATATGGGAGAGAAAGAAGCTTACTTAGCTTCGCAAATTGGAAGTCCTGACGGACCAGATTCTCCAAACAAAAAATATTACGACCCACGTGTTTGGTTACGTAAAGGTGAAAATGCATTTGTTGAACGCCTTAAAAAAGCGTTTGAAGATTTAAACAACATAGATACTTTATAATTAATATTTTACAAAAAAATCATTATCCTGTTTCTATTAATTTGAAACAGGATTTTTTTTGATGAGCTAACCTTAACACAGATAGCAAAAGCAAATGTTGAGTAGTATAGATAAAATGAGTAATTTTGTACGCTGTGCAAAACACAAATTAAAAACTAACTAAACCTATCCTTACTGTTACACTGAGCACATTCGAAGTGTAACTCATTAAGGATTAAAAATAATAAATCGACATATGGCTTGGTTTAAAAGAAAAGATAAAGGTATTCAGACGTCTACTGAAGAAAAGAAAGATACACCTAAAGGTCTTTGGTACAAATCTCCAACAGGAAAAATTATTGACACCAAAGAACTTGAACAAAATTTTTATGTGAGTCCTGAAGATGGTTACCATGTAAGAATAGGGAGTAAAGAATACTTTGAAATATTATTTGACGATAATACGTTTAAAGAGCTTGATACTGGATTAACTTCAAAAGATCCTTTAAAATTTGAAGATACTAAAAAATACCCTGACCGTTTAAAAGCTGCACAAGCTAAAACAAATCTAAAAGATGCTGTGAGAACCGCTGTAGGTAAATCTAAAGGTAATGACCTGGTGATTGCTTGTATGGATTTCTCTTTTATTGGTGGCTCCATGGGTAGTGTTGTAGGCGAAAAAATTGCACGAGCTGCGGATTACGCTTTAAAGAAAAAACTACCTTTTATGATTATTAGCAAATCTGGTGGCGCGCGTATGATGGAAGCTGCATTATCGTTAATGCAATTAGCAAAGACATCTGCTAAATTAGCACAATTAGCTGATGCTGGTATTCCTTATATTTCATTGTGTACAGACCCAACTACTGGAGGTACTACTGCTTCTTTCGCCATGTTAGGAGATATTAATATTTCTGAGCCGGGCGCTTTAATTGGTTTTGCAGGGCCAAGAGTTGTAAGAGATACCACAGGAAAAGAATTACCAGAAGGGTTTCAAACGTCAGAATTCTTATTAGAACATGGGTTCTTAGATTTTATAACACATCGAAAAGAATTAAAAAACAAGGTTAATCTTTATATCGATTTAATAAAAAATCAACCTTTAAGAGCATAAAAAAAGCGAGCCAAATGGCTCGCTTTTTCATTAAAACTCAACTTCAACTAATCAAAACTAATTTAAAGTAATGGTAATCTCAGTACCGTTATTGAAGGTAAAGGATGCTTGGTTATCACAATCGCCATCACCATAATCAAATAAACCTCCAAAATTTGTGCGTTGTACATCTACTGTTCCGCTAACAAAGTAAGTACAAATAACTTCTCTTCGTAATGGTGATGTAACTTCGTATGTATGTGTGTTTCCGTTTACAAAAGTCGTTGTCCAATTTCCGGTAACTTCAAAAACGTTATCACTAAATATGCCACTATCAAAACCTTCAACCCATTCTCTTATTTTTAAACCAGATCTTGAGGCTTGAGCACCATTTGGCCATATTACAGTTAAGTCAAGATTATGAGTAAACTGAGGGTTTCCGTTTTCGTTTTCTTTTTCCTTTAAAATTGTTCGGCTTCCCAATACGTTTTTATTGTCAAAGAAGAAATCAACCAAATCATAGGTAATCAAAATTTCTTGCGCTTCTATATCTCTAGTATAAGAGAATACGATTTGTCCTTTAAGAACATGCCCACGGACTAAACAGCCTTCTGTACCAAAATCTATGGTCACTTCTCTAAAACCTTGTTGAGCCACAACAGTAATTGTCACACAATCTGGTAATGCTGGTGGCTGTACTCTTCCGTTAGGATTAGCTTCGTCAAATTCATAAACTTCTATAACAATATCGCCTATTGCAGAGCTAGAGGCATCAACCTCCGCAGCACGAGCAATCTCTAATGTGTCTTGCGATGTTGTGTCTATTTGTAATTCTTCATCATTGTCTGTACAAGAATTAAGGGTCAACCCAATAAATAAAAGGGTAAAAATGCTTTTTAAGATGTTACTAAAATGTCTCATTTTTTTATAATATTTAAGTAGTTAATGAGGGGAAATAATTGCCTTAATCTTCTGCGCACTAAGATTAATTATGCAATGCTATTAATTCATTTCTTTTGTGTTAACATGATTTTAAGACTTGTGGCTTTTAAAAAGGTTTAATTAGAGCTTCAAAAAACCTAAATAATTATCTTTTAGATTTGTAACTCTTTAATTTTTCCTATATTTGCCGCCTGAAAGAACGACTTTCAGTATACATAACAATTATTTACAATAATATTAGCATGTACGTTACAAAAGAACAGAAAGAAGAAATCTTCACTAAACACGGTAAAGGAAAGAATGATACCGGTTCTGCTGAAGGGCAAATTGCATTATTTACTGCAAGAATTAACCACTTAACTGAGCACTTAAAAAACAATCGTAAAGATTACAATACAGAGCGTTCGTTAGTAAAACTAGTAGGTAAGCGTCGCGCATTACTTGACTACTTAACTAAGAAAGATATCTTAAGATATCGTGCGATAGTTAAAGAATTAGGATTAAGAAAATAATCTAAATATAAAGACCACGCCTAACAGCGTGGTTTTTTATTATCATATAACGCAATCGAAAGCGTATAACATTCGAATTGAAGAAGCTAATTACAGTTTTTCATTGGTCACTACAACAACTACACACAACAACACAACGACCATTGTTTAACAAGACTTTGATAGCTAAATATCAAAGCGTGAATTAAAAATTTATGATTCCAAAGACTTACAAAGAGGTCATTGACCTTGGTGATGGTAGAGAAATTTCTATCGAAACCGGAAAATTAGCAAAACAGGCACATGGTTCTGTTGTTGTTCAGTCAGGCAAGTGTATGATGTTATGTACAGTTGTTTCAAATTACAAACAATCTCCCGTAGATTTTTTACCATTAACGGTAGATTATCGTGAAAAATTTGCAGCTGCAGGTCGTTATCCTGGAGGTTTCTTCAAAAGAGAAGCAAGACCAAGTGATGGTGAAGTATTAACAATGCGTTTAGTAGACAGAGTTTTACGTCCATTATTTCCAAAAGATTATCATTCTGAAGTACAAGTGATGATTCAGTTAATGTCTCATGACGAAAACGTTATGCCAGACGCTATGGCTGGTTTAGCAGCATCAGCAGCTATACAATTATCAGATTTTCCTTTTGAATGTGCTATCTCTGAAGCAAGAGTGGCGCGTGTAGATGGTCAATTTATCATCAATCCAACGAGAGCGCAATTAGCAGAGTCTGACATCGATATGATGATTGGAGCATCAGCCGATTCTGTAATGATGGTTGAAGGTGAAATGGATGAGATTTCTGAAGAAGAAATGGCAGACGCCATTAAGTTTGCACATGAAGCTATTAAAGTACAATGTGCTGCGCAAGTAAGGTTAGCTGAAGCTGTTGGAAAGAAAGAAACTCGTGAATACGAAGGAGAAAGAGAAGATTTAGATTTAGCTCAAAAAATTTATGATATGGCATACGATAAAGTATATGCTATAGCAAAAGCTGGTTCTTCTAAGAAAGAACGCGGCATGGCTTTTTCTGAAATTAAAGAAGAAATTAAAGCAACATTCTCTGAAGAAGAATTAGAGGATTTTGGGGATTTAGTCTCAAAATATTACAATAAAGCTGAAAAAGCTGCGATTAGAAACCTAACCTTAGATGAAGGTTTGCGTCTGGATGGTCGTAAGACTGACGAAATTAGACCAATTTGGTGTGAGGTAGACTATTTACCATCAACACATGGTTCGTCTGTATTTACACGTGGAGAAACACAAGCATTAGCTACAGTAACTTTAGGGACCTCTAGAGATGCAAATAAAATAGATATGCCATCTTACGAAGGTGAGGAGAATTTCTATTTACATTATAACTTCCCACCTTTTTGTACAGGTGAAGCTAGACCATTAAGAGGAACCTCTCGTAGAGAAGTTGGTCATGGTAATTTAGCACAACGTGGTTTAAAAGGAATGATTCCAGACGATTGCCCTTACACAGTAAGAGTTGTATCAGAAGTATTAGAATCTAACGGTTCTTCTTCTATGGCAACTGTTTGTGCTGGTACAATGGCATTAATGGATGCAGGTGTACAAATGACAAGACCAGTTTCTGGTATTGCCATGGGATTAATTTCTGATGCAGAGTCTGGAAAATACGCTGTATTATCCGATATTTTAGGTGATGAAGATCATTTAGGAGATATGGATTTTAAAGTAACAGGTACAGCTGAAGGTATTACAGCTTGCCAGATGGATATTAAAGTCAAAGGATTAAGCTACGAGATTTTAGTAAATGCATTACAACAAGCTCGTGACGGTCGTTTACATATCTTAAGTAAACTAACTGATACTATTGAAGCGCCTAACGCTGAAGTTAAGGAGCACGCACCTACTATGGTAACGCGTCGTATTCCTAACGAATTTATTGGTGCATTAATTGGACCTGGCGGAAAAGTAATTCAAGAAATGCAAAAAGAAACTGAGACCACTATCGTTATTAACGAAGATCCAGTGACTGAAGAAGGTATCGTAGAAATTTTAGGCGTTGGCAGTACAGGTATTGATGCTGTTATGGCAAAAATAGATTCGTTATTATTTAAGCCAGAAGTTGGTAGCGTTTACGAAGTAAAAGTGATTAAAATGCTTGATTTTGGTGCTGTTGTAGAATACATGGAAGCACCAGGAAACGAAGTGTTATTACACGTATCTGAGTTAGCTTGGGAACGTACAGAAAATGTGTCTGATGTTGTAAACATGGGCGATGTATTTGATGTAAAATACTTTGGTTTAGACAAACGTACGCGTAAAGAAAAAGTATCTCGTAAGGCTATTTTACCAAAACCAGAAGGTTATGTTGAAAGACCACCAAGAGATAACAACCGTAACGGACGTGACAACAGAGGTCGCGACAACCGTGGACGTGATAACAGAGGAAGAGATAATCGCAGAGACGATAGAAAACCTAGAGAAGATAAGAAGGAAGATTAATTTCTTTTAATCATTTGATATAAAAAAGCTCATCAAAATTTTGATGGGCTTTTTTATTTTATAGAAAGCCTATTATTCTTACTAATATTCAAAAGAGAATGAATTAACTAGGTTAATATTGTAAGGAATATCATCAGTAAACCCATCAGTTTGAAAACCGTTTTTATTTTTATACCACCTAATCTTAAAACTTTGAGCAGATTCTGGTGCACTATAGTATACAATTGAATTTACATTAGTTCCTGTCCAAGAAGCTTCCTCGTAGGGACCAATACTGCCACCTCCAGGTAAAGGTTCTGCAGGATAATGAGTGTTTTCTATACCAAAATTCTCAATATTTGTTCTCTTTACATTAGAAGATGGCGGTGCAAAAAAATCAATTTTAATAAAATCATTTTCATCAAAAGGATTAGTGTTATTTACAAATATTTTAAATTTAATAAACTTATCAGTTTTTATAATAATAGGCTCATCAATTGGATAATTTCTAAATATTCCAGAACCTAAATAGTCATCATCGCCATGATAAACAACTGTAGCATATGCGTTTAAGTCGTTCAATAGATTTACTGAAAAAAGACCATTTACATCTGTTCTTACCACTGTACTATCTAGTACTCTTGTATAAGAGAACCATCCCGAGCCAAAAGTCTTTCTTGTCATTACCTTTACTAATTGGTTTTCAATTCCGTCTTGATTGATAGAGCGTTCAACTTTACCATTAATGGTTATATATTCGGCGTCATCAACGCTACAACTTGAAGCCAAAAAAGAAAACATTAATAATAAACTAATATTCATACCTAAATTTTTCATAAGTCATCCTTTTAAATTTGAATTTAAAACTACTTGTGATATTTAAGTTTTAGCTAATAAAAAAAGTGACTTTAAAATAAAATTTTTGTAATTTTTACAATTAATTGCAGGAAATCAATCAAAAACATTAATATATGCAAAATCAGTTTATCCGCTATTTAAAAGAAAAAAGTACAAGTACCAGCTCATTTGTAGATGAAATAGCTACGGTTCTAGATATTGGATATGATGCTGCTTACAGACGTATAAATATGAAAACTAACTTAACATTAGAAGAAAGTGTTAAGCTTGCAAAATATTATAAAATTTCATTAAATAAGCTTTATGAAGTTGGAAGTCAAAATACAATTCTTGCTGAAAAATCTCCAATCATAGCTAACGAAAAGCACTTAGAAGATTACTTCAGCAAGTCAATAGAAAATCTAAAACCCTTAACGCAACTGAAGAGTGCATCCATCCTATATTCGGCTAAAGACATCCCATTATTTTATACATTAAAAGACTCTTATATTACTCGTTATAAAATATATGTTTGGTTAAAACTAACCAATAAAGAAATGACTAAAAACAAAGTCTCTTTTGATGATTTTATAAATACAATTCCAAAATCATTATTAGATCGAGCCTTTGAGCTTGGTGAAACCTATAATTACATAGGCATAACAGAATTCTGGAACGACAATACCATCAACGGGACACTACAACAAATTATCTATTTTTTCGAATCTCAACTATTGTCAAAAGATTTGGCTTTAAAAATTTGTGATGATTTGGAAGACATTATCCATCATGTTGAAGAGCAAACTATTCAGCAAAGTATAATTAATTCAAAAAATAATGCGTCTTACAATTTATATAAAAGTGATTTGTTAACTATGAGTAACATCATCATGGTTAAAACCACTCACAAAAAAGCATTTTTTGTGCCTTATACAGTTTTGGAATACTTGAAAATTGAGAATCAAGACACTTGTAATATAATGGATGATTTTTTCAGCAAGCAAATGACTAACTCTAAGTTATTGGTGCATTCAGGAGAAAAGGATAGAACTTTGTTTTTTAATAGAATGCATCAAAAAGTAAACAAATTAAGAGACCGTATTACAATAGACGAAACTTTTGATTTTGAGTAAAAGTCCATCAAAATTTTGATGGGCTTTTTTTTGTAATTTTATAAGACACTTTTTGCTATGACAAATATTACGTTAGAACCATTTATACATAATGCGCAACGCTGCATCTCCATTCAATTTGCTTATAATTTTGAAACTAAAGAATATATAAAAAAGTTTAATGGTGTTAGGTGGACTAAAACACATCGTACCTTTTACATCTACTATACAGAAATAAGACTAGAAGACTTAAAAACGCATCTAATAAAAGAGAATTTTAATATTATAACAGAGAATCAAGATAGATTTATATCGCGCATAGGTAAAGCAGGAAAGATTGAGCTTAAATCTTTAAACAAAGAAAAAACAATAGTGTTTCGTCATTATCTAGAGTTTTTAAAAGGCAAGCGATTTAGTAAAAGTACTATTACAAGTTATAGTAATTTTATACTAGAATTTTTACGCTTTACAGATCAAAAACCAGTTAATAAACTTGACGAAAATGATGTCAGAAACTATATAGAATGGGCAGTAAGCTCATTAAATTATACCATAAGTACACACCGACAAATGGTAAGTGGTTTTAAACATTTTGCATATTTTTATCCTGCATGTCAAATAAACATTGATAAAATACATATGCCAAAAAAAGACCGAAAATTACCTGTTGTATTAAGTATAGAAGAAGTGCTTTCACTTTTACAAGCAACAAAAAACCTAAAACATCGGGTAGTAATAGCTATTTTATATGCTTCAGGATTAAGGATTGGTGAGATAATAAACTTAAAATTAAGTGATTTCGATTTTAAACGAAAGCAACTTCATATACAAAATGGTAAAGGACGAAAAGACAGATATACAACCATAGCAGAAAGCCTTTTTCCTCTAATTAAAAATTATTATAACACCTACAAACCAGAAATATACTTTATAGAAAACCCCAAAGGTGGCAAATACAGTCCCCAATCTATTCGTTCATTTTTAAAAAAGAGCTCTAAATTAGCTTCTATCAGTAAAGTAGTGACACCTCATACATTAAGACATAGCTATGCCACACATATGTTAGAACAAGGCATAGACATAAGACACATACAAGAACTATTAGGACATAGTAGACCAGAAACTACTATGATTTACACACATGTAACAAGAAAGGATTTAGAACAGATAAAAAGTCCTTTAGACACTGCTATAAATAAATTATCTTTACGGGATAACGACAATAAAAAACTTACCATATCCTGATTTATTTACGGGATATCGACAACAATAGTGAACATATAACGAGTTGTAACACATTTAAGAAAAATGACGCAAACCATTTCTATAAACAAAACAAAAAGCGGAATCCTTGCTTCAATTGGACTTAAATCAAAAACTGAAAAACAAGTATTTACTATATCTAAAAATTCCTTTACTTACAATTCAACTCTTGGAAATCTTGATGAACTGAAAACTGAAATGATTGATTTTATTGAACTCGGAAAAGATTTGAACTTTGACATCATAAAAGTTGGAATAAAAGCTGAACATAAAACTAAGTTTAAATACAAGCTGAATACGTTTCGTCAAAAACTTTCTGAACTTTATGTGGAAAAATTTGGTGCGGAAATTATAATTTTTCCAAAAGAAGTAGATATAGATATTCCAGAATTAGCAAAATTATTAAAAGACAATCTGAACAAATAAAAACGTGTTACAACAACGTGTATAATTCATTGCTAGTACTCGCCTACTTACGAAAATCCTCGCGGATTTTCTATTTGGTTTGTATTTGCTAATTTAGTTGCAGAAACACGCAACGAAATCATACACAAACACGTTGTAAAACATATGAGAAAAACATCAAGAATTTTAATAATAATTGTTTTTGCATTTATCGGAAACAATTCTTTTGGACAAACTGACTCAACTCAAGTTGAAAAAAGAGCACAAAAATTGGACTCATTAAAAGCTGAAAATGGAAGACATGGAAACCTTGTTGCATATTTGTACGAATTGGAGCAAATATCTGGAATTGATAATATTAAACATACAGATTCGACTTCTGGATATAGTTTAGTAATTCCATTATGGTGGAAAATAAGAGAAACACCAAATGCAAGTCTTTTTGGAGGAACTTTTCCTGCAATTAATGAAGTTGAGAATGCTTTGCTCTTTAAAGCGTTTGGTAAATCTGAATATGAAAGTTTTAAAGATTTCAAAAAATGGGTAATTGCTGATTATAAAATGGGAGATATGCCTAAATGGTCGAATTCCCATAAAATTTTACTAAAAAAGGAATTAGATGAATTTAAGAATATAGGGAAATCATACAAAGTTCAATTAATGAGAAATGGTTATTTATATGACTGTTGTTATATAATTATTGAAACGTCTAATTCGTATTTGTGGATTGATTTTACTGCAACAAAAGAAACTTATGACTTGAATTTTGCTAAACTGAAAGAAATAATAGCTGATTACAAAACACTATAAATACGTTTTACAACAACACCTAAACTGCATTAAAACGCAGCTTAGCCAAAACGTTGTGGTGCATTTAAGAAAAACATCGTGAATGAATAAAGAAATAATAATTCCATTGAGCAAAACCAAAATTTTACTTTTATTTATTGGTTCAATTGCATTTGTGATTTTCGGAATTTGGTTTTTAAATGACCCAGAGAAATTTGCAGCTGGCTCGTATCGCCCAAAAAGCTCGGAATTCATACAAATTATTGGAATAGTTGCTGTAATCTTTTTCGGAATTTGCGGAATATTTGCATTTAAAAAATTATTTGACAAAAAGAACGGTTTAGTAATAGACGACAACGGAATTACTGACAACTCAAGCGGAACAAGTGTCGGATTAGTAAAATGGAGTGATATAATCGGAATAGGAATTGCGCAAGTTCATTCGCAAAAATTTATTATGCTTGAAGTATCAAATCCTGAATATTATATTGGCTTAAAAAAGAATAAGATTGGAAAGATGGCGATGAGAGCAAATTATGACAAATTTGGTTCACCTATAAGTATCTCTGCAAATTCTTTGAAGACAAACTTTTCGGAATTACAAGCAATTATTGAAAAGCAATTCGAGAAATATAATGCGGGAAAAACGCACCACAACAATGTATATAAAAAATAGCGGTAGATGGTTAAGGGAATGAAAAGTCGCACAAAAATCCTAAATTAGTCTAGCGGAAAAATCCGAACAACAAAACCCGCTACTTTTCATATACAAAACCGTTAGGCATAATTTAAAGAAACGTATAAATTGGCATTCAACAAAGAGGAAAGGATAGGAGTATTTTCTGTAGCCAAAATTTTTGTAGAAGATTTTGAATGGATTTTTCGCGAGCAACCTGTAAATGATTTTGGTATTGATGCGTTTGTAGAGATTACATCAAGAGTTCATCCATTAGTTAAAGATATAAACCCAACAGGTCGTTTAATAGGTGTTCAAATAAAATCTGGAGAAAGCTTTTTTAATGAAGAGAATAATACCGATTTTGTCTATAGAGGAAGCAGAAAGCATTTAAGTTATTGGTCAAGTCATTCTATTCCAGTCATTTTAATTTTATATGACAAATCAACTAATTCTGCTTATTGGCAGGAAATAAGTAAAGATACTGTAAAGCTTACTAAGAAAGCTTTTAAGCTACCTATTCCAAAATCCAATCTTTTGACTACCAAATTTTATAAAAGGTTAGAAGATATTGGGTATTTCAAAAACGAGTATGGCTATCGTCTTTGGCAATTAAGAAGTTCTATTGAAGCAATGAGGACGGCTTCAACAAGAAAGTACTTCCTTTATATTCTAATATCAGAAAATTACTATACAAAAGACTATCACGTTGAAATTTTAATGAGTCCAGAAGATGATGATTATATAGCCAAAGTTTTTCACAAACTCTTTCACTCGGATTTTGAAATTTTTTATTCATTTCTCTTAAAAAAAGATGGTAGTATAACAGATGGTATTAAAGAAGTAATTCCGTGGGTGGATTTGTTTTATAAGCAGGTTCCTTTTTCGGATAGTATTTTTTCAAAAAATGTAATTGCTGATATTAATGAGTTTGAAGAAGCTGGGAATTTAAAGACTAACATATCAAATAAGGAATCAATTTACAATATCGCTTGCCAAATGACAGGCGAATACTATTTTAAAATAGAAGTTAGTCCTAATGACCTTGCTACTAACTTCCTAAGAGTAAATGACTTTTTAACCAAAGAATAAAAATTTAAAAAACTATGCCTAACAACGTGTATAGCTCATTGCTGCTGAATTCCTAATCGGAATTCATTGCAATTCACTATCTTTAGGTTACGGCGGAAAATCATAGATGATTTCCCGCAACGAGCCATACACAAAACCGTTACCCAACATTTGAACAAACCGAACAAATAAATGACAGAGAACTTTATAATTGTTGAAAACGTTAATGAAAGAGAATTAGAAAGTATCTTAATGGATTTAGCGAATTTATACGCAGATACTGAATTTGTTAAAGGAATTCGATTTTATAGAAAAAAAGATAAATACGATTCTTTTTTAATACTCTTTTCCAATCAGCCAGATTTTGAAAGGTTTAACTATTTCATCAATTATATCAAATATCCTGCTGAACACGAAAAATTTTCACCCTTTATAAGAGGTTTTTATAAAACAACTGATATTAAGCAAAAATCTGAATTTAATATCGGAGAATGGATTATGGTTTATGTATCTATAAATGACAAGGAGTATGATAATGTAAACCTCGTGAATGAAAAAAACGAAAATTACTTATATGACTTTGGCGGAAAAATAAAAAAATTAAAATCCTTTGAGGAAATGTTTAAATTAATATCATTTGATAAGAATAATTATTATCACATTCTTGATATTATTCCAAGCAAATCTATAGAGGAGAAAAAACCTCTAATCGGACAAAAAACCAAAGACATTTTTGCAATAATTATTTCTTTGGTTTTTACTATTGGAGGATTTATAGC
>SHBX01000013.1 GCA_004211785.1 Winogradskyella sp.
AAAAAAAGCACCATTTAGGTGCTTTTTTTGTTTAATATATACGTATAAAACCACATAACAGTAAAAGTAGGCACAACGTCACTAAACGGAAATGCTTCTTCTAGAAAAGCAATAACTCCAGCAATACGCCCCGTTTTGCCTTTATAGAGTTTTGTCATTATAAACCCAGCTAAAGGTGCCCAGATAATATCTGAAAACTCACCAATTCCAGGTATTATAAAAGATATATAGCCCATTGCATCAAGAAAAAGGCTTAAAAGTAGTTTCGAGTATTTTTTCATTAAAGTATTAAGTGTTAACTACTAGCTTTAGAACAATAAGTATTCCAAATTTATTATTGTCAGTCTTTTAAAATTTACATTAACAACTCTTAAATCTTTTTAACTTTTAATTAAGAGCGTTGCATATCATGAGAGTGTAGATTTGTGCTGTTAAGGTGTAACAATCGCATAATAATTGCATCTTTTATACAATACTAACTATCATCAGTCAATCAATTATGAACTTTCGTTCTTTATCAATTCTATTCTTATTAGTCTTCTCATTAAATTTTGTACTAGCGCAAGAAATCAATATCAATCCTGAAGATAAAAAGGCTCTAAACATTAAACGAACCGATATTGCACCAAAAATTGATGGCGTGCTTGATGATATTGCTTGGGGAAATGCTGAAGTTGCGACCAACTTCACTCAATTTAGACCGGAAATGGGTGTAAAACCATTAGACTATCAAAACACTGTGGTTAAAATGGCTTATGATGATGATGCCATTTATATTTCTGCATATCTGTATGACAAACCTGAAGAAATACAAAGGCAATTAACAAGTCGTGATAATTTTGGACAGTCAGACTTTTTCTTAGTTGTTCTCAATCCAAATAATGATGCACAAAACGATACTGAGTTTTTCGTTTTTAGTTCAGGAACACAAGCAGATGCAATTGCAAACCCAAATAATGGAGAAGATTTTGGATGGAGTGCCGTTTGGGATAGTGCAGTAAAAATAGTAGATGATGGCTGGATTGTAGAAATTAAAATACCGTATAGAACATTACGATTTTCAAAAGATGTTGAAACTTGGGGTATGCAATTTCACAGACGTTTTCAAGTTAATAATACACAATATACATGGAATCCTTTAGATAGGACAAAAGGAAACATTGGCTTATATCATGGAGAACTTAAGGGCATCAAAGACATTGAACCTCCTGTAAGACTTAACCTATATCCATTTACTTCTACCGTTTTTAACAACTTTGATAAACCCACGTTTAAACTTGGGATGGATGTAAAATATGGTATTACAGAAAACATCACTTTAGATGCAACATTAATTCCAGACTTTAGTCAAGCAGCTTTTGATAATTTAACTCTCAACTTAGGTCCTTTTGAACAAACCTTCGGAGAACAAAGACAATTTTTTAAAGAAGGTGTTGATTTATTTAATAAAGGTAATCTATTCTTCTCAAGAAGAATTGGAGCATCGCCAAGAGGTAGTATTGATATTACTAACGACGAAGAAGTTAGCAATATCCCGGACAATGTCAAAGTGCTTAATGCCCTGAAAATTTCTGGTAGAAGTGAAAAAGGATTAGGAATTGGTGTTTTTAATGCAATTACTGAAAAAACAGAGGCGGTAGTTACAAATACAATGACGAATGATAGTAGAAAAGAGATCATAGAACCACTCACTAATTATAACATATTTGTAATTGACCAACAATTTAATGGTAATTCTTCAATAGGTATTGTAAACACTAGTGTTTGGCGTAATGGGTCAGAGTTTAGAGACGCATATACAGGTGCTTTAGTTGCAAATATTAATAACAAACGTAACACCTACAATATTAGAACAGATTTAAAAGTAAGTCAGACAGAGTTTGATATAAATGGGGAATTTGGCTTTAATTCTTTTTTTAGAATTGGGAAATCTCATGGAAAATTCAGATATAGTATTGATCATAGTTTTTCAAATGATAAATTTGATATAAATGATATTGGCTTAAACTTCAGAAACAATTTCAATGATTTTGGTATAGATATTAATTACAGAATATTTGAACCAACAGAGAAATTAAATAGTTTCTTCGCTAATTTTTACGTTAACTACAGACGTTTATATAAGCCAAGTGAGTTTTCTGGGACTAATTTTGGTTTCTTTGTAAATGCACAGACAAAGAAACTACTTAGATTAAGAGGAAGTATAAATTTTGAACCAGGTAAACAGTTTGATTTTTTTGAACCAAGAGATTTTGAGAATAAGCGCTTTTTTGTATTTGAAAATATAGGTTTCATTAGAGGAGATATTAATACAAATGAAAATAAATTATTTTCTATTGGTTTAGGTGCCAATATGTTTCATGCATTTGATAGTGAGAGAGACCTTTTTGGATATAGACTTAACATCTCTCCTGCTCTTCGCTTGAGTGATAAGTTTAGGTTAGGTTTTGACTACTCTTATCAAAATAATAAAGGCAGTAGAGGATTTGCTAATAATTCTAATAATATTGCTGATGAGATAGTATTTGGAGAAAGAGATATTTTAACTATCGAAAACTCCCTCTCCGGTAGTTACACATTTAATCCTTTTCATACCATTTCATTATCACTTAGAAACTTTTGGTCAACAGTAAATTATGATAGTAGACCCTATTTTTTACAAGAAGATGGCACCTTAGAAATACAAAATAATACATATGAAGAATTGGGTCTTGGTGATTCTAATGTAAATTTTAATACTTGGAATTTAGATTTAAACTATACTTGGCAAGTAGGTCCTGGAAGTTTTTTAACAGCATTATATAGAAATCAGTTATTTAATTCTAGCACAAATTCTCAAGACAATTATTTTAAAAGTTTAGGGAATCTATTTGACCAAGATATTAACCATATACTATCTGTAAGGCTACAATATTTTATAGATTATAATAGTATCAAAGGGGTATTTAAGAAAAAAAATAAAACCACTAACACATCACTTAGCAATGCGCATAGAACTCATTCAAGAATGAATAAACAAATGATGAGGCATAATTCAATTGCAGATAATTCTTATATTCACGATTATAATTCATATCAATAATTAGTGACGCCATTAAAATCTATAATTTCAGCAAAACAAGTTTTTAAAGCATACAAAGATTTACAAGTCTTAAAAGGCGTTGATATTACTATAAAAGAAAGTGAAATAATATCTATTGTAGGTGCGTCAGGAGCAGGAAAAACAACACTGCTTCAAATATTGGGTACATTAGACAAGCCTGATTATAAAGATGATACACAGCTTATAATTAATGGTACAACTATCAATCAACTAAATGATAAGGCTTTAGCAAAATTTAGAAATACTAATATTGGTTTTATCTTTCAGTTTCATCAGTTATTACCAGAGTTTACAGCTTTAGAGAACGTCTGTATTCCTGCGTTTATTAATAAAACGCCAAGAGCTGAAGCCGAAAAACGTGCTAAAGAACTACTCGCCTATTTAGGCATTGGTGAGCGTATGAATCATAAACCTAATGCCATGTCAGGCGGAGAGCAACAACGAGTCGCTGTTGCTCGCGCTTTAATAAATAACCCAAAAATTATCTTTGCAGACGAACCTTCGGGGAATTTAGATAGTGAATCTGCAGAGCAGCTTCACAATTTATTCTTCAAACTTAGAAATGAGCTTAAACAAACCTTTGTTATTGTAACCCACAATCAAGAATTGGCTGCTATGGCTGATAGAAAACTAACTATGGTAGATGGCAAAATTCTAGATTAGTTATCCTTGCGCTCAGCTTTAAACACACCATTAGGCTGAATAAACTTAACATTTGTAATCTTACCATCAGTTTCAATGAATTCAACCTTATAACCATCAAGAATCTTAAGATTAAACTTATGCTCTGCCGTTGGTACAAGTGCGTATTCTGGTTGTCCTTCTAAAAATGCGTAAAGCACATTCTCATCTTTAATGTATACTTTGATTTCTGTACCTGCCAAGTCGTATTTACCAACATATTGTTGTAATGTTTCTGCATCTACTTTCAAAGTGTTTGGTGTTCTTTTGAATACTATAGGGTCCGTTTGTGGTTCAATTGATGTAGATACCGATTCTATATCACCAGCTTCATTAGTTTTAAAATTAACCTTTAAAGAACTTCCTATTTCTGTAGAATCTACTTTACCATCAGAATAATCTATCATTTCAAAGGTGTCGTAATGAAAATGATTAATATACTGACGTTTCTTATTAAGTATTGTTATTAAAGAATCATTCTCTACTGTAATTTCAAACTTACCATAGCCTTTGTTTTCATAAAAGCCCGTATAATCTAACTTTGCGTGAGATGGTTTTGTGTTTTTTACATTAGAAAGCTCTTTATCTTCCATTACTTTTTCTTGAGTTTCTAGAGCTTTTGCCATATCTTCTTTATGTTTTTTTGCCCACTCTGTCTTTTCAACTTTAAGCATATAATCTGCAACAGTGTTTCTAACTAATCTTGGAACAGCAGAACCATTTTGATTAGCTAAAACAACGACACCTAATTTGTCTGAAGGATAGAAACCTACACTAGCCGAAAATCCATCAATGTTTCCGCCATGCTCTACCATATAATGCCCCTTATAAGAATGCAAAAACCAGCCATAACCATAATTTGCAAAATGAGCGTTAGGTAATTCTTTACTTGGTATTGCACCTGCGACTACAGCTTGAGAACTCATTGCTTCTTTAATGTAGTTTTCGGGAATAACTTGTAAATCATTATATTTTCCATTATTAATCCAAGTGATTAACCATTGACTCATATCATTAACGCTACTATTAATACTACCTGCAGGGGACATACCTGCAATATCGTAGTAATCCATCTTTTCCATATTTCTGTCAGCGTCTAAAGTATAACCAAAAGCTGCATTAGGGCTTTCTTTCATGCCAGAAATCATTGTTCTAGAACGATTCATTCCTAGAGGTCTAAAAAACTTCTCTTCAATATTTTCTTCCCAAGATTTACCTGTTATTTTTTCAGTAATAACACCTTGAAGTAAAAACCCGAAATTGTTGTAATACCATTTTTGTCTAACTCCTGTAAAAGGCTCATGATACTTTAATCTAGTCATTAAACTATCTTTATTATGGCTTGGAAAGAAGTACCAAGCGCCATCATGTCTTGGCAAACCTGTGGTGTGACGCATTAAATCTTTGATGATAATACTATTATTCATTTCGTCATTAAAGAATTCTAACTCCGGCAAATATTTTCTTGGACTATCATTAAAAGAAAGCTCTTTGTCTTCACGTAATAATCCCAATAAAGAAGATGTAAATGCTTTTGTTGAAGAACCAATAGCATATAATGTATTAGCATCAGCTGGAATTTTGTTTTCGTAATCACTATAGCCAAAACCTTTGGCGTAAATTATTTTATCACCTTCTACAATAGCTACCGCAAATCCCGGTGCTTTTGTACTTTCGAGTATTGAATTAAACTGTTTTTCTATACCTTTTAAACGCTTATCGGTTTGTGCATACAAAACAGTGGTTATTAAAATTAGGACGACAGAAAGAAAACGGTTTTTCATTTTGATTGGTTTTATGATGTATGACAAGTTAGTATACAAAAACCAAAATATGTTACTTGATTTTCAGAATTATGATGATGGTATTAATTTTTCAAACTTACATTCTAACAAATTTACTCAATCTGTTCTCCATGTTGACTAATATCAAGGCCTCGCTCCTCTTGATCTTCTCGAACTCGCATTTTTAGAAGTTTATCTACAATAAAAAACAGTAAATAACTACCACCAAAAGTAAATACAGCTGTTATTATAAGAGCGATAATATGATAATAAAACGTTTCAGTTTCTCCATAAACCAAACCAACATTAGCCGCAAATACAGCTGTTAAAATCATTCCGACAACACCGCCGATTCCGTGTGAAGGAAAAACATCAAGTGTGTCATCAATTTCTGTTTTATTCTTAAGATGTATCATCCAATTAGAAATAATTGATGCTACAAAACCTATTAATATAGACTGCCCTATGTTTACAAAGCCAGCCGCTGGTGTAATAGCTACCAGACCAACTACTGCTCCTATACAAGCACCTATAGCCGACATTTTTCGTCCCATGAAACGTTCATAAAATAACCAAGCTATCATAGCCGTAGCTGAAGCAACATTTGTATTTGCAAATGCTATTACGGCATCTCCATTGGCTCCTAAAGCCGAACCTGCATTAAAACCAAACCATCCAAACCATAATAATCCCGTTCCTAAAATAACATAAGGTACATTGGCATGACTTTCTACTGCCTTTTTCCGTTTACCTAAATAAATAGCTCCAGCTAAAGCAGCAAAACCTGCAGACATGTGTACCACAGTACCTCCAGCAAAATCAAGAACTCCCCAGTTTCGTAGCAATCCATCAGGATGCCATGTCATATGTGCCAATGGACTGTAAATAAACAGGCTAAAGAGTACCATAAATAGAATATAACTTCTAAACCTAATACGCCCAGCAAAACTACCTGTTATTAATGCTGGGGTAATAATTGCAAACTTCAATTGAAATAGTGCATATAACAAGAAAGGAATCGTCCCAGAAAAATCTGGATTGGGTTCAATACCAACATTTTTAAAATTAAGATAAGTTAAAGGATTTCCAATAATACCACCTATACTATCTCCAAATGCTAAGCTAAAACCTACCAATACCCAAAGCACACTTATTACACCAAGAGCTACAAAGCTTTGCAACATGGTAGAGATAATATTCTTTTTGTTTATCATTCCACCATAAAAAAATGATAATCCTGGCGTCATTAATAATACAAAAGCACTAGCTACAAGCATCCAAGCGGTATCGCCTTTATCTATAGTTGATGATAGTTCTTGATAACTGGTAGCTGTAAAAGCACAAAAAATAACAATAAGAGTTAGGACTATGAAGTTGATTTTTTTTCCCATTTGAAACAGTAAAATAATTGGTTGGTGTAATGTTATATAATCCTTAGCAAATTACTTTTTATGTATCTGAAAATCAATACAAATTTGATAAAAATAGTTTCGTTTTTTTCAGAAATCCATAATTCACAATTAAATTTTTCAATATCAATACATAGTAAAAACATGCGATAAGTTGTACCTTTGTATAAGTATAAATAATCAACATCTAAGATGAGTTACAGAATAGAAAAAGACACAATGGGCGAAGTAAAAGTACCTACAGATAAACTTTGGGGTGCGCAGACAGAACGTTCAAGGAATAACTTTAAAATTGGCACTCCAGCTTCTATGCCTTTAGAGGTTGTTTATGGTTTTGCATATCTCAAAAAAGCTGCCGCCTATACCAATTGCGAGCTAGGTGTTTTAGCAGAAGAAAAACGTGATTTAATTGCCCAAGTATGTGATGAAATCCTAGAAGGTAAACATGATGACCAATTTCCTCTTGTAATCTGGCAAACGGGTTCTGGTACTCAAAGTAATATGAATGTTAATGAGGTTGTTGCTAACCGTGCGCATCAAATCGCTGGTAAAATGATAGGTGAAGGTGAAAAGACGATTCAACCCAATGATGATGTCAATAAATCACAATCATCTAACGACACATTTCCAACAGGAATGCATATTGCAGCTTATAAAAAAGTTGTTGAAACTACGATTCCTGGAATCATTCAGTTAAGAAATACACTGCACAATAAATCATTAGAATTTAAAGATTGTGTAAAGATTGGACGTACGCACCTCATGGACGCTACACCATTAACCTTAGGTCAAGAATTCTCTGGTTATGTATCGCAATTAGACCATGGTATTATTGCACTAGAAAACACATTAAAACATTTAAGTGAACTCGCATTAGGTGGCACAGCTGTAGGTACCGGTCTTAATACTCCTGCAGGATATGATGTTTTGGTAGCTAAGTATATTGCAGAGTTTACCAATTTACCATTTGTTACTGCTAAAAATAAGTTTGAAGCTTTAGCTGCTCACGATGCTATTGTAGAAACGCATGGTGCTTTAAAGCAAGTGGCTGTTTCACTAAACAAAATTGCTAATGATGTAAGAATGATGGCTTCTGGACCACGTTCAGGTATTGGAGAAATCATCATTCCTGCTAATGAACCAGGAAGTTCTATCATGCCTGGGAAGGTAAATCCAACACAATGCGAGGCTTTAACAATGGTATGTGCTCAAGTTATGGGTAATGATGTTGCAGTAACTGTTGGTGGTACACAAGGACATTATGAGCTTAATGTCTTTAAACCTATGATGGCGGCTAATCTTTTACAATCTGCGCAACTCATCGGTGATGCTTGTGTAAGTTTTGATAAGCATTGTGCTTCGGGTATTGCACCAAATCATGCTGTAATCAAAGAATTATTAAATAACTCATTGATGCTTGTAACGGCATTAAATACAAAAATTGGTTACTATAAAGCTGCAGAAATTGCTAATACTGCCCATAAAAATGGAACAACACTTAAAGAAGAAGCTATTAATTTAGGTTATGTTTCTGCCGAAGATTATGACCAATGGGTGAAACCTGAAGATATGGTTGGTAGTTTAAAATAAAATGGTATAGTATTTGATTCTCTAATCGAAATCAAAAACTTTTAACTATGAAAAAATTACTGCCTCTTTTAACACTAATTATTGCAAATATTGGATTTGCACAAGACAATCCAGAAGAATTAAACGCTTTTGGAAGAGTAAACTTAGGTCTGCATGGCTTAGAACTAACATATGAATTACCTGTTGCAAATAGTTTTGTATGGGAGAATAGTATAGGCTTGGGAATGGGGTTTAGCTTGTATGATAACGATGTTAATTATACATTTATATTAGAAGATCCAGTTCCCTATTTTACATCTGAGTTAAAATATATGTACAATCGCAAAAAGCGAATTAAAAAAGGACGAAGCACAATTAACAATTCCGGTAATTATATAGGTTTGCAAACTAAATATAGTTTTGGAGATAATAGATTTATTGATTTTAGCAAAACCTTATTAACTGAATTTCATTGGGGTATTCAACGTCCTTTAGGAAAACGTTTCTTATTTGATATGCATTTGGGGTTAGGTTATATCCAGGACTTTGATTATGACCGTGGAAAATTAACGCCAACGCTTGGTTTTCGACTCGGTTATATTTTATTTCGAAATAAATAACAATTTCGCAAAACGCTTTCAAAATTTTGAAAGCGTTTTTTTTTGTTCAAAAAAATAACAATCTTTACAAAAATACAATCCATTGTCTATACTCATCAAAAATATAAAGCAGCTTGTCCAGGTTCACGAAAATAGTGTAACTATAGTAAGAGGTGCAGATATGAAAAAGCTTCCTGTAATAGAGAATGCCTATTTATATATTCAAGATGATACCATTGTAGAATTTGGAACCATGGATTTTTGTGAAGGTATTGATGCCGAAACAGTTATTGATGCTACTGGCAAAATTGTATTACCATCATGGTGTGATTCACACACCCATATTGTTTATGCTGGCAATCGTGTTCCAGAATTTGTAGATAGAATCAATGGGTTGAGTTATGCTGAAATCGCTAATCGCGGTGGCGGAATACTTAATTCTGCGAAACAACTTCAAAAAACTTCAGAAGACGACTTATACGAGCAATCTACAAAGCGTTTGGATGAAATGATTGCCATGGGCACAGGTGCTATAGAGATAAAGACAGGTTATGGATTAACTGTAGAAGCTGAACTAAAAATGCTAAAAGTTATTAAGCGTATAAAGCAAGATAGTTTAGCAAAAATTGCGCCTACACTATTAGCAGCACACGCTATTCCGATTGAGTATAAAGAAGATAAATCCGCTTACATCAATAAAATTATTAAGGAACTAATTCCTAAAGCTTCAGCACTACGTGTAGCAAGATATATAGATGTATTTTGCGAAGAAGGCTATTTTTCTGTTGATGACACAGAAGCTATTCTTAAAGCTGGAAAAAAACATAACCTTATACCAAAAATACATGTTAACCAATTCAATATTCTTGGTGGTGTTAAACTAGGCGTCGATAACAATGCTTTATCAGTTGACCACTTAGAAGAATTAAATCAGGAAGACATAGATGCTTTAAAAAATAGTAACACAATGCCAGTTGCTCTACCAGCTTGCTCCTACTTTTTAGGTATTCCTTATACACCAGCAAGAGCTATCATAGATGCTGGACTACCATTAGCCATAGCTACAGATTATAATCCAGGCTCAACACCAAGTGGTAATATGAATTTTGTAGTAAGTATGGCTTGCATAAAGTTGAAACTAACTCCAGAAGAAGCTATTAATGCAGCTACTATTAATGGTGCATATGCTATGGGTTTTAGTAATATGTATGGTAGTATTACACGTGGAAAAAAGGCAAACATCATTATCACAAAACCTATGGACAGCTATGCTCAAATTCCATACGAGTTTGGTCATAATCCAATTGATACAGTAATTATTAATGGACAACGCCTTTAATTTTCAACTTTCAGAAGATAAAATATTGTCTAAACTTGCCATTGACATAGGCATCACTTCATTTATTGGTTTGTACAACTATATTCATAAATTGCCATATGGGCGTAATTCTAATCGTTATGACTTAGAGCTTGTTATTAAAGAGAAAAAAGGCACATGTTCTTCTAAACATGCTTATTTGAAACAAGTTGCTATTGAAAATGGCCTTGAACAGCTATCGCTTTGGATTGGCATTTATAAGATGAATACAAAAAACACGAAAAGCATTAATTCTGTGCTAGAGAAATATAAATTGGATTACATTCCTGAATCGCATTGTTATCTAAAGCACAACAATAAACGTTATGACATTACTTTTCCTGAAAGTACAAGTTTAAAGTTTGAAGATTCGCTTTTAACTGAAGAAGAAATTATCCCAAAACAAGTAGGCACATATAAAGTAGCAATGCATCAAGAATATTTAAAGACGTGGATAGAAGCATCTAATATTCCTTATTCTTTTCAAGAAATTTGGACCATTAGAGAAGATTGCATTTTGGCTTTACAAAACAAAAAAGCCTGATGTGTTCATCTGCATCAGGCTTTTTATATAAACTAACCAACCAATTAATAATTTCTATCTCAGTGTAAACTCAGATGAAGAAATTAATTCACTTTCATTAAATACATTGACAACATAACGTCCTTTGCCGAATTTTTCATCACCAGTTGGTGCTACAAACTCACATATATTTAAGTTTCTATTTTCGTAATTAAAACGACTAATTAAACTGTAGTTAAGAACTTGTTCTTCAAATTCTACTTGGTTATTAGCACCTAAAACATTGTCTTGAGGATCAATTATTTGTACATACAATTCTTTATTTCCAGCATCAGACAAAGCATTTTTAGCAACGGTATAGCATACTCTAATTTTATCACTACGTCTTGCGCGCTCAGTAGGAATTAGCTTTCCACTACTTCTTTCTATAACTCCAAAACCCTTAAGACCAATAGTCTGTAATGCTCCAGCATCTTTTACAACATCTGCCAATTCAGTGTTCTGAACTAAAAGAGAATCTGTAAATGCAGAACGCTCTGCTAATTGAATTTGCGTACTATCAAGCGTTGTCGCTAATAATTCATTTTCAACTTTTAAACGGTCATTTTCTTCTAATAACACATCCATTTCTTCCTGTAAAGCCAAGTATTTTTTCTTATATCTCCATAAGCTTCCAACACTATTTTGAGATACTTTTAAAGAATCCATTAAACCTTGGATACGCTCTCTAGCTTCAACAAGTTTTCCATTTGCAATTTCATTCTCACCAATTGCAGAGTCATACTGCTTAGCCATGACATTTAAGTCATTCATTACTTGTTTTTTCTCCTTTACAAGAGTTGCTTCAGTTTCCTTTTTTTCACTATAAAGTTTAGAAGCATAAAATCCTGTTCCTAAAAATAAGGCGAGTAAAATCCCTAAACCTACCTTTAATCCTATGTTATTGTTTGTTCCGCTCATAATTCTAGTTTTTAAGTTATTTAAATTCTTGTTTTTTAATATTTAATTCAAGGTCTATAACAGATTAAACTGTAATTTTATTTAAATTTTTGAATCTAAATGCAAAATCTAATTCAATTTAAGTCCAAAGACCATGATGAGTATGTCAAAACTCGCAAAGGCGAGACCAAATTTGGTGAACATGTTCAGTTGATTAACAATCTCACTAACATATACGACGACATTTTAGCATTGGATGTTGACTATGTTATTTTTGGTGTTTCTGAAGATATCGGCGTGATTGCAAATTACGGTAAATCAGGAACATACAAAGCTTGGGATGTGTCAATAAAAATTTTGTTAAATACACAAAGTAATGCATTTATTGACCCCAAACGTGTCTTAGTTTTAGGTCATTTGGATTACACTGAGCAACTAGAATTAGTAAAAGACAAGTCGTTATCTGATAAAAAAAGAATTACTCTAGCAAGAAAGCTAACAGAAACTGTAGACGCAGACGTATCGCATTTAATGTTCTCAATAATCAAAGCTGGGAAAACACCAATTATCATTGGTGGTGGTCACAACAATGCTTATGGTAATATAAAAGGTGCATCGTTAGCTTTAAACCAATCCATGAATGTTGCTAATTTTGATGCGCATCATGATTTTAGACCAGAAGAAGGCAGACATAGTGGTAATGGTTTTAGCTATGCTTATAATGAAGGTTTTTTGAAGAACTATTTCATCTTTGGTTTGCATGAAAACTACATTTCTCAAAACAGTTTAGACACTTTGAATTCCACAAAAAATATTGCATATAATACGTTTGAAGATATTGAAGTTAGAAAAACCCTGAAATTTAAATCAGAAATGCAACGTGCGTCATCCCATGTTTCTAAATCTAATTTTGGTATAGAAATAGATTGCGATGCGATAAAGGATATGCCAAGTAGCGCCATGACACCAAGTGGGTTTAGTACTAATCAAGTGAGACGTTTTGTAAGTGAATTGGGGTCTTATAAAAATGCAACTTACTTGCATATTTGCGAAGCTTCACCAACTAAAAAGACAGAAATCAAAGTTGGAAAACTTATCTCATACTTAATTACAGATTTTATAAAAGCCCATGGATATTAGTCTAATAGGATACGATTCTAAATACAAACAATACTTCTACGATTATAATATTGAGTGGTTAGAGACTTTCTTTTATGTAGAGCCATATGATAGAGAAGTTTTAAGTAAACCAGAGACTTATATTATAAATAAAGGCGGACATATTTTTTTCGCAAAGGGTAATGAGGTGATTCTGGGCACAGTGGCATTGATGCCAACTGAAGACATAGGGGTTTTTGAACTTACAAAAATGGCTGTTTTACCTGAAGCTCGTGGACAAAGAATTGGACAAAAGCTATTGCAGCATTGTATAGATTTTGCAAAATCAGAGCAATTAAAAGGACTACTACTCTACTCTAACACTAAATTAGAAAACGCTATTTACTTATATCGTAAATATGGTTTTATAGAATTGGAACTAGAGAAAGACAACCCTTATGAGCGAGCGGATATTAAGATGTTGTTGGAGTTATAGCCTAATTCTCTAAAGCCTTTAAAGAATCTAATTTGCGCTGTAAAGCTTCGATTTGCTCAGAATTATCATTAATCTTAGGCGTAATCTTTAAAGAGTCAATCGCTTGTTGCAAATCTATATCTTGTTTTGGTTTCTCATTAAAATAGTAACCAATACCTTCACTTGAGCGCCAAGCTTCATTAAGTTGACTATATACCATTTCGTCCCAAGTACTTGGATGTTTTACGTCTATCCAAATAACATCTCTGTATTCACTATCAATTAATACCAAATCTGGAGTTGCAGAACCGTCAAATTGCTCGGCATTTGTATCACTAATCGATGATATAGTACCCAGAAAAAACATACGCTTACGACCAGCTATTTCTTTTACATAAGGTCTAAATTCTACTGGTGTACTCGCTTTCCAATCGTATTCTTTCCGAGATTCTTTAACCTTTAACGGCATTGCCGAAACACCTGCATAACCTTGTTTTTTACTGGCATGGTCAAAATAATAAAGTTTATCAGAACCATCTGCTGGTATAAACACACTGTAACTTAAGCTCGTACGCTCTATTCCTATTGGCTCTAAACCAAACCAATGGTATAATCCGCTATAAGCATTGGTGTTGCTATCCACAAAATCAAAATCTGTTACATAAGGCTGTTGATTTTGGTCTTTTGGCATATCCGGAATTTTTACTGCTGTTTCCATATTCCATGGCAATGGGTCACTAAAACCTCCTAAAAACTTTAAGGATTCTGCTTGTAATTGTGACACTTTTTCAGATAAGGTATTTTGCTTGTTTAAAAACGGGTAATTCTTTATTTCGTCTGGTTTTACAAATGTGCCTTTACCAATAGTTATACGTTCTAAGTAATCATTAAAATCGTGTTCGCCATTGTCGACTATCATCACACCTCCAAATGTTGGATAAGGGAACAAAAAACCTTTCCACTTAATCAAACTTACCACTTGTACCCAATCGCCGTTGTCGTTCTTCATATAGAAAGTATCACTAGGCTCATAATTAAACAACATCCAAGGATTAAAACGCTGCACTACAGCATTATATGTGTTTCGGCTAAACTTTAAGGTCTCACCTATAGAAAATGTAACGGGAATTCTATTTTCGTTAGAAAATCGTGGAAATGGTGTTGTACTACTAACAGAAAATACTTCTTCAGTATTATCACTAATACGTTGCATGATATATTTTTCTGAAGGTTGTATGGCCATCGTCCATTTGTTCTCGTCATCTACTCTAACCAAGTGAGGTAACGATACGTCTTTAGTTTCGCCAACACTTTCATTTGCCATTGAAAAGATATTACGCAGTGGTTGAATACGCTCATTTTGTGTGAGAGGCAGTTCGTGGATTTCTACTTTATTCAAATTATTAAATACATTATATGTTTTCATATAATCGTACATGCCATAATGCCATCCAAATGCATATAAAATTCCGAAAAAGATAATAAGCAGTCCTAAAATACCTAAACGTCCGCCTGTGCTTGCTGTTTTACGAAATTTACGTAAGCCTAAAATCAATACCAGTAAACAAACAAAAATTACAAAAATGTACTTTCTTAAAAAAAGTAAAGCCGGTTGATAATCGTCTCTTAAAATGAAAAGCGCAATAAGTAATACTAAACTCAGTACTACAGTTATAATTTTTTGCTTTCGGCCTTTTCTCCAATATGATTTTATCATAAAACTCTTATTACATTAAACCCTTATCCTTAAGGCGTTCACGAGCAGATTTTTGGTCAGCTTCTATATTATCTTTTGTTTCTTTAATTTCTTCAGTTACATCTTCTTCAACTTTAGAGTCCTTAGTTTTTAAATCTTCAATAAAATCCTTTCCTTTTTCTACGGCATCTCCAACCATATCACTTATGGAATCACTTTTCTCTTCGATTACTTCAGTAGATTTTATTACAAAACTTGCCAAGTAAGTACCTATTAATGTGCCTACTGCAAACGATGCAAAGGCAGAAATACCATTATAACTTGAGAAAACAGCTAAAGGCGTTAAAAACTCTACAATTAAAGCGGCAATTAAGACTAAAGCAACAACAAAAATAATTCGTGGCAAGATATTTTGCTTGTAGACAAAACCTTTACGGTCATCTGCAGACATCTGCAATTCTTTACTATTTACTATTCTATTTAATGCTCGATATACGCCATTGCCATTGGATTCTCTCCAGTATAGAAAAATACCAAAAAGGATAGCGACAATAAAAATTATAAGTTCTAGTCCCATTTTATCTTTTCTTATTAGACATCTAAATTAGAAGAATGTTACGCGTCTAACAAATTTAATTATTTTATGTTTTTATATTAGATTATATTAGCAAGAAATTATTTGAAAATAAATCAAAAAATTATGAAGAGAAAATTACTTTTTTTAGCATTCATTTTTAGTTTTTTTATTAACGCCCAAGAAATATCAGCACCATTAAAAGTTGGTGATGAAATTGAAGTAGACCTTACATCTGGAGCAGATTACAATAACACAGATTCTGGGATTGTATATTCTAAAGAATTTAGGTCAACTGGCTCAGGATATGTAAAGGTATATTTTGAAAATTTTGACTTAAATGATAATGACTACTTAAGAATTTATGGTGCATCTAATAATCAAGAATTTATCTACACTGGTTCGGGAAAGGTTATAAATAATAATCTAGATACGATAAGTGACTTTTGGTCTACCACCATTTGGGATGATCATATAATTATAGAATTACATAGTCAAAATGGTAGTGGAAGTCATTATGGTTTTGACATTGCGCGTGTTGCATATGGATATCCAATAGATAAAATCACTGGAGCTTTTGAGAGTAATAGTCAGCAACTTGAAACTCTTTGCGGTGCAAATGACAGAGAACAAGCTGCTTGTTATGATGGTACCGAAATAGGTAGAAAATCTAATGCTATATGTAGGTTACTTATTGGAGGTGGTAGTTTATGTACAGGTTGGCTACTTGGGTCAGAAGGGCATGTCATGACAAATAATCACTGTATAGGTAGTGCTGCTGAGGCATCTAATACAGAGTTTTGGTTTAACTATCGTAATACAGATTGTACAGGGAATGTTCCAGACGCTACTGATATTGTAGCTACCTCTGCTACTTTTATTCAAACTAATGGTACTTATGACTATACATTAGTACAATTACCTGTTAACCCAACAGGTACTTATGGTTACTTAAGTTTAGCTTCGACTCCTGCAGTAGTTGGAGACCGTATCTATCATCCTCAACATCCTGGTGGGGTTAGAAATGAAATTGCCGTATTTACTGATGTTAATCCTGGGCCTGGTGGATATACTACGGTTACTAATGCTGGTGATGGTGGTGCTAGAGTTGAATATTTTCATGATACTGCTGGTGGTAGTTCGGGATCACCTGTATTGAGATTTGATGATCATTTAGTAATTGGACTACATAATACTGGTGGTTGTCCAAATGGCGCTGCAGGTCGATCTGATGAAATCATAAATGATTTAGGTACTGTTATTACGGTGATTGATGGGGCAATAGATGATCCAAATCCGGACTCGCCAAGAATTAGTTTTGGTAGTATTCCTGGAGAAACTTCAGAAAGTACTAGTTGTGATTATCAAGAACTTACGTTTGATTTAAGGATTGCAATGCCTCCGTCAGAAAATGCAGATATAACCATCAGCACAACTGGAACAGCAACTGAAGGCAATGATTTTGAGATAATAACGCCTAATCCGATTATATTTTTAGCTGGGGAATCTGAAAGCAAACAAATAACGCTTAGAATTTATAATGATGGTTTTATAGAAGGTAATGAAGAGTTTACACTCAATTTATCTTTAGATGCCAACGATGGCGATGCTAGCCTTGCTGAAAATAGTAGTTTTACTCATATTATAATGGATGATGATTTTACTCCTGATGTTGGAAGCGAATCTACTGTAATGTCTGATGACTTTGAAATAGGTTTAACTAACTGGGTTGTAACTGGAAATGGTGGAACTAATTTTGCAGTAGGTAATGAGGCAGATGCTTCATCTGCAAACTGGAATGCAAATGGTAATAGTTCTAGCTTTATTTTTGTTAATGATGATGCTTGTAATTGTGATATGAGTGAAGAACGTGTCCAGTTTGCTACGTCTTTAGATTTTTCTAATACAAATAGTGCCTTTTTAAATTTTGATATAAAATATCTAGATTCTAACGATCAATACGCTTCTGATGCATTTGTACAAACATCCATCGATAATGGTGCTACATGGCAAAATGCTGGCAATGAAATACCTTCCTTTAACAATTGGGGGAGCATGAGCGTTGATTTATCATCAGTTATTGGACAATCTAATGTTCTTATCTCTTTTTTATATGACGACTTAGGTAATTGGGCATACGGAATGGCATTAGATGACATCTCTGTAACTGGTTTTGGCGAGGCACAAATACAGACAAGTACCAATACAGATGATAATATTAATGAATTGCCTTTAAATGGTCTAGGAACTATGTATGCCTATGGTTCTACATCTGGAAATATCATGGCTAATCTCACAAATAATAATACTGAAGACTATGGTTGTACAACTATATTTGTTTCTAGAGAAGGAACTGGTGGGGAGCCGTATCTAGGTTCTACAGGAGCAGATTTGGCTATGGATAAACAATTTAATATTAGCTCAACTGAAGATGTTACTAATGGAAATGTTAGCATTACATTTTACTTTAGTGAAGCAGAAATTGCTGGATGGGAAAATGCTGTAAGTGCTGCTGGTGGGTCATACACAAGAAATGATTTATTCATTAACAGAAAGCCAAGAAATAGTAATGGAGAAATAACTGCCACTACATTAGGGACATACAACAATGGTGTAACTTTAACTGGTGATTTCACTAAAGTAGATGGTGTATATACCTTTGCACCACAGCAAGTTTTAAGTGTTTCAGAAAATGATTTAGTAAACTTTTCAGTATTTCCAAATCCAACAAAAGACATCATAAATATTGAATCTAAAGTTGATTTCAATAAAATTGAAGTATATAATATTACTGGCAAAAAAATAAATTCGATTAATCTGAATGAAAATAAACGTTCTACTCAAATTGATATGAAAAATTTGAATATTGGTCTTTACTTCATAAAGGTAATTCAATCAGATAATAATCAATCTTCTGTTTTAAAAGTAATGAAGAATTAGTACTAACAATTATTAACTAAAAAAGCCGCATATAAATTATGCGGCTTTTTTGTATTATATATTTGATGTTATTTCTTTTATAACCCAATCTCTAAAAGATTCGTCCCAAGTATCATAACTCTTATAAAACTGCTCTTTATCATACCAATACAAAAAGAGGACATCTTTTGGAGCTATGTTAACTAAGAGCTTCCATATTAAATCTTGATGCTGTACTGATAATGAAGAATGTGGTTGGTGCAAAGCAAAATACATATGTTTGTCAACCATGTCTTCAAGTTTATAAGCATTGCTACGTTCAAGCTTTTCAAGATACAACTCAACACTCATCACCTGCTTACGTGATTTTATATCAATTTTATTGAGATAACTCTTAAATAGCATAGAATCTGATAAGATATCATTGACTGGATGTTGGGTATCTGTCAAAATTTGAGCAAACTCATACTTTTTAATTCTATTGTATTTGCTTGTGTTTACAATATCTTCTAGATTACATTCTATGATAATGTGATCTCTAAGTTTTTCAATAAGTTCAGAATGTGACACATGATACATCAACACATCATGAACTGTGTCCTTTATGGCTTCTTTATAAGACTCCATATCTTCAAAAACAATAATAGTTTTTATAAAATCTCTCAAAACATAAACACCTCCAAAAGCTTTAGTATAAAAGGAACCTGATTGAAATTTTAAATTTGGCAAATCTAAATTTCGCCCTCTTAAATCGCCATAAGTTTTAGCAGATTCTAAAATTTGAGCTTGTAACTCTTCATCAATAAAGTTATGGTTGTTTTTAAACTTTTCAATCAATTGAAACTGTTCTCTCTGTTGATGATACAAATTATCCATTAAATGGAAATTAATCGTTATCTCATCATACTTAAGCACATCCAAGGGCTCGTAGAATGTATCTATTTTTTGATCAAAATCTATAATTATGGCAGAATCTCGAGTGATGTCATTAATTTTTTTCGAATAATTCTTAAAAATCAATTGCATCATATCTCTATCAAAAGAATGATATGGTGAATAGACGGGTTTTCTGTTTTGCAATGGCGAAATAATTATACCATGCGGATTTGATGCACCGTTACATAAGTAGCTATCGTCTTTTTTCTCTTCGGCGACCTCTGGACTCCAACCTACACCATCAATAGAAAACTTCTTAAGTTTAGTTGCGGTAAAGCCTAATTTGATTAAGCATTTGTTATAACGCTCAACCAACTTACCGCTTACGGGAATAAGTTCACTTCTATATAAATTTGCTTGTTTTAACTTGTTCATTTTATTTCCGCTAAAGCGGTAAACTATTATTATGAGGTTCCTCGTCGTTCATTCTTCACTCAATCAGAAAGACAAAATAATTGGTTAATCATCTTTCCCAAACTGCTCTCTAGCCTCAGTTTCAATGTTTAGTTGATTAACCCTAGCATCTACTTTACGTTTAAAGTCCGTGTCTGCAATAGTTGCTACGTTATCTAAATATCTAATTACTTCCTGACGACGAATATCTGAAAAATTTAATCCTTTCATATTTGCCTTCATTAATTCTTGCAACATATTAAACTTGGTATCGTAATCCTTTTTGAAATATTTATCAGGATTCTCAAACCAATCTTGCTCTAAGTCAAAATCTGTTAAACGCAGAGATATTGCCGATTGAATATTCCTAACATCACGTGATGAAAAGAACGGAAATATCTTCTGAATTTCTTTGTACAAACTAGCATAAAACATATGTTCAGTTGACTGATGCAGCTTTTCGACCATATCAAAGGTCTCATGAACACGCTCTTCTGTTGGCTTATCAACAGCATTTAGAATTTCTCCCATACTTTTTGCTAAACCTTGGTCAGCCAAATATTCATAATCTTCAGGGTTATTCATATTTACAAAATCTGGCATCGTATCTTTTAGTTTTCGCCACCATAAATGATCTTGGTCTAAGAAATCATGTTCCGTACGCGCACCATCAATCTTAAAACGGCCTTGCACACGAGAAATCACAGCTTTATCTAACATTTCAGGAAGGTTAGTAAATAAACCTACCGAACTGTTACCATAATTTACAGCGTATGCGCCTTCTGTGTATCTCAAAAACACACCAATAACCTCTTTTACACCTGCGGAAACACCTTGAGCTGTTCGTTCTTGCAAATTGTTTTCGGCATCATCTATTGGCGCGAAAATCAATTTAGTTGGATCTTGTAACGGTTTCATCCATTCTACCATTTTTTCGGCAGAACCACCTTGAAACGTACTAATTAACGTATCTGGCATTGGATGAAATAAAAACGGAATATCGAGATTATCGCAATGTTCTTTTAATCGTGTTGCTATTGCTGCGATAAGCATACTTTTTCCTGTTCCAGGAATACCGTAACCCATAAAAACAGGCATAAATCCACCTAACTCTTGGAAAGGGTTCTTCTTGGCTTCAAAATCATAGCTCAACATACGCTCCGTTAGACGACGTGCAAAATGCTTGGCATCTCGGTTACCAACAATCTGCTCGAATTGTATTTTATTGAACTCTATACTCTTTGCTGTACCTTCAAACGTATTGCTCCAACCATCAATTGCAAAATCGCTATTTTCCAACTTATAAGCTCTGTCTAAAATAGTTTCAGTGTATTCTAAAGTGCTCTTTCGCAGCTGAATTTCAGAAATTAATGCTTCGAAATAAACGACAGTAAAATCTATGACATCTTTATCAGTTTTTATTATTTCAGGATGTCCTAAATATTTATCGTAATAAAATAAACTACAAGAAATTCCTTTTAAAGGTGTTAATAATGACACCTCAGGAATACCTGCAAATTTCTGCTTCATGACACTTAAATCGTCTGAAGCTGTAGGTTTTAAATCATGAAGAATTTTGTAAGCCAAAGAAAACAACATAAAAGCTGTAGCGGTGTGCATTTTACTTTCGTACTCGCGTTTACCATTAGAATCTAATGCAGACTTATTTTCTACTAAAGACGATAAACCTGATGCGTCGTAATAGCTATCACGAATCCATAAGCCTAAGCCAATTCCTTCTTGTACAGCATACAGCGTACTATTAAGATGAACAGGAAGTGCAACAGACTCTGGCAACAAACGCTTTTTCAGTTCCAAAATGGTTTTTGATACCGACGTAATCTCTATACCACCATTCCCTTTTGCTCTAGATAAATACAACAAAATAGACTCATCTTTAGTGTCTTTATCTTTGTTGCGAGCACGCTCTCCTTGCTCCCATTGAATACTTTTTATATAGGATGTTGCTTCATCACGAAGCATGTTTAATTCGGCTTGTTTTATAGGGAATGTTGAGTTGTGTTCCATTTATTTGGCTTTTAGCGATTGGCTATAAATCCGAAACTTGAATCGGCGGTTTTGCCAACTTATCAATAACTTCGGGTGTTTTGTTATATAATAATTGAATAATACGATGTGGCGCTAAAACATATTTTTGTTTTATCACGTCGCTCCAACGTTGAAAAGTTTGTTTGCTAAAAAAGCTTCCTTCTTTAAATTCAGACGTGGATTTAATTTCATCTATTTTTAATGAAAAGGCATAACTCTCTAGAGGGATTTCTTTTTGGGAAATAGCACCTAGAATAGTATGTGTAATTTCATTTTCATCTTTTGCAAAGACATTATGTAATGGACCTAAGTCAATACGTTTTAAATATTTTGGCTGTATTTCTGGTAATTTTCTGTCTATAGCATAAGCCATAGCATCTAAATTCATTTTACGATCTGCAGATTGTTTTATCGCTTGATAGATTTCTGCTTTCTCTTTATTAGGATCTCTTCCATCATAATTAAAGTACATAAAACAGACAAAAGGTCTATTGTGGGATACATCATAAAAGCTCCAACTAGTCATATAATCTGCAATCTCTGGTTTTGGAGACTTTAGAATTTTGCCTTGTACAAAACGATTAAAAATAAATTGTTGCTTTACATTAGTGTAATAAACAATAGATGCCGCTTGAAATAAACGTGATTTTTTAATCGGTTCTTTCTTTCTCATCAAGGTGTCTAAAAACTCTTCCTGTAGAACATTAATATCTGTAAGTCTATTTAAGTATTCTTCTCGAAGTGCTAAATCATTAAACAAATAACGAAACTCTAAGTAATTTGGAAACCCAGAATCGGTTAAATCAATCTTCATGTTATCCTCATCGTCATACATGTATTTTACACGCATAGCTTCGATTGAATACAGCAACAAATCGCAATATTGCTTAAAAAACACCAATTCTTGCTCAGCACATAATTGCTGTTGCTGCATTTTCACAATAAGTTCTTTCACTGTAAAGTCTACCATACGATGGTAAAACTCATATTGTTGTTTAGAGTCTAATTGTGCTGAATCTAATGGGGTTACAATCATTTTTTAGTTTTCAGTAGATAGTAAATAGTAAGCAGTCTAAAATATGTACTTATTACATACTGTAAACTGCCGACTAATTACTGAGTACAAATTTATTATCCTAATAAATCGTCTTCTGCTTCTGGTTTTGGCTCTGGGTTATCTCCGCCAGAGTCATTACCTTCTGGATTTGGCACTGTATTTTCAGAGTTATAATACTCATCAAAGATTTCTTTCATGTCAATACCGTAGCGGTCTGCAAAATTCTTCTGTAACTCGATATCTTTGTTTCTTATTTCTTTTAATGCTTCAGCATAACTTCCATAAATACCTTGCATTACTTTTTCATGAACTGGGATATTATCCATCATATCCTGACGCGCTTTAGCACTAGCCGTATGCATTGCTGCAAGTGTTTCTCCAATATGCTCATCGGTTTTAACACCTAAATGCTCTAATATTGCTGCAAATTCCTGGTCTGTACGCGCTTTTAAAGCGACTACATAACCATCATAGTATTTTAATCTTTCGTCTGTATCACTCTTTAATTTGGCACGATGTGTTTGTAGATTACTACGCAAAGAGGTTAACACCTTTATTGTTAAGTTGTGTTTGTGTACAAAACTATCTTTAGACGCAGCTAAAGTGGTATAAGCATTTTTAAGACCTTCAAGTTCTTCAACCGATTGCTCTAGTTTAGTCACTTTAGATAATGCTTCTGAATATTCTGTAGATTGTTTGTCAGCAACATCAGTCAGTGCTTGACGAGCTTGTTTTAACAATGCGTATTCAGCTTCAAGTTTATCTTCTACTTCGGCTTTCTTTTCTAAAGCTTTAGTATGGTTTTTACTAGCTTCTACGATAGCATCTTGCAATTTGTCTTCTACTTCTTTGATTTCAACCTCACGGTCTTTAAGACGTTTAATTGCTGCTTGACTCTTAAATGATAACTCGTTTAATAAAGTCTGGACATCTGCCGTTTCAATTCGTTCTTGAAACATAGCTTTAGCTTTATTATCTGCAGCATCTCGCTCCTTTTGTGCAGAAGTCAGTTCACTTTCGGCATCTTTAATCTTTCCTTTGCGTCCCCAAAGGTTGTTCCACCATGTGTCTGGCTTATTCTTAGCATCTTCTAGCTCAACTTTTGCACGTTCTAAACGTTTTATAGCATCATCAATAATTTTTTGCTCAGCTTTATTTAGTGCTGAAAAGCCTTCGAACATAATACCAACCTCATCTTGATAATCAGTTAAGTCTTTAATAGCATCAAGAAGAGTTGTTCTATCCTTTTCCGCCATATCAACGACATTATCTAATGTGGCATTCAGAATTTTTTGACGACTTTCTGGGTCATCTTCTTGAGCTAATTTAGATTTCATTTGGTCAATGGCTTTGCCCCAATTGACATCAACTTTTTCAGGCTTTTCTTGTGAATTGGTTTCTAGTAAGTCAAAATCATCAGACATATTTTATAGTATGTTTTAAGGTTGTACAATTATGGTTAAGCAATTTCGTCATTTTTTATGATTATAAAAACTTTCCCAGCAAAATATAAGTATACCAAATATTAATAATGTTACATCTATTTAATAGAGGTTAAATACAGGGCAAGTATTAAGTAAATACATGTTGTTTGTCCTATATAATTAACACTTAATCGTTAAAATGTTAACAAATATTTTGTAAAATATTTATTATGAATAAGTTATAAATTAGACTTTTTTACTATATTCGCACTATATCCAAATCTAAATTAATCAATAATGAAAGGAATTTTCCTACTTAATTCTTCAGCAGTAAGCACTCATCAACTTACGCTTATTCTCTTAACAGTATGTTTTGTCTTTATTGTTTTGATTGCAATTGCTGTAATTAAGATGTATAAACTAAAAGCTCAGAATAAGAAACTGATGGAAACAAATGCTTTTAAAGAAGTGGATGAATCCTATAAAGACTTTACAAGTGGTCATCTTTATGATGATGTATAAAAAATATTTTTCAACAAAAAAACCAGCTCTAGAGCTGGTTTTTTATTTCTATACTTAATTGATTTTATCTTACAAGTTTTTTATACTTAATACGTTTTGGCATTAAATCACCTCCTAAACGTTTTTTCTTATTTTCTTCATAATCTGAAAAACTACCTTCAAAGAAGTAGACCTGAGAATCTCCTTCAAAAGCTAATATATGAGTACAAATTCTATCTAAAAACCATCTGTCGTGACTAATAACAACTGCACAACCAGCAAAGTTTTCTAAACCTTCTTCCAACGCACGAAGCGTATTAACATCTAAATCGTTCGTAGGCTCATCCAATAATAGTACATTACCTTCTTCTTTTAGGGTCATTGCCAAATGCAAACGGTTACGCTCTCCGCCTGATAAAAGACTTACTTTTTTATTCTGCTCGCTACCTGAAAAATTAAAACGACTTAAGTAAGCTCTAGAATTAACTTGTTTTCCGCCCATCATTACCAATTCTTGCTCATCACTAAAATTCTGCCAAATGGTTTTATTTTGGTCAATATTAGAATGTGCCTGATCTACATAAGCAATCTTTGCTGTTTCCCCTAAAGTAAATTCACCTTTATCAGGCGTTTCTTCTCCCATTATCATCCTAAAAATTGTGGTTTTACCCGCACCATTTGGTCCAATAACACCAACAATACCAGCTTGAGGCAAATTAAAGTTTAAATCTTCATAAAGTAACTTATCATCATAACCTTTACTAACGCCTTTAGCTTCGATAACATTTGTGCCCAAACGCGGTCCGTTTGGTATATAGATTTCAAGTTTTTCGTCAAGTTGTTTTTGGTCTTGACTCATGAGCTTATCATAGTTCTTTAAACGTGCTTTTTGCTTGGTCTGGCGCCCTTTAGCGCCTTGTCTTACCCATTCTAACTCACGCTCTAATGTTTTTTGACGCTTAGATGCGGTTTTACTTTCTTGAGCCATACGCTTAGATTTTTGGTCTAACCAAGAAGAATAGTTCCCTTTCCATGGAATACCTTCTCCTCTATCGAGTTCTAAAATCCAACCAGCAACATTGTCTAAGAAGTATCGATCGTGAGTTACAGCAATTACGGTTCCTTTATATTGTGCCAAATGATGCTCTAACCAATGTACAGACTCTGCATCCAAGTGGTTTGTTGGCTCATCTAATAATAATACGTCAGGTTCTTTTAATAGTAAACGGCAAAGCGCTACACGACGACGCTCACCACCAGAAAGCACACCAATTTTCTTATCTCCATCTGGAGTTCTTAAAGCATCCATAGCTATTTCTAACTTGGTGTCTAATTCCCATGCATTAGAAGCATCAATTTGGTCTTGTAACTCCGCTTGACGGTTCATTAGTTTCTCCATTTTATCTGAATCGCTATAAACCTCTTCTAAGCCAAATTGGTCATTAATTTTATTGTACTCTTCAAGGATGGCAACTGTTTCAGCTGCGCCTTCTTTTACAACTTCGAGTACTGTTTTTTCTTCATCTAATTGCGGCTCTTGTTCTAAGTAACCAACAGAATAGTCTTGAGAAAAGACAACATCACCTTGATAGTTTTTATCAACTCCAGCTATAATTTTTAATAAGGTAGACTTACCAGAACCATTAAGACCAAGAATACCAATCTTGGCACCATAAAAAAAGCTTAAGTAAATATTTTTTAAAACTGGTGTGTTAGCAGATTGAAATGTCTTAGTCACACCAGACATTGAGAAAATTATCTTCTTATCGTCACTCATTATACTCTACCTTTTAATGCATTAAAAACCCAAGCAATGCAAAAGAATCCGCCACCAACTGCAGCAAATCCCCAGCCTGCGACATCATCATACCTAAATGCTCCTAATCCAATTAAACATAATCCAACTATTATCATTATAACTGTGGCCCAAGCCAACACTGTATTTTTATTCATTGCCATATTTTAAAATTTTTAAGGGAAAGACAAATATCGCACTTTTAACCGAAAAAGCACTCTGAGATAGAGTGCTTTTAAGTAAGGTTTCATATAATTTATATTTAAATCATTAGAAATTGAATAGTTAAGAAGCTGGAAGAAATCCCATTTTCCCCATTTGATAATCTCTTAAGGCTTCCATGATTTCGGTTTGAGTATTCATTACATAAGGTCCATAAGTTTTTACAGGTTCATTAAATGGCAATCCTGAAAGGAATAGCAATAGACTATCTTCTGATGCTTCTAAAGAAAATCCATCACCATCTTGATTAAATTGAATGAATTGATTCTCATTCAATTCTAAGGTATCAGTACTATTAACCCTTACTTTTCCTTTTAATAAATACAACAAGCCATGATGCTCATTTGAAAAATGAATAGTTTCATTTCCGCTTGACTTTGCGTCAATCATAAACGCATTAACTGGAGTTTGCGTTGCAATCTCACCAAATTTGTTATTAAGCTTACCTGCAACAATTCTAGTTTCAACTTTTTTATCTTCAGAAATAATGACATTAAAATCTTCATGAACAACATGTTGATAATTTGGCTGTATCATTTTCTTTTCTGCTGGTAAATTCAACCATAGTTGAATACCTTCAATAGTTCCGCCTTTTCTAACAAAATCTTTTGTTGGTCCTTCTGCATGAATAATCCCTCGACCAGCAGTTGTCCATTGCACATCACCAGCTTTGACAATACTCTCATTGCCTAAAGAATCACGATGTAGCTGTTCTCCTTGAATAAGAAATGTAACTGGCTCAAAACCGCGATGCGGATGTGGTCCTAAATCAAACGGATTACTACTTTCATTAATTTCGTAAGGACCATAATGATGCAATAGTATAAATGGGTCTACCATATCTATTTGTTGTGTTGGTAATGGTTGACGCAATCGTATTGGTCCCATATTAACCATATCGCTTCTCCCTAGTGTTTTTATTGTTTTATGCTTCATTTTAATTTGATTTAATATTTTCCATGGAAAATATATGATTAAAAAAATGCCTAACGCATCTTATCTAGCAGGTTGCTTAATTGCTCTGCTTCTTCTTCTGTGAGATTCTTTAACAAATCTCTATTTAAATGCTTAGGAATAGAATTTAGTAATTCTAATCCTTCACCTGTAATAATAATCTTTACTACACGTCTATCATGTTCTGATGGTAAACGCTCAATATATTCCTTTGCACATAACTTATCCATAAGACGTGTGGCATTAGGTGAACGTTCTAACATTCTGTCTTTGATAGTTTGTACTTTCAAAGGTTCATTAGCGCCTCTTAGGATTCTAAGGATATTATACTGTTGTGGTGATATACCAAAGGGCTTAAAAAACTCATTTTGACAACTCGATATCCAGTTTGCTGTATATATTATATTCAACAAAGCTTTAACTCTATTGCTTTCGAATTTAGAATTTATATCTCTTGATAAATCTCCCATTGCACAGATATTATAAACTATCTTTTAATTGTTTTACTTCTTCAAGTAATTCAGAGTTAAATGCTTCGTCAGTAATTTTCCCATCTGAAAAATTAGTACCAAATGAAGGTAAAGAAAATTTTCCTACTACATTTCCTCCCATATGTGGAAATGTACTTGTAGCAGTTTCTAATACTGACATGCCTCCACGACCTCCTGGCGATGTAGCCATAATTAGCATTGGCTTTTCTTGCCATAATTTCCCTTCTAATCGCGAGACCCAATCCATTATGTTTTTGAATGCTACTGCATAAGAGCCATTATGTTCTGCTAACGATAAAATTATTCCATCTGAACTTTTTAAAAGATTAGAAAATATATTTGCCTCATCTGGAATACCTCTTTCATTTTCCTCATCTATACCATACATCGGCATCACAAAATCATTTAAATCTAATATTTCAATCTCTACTCCATCAACTAAACTAGCTGCATATGTAGCTAATTGTTTATTTATTGATGCTTTACTATTACTTCCCGCAAATGCTATTATTTTTTTCATGTCTTATTGTTTTGATAGTACAAATTTATGAAAAAAATATCTATATTCCAAGGAATATATTTCCATGGATATTAAATTTAACAATTCATTTAGAATTTTGCTAAATACCTAAGCATTAAGTTTTGTAAATTCGTGCCAAACAAGAAAAGCTCGATGGATATAAAATTCAATAAAAACGAAGACCATAATAAGCTTCTAGTCTCAGAACTTAAAAAGCGTTTTGCTAAAGTAAAACTTGGTGGTGGGCAAAAGAGTATTGAAAAGCACCATAGTAAAGGAAAACTTACCGCAAGAGAGCGTATAGACTACCTTTTGGATTCTAAAAAAGCATCTATTGAAATAGGTGCATTTGCAGGAGAAGACATGTATCCAGAATATGGTGGATGTCCGTCTGGTGGTGTTGTGGTTAAAATTGGGTTCGTCAAAGGAAAGCAATGTATTGTTGTTGCAAATGATGCTACTGTAAAAGCCGGAGCATGGTTTCCAATTACGGGTAAAAAGAACCTTAGAGCTCAAGAAATTGCTATAAAAAACCGCTTGCCTATTATATATCTTGTTGATAGTGCTGGTGTGTTTTTGCCAATGCAAGATGAAATTTTTCCTGACAAAGAACACTTTGGGCGTATTTTCAGAAATAACGCTGTTATGAGCTCAATGGGAATCACCCAAATCGCAGCCGTTATGGGCAGTTGTGTTGCTGGTGGCGCCTACTTACCCATTATGAGTGATGAAGCACTTATTGTTGACAAAACAGGAAGTATTTTCTTAGCAGGAAGTTATTTGGTTAAAGCTGCTATTGGTGAAACTATAGATAATGAAACCCTTGGTGGCGCAACCACACATTGCGAAATCTCTGGCGTTACAGATTATAAGGCCGCTGACGATAAAGACGCACTTGATAAAATAAAAAATATAGTTGACAAAATTGGAGATTTTGATAAGGCTGGTTTTAACCGCGCTGATTCAAAACAACCAAAAGAAAATCAAGAAGATATCTACGGTATTTTGCCTAAAAGCCGTTCTGACCAATATGACATGAACGATATTATCAGTCGTTTGGTTGACAATTCTGAATTTGAAGAATATAAAAAAGGTTACGGACAGACTATAATCACAGGTTATGCACGCATTGATGGTTGGGCTGTTGGTATTGTTGCCAATCAACGTCAACTGGTAAAGACAAAAGGTGCCAAAACTAAGTCCGCAGAAATGCAATTTGGTGGAGTCATTTACAATGATTCGGCAGATAAAGCCACACGTTTTATCGCAAATTGCAATCAAAAGAAAATTCCATTGGTATTCTTACAAGATGTCACTGGTTTTATGGTTGGTAGTAAATCAGAACATGGCGGTATTATAAAAGATGGTGCTAAGATGGTAAATGCTGTTAGTAATTCTGTTGTACCAAAATTCACCATAGTTATAGGAAACAGTTATGGTGCAGGAAATTACGCCATGTGCGGAAAAGCTTATGACCCCAATCTTATTGTTGCATGGCCTAGTGCCGAACTCGCAGTAATGAGTGGAAAATCTGCTGCCAAAGTTTTACTTCAAATTGAAAAAGCATCACTTAAAAGGAAAGGTAAAACCATTACTAAAGAAAAAGAAGAAGAACTCTTTAATAAAATAAAATCTAGATACGATAACCAAGTATCGCCATATTACGCAGCAGCCCGCTTATGGACAGATGGTATTATTGACCCATTAGATACCAGAACTTGGGTAAGTATGGGCATTGAAGCTGCAAACCACGCTCCTATCGAAAAACCTTTTAACTTAGGGGTTTTACAAGTGTAATATGAAAGATAATTCTAGTCAAAAACAACCTCTATTCATCATCATTTTATTGATATTAGCCGCAGAGGCTGTTTTTTTGTTGCCTTTTGTATTACCACGGATTTTTAGAACTACATTTTTAGAATCTTTTGCTATTACCCAACTTGAACTAGGTAGTTGTGGCTCTATTTACGGAATCGTTGCGCTATTTTCTTATTTATTTGGCGGTCCGTTAGCTGATAGATTTAAGCCAAATCAATTAATGTCTGTTGCACTTGTTCTAACAGGTTTGGGAGGTCTATACTTGGCAACATATCCCAATCTTTTTAATCTTCATTTACTCTATGGTTTTTGGGGATTTACAACAATTTTCTTGTTTTGGGCTCCTATGATAAAAGCCACTCGTATTTGGGGCGGAACTAATAAACAAGGTATTGCATTTGGGTTTCTTGATGGTGGTCGAGGCTTAGTCGCTGCACTTTTTGGTTCAGTTGGAGTACTTATATTCTCTTTATTTATTACAAAAGATATTGAATTGACTTCAATTGAGGAACGCCGTATTGCTTTTAAAGAAGTAATTACATATACATCTTACGCTGTAATTTTAATAGGTGCTGCTGTTTACTTATTATTGAAACTAAACTCTGAAAAAACAGAAAAAACAGAAAATAACGCTAAGCTCATTACCATTGATAATTTTAAAATAGTCATGCAATATAAAGCCGTTTGGTTATTAATGATTATTATTCTCTGTGCTTACTATGGCTACAAAATGACAAATCTTTTTAGCCAATATGCAGAACAAGTGATGCATTACGATAAAATAGAAGCTGCAAAAGTTGGTACATATCTACTCTACATGCGACCAATAATAGGTGTTACCATTGGATTATTAGCAGATAGAACAAAAGCAAGTCTTTGGATAATTATTGGTTTCTTTTTAATGACAATAACAGGTTTAGTTTTTGCTACTGGAATTATAGATGATTCTAAAAATCTAATGTTTGTCTTATCTATTGGATTGATGGCAATTGGTGTTTATTCGGCTAGAGTCTTGTATTTTGCAACTTTGGAAGAAGCTAAAATCCCGCTTGCTGTAACTGGCACAGCTGTTGGTTTTATTTCGGTAATTGGTTATACACCAGATATTTTTACAGGGTTAATTAATGGCTACTTTTTAGATAAATATGATGAAATTGTTGGGCATCAAATTGTATTTGGGATTATGACTGTTTTTTCAATTATAGGATTTATAGCTTCTTATATGTTATACAAACATTCTAAGTCTACTCAAACTTAATTCCCTTGATGGTCTTTAACTCTAGGAATTGTTAATAATTTTGTTTGACGACCATTAACATATCTAAATCCCGTTTCACCCCAAAATCCTGCTTCCTCAAGCATAATACGGATATCTCGTTTCCACTCTGGGATAGTCACTGTTGTATTTAATTCAATCGCATAAACTGTATTCTCATGCAATGGATAATCACCATTTACTGGAACGCCTCCTTGAGAATCCCACATCCCTAAAGTTGTTCCTGATGAATGTCCATATGTTCCTAAAGGATGTGTGTAAATAGCAGGTCGCAAACCTTCAGACTTACCATGTTCTAAGGATTCTTTTAAAACTGTGTTTCCTGTTTTACCTGTTACAAAATTACTTGTAAAAATATCTTGCACACGATTTCCCTTCTTTAAAGCTTCTTGTAAAAACTTAGGCGGCTCTGTTTCATTAGGTTTCAACACATAAGCTAATTCTTGGCAATCGGTATTTAATCTTAGATAGGTGATACCAAAATCACAATGCAATAAATCCCCAGGAAGAATAACCATATCTTCAGGACGATTAGAAAACGCATATAAATGATTTCCTAGTTTTTCAGCTGTTCGTTGCACATCTACCGTAGGATGAAACCAAGTTTCTAAACCAAGTGCTGTTACTTTATCACGCATCCACCACTCTACATCTGTTGTAGTCGTAATTCCAGGAGTAATTACTTTTTCAGAAAATGCCTCAGCAATAATATCGTGGGTGACATCTATCAATTGATTATAGATAACCATTTCAGTATTTGTACGCGTTTCAATCCAGCTAATAGCTAACTGTTCAGCCGATTTTACTTTAGTCTTAAACTTGTTAGGAAGATTATTCATAAAGGCTTCGTAGTCTGTTTTTACAATACCATCACAAATATTGAAATTGTCTGAATAGTTTAATCCAATGGATTCTGGATTTCGTTCTTCAATAATTTCAATTAAACGTTTCCATTGGTTAGGTTCCTTTTCTTTATCCCAATCCGAAATAATATTTTCGCCAAAGTTATACCGTGCTACAGCCAATTTTTCTATGGTATTCTTTTCTTTGTTTCTATAAAAGATCAAAATAGTTCTTCGTCTTGCATTAAGCCATGTTGCGGGAAGCATCGTTTTCAAAACTGGGTCTTCATTATATTCACGTGAAATTAATATCCACATATCTAATCCTGAGTTATCCATTAATTTTGGCAAAAGATTATCAAATCTATCTTTGAGAATATTATCAACAACTTCTGCACGTTGACGTTCTGGCAATATTTGCTGTGCATTTAGAGATAAAGTAAAAAGGAATAAAAGTATATAGCGAAATTTCATAACCATAATTTGAGTGAATCACGAATTTACTTAAATATTAGGCATAAAAAAAGAGCTCCAAAATGGAACTCTTTTTTTAATATATTTTAAAAGCATTTAGTGAGTTGATGCTTCACGTTTTTCTTTTCTTTCTGCCATGATTTCTTTAAAACGCTCAATAGCCGAACCAAATACCCAGTAAGGGATTACAAAAGTTAAAAGGAATATCATTAACCAAAATCCTATGGTAAGAATGGTTAAGAATGCTAAAAATCCTAAATACTGGTCAAATTCGAACATAATTACGGTTTCTTTATTTTAAGATACGGCAAAGATAAAACCAAAATATAAGTTTTACAACAGTAAAACTTAGTTTTATTAACAGAATATTAAAAGAACTATATTTATAGATTCTTTATATGATAATCTACCAAACCATCTATTGGTCGTCTTACAAAATTACCCACTGTGTAACCATACTCTTTTGCGACTTCAATAATTTCATCTTTTGCAAAAAAGGCTATAGAACCTGCAAAATGCACAGGTACGGTTTTTATCTCATCTTTAAACTGAAGAATCATGTTTTCTGAAAATATACGAATACCGTTTTTAATAATGTTTACAATATATTCAGAATCTTTATTTAAAAACATAAACTCAGCAAAGCTTGCTAAATAAGCACTTGGGTTTGCTTGTTTATATAAATTATACTTTATAAAATCAGCTTCAAGATTATGCTTATGCTCAAATGCTAATCTTATTGTATCTGGCATTTTATTAAAGTAATAATCCCGAATAAGTTGCTTACCGTAATAATTACCACTAGCATCATCCATAAGCATGTAACCCAAGCTATCAATTTTTTGATGTAATTGTCTACCATCAAAATAACTACAGTTAGATCCGGTTCCCAAAATACAGACTATAGCAGCTTCATCAACAGAATTAATAGAAGCTCTTACAGCAGCATAAGTATCTTCTCTAACTTCTACTAATGCATTTGGAAAGTTAATTTCTAAAACACCCTTAAGCAGTTGTCTAGGTTTTTCAGTACCGCATCCAGCGCCATAAAAGAAAATATGCGTGACTTCTGAAGCTATTTTCATCAAAGCCTTTTTCTTTTTTAAGGTTTTGTTGAGCTTCTTTTCTTCAATTATCGCAGGATTCAAACCCTTTGTTCTAATTTTTTCTGCAGCTTGTTGTCCATTATTATCAATTGCAATCCAGTCGCATTTAGTAGAGCCGCCATCTGTAATTAAAATCATAATTTATATTTTAAAACAAAATTCCGTAGTTGTATAAAACACAAATCCACGGAATTTTGTACTGGTATTACAAAAATTATAGTGAATTTACTTTTTGAGCTAAATCTACTAATTTATTAGAATAACCAAATTCGTTATCATACCAAGATACTAACTTGAAAAATGTTGGATTTAGTTCTATTGAAGCCTCTGCGTCAAAAACACTTGTCTGTACTTCACTAACAAAATCTTGTGATACAACGGCATCTTCTGTATATCCCATTACGCCATTCATAGCGCCAATAGAAGCTTCTTTTATAGCAGTTTTTATAGCATCAATAGATGTTGCGTTTTTTGTCTTAACCGTTAAATCTACTACAGAAACGTCTGCAGTTGGCACTCTAAATGCCATACCTGTAAGTTTGCCATCTAATTCTGGAATAACCTTCCCTACTGCTTTTGCAGCTCCTGTAGATGTTGGTATGATATTATTAATAGCACTACGTCCTAATCTATAATTTTTACGTGATGGTGCATCTACTGTAAATTGTGTAGAAGTCGCAGCGTGAATTGTTGTCATTAGCGCTTCTTCGATACCAAAATTATCTTCAATAACTTTAGCTAAAGGTGCTAAACAGTTTGTTGTACAAGATGCGTTTGATACAATTTTATGGTCAGCTGTAAGCTTATCGTCATTTACACCCATTACAAACATAGGTGCATCTTTACTTGGTGCTGAAATAACAACTTTCTTTGCACCACCTTCTATATGATAATTTGCAGTATCCATAGTTGTAAAAATACCTGTACATTCAGCAACTACCTCAGCACCTGCTTCGTTCCACTTTAAATTCTTTGGGTCACGTTCTGCAGTAACTCTGATTGTTTTTCCGTCTACTACTAGATGTCCGTCTTTTACTTCGACAGTGCCATCAAAACGTCCATGAACAGAATCGTATTTTAATAAATATGCTAAGTGATTAACGTCTAATAAATCGTTAATTGCAACCACATCTACATCTGCGCGCTTTACTGTTGCTCTGAATACGATTCTTCCAATTCTACCGAATCCGTTAATTCCTAATTTTAAATTTGCCATTTTCTATCTTCTTTGTTTATTGTATTAAATTGTCATTATATCTGAAACTCTAATGAGTTCCATATTAATTTTTGATTTTCCTTTTACAGCTTTATCAAATGGTGTTAAATCCATAATATCATTTTTAAGACCAACCATATAGTTACTTTTTCCTTCGAGTAAACTCTCAACAGCCTTAACTCCCATTCTACTTGCTAAAACTCTATCAAAGCATGATGGACCGCCACCACGTTGCATGTGACCTAAAACGGAGACTCTAACTTCGTACTCAACCATGTTTTCTTCAACATAATCAGCTAATTCAAAAACATTCTTGCCGATTTTATCACCTTCAGCAACGACAACGATACTAGACGATTTACCTGATTGCTTACTTCGTCGCAAAGACTCTAATAACCTGTCTAATCCCAAATCTTCCTCAGGAATTAAAATTTCTTCTGCACCAGCACCAACGCCCACATTTAGAGCAATATGACCAACATCACGTCCCATAACTTCTATAAAAAATAATCGGTTATGTGAACTCGCCGTATCTCTAATCTTATCAATAGCTTCTACTGCAGTATTTAAGGCTGTATCGTAACCCAAAGTGTGTGTGGTACCAAAAATATCGTTATCTATGGTTCCAGGGATTCCCATTACTGGGAAATTATATTCTTGATTAAAAATCATTGCTCCTGTAAAACTACCATCACCTCCAATAACTACAAAGGCGTCAATTTCGGCTTTTCGAAGTTGCTCATGAGCTTTTGCTCTACCTTCTTTAGTTCTGAATTCTTTAGAACGAGCAGATTTTAAAATTGTGCCACCTTTATTGATTATGCCTTTTACGCTACGAGCGTCCATTTTTACAAAATCGCCTTCAATCATTCCTTCGTAGCCTCTGTAAATTCCATAACACTCTATGTCGTGAAACGCACATGTTCTAACTACAGAACGAATGGCAGCATTCATTCCTGGAGAGTCACCTCCAGATGTCATTACGCCTATTTTTTTTATTGAATTAAGCATTCACTTTTTTTATTTACAGTAAAATTAGGAAACAAAACACACAATATTATGACTTAAATCATAAAAAAAAGATGCCTAAAGCATCTCAAACGTTATAGTTAATAATTATTTTGGTGTTTTATTGTATATATAATAATTATGGATGCTAATTTTGCTTTTTCTTCACTGACATAAAATCTGGCATCACCTCTTCTTCACTCTTTTTAGCCTCTTCTTTTGCCTTGTTTTTATCTTTTTTATTCTTACCAGAAAATATTTTTTGCAATAGTTCTTTAAAGTTATCAAACTCTACATTATAAGAAATACCAAGTCCCTGAGTAAACCCTATTTCTTCTCCAAAGTTTCTAATAGAATTCTCCCTATTAAAAACTGTGGCTCTTAAGGTTCCATCATCATTTAGTAACCAATCAATTTGTACATCACCAGCAATAGTGGTCTGTGTTGTGCTACCAAAAGGTACACCAACCTTACCATTTATTAATACTTTTTCTGATAGCTTGGTTTCAAGTGTAAGCCCTACTCTACTTTGGTTTTCAAATTCAGGGTTACTCTGCGCTAAATCTATATCTACACCTATTTTAAAATTATCATTATCATCTCCAAAAACACTACCAATAATTCCATTTAGTCGTTCTGAAATTGTGCCTGTAAAATCTAAAGAGCCTCCAAAGAAACTACCTGATGTTAATAAAAATATGGCCTGATTACTTCTTTGTTCTTTCGAAGATAAACGATAATCGAGCTCTGCTCTAATCGTAGATTCAACATTTGGAAAATCAAATGTAAAGTCTGGGTCTGGTTTCTCTAAACGTCCTGTTAAATTAATTTCAAGATTTACAGGTATTTCCCTGTTAATAGGCGCATCCAATAATGTTGAAGGGTTTGCAGTTGTGCTATATAATGCCTTAAGGTTTATTTCAGCATTTAAGGGGTCACCGTCCCAAGTAATATTTCCATCTGGTTCTACTGTAAATAACTTCTCTAAAATTGCACCATATTTAAATTTGTAAGTGCCTTCTGACACAACAAAATCTCCATACATTTCAAACTTCCCATTGGTATTAATAAAAATACCTAGATTCCCATTTCCTCTACCTTTTATGGTACTACCAGAATCTTTATCTATAACAATTTCTATTTCGGCATTAGGGTTTACATCCAGGTTAAACTCAAGATTTAATCCTTTAATTTCTGTTTGAGTAATGGTTTGTCCTTTTGCTCTATCTACTTTTTCTTCTGGACTCAAAAACTTGATATATGAATTATCTCCAAAGCTCTCAGCATCATTTAATGGAATATTAAATACTGTGCCTTCTTCAGTTCTACCATCAACATATATGGTTAAATTATCAGTATAACCTTTAATATTAGCCTCTCCAGAGACAAATCCTATTCCGTAATAGAGTTCGTCTTCAGATTCTTCAGTATCTAAAACCAATAATCTGTCAGTGGTTAAATCCAATCCTAATTGCCAATCACTAAAATTATTATGCTCAATAAATCCATTTAAAAAACCAGTGGAAAAATACCTAGAATCTGTAAGCGCGACATTATTAAAAATAAATTGCTGCTTTTTCAGTGTCACCCTAGAATCGAAATCGAAACTATAATCTACATTAAGGTAAGGGATACCAAGACCTGCTTTATCTAATAACAACTCACCATCTATATTCGGTTTCTTTAAACTTCCACTAACCTTTGCATTTCCAGAAACTAAACCTCTAATGTTACTAATTACGCCTTCTCCTAATGGATTAAGTGGGTCGATTAAGAAATCTTCGAAAGCTACGTCTACATTAATATTTGGATTTCTTTTATTGACATCTACAAAACCTGTAGCATCTAATGTTTTTACATTTGTGTTTTGTAAACCAACATCAATATAGTATTTGGTTAAAGAATTGTCTCCTTTTACAATAGCTTTTAGATTACCTAAGTTGTATTCGTTAACATTAAACTGCTCTATTTCTATATCTGATTTTGGTAGGTAAATGCCATTGTTTTGCAACAATGCTAAATTTCCATTTACGCGCCCCGCAAGTGCCAAACTATCTATCCTAGGCGTAATTTTTACAAGTTGTACATTCTTAAAGCCCAGTTTTAAATCTTTATAGGTAGAATCTCTTAAAACACCTGCCAGTAATATCTCTTCATCGACTTGATTAATTCTAATATCATCAATCTTAAAATTATTAAAATCGCTATCGAAGGTTATTTTATTAAGATTGTCTTTATTAGAGTTTACAAACCAATCAAAGCCTTTGAACTTAAATTCTGATTTTTGAAACCCTACTACAGATTTATTCTCTTCTGAAATAGTGTAGAAAAGATTCATATCGTAATCATCAGCATTATTTTCACCGCCTTTAAATTCGGATTTTATAAAAAGAGTATCGCGCTTTGTAACATTAATAAGACTAAAATCTGAAATATTATAAACATCAGAATCTAAGTTTTTGACTTCTAAAAATGTATTATAAACGGGATTACTATTATCAACCTCTAAGCTAACGCTTGTGGCAATGTAATCTTTAAATGATATTTTTGGCGAATTAAATTCGAGTTCAAAACCTTTTTCATCAGTTTCTATGCGACCTTTAACTCTTGTATTTTGCCCTAAATTAAGATCTTTGTCAAATACCGCTGCAATTTGATTGTAAATCTTAAAATTAAAATCTAAGTATTGTCCTTCAGAAATATCATGCGGCTGATAATTTGTATAAATACTACCTAGAGCATTTTCGGCAAGCATAACAATTTCTTCAATATTAAACTTTCCTTTTGCTTGACCACTGATAATATCTGGCGAATTTACTGCAATAGTTCTTATATCATTATCAAAACTTGAAACAATATCAAAATCCTTAAAACTATATCGGCTGTCTTGATTTTTATAGGTCGTGTTCTTTATGTTTATTTTTCCTCGGAGATTATCATAAGTAGAACCCGTAACAGCCATATCTACAAAACCCCGAAATTCTGAAATACTGTCTCTAGTCACAAAATTTAAAGCTCTAAGGTTGGCGTAAGTTACATTAGCTTTAAAGTCAAATTTCCTAATCTCTTCAGACATATCAGCAAGACCATTAAAGTCCAATATGATATTAGGATCTTTGGTATTAAGCTTACCGTTAAAGATATTCTTCCCAACATCACCTGAAACATCTATACCAGAGTATCGGTAGTTATTATAATCTAAATAAGAGACATTTCCTTTTATATTTGTCTCAATGTCTTCTAAAGCAAAATTTTTTCCTTCGACATCAAGATTTAAAGATGTATCACCAACAAGTGGGTCATTAAGCATAGTGCCAATATCAAAATCTTCGAGTATTATATTACCGATGTAATTGGCATTATCAATATCATCAATATTAGTGAGTTTTAGATTAGATTTTACAAAACCTAATTCTGTGGTAATATCTAAATCGGCATCAATCACTTCATTTGTAATTACAGATGTTCCTGTAAGTCTAAAGTTACCAACCTTAGTAAAAACGCTAGGAATAGACTTACCAAGCACATTTGGAAGTAGTGCCGTTAAATCTCTATAATTTGAAGATAAATTTCTATAACGCCCATCTAATACAAAGCTATCTTCTGCACTATTAAACAAGTTTTTAAAGTTTATATCTCCGATTATTTTGGTATTCCTTGTTGTGCTAATGTTTAGATTCTTAGCATGCAAATCATTTAAAGTACCTGATAAATCTACATTAAGGCTAGCTTTCTGGTTAGTACCAAATTCATTATAGAATGCATTAAGCTCACTCAATTGAACATGAGAATCTTTGAAGCTAGCTGAGACTTTTACTTTGTTTGTAAACTCTTTAAAATCTTTGCGATCATAATCAAAACGAAGGTTACCAATTAAGTTTGAAGTCTTTGTTTTAATATTCAATTGCTCAAAACTCATATGGTCGAGCGTGTATTCAAAATTTGCCATTAGGTTATCTACTCTAACACCTCTAGCATCTAAAAAACTAAATTTATTTATACGAGTCCTTACCTCTGGCCCATTAATTAAAAAATCTGTAGTATTTGCGTTAAGCTCAGTAAACTCTATAATTTCTGGAGCTTCTTTATTTTCATCTGTTAAGCGAAAAATTCCATTGTAAATAGAAATGTCACTAGACGATAACAAAAAACTACTTGGGCCTTGACGTGGATTATCATCTTCAAAACGCTCCACAAAAATATCTAAATTGGTATCTGTATCACCTTCGTATGTTTTAAGGTTGAATACTAAGTCTTCTATATCAACATCTCCAAAAGTTAGTTTGCCATTATAAAGGTTGTTAACACTGATAATTGAAGTGTTCAATTCGCTAATAGCAAAAAGCGTGTCTAACTTATAATCTTTAATTAAAATTTCTTTGAGTTCTACATCGCCATTAAACTGAAGTCCAACCTTACCAATGTTAATATTGGTTTTATATTCTTCGTTTACCTTTTTAGTAGCGTATTTACCAAGCTTAGTTTGTACTGCAGGAATAGATAGAATCAATACCAAAATAATAAAAAGCAGCACTATAATTGCTGCAACTTTTCCTATTATTTTTAAGACTCTTTTGATAGTTTCTCTTCTTAATTGATGTGTGTAAAACCTTTATATTTGCAATTGATTATACGATTCTGTTTAAGGTTTTGGACTATGTATTTCAAAATTAACAATTATTGTGCCTAATCATAATTAATGAGTAAAGAAAATATATACATTTTAGGAATAGAATCTTCTTGTGACGACACATCTTCTGCTGTACTCTGTAACGATAAAATTTTGAGCAATGTTGTTGCTAGCCAAAAGATTCATGCAGAATATGGTGGTGTTGTACCAGAATTAGCCTCTAGAGCGCACCAATCAAATATTGTCCCAGTAGTTGATCAAGCCTTAAAACAGGCTAATATTAACAAAGATCAATTACATGCCATTGCCTTTACACGTGGCCCAGGATTAATGGGTTCTTTATTGGTAGGTACTTCATTTGCAAAGTCGTTAGCTTATGGTTTAGACATTCCTTTAATTGATGTTAACCATATGCAAGGTCACATTCTGGCTCATTTTATTGAAGAAAATGCTTATACAAAACCGCCTTTTCCGTTTTTGGCAATGACTATTTCTGGCGGACATACGCAAATTGTAAAAGTCAACAGTTATTTTGATATGGACGTTATTGGCGAAACTATTGATGATGCAGTCGGCGAAGCATACGATAAAAGTGGAAAAATCCTTGGGCTTGGATATCCTGCTGGACCACAAATTGATAAGTTGGCACAAACTGGAAATCCTAAAGCATACCAATTTACCAAGCCAAAAGTTGATGGTTTAAACTTTAGCTTTTCAGGACTTAAAACAGGAATATTATACTTTATACAAAGAGAGACAAAAAACAATCCTGAGTTTGTAAAAGAGAACTTAGCAGATATATGTGCCTCCATACAATACACTATTATTGGGATACTTATGGATAAACTAAAATCGGCTGTAAAGCAAACTGGCATTACCCATATTGCTATTGGTGGCGGTGTTTCGGCTAATTCTGGTATTAGGGCTGCACTTAAAAACGCAGAACAAAAACACGGTTGGACAACATATATCCCAAAATTTGAATATACTACTGACAATGCAGCAATGATTGCCATTGTTGGTTATTTAAAATATTTGGAAAAAGAATTTTCTGATTTTGATATTATGGCCACGGCTAGATTGAAAATTTAAGATGAAGAGTTTATATAAAAGACCATATTTTTATTTCTGGTTAGTAGCATTTTTTATATTCTGCATACGATACTTAAGGTATTCAAAGTTAGTAAGCTCATCATTTGATATCAATATACATGATACTTATTTTGTTTCAGCACATAAAGATGTGACTGTAATTTTATGTGGCTTCTATGTATTAATCGGCATCCTATATTTACTTATAGATTTAGCAAAAGTTAAGCTTAACACAACTCTAGTAAGAGTGCATATGTTCCTTACCATAGGTGCAATATTTGTGTATTTTATAATAGAATTAATTCTGAAAAAAAACTTTCAACCCTATGAAAATTATAGTAAACTAAATAGTGCAATTGTTTTCTTAACTTCATTAGTCTTAATAGCGCAATTTCTATTTATATTTAATCTATTAATTGGTTCAATAAAGAATTTTAGAAAAAGACATGGAAATTGAATTAAACCAAAACTAAACATGAAATATTACTTTATCCTATTTCTATTTATTCCTTTTTTATGCTTTTCTCAAACAAAGCTTGAAGCTTCTATTGATAGTATTACTACAAAAGAAGAAGCAAAGACCTTTTTGAAATCTCATAAAAATGAAACTAAAGGAAAACTTATAACTTTCAATAAAGAAAAGCATAAAACAAAATTAGCAACAGAACTCTTTGAGTTATCAAAAGGTGGAAAAAAAGTCGTTAAATCTGAAAATGGAAAAACTATATACAAACTAATTAATAAAAAAACCTCTTCTCATTACAAAGCAAGTATTATGCTATTTGATAGTAATAAAACAACCATTGCTGAAATAAATTCTTTGCGCTCATTTATATTGAAAGGCATTCGGAATAAAGAACATAAATTCGAAAATCTAGCTCGTGTTTATTCTGCACACCCAACTGCAAAAACTGGCGGTGACTTAGGGTGGATAAAAAAAGGAACATTTTCTAAACGATTTGAAAAAGCTATTGCTGATAAACGTGTTGGGCAAGTTTTTAGCTTTGATGAACACCGTGAGAAAAAACATTATGTTATAATGAAAACTCAAGACAATCAAAATATAGAAGAAATCACCGTACTTAAAATTACTGAACTTAAATAATGCAGCTTTTCTATAATCCCAATGTATCCGAAAGTGATGACACCTTTAATTTTGATAAGGATGAAAGTCGACATATTATAAAAGCACTACGTAAAAAAATTGGAGATATATTACATATCACAAATGGAAAAGGATGGTTGTTTACTTCGGAATTGATTACTGCAGAACAAAAGCACTGCTCAGCCAAAATCATTTCAAAAAAACAATATAAAAAAAGAGACTATAAACTTCATATTGCAGTGGCACCAACTAAAATGAATGACCGTTTTGAATGGTTTTTAGAAAAAGCAACAGAAATAGGTATCGATAGTGTTACGCCAATTCTTTGCGACCACAGCGAACGTAAGGTTATAAAAGTGGAACGTTTTGAAAAAATTCTGCAATCTGCAATGAAACAATCCTTGCAGTTTCATCTACCAGAACTAAAACCTTTGACTACTTTCTCAGACTATATAAAACATGACATTTCTGGACAGCGTTTTATCGCACATTGCGAAGAAACTGAGCGTAAATCTCTAAAGTCTGAGATTAAATCTAACTCTGATATTACAATACTTATAGGTCCAGAAGGTGATTTTAGCACAAAAGAAATTAAAAATGCAATAGCTGCTAGTTTTGTACCTGTTGCTTTGGGGGAAACACGTTTACGTACAGAAACCGCAGCTATTGTGGCTTGTCATTCAGTGGCTTATGCAAATGAGTAATCTATAAATTTACTTGTGTTGCAGCATTTATATCTAGTGCATCATTTTCTATAATAAGCACTAAAGATAGGTTATCTTTTTCTTCAACTATTTCAGGAATTATTATTGACCCTTTTCCTATAGTCTTATCAATTTTAAATTTCTGTTCTGAGATAACAATATTACTATTTACCAATTCTCTATTTCTATTTTCTCCACGTTTTACAGATGTTCTTCTTTCGTCAATTACCAATACAATTCGGAGATTGTCATCAGATTGTAAACCTTCAATCTTATAATCAAAATTTACAATGTCATCATCTTTAATTACCTTGGATAAGCTTATATTGCTTTTAGGTTTTTGCTTTGCGTATTGCGTAATTTTTTGTTTTAATTTTTGTCTATTCGAGCCCACAAAGTGTTCTCTTCCATTCACTACCAACTGCGGCGTATATATGGTACTGCTATAAAATTTAGAGCCATATTTTCTTTGTTTATTAGTAAATTCTTCTTTGCTAAAAGGGTCTTTCCATCCTATATAATTCCAATAATCTACATGATATGATAGTGCAATAATATTATTGGACTTCACTTGTTTAAGCAGCTTATCCGCTGGCGGACAACTGGAGCATCCTTGAGAAGTAAAGAGTTCTAAAACTATTGGGTTATTCTCCAAAGTAGTTTCTTTTTCTGCATGAAATGTAGCTCCTAATAAAAATGGAATTATAAATAATGTTAAGACTGTAGATTTCATAAACATTCTTTTTAAATTTGAACATATGAGATTTAGTACGCTTAATAACAAAATGCTTACACTTTCTGCATCTATTATGATAGGTTTAACAGTAAGTGTTGCCAACGCACAAGATGTTGCTGTGTTGAAATATAGCGGTGGTGGTGATTGGTATGGTAACCCAACAGCATTACCAAATTTGGTAAAATTCTGCAACGATAATATTTCTACAAACATCAACGAGACTATAGTTAATGTTGAAGTTGGTAGTATTGATATTTTTCAATACCCGTTTTTGCACATGACTGGTCATGGTAATGTTTTCTTTAGTGAAGATGACGCAGAAAATCTGAGAAAGTATCTCTTGTCTGGCGGGTTTCTTCATATTGATGATAACTATGGTATGGAACCATACATCAAGAAAGAGCTTAAGAAAGTATTCCCCAACAAGGAGTTATTAGAAATTCCAAAAATGCATCCTGTCTTTAATTCGGCATATAGTTTCCCAAATGGATTGCCAAAAATCCACGAGCATGATGGCAAAGCACCACAGGCTTTGGGTATTTTTCATGAAGATAGACTACTGTTACTTTTTACTTTTGAAAGTGATTTAGGCGACGGTTGGGAAGACCAAGAAGTCCACAACGACCCAGAAGATGTTAGATTAAAAGCACTTAAAATGGGAGCTAATATTATGAAATACGTGTTTGTTAATTGAGAAATAGAATTGGGAATGAGAGAAGAAACAAAATCAAGGAAATATTCATTACGGTTTAAAATAATAGCATTTATTCTTGCATTTGCTTTTGTTTTTCAATCTCTAGATACAATAAACTACCACACATATAGTGTAAAGGGCGTTAGTATTCATAGACATAATTGTTCAACTCCTATTCATCTTACTTATTATTGTGAAGAAATAGAAGCTACTATTTTTTGGTAATTTATTTTAATGAGAGAAATTATAGAATTAATATATTCAAGTTTGGCATACTTTTTTGATTTTGATTCAACCTATAAAACAAAAACTCAAAAGTTACTAAGCGCTTTTATTGGATTAATAATTTTCTTTTTATGTATTTGTGCTTTGATATTAGGTATTATTGCAATGAACAAATAATAATTTAAATCTTTAATAACTAAACTTGCAACTCAATCATTATAATTCAACTTTTAAAAAACAAAAATTCCCTATTACATTAATTTGTGATAGTGTTACCAATGCGCCTAATATTGGAAGTTTACTTCGTATTTCGGATGCTTTAGGTATCGAAGAACTTATTTTTTGTGGTGATAATGTTCAGCTTGGCAAACGCATGAAAAAGACATCACGGTCTACAGAAAAGTATGTGCTCCATAAAGTTGCATCTGATATTCTGCAAACTGTCTCTGACTTAAAAGCCAAAAACTATTTTGTAATAGCATTAGAGATTACTGACAATAGTATTCCTCTAGATGATTTTAGACTAAATACAAATCAACCAATTGCACTTATAATAGGTAATGAGAGTTTTGGTATTTCTGAAGAGATTTTAAAACTTACAGACGCAACTCTACATATAAATATGTTTGGCGAAAACACGAGCATGAATGTTGTACAAGCCACTTCTATAACCTTATATGAGTTAACAAAACAACTCAAAAAGAATGATGATTAAGCTAAGCTATTTGTCTTGTTTAATTTATTTCAGCATCTTTGAATAAAATCAATCAATGAATTCAAAAACTATAGCCAACGGTATTTTAAGAGCAATCGGTATTTTACTCGCAGTAGCCTTAGTTTTATACTTTTTATACAAAATACAATCTGTAATTATATATATCGCTGTAGCGGCTGTTATATCACTTATCGGAAGGCCTCTTGTCCTTTTTCTAAGACGAAAACTTAAATTTAATAACACCCTTGCTGTTATAACTACCATGGTTTTATTTATTGCGTTATTACTGGGGTTGGTTGGTTTATTTATTCCTTTAATTACAGAGCAAGGCGAAAAATTAGCACTTTTAAATACCAAAGATTTAGAAGATAATGTTCAAGATTTGTACAACCAAATTGTCACGTATTTCGAGTTTAATAACATAGACGTAGAACAATCTATAAAGGACTCTGGTTTATTATCCAAAATAGATTTCGCACTTATTCCCGATTACCTGAATAATATTGTAACTGGACTTGGAAGCTTCAGTATAGGTTTGGTTTCTGTTTTATTTATAATGTTTTTCTTTTTAAAGGATAGTAAATTATTTGAAGACGGCATCATGACATTTGTACCTAACGGTAATGAAATACGAACCAAACGTTCTTTAAATAAAATAAAGGACTTACTGTCAAGGTATTTTGTAGGCTTAGTTTTTCAGATATTAATCTTATTTGTAATCTATACCATTGTACTCCTCATTTTTGGTATTGATAACGCCGTTGTGATTGCTTTTTTATGTGCATTGCTTAATCTTATTCCTTATGTTGGACCTCTAGTAAGTTGTTTTCTAATGATTTTGTTAAGCATGTCTAGTAATTTGGGTCAAAGTTTTAGCGAAGTGATATTACCAAAAACGACCTATGTCATGATAGGTTTTGTAATTGCACAGTTGATAGATAACTTTTTAAGTCAGCCTATTATTTTTTCAAAAAGTGTAAAATCTCATCCTTTAGAAATCTTCTTGATTATTATTATCGCAGGAATTCTTTTTGGCATAATTGGTATGATTATCGCAGTGCCAACTTATACAGCTATAAAGGTGATTCTAAAAGAGTTTTTGTCAGAATATAAAGTGGTCAAAAAACTCACAAAAGACCTTTAGAAAACCTTTTGGATTCTTCAATTTTAAATATCGAAGTTCAAGATTATATCAATAATAATCTTAATGAAGACATTTCAAGATTACTCTTAAAAGGGATTTCTTTTCCTGATGTAGAATCTAAGGCTATCATAGAACAAATTGAAGCCAAAAAGCGCTGCGAAAAAAAATTACCAACTTGGTATAATACTGATGGCATTTACTTCCCAAATAAGTTGAATATTGAGCAAACATCTTCTGAAAAAGCAGCAGCGTACAAATCTAATTTAGTTTTTGGAAAATTGCTTATTGATTTAACTGGTGGTTTTGGAGTTGACAGTTATTACTTTTCAAAAAAAATAAATAATGTTACTCATTGCGAAATCAATCAAAACCTGTCTGAGATTGTAAAGCATAACTATGATGTCTTAAATACAAAAAACGTCACATGTCTTCATGAAAGCGGCATTGATGCTTTAAAGCGTATAGGTAAACCTTACGATTGGATATATATTGACCCATCACGTCGTGACAATATAAAGAATAAGGTGTTTCTACTTTCGGACTGCACTCCAAATGTAAAGACGTTTCAAAGTTTGCTTTTAGAATATGCCAAGTATGTAATGATAAAAACATCGCCATTACTTGATATTACTGCTACGCTTAATCAACTAGAACATGTAAAAACAATTCATATTGTTGCGATAAATAACGAGGTTAAAGAACTCCTTTGGGTTTTAGAAAAGGATCATCAAAGCTCGGTGGAAATAAAAGCGGTAAACCTTCAAAAAAATAATCCACAAACTTTTGACTTTAAGTATAGTAAAGAATCTAATGCAGATGTGGTTTACAATAGTCCACTAGCCTATTTATACGAACCAAATGCTGCAGTTTTAAAAGCTGGTGCATTTAATTCAATTTGCAGCTTAGGAGTCAGAAAACTTCACAAACACTCTCATTTATATACTTCTAATGAGCTTATTGATTTTCCAGGAAGGCGATTTAAGATTGAAAAAGTAATCCCATTTAACAAAAAAGCTTTTTCAAAAGAAAAAATCGCAAAGGCAAATATAACGACTCGTAATTTCCCTTTATCTGTAGGAGATATTCGTAAAAAACTTAAAATAAAGGACGGAGGAAATGTATACTTGTTCTTTACCACTAACCTAGATGAAGAGAAAGTGATTTTGGTTTGTATTAAATAAAAAGTCTGTCAAACTTAATTAGCAGCTTGACAGGCTTTATATTTTAATATTGTATGTATTATTTGTTATCTAAAATTGCTACATCATAATTCATACTCTTCTTTTTTGACTCTAAAGCATAAATATAATCGCTTAACTCCATTAAATTTTCTTTCTTCTTTAAGTTAATTTTATTCTTCTTAATAAAGGTTTCTATATCCTTTGCTAAAGTTGGGAAGTTTTTTGCGATTTCCTTTTTACGTTTGTCGAGTTTAATTAATTGCTGGTTAAAATTTCTGTAATAATAACTAGTCGTTTCTATATATTTTGCAGGAGAATCAGAACTATAACTATTATTTGATCTTTTTGCAGCAACATACTTATAATCGGACTTTTGAAAAAGATTTCCGTTATTCTGATTACTAAAGTATGCTAAACTTACATCCCCAGATTTATTTGCGTAAGGCAATATCTGATATACATTTCCAGAGCCAGAAAAATCCACAACTAAATCATTTACTTTTTTTAAATAGACAATATTATTCTTACTATCTTTTACTTCAATCTCATTTATATACGGATTGAAACGGGCCAAATATGTTATAGACTCACTACCGCTAATAGAAATTTTTGCATTTTGAAATGCTACATTGCTTAACTTATTTCTAGACATATCCACATTGTCTCTCTGAGCTGCAGCTGCAGCACGAAAGTAATTATTACCGTCATTTAATTGAGGTCCTTGTATTATACCTGAAGGAATTTCACAACCGGTATGAACTTGCCCAAAACTATCATAATCCTGTCCGTAACTCAATAAACAAAAAGAAAAAGCCAAAAACGTAAATACATACTTCATAATTTCTAAAATTTTAAGATTCATATAAATATACAATGAATCCTTTCAAAACTTATAGATAAATAGGTGTTTAACATAAAAAATAAATAATTCTATAAATATTTAACAATATTTATGGAATTATTAAAAAAAGGAATCAATTATACTCATTCGTTAATTAAAGTTATGGTTATAAAACAAAAAAGCCCTACTATTTCTAGTAAGACTTTTTGTGAGCCCGATAGGATTCGAACCTATGACCGCCTCCTTAGAAGGGAGGTGCTCTATCCAGCTGAGCTACGAGCCCGTAACTCTAAATTTGTCGGGGTGGCAGGATTCGAACCTGCGGCCTCCACGTCCCAAACGTGGCGCGATAACCGGGCTACGCTACACCCCGAATAGTTATCTAAATATTCACAAAAGCAATAAACTCAAGTAAAATTTGCGGAGAGACAGGGATTCGAACCCTGGGTACCTATTTCTAGGTACGACGATTTAGCAAACCGCTCCTTTCGGCCACTCAGGCACCTCTCCGGTAATCAATGAACTGCGTTAGTTAAAAACGCGGATGCAAATGTAGTTTATAGTATTAAAGAACGCAACAATTTTTTTTAGTTTTTTATAATAAATTTCAACTTTCTGAAAACGAGAATTTAAGAGAGTTTACCTGTCTTATACATTACAAAAAGTATAATTATAGGTACAGATAAAAGTGCAACATAACCCAAATCAGTTTCTAATAATGATGGTTTAAGAAGTAACGTAATAAAATAGCCTCCAATAGCACCACCAAAATGGGCATCGTGACCAATATTACCAATTCTTTTTTTCATCCCGTAAATAGAATATAATAAGTAGCCAATACCAAAGACATAACCAGGAATTGGAATTGGAACAAAAAACATATACAGACTCATATCCGGGTCTAAAAGAATTGCCGAATACAATATCCCAGTAACTGCACCACTTGCTCCTATGGCACTATACCAATACTCATCTTTATGAAAATAGAGAGACAACAAACTCCCAAAGAGTAAACTAGCCACATAGATGATCATAAAATTAATATTACTCAATCCATTGATAACCGCATCAGCAAAAAAATAAAGAGTGAACATATTCATAAACAAATGTGTAGTATCTGCATGTAAAAATCCAGAACTAAACATTCTTATCTGCTCGCCTCTTCTAACACTACCAACATTGAACTTATAACGCTCAAAAAAAGAACGATCTTCAAAGCCTTTAAACGAAATAATTACGTTTGCAGCAATAATTATAATAGTAACTAAACTTAAATTGAGCATATATGTTCCTGTTAAACTTCAAATATAAATATATTTGCACTTTAAAACCGAAGTAAATGCAACTACTCGCCTACATTATAATATATCCATTACTATGGCTGATTTCAATTTTGCCTTTTCGATTACTTTATGGACTATCAGATGTGGTTTATTTTTTTATGTATAGAATTTTCAAATACAGAAAGAAAATAGTGAAGTCAAATTTGAGGCTTGTTTTTCCTAAAAAGAAGCCTGAAGAAATTGAAGAAATTTGTTCAAAATTTTATCACCATTTATGCGACATGATACTTGAGGCTATAAAATCTATGACGATTTCTGAAGCTTCGATGAGAAAGCGCTACACGTTTACAAATGTTGACTTAATTCATGACTTAGAAGAAAAACAAAAAAGCATCATGCTTATGTGTGCCCATTATGGCAGTTGGGAGTGGATTTTTATTTTGCAAACGTATGTAAAACATAAAGGCTTTGCTGTATATAAAAGACTCGCCAATAAATATTTTGACAGATTGGTAAAGCGAATTAGAGCCAAATACAACTCGCACCTAATAACTACAAAAGAAACATTCAATATCTTAAGTGATGCACAAAAAAAAGGAGAACTTACCATAAATGGTTTTGTCTCTGATCAATCTCCAAAAGCATATAAAGCATTGCATTGGAACGAGTTTATGGGAGTCAAAGTACCTATGTATACTGGTGCGGAAACCATCGCCAAAAAATTTGACATGGCAGTGGTGTTTTTTAGTGTAGATCGTATAAAACGTGGTTATTATGAAACTACTTTTCATACAATCACTGAAGCACCTAACGATTTCAAAGATTTTGAAATCACTGATAATTTCTTCAAACTTGTTGAAAAACAAATATATGAAGCTCCACAGTACTACTTATGGACACATAAGCGTTGGAAACACAGGGATAAAGTTCCGGCTGAATTTCAATAAAAGTTAATCTAAATCAAACCAAGCATCTACAGAAGTTGCATTGCAAGGCTTGTTTACTAGAGATTTGTGAACAAACTCATTATTACAACTTGAATATTCATAATCCAAAGCCCATTCTTTATGGTTTTTAGCTAATTGAATAATACTATTACAAACAAATTCGATTTCTTCGTTTGTTGTTGTTGGGTGAATTGACATACGCAACCAACCTGGTTTACGCACCAAGTCACCTATGGTAATTTCATCAGTTAATTCTTTTGATGTTTTTTGGTCTACATGCAATAAGAAATGCCCATAAGTACCAGCACAACTGCATCCACCACGAGTTTGTATTCCAAATTTATCATTTAACAATTTAACACCTAAATTGTAGTGTAAATCATCTATATAGAACGAAATAACACCTAGCCTATCTTTATGCTGTCCTGCAAGAATATTTATATTCTTTATAGGCTCAAGACGGCTAAAAATAATATCAACCAATTCATGTTCACGTTTTAAGATATTTTCAACACCCATTTGTTCTTTCAATTTTATAGAAAGTGCTGTTTTTATCGTTTGAAGAAATCCTGGTGTGCCACCATCTTCGCGTTCTTCGATATTGTCAATATATTTATGTTCTCCCCAAGGATTTGTCCAACTTACTGTACCGCCTCCTGGACAATCTGGCACCATGTTTTTATATAATTTTTTACTAAAAACCAAAACACCCGAAGTTCCTGGGCCTCCAAGAAATTTGTGCGGTGAAAAGAAAATAGCGTCTAGACTTTCTTCTTTATTTTTTGGATGCATATTAATATCTACATAAGGTCCTGAACAGGCAAAATCTACAAAACACACGCCTCCGTTTTTATGCATCAATTTTGCTATATCATGATAAGGTGTTTGAATACCTGTAACATTAGAGCCCGCTATTACAGATGCTATTTTTATGGTACAATCCTTATACTCTAAGAGTAGTTTTTCTAAATTTTCTAAACTAAAAAGCCCATCATTTCCTGGAGGAATTACCTCTACCTTAGCCATGGTTTCTAACCAAGATGTATGGTTAGAATGGTGTTCCATATGAGATACAAATACCACAGGGCGCATCTGGTCAGGAATAGTAGTGTAATCTCTTAAATTCTCTGGAACTTTTAATCCTAATATTCTCTGAAATTTATTAACAACGCCTGTCATACCATTACCAGAAACAATAAGTACATCATCTTCATTACAGTTAACATGCTCCTTTATAATATGCTTAGCTTTATGATACGCTTTTGTCATTGCGGTCCCAGACACCGTAGTTTCAGTATGAGTATTGGCAACAAATGGCCCAAAGTCATTCAACAATTTCTCTTCTATAGGTCTGTATAAACGTCCAGAGGCTGTCCAATCCGTATATATGATTTTTTGTTCTCCATAAGGTGAAACAAAAGTCTGGTCATAACCAATAATATGCTTACGGAATTTATTGAAGTACGCTTCTAATTCCGTTATAGGCTCTTGTTGAATTGAAGTTGAAGTGATTGACATAGTTGATTATTAATCTGTTGCTAAGATACTAAATGTTAGCTATAGCTTTAATTTCAGCAATAAATCTATCTGCTAAAGTATCCGCTTCATTTTGTAAAGGTGCTTCAGTATAAATCCTAATTATTGGCTCTGTATTGCTCTTGCGCAAATGCACCCAAGAGTCTGCAAAATCTATTTTTACACCATCAATCGTTGTTAAATTTTCGTGACTATAATTTGCTTCCATTGTTTTTAAAATACCATCAACATCTAGTTCTGGGGTTAATTGTATTTTCTTTTTACTCATAAAATAGTTTGGATAGCTTGCTCTTAAGTCACTAACTGCTATTTTCTTTTCAGCTAATAGACTTAAAAATAAAGCTACTCCTACCAAGGCGTCACGACCGTAATGAGATTCTGGATATATAATTCCGCCATTACCTTCACCGCCAATTATAGCATTATTCTTTTTCATCAAATCAACAACATTTACTTCTCCAACGGCACTAGCTTCGTAATTACCTCCATGTTTTTTAGTAACATCATTTAAAGCTCTTGTAGAACTCATATTACTAACTGTATTACCTGGCGTTTTGCTTAGCACATAATCTGCACAAGCGACTAAAGTATACTCCTCTCCAAACATCTCCCCTTTTTCATCCATAAATGCCAAACGGTCAACATCTGGGTCAACTACAATTCCAAAATCTGCATGCTCTTTTACAACAGCACTAGCCAAATCTCCTAAATGCTCTTTTAAAGGTTCTGGATTGTGTGGAAAATGCCCTGTTGGATCACAGTATAATTTAACAGGCTCAACACCTAAACGTTCTAAAAGTAAAGGAATAGCAATACCTCCAGTAGAATTCACACCATCTACAACAACTTTAAAATTAGCTGCTTCTATAGCCTCTTTATCTACTAATGGTAAATTTAAAACCTCATCGATATGCAAATCTATATAAGCTTCATTTTTAGTTATTTTTCCTAAATCATCAACCTCAGCAAAAGTCATATTTGATGATTCTGCAATATCTAGAATTTTCTTTCCCTCAATACCATTCAAAAATTCGCCTTTTTCATTTAATAACTTTAAAGCGTTCCATTGTTTCGGATTATGACTTGCTGTTAAAATAATACCTCCATCTGCATGTTCCATTGGTACCGCAACTTCAACTGTTGGTGTTGTCGATAGGCCTAAATCAATAACATGGATTCCCATACCAACTAAGGTGTTCATTACTAAACTCTGTATCATTTCTCCAGAAATTCTAGCATCTCTCCCTACAACCACACGATAATTATCTTTATTACGTTGTTGCTTTAGCCATGTGCCATATGCTGCAGCAAATTTTACTGCATCTATTGGGGTTAAATTGTCTTCAACTTTACCGCCAATTGTACCTCGAATTCCTGATATAGATTTTATTAATGTCATGTATTTTCTGTTTTAGGCAAATATAATTAGTTAATAGGATTTTATGATTATGAATTTGTAAATTCGAGCAATGAATTTTTTGGCCCATATATACCTTTCTGGCGATAATAAATTACTTACCATTGGAAACTTTGCTGCTGACGGTATTAGAGGAAAAAAGTTTACCAAATTTCCAAAGGCCATGCAAGCAGGGATTATTTTGCATCGTTTTATAGATTCATACACAGATAATCATAAAACATTTAGACAAAGTACAAAACGTCTTCATAAAGCCTATGGTCATTACAGTGGTGTCATTGTAGATATTTTCTATGATCATTTTTTAGCAAAAAATTGGAAAGACTATTCTGATGAACCCATAGAAGATTATATCCAAGATTTTTATAAGAGTTTAAATGAGAATTTTGAAATTCTTCCGGAGCGTTTTCAAAGATTATCTCCATACATGATTGAAGATAATTGGCTTTTAAGTTATGCATCTGTTGAAGGTATTCAGAAGGTCTTAGACGGAATGAATCGTCGTACAAAAGGCCGTTCTAAAATGAATGAAGCCACAAAAGAGCTTAGAGATTTTTATGAAGAATTTGAAAATGACTTTACTCAATTTTTTAAAGATTTAATAAAAGTAACTGAAGCAAAGCGAATTGCTTTAGAAAAAGAATACAACCTATGAGAAATCTGTTTTTTTTAACCTTTATACTATTATTATTTAACTGTAAAGAAGCTTCTAAAAAGACTAAAAAAATTACTAAAAATCGTGGTCTTGTCACCGATAAAGCTATGGTAGTAAGTGCCCGTGAAGAAGCTTCAAAAATTGGAATACAAATTTTAAAACTTGGTGGTAATGCTTTTGATGCTATGATGGCTACTGAAATGGCGCTTGCAGTTGCTTATCCCTATGCTGGAAATTTAGGTGGCGGCGGATTCTTAATCTATCGATTATCGGACGGAGAAATTGGTGCATTAGATTACCGTGAAAAGGCACCGTTAGCAGCTACAAAAGATATGTATCTTGATGAAGATGGCAATGTTATCAGCGGAAAAAGTACAGTCGGACCTTTTGCAATTGGGGTTCCCGGAACAATCGCAGGCATTTTTAAAGCTCAAGAACGCTTTGGTAAGCTAGATGTAAAAACAATATTACAACCTGTTATAAATTTAGCAGATACAGGTTTTACTATTACCGACAATCAAGAACGACGTTTCCGAAATTATGATAGTATTTTTACAGTAGTAAATCGAAAACAAATCCCGTTCAATAAAACTGTAAAATCTGGAACTAACTTTACAAACACATATCTAGCAAAGACTTTAGAGCGTATTGCTAATAATGGCAGGGATGAATTCTACAAAGGTGAAACAGCTAAATTATTAGTAGATTTTCTTCAAGCTAAAGGTGCCATCATTACTCTAGAAGATTTAGCAAAATACGAAGCAAAATGGCGCAAACCGATACAATTTCAGTATGATGATTTAACCATAACTTCAATGTCACCGCCATCTTCTGGTGGTGTTTGCTTAAACCAAATTATGATTATGGTCGAAGATTTTGATTTGAGTGATTATGGACATAATTCTTTAAAAACCATTCAAGTATTAGTCGAAGCAGAAAAACGAGCATACGCTGACCGCAGTTATTACCTTGGTGATCCAGATTTTGTAACAATTCCTCAGGAAACATTGACTAGTAATGTGTATTTAGAAAACAGGATGAAAGATTTTTCATTTGAAGCTGCAACTGCAGTAGATTCGATTTCTCATGGAAAAATTTTAGGCTATGAAAGTGAAGAAACCACGCACTACTCTATCGTTGACCAATTTGGCAATGCTATTGCGGTAACTACAACCTTAAATGGTGGTTATGGTTCAAAAGTATATGCAGAAGAACTTGGGTTTTTCTTGAATAATGAGATGGATGATTTTAGTAGTAAACCTGGAGAACCAAATTATTATGGGCTTATCGGTGCAGAAGCTAATAGCATAGTTCCGGAAAAGCGTATGCTAAGCTCAATGACACCTACTATTGTTGAAAAAGATGGCGAGTTATTGATGACCCTTGGCACACCTGGTGGTTCAACCATTATCACTTCGGTATTACAAACCATTTTAAATGTACATGAATTTGATATGACCATGCAAGAAGCAGTTAATGCACCAAGATTTCATAACCAATGGTTACCAGACGAAATACGAATGGAGGCAAATTCTTTCGATAAAGGTATTATAAATCAACTTGAAGCTAAAGGTTATACGATAAATGAATCTCGCTCGCCAATTATTGGTATTGTTGATGGTATCTTGGTTTTAGATAATGGAAAATTAGAAGGTGGTGCAGATAAACGTGGAGATGATACAGCAGTTGGTTTTTAATAAAAAGTAAATATTATATGCGAAAAACTTCAAAAACTAAACGTATACTTAAAATTCTTATGGGTATCGTGATATTTATCACTTTACCTTCATTCCTTTTCTTTGGATATATCTATATAAAATATGATGAGGAATTACCTACTGGAGAAGTTAGCATTAAAGCAGATAAACTTGCAGAGAAGATGTTAGATGCTCTCGATTATCAAGCTTATAAAAACACAGACTATTTGGAGTGGACTTTCAAAGGGCGTAATTGTTATAAATGGTATAAAGCAGATGATAGTTGTGAAGTAAAATGGAAAGACTTTAAAGTTATGCTCAATTTCCAAAAACCTAATCTATCAAAAGTATTTGTTCTTAATCAAGAGTATAATGGTATAGAAAAACAAAAGTATATCAATAAAGCAACATCGTATTTTAATAACGACTCGTTTTGGCTAGTGGCACCATACAAAGTTTTTGATAAAGGTGTAGAACGAAAATTAGTAAAGACTAAAGAGCAAAAAGATGCGCTATTAGTCACATACACTTCTGGAGGAACAACACCTGGCGATTCCTATTTATGGCATTTTGATGACAATGGAAAACCGACTAGTTATAAAATGTGGGTTGATATCCTTCCCATAAGAGGACTTGAAGCTTCATGGAATGATTGGAAAACTACTAAGAGTGGAGCGCAATTACCTACTTTTCATAAACTCTTGTTTTTAGGATTAGAACTAACAGATATTAAAACTTTATAACTTACATTGTTATTTATTAAGTAATTATCCTAAGATCTTGTAAATTTATATCTCTAAAATTTAATTCTCATGAAAAAGATCTACTTATTACTTTTAATTCTACCATTAATAGGCTTTTCACAAGAAAAATCGTTTTGGTCAAAAACCAATACGAATAGAATTCAGCAAAGCCAATTACTTAAAAGAAATTCGACACCATCAAAATTTGATGTATACAACCTTCAGATTGAAAACTTAAAAAACACACTTAATAATGCTGTAAGTCGTACTTCTGGAGAATCTTCTGAAACATTTGTTGCATTCCCTAATGCTGACGGCGAAATGGAACGTTATGAGATTTATGAAGCCTCAATAATGGAGCCTAGTTTCGCATCTAAGCACCCAGAAATTCAATCTTATGTTGGTATTAATATAGATAACCCTGGAACCACAATGCGTTTTAGTACAACCGTTTTCGGATTTCATGCAGCGATTTATACCATTGGTAAAACATATTATATCGACCCTTATACTGAAGACTTAAATACCTATGTTTTGTATGCTAAAGAAAATCTATATTCTGATATAGATCGAATTAGTTGTCAATTAACTGACGATATGGTTTCTAACAGCCCATATCAAAGAGATTCTAATACACAAAGAAATGCAAATGATGGTTTATTGAGAACTTTTCGTTTATCCTTATCTTCTACTCAAGAATATTCAAATTTTCATATAGATGCTTCTCCTCAAACAGAAACAACTGATGCTGAAAGAAGAGCAACTGTATTGGCGGCAATGAATGTAACCATGACAAGAGTTAATGGTCTTTTTGAACGTGATTTATCTTTGACCATGGAGTTAATAGAAATTATCAACCCACCTTTTTCAGGGACTAGTACAATATCCCTTGTAGAACCTGATGGATTTACAGATGATGATGCTGGAGCCCTTCTAGGTCAAAATCAAACAATAACTGATACTAGAATAGGTACTGCAAATTATGACGTTGGTCATGTATTTACTACTGGTGGTGGTGGTGTAGCAATTTTAGGAGGTATTTGCTTTAGTAATACCAAAGCTAGAGCGGTTACAGGTTTACCTAGTCCAATTGGTGACCCTTATGATGTTGATTTTGTAGCACATGAAATGGGACATCATTTTGGAGCTAATCATATTTTTAATGGTAGCCAAGGAAACTGTTCAGGAGCAAATAGAAATGCCTCTACTTCTGTAGAACCAGGAAGTGGGACAAGTATAATGGGTTATGCCGGTATTTGTGCTGGTGATAATATTCAACCTAATAGTGATGATCACTTTAATGCGATTAGTATTGATGAAATGTATGCAAGAATAACATCTTCACCAACTTGCTCTGTAAATACTATGAATAATAATATAGCACCTATTGCTGATGCAGGTGATGACTACACTATTCCTTTCGGTACCGCTTTTACTTTGTCTGGCACTGGTAATGATAATGTTGGTACAGTTTCTTATAATTGGGAGCAAGTAGACCCAGGCACTGTTGCTGGACAACCATCACCTACAGATACTAATGGACCTATGTTTAGATCAAGACCTTCTCTACCAAACAGCGATAGAACTTTCCCCCCTTTAAATGCTATCCTAAATGATCACTTGACGCCAGAATGGGAGGTAATGCCAAGTATTGCTAGAGATATGGACTTTTCATTAACCGTTAGAGACAATCAATCTCCTAATGGAGGACAAACAAATAGAGATGATATGAGAGTTACACTTGCTAATACTGGACCATTTAGAGTTACTGCACCAGATATCACAAATGCTTCTTTTCCTTCTGGATCTGCTACAACTATAACATGGGACGTTGCTGGTACAACAGCTAATGGAATTAACACTAGTAATGTTAATATTTTATTATCAACAGATGGTGGTCAAACATTTAGTACAACTCTGGCAAGTAATACAAATAATGATGGTACGGAAAGTGTGACTTTTCCTTCTGTAAATGAACCGTTTTGTAGAATTAAAATTGAAGCTGTAGGTAATATTTACTTTGCAATTTCTAAGTCTTTCTCAATTGGAGCCACCACTACTACTGTATGTAATACATATACAACAGGATCTATATCAATAGCTATTCCTGATAGTGGAGGACAAAACGTACAAGGAACTCCTGTCTTTATTCCTGTAACTGTTACTGAAAGTGCTCCTATCATGGATATTAGAGTAAATGTAGACGTTACACACTCTTATATAGGAGATTTACTTATGCAATTGCAGGCTCCTAATGGAGGTGGCTTCACAAATATATGGTCTAGAAATTGTAATGATGCTCCTTTTGGAAATTTCAACTTAACATTTAAAGATGAACAATCGGCTATTTTTTGTGGCTCTCCAACTACAGGATTAGTAAATCCTGCAAACCCATTGAATGGGTTCAATGGAAATGACCCTTCTGGACAATGGAATTTAGTCTTTGTTGACTTTTTCAACGGAGACACAGGAACAGTTAATGAATGGTCTATAGATATTTGTAGCACAACTTTTGTACTTAGTAATGACAGTTTTGAACTTAATGACTTTGCCCTATTTCCAAATCCTAATAAAGGAGATTTTACGTTACAGTTTAACTCTAATTCTGGAAAAGGAATTAATGTAGGTGTATATGATATATCAGGAAAATTAGTCTTTAATAGTAATTATAATACTACTCCAAGATTCGATAAACAAATATCATTGAATAATGTAAGTGCTGGAATATATATTATGAAAGTAAATGATGGAGATAAAACTGTTACTAGAAAACTTATTGTAGAATAAATTTTAAATACTAAAGAATAACTAAAAACGCCGAAGCAGTTTGCTTCGGCGTTTACATTTTTAAAAGAATTTCAATTATTTTGAAGACTGTCCTTTAAACTGCTGGCTTTTCAGTTTAAACAATACATTAAAACTTGTTAAGCTACCATAACTTCGTGTTATATACTGTTGCAAATCAATCTTTTCTTGCTCATCTAAATTTTTGCTTGAATTAATTTTCTGTTCCATAACACGTAATCTGTCTCTAACCATAGTTATCTTATGAAAGAATTTATCGATGGGTAATTCACTAGACTTCAAGTTCTCATCACCTGGCTGCATGATTAGCTTTCCACCCTTCCATTTATCAGCTATAGAAATAACCTCAGAAGCATCAGACCATTTTTTCAAAATGCTACGCAAACTCTTTTCTACTTCGTAAAAACTCACCGTATCTACATCATCTTCTGTGGCTTCAATAATTTCAAATTCAGTATCTAAATCAAGAGTCTCTAAACCATTTTCAATAAAAGTCACCCAATAATGTTGTGAGGTAACATTGGTCACAACGCCTTTACCGTATTCAGTATGATTTATTCTTGAGCCTATTCCTAATAATTTCATAGTATTTGTTTAAATTTCTATCACAATTATAATAATTCTCAAGCAAACCTTAGTGCAAAATTAACAACTAAAAATTGTACCTTTGCAACTTTGCCAGTTTACGATTCAGATTAACTAATTTATGACAACATTTGACGATTCTATTGAAGTAAAAGGTGCTCGAGTTCACAACCTAAAAAATATTGATGTTACAATTCCTAGAGAAAAATTAGTCGTAATTACTGGTCTTTCAGGTAGTGGTAAATCGTCTTTAGCTTTCGATACTATTTATGCTGAAGGCCAACGTCGCTATATCGAAACATTTTCTGCTTATGCACGTCAATTTTTAGGTAGTTTGGAGCGCCCAGATGTCGATAAAATCGATGGGCTTTCACCAGTTATTGCCATAGAGCAAAAAACTACAAGTAAATCTCCACGCTCTACCGTTGGCACTATAACTGAGATATACGATTTCCTTCGCCTCCTTTTTGCTAGAGCAGCTGATGCTTATAGTTACGAAACTGGTGACAAAATGGTCAGCTATTCCGATGAGCAAATCAAAGATTTAATTTTAGAATCTTACAAAGGTAAGCGTATTAATATACTAGCACCAGTAATTAGGTCTAGAAAAGGACATTATCGCGAATTGTTTGAGCAAATTGCCAAACAAGGTTTTGTAAAAGTACGTACGGATGGAGACATTGTTGACCTTGAAAAAGGCATGAAGCTAGACCGTTATAAAACTCATGACATTGAAATAGTCATCGACAGATTAAAGATAGATGACAATCAAGATAATGAAAAGCGTCTGATGGAATCCATCAATACAGCAATGTATCACGGTAATGATGTTCTCATGGTTATTGACCAAGAGACAAATGCACCTCGATTTTTTAGTCGTAACTTAATGTGCCCATCATCAGGAATATCATATCCTAATCCTGAGCCTAATAACTTTTCTTTTAACTCTCCAAAAGGAGCTTGCCAAAAATGCAATGGTATTGGAGAATTGTATGTAGTTAATGATAAGAAATTGGTACCTGATGAGTCATTATCCATTAAAAATGGTGCTTTAGCACCTCATGGACCTCAGAAAAAAAGTTGGATTTTTAAACAGTTTGATACTATTGCGCAACGCTATGATTTTTCTTTGAGTGATTCATGGAAAGACATTCCTGAAGAAGCTAGACAAGTTATTTTACATGGCGGAAAAGATAAATTTACAGTAGAGAGCAAATTACTTGGTGTAGCAAGAGATTATAACATCGATTTTGAGGGTGTTGCTAACTTCATCGAAAGTCAGTATAAGTCAAACTCTACATCTTTAGTCCGTTGGGCTAAAGAATATATGGATAAAGTAGAATGTCCTACTTGTAATGGCTCTAGGCTAAGAAAAGAATCACTTTACTTCAAAGTTGACCAAAAGAGTATCGCCGATTTGGTGAAAATGGATATCATTGAACTTGGCGAATGGATGGAGAATCTTATCGAGAGATTGTCTAGTAAGCAACAAAAAATTTCTGGTGAAATCGTCAAGGAAATAAAGAGTCGCGTACAATTTTTATTAGATGTAGGCTTAACCTATTTGTCACTTAACAGAAGTTCTAAGTCATTATCTGGCGGAGAAGCACAGCGTATTCGTTTAGCAACACAAATTGGCTCACAACTGGTAGGCGTACTTTATATTCTTGATGAACCAAGTATTGGTTTACATCAACGTGATAACGAAAAACTAATAAATTCTTTAGTATCACTACGCGATGTTGGTAACTCGGTCATTGTTGTAGAGCATGATAAAGACATGATTGAGCGTGCTGATCATGTTATTGACATTGGTCCTTATGCAGGAAAACATGGTGGCGAAATAATTAGCGAAGGTACACCTAAAGAATTATTAGAGCATCACACGCTTACGGCAGATTATCTTAATGGGCAAAAAGAAATTGCCATACCAAAAAAGCGTCGTAAAGGAAATGGCAAAAAGCTAGTACTTAAAGGTTGTACTGGTAATAACCTTAAAAATGTAGATGTAGAATTCCCCTTAGGCAAAATGATTGGCGTTACTGGTGTTTCTGGAAGTGGAAAGTCTACGTTAATTAACGAGACACTCTACCCTATTCTTAATGCGTATTATTTTAATGGCGTAAAAAAACCTATGCCTTATAAAAGTATAAAAGGTTTAGAAAACATCGATAAAGTTATAGACATTAACCAATCGCCTATAGGTAGAACACCTCGAAGTAATCCTGCAACATATACTGGTGTTTTTAGTGAAATTAGAAGTCTATTTTCAAAAATACCTGAAGCCATGATACGTGGTTATAAACCTGGACGTTTTAGCTTTAATGTTGCTGGTGGACGTTGCGAAACCTGTCAAGGCGGTGGTCTTAAAATAATAGAAATGAACTTTCTACCAGATGTTTATGTCGAGTGCGAAACTTGCCAAGGCAAACGTTTCAATCGTGAAACATTAGAAATAAGATATAAAGGAAAATCTATTAGTGATGTATTAAACATGACTATTGAAGAAGCTGTAAATTTCTTTGAGCATATTCCAAAAATTTACAGAAAACTAAAAACTATTAAAGATGTTGGTCTAGGGTACATTACATTGGGTCAACAAAGCACAACATTATCTGGTGGCGAAGCACAACGCATAAAGCTAGCTACCGAATTGAGCAAAAGAGATACAGGAAACACATTTTATATTCTCGATGAGCCGACAACTGGTCTACACTTTGAAGATATTAATGTTTTGATGAAAGTATTAAATAAGCTTGCTGATAAAGGCAATACAGTATTAATCATTGAGCACAATTTAGATGTGATTAAAACCGTTGATTATATTATAGATATTGGCTATGAAGGCGGAAAAGGTGGTGGACAATTAGTAGCTAAAGGCACACCTGAACAAATTATAAAAGACAAAAAGAGTTATACGGCAAAGTTTTTGATGCGAGAATTAAACTAAATCTCCTTATAATTGTCGAAACAAACATAGACAAACAACTAAACTATATATGAGAAAAGAAAAACACTATAAAGGCTGGAATGAAATAAAAACAAATGACTCATGGGCTATTTTTAAAATCATGGGTGAATTTGTAAATGGTTATGAGAAATTGAGTAAAATTGGGCCTTGTGTTTCAATATTTGGTTCGGCACGTACAAAACCTGACCACGAATACTACAAGTTAGCAGAAGACGTTGCTAGCAGAATTGTAGACAGTGGTTATGGTGTAATTACTGGTGGTGGTCCAGGTATCATGGAAGCTGGTAATAAAGGTGCGCATATTGCTGGAGGAACATCTGTAGGTCTAAATATTGAATTGCCTTTTGAACAACATGACAATCCATACATAGATAATGACAAAAGTCTTGATTTTGATTACTTCTTTGTACGCAAAGTTATGTTTGTTAAATATTCACAAGGTTTTGTGGTAATGCCTGGTGGCTTTGGTACTTTAGACGAGCTTTTTGAAGCGATTACATTAATACAAACTCATAAAATCGATACATTTCCAATTATTTTAGTTGGCACAAAATTCTGGGGTGGACTTGTAGATTGGATTAAGAATACATTACTTACAGAAGGTAATATAAGTGCAAAAGATCTAGATTTAATTCATGTAGTAGACACAGCAGATGAAGCTGTTGAAATTTTGAATAACTTCTACAAAGAATCAGAATTAAGCCCTAATTTCTAATAAAAATTTGAATAATAAACCGCTCATATTTCTTGGTTTCCTACTGTTTGCTGTTCTTGGTTATGGACAAAATACAATAGATATTGTTGGTGTTGTAAACCCGACAGAAAAGTCTATTAGTATTAAACAAACCATTGTTTATAAAAATACAACGACAGATAAGCTAACAGAAATATTCTTAAACGACTGGAATAATAGTTATTCATCAAAATCCACAGCGTTAGCAAAACGTTTTGAGGAAGAGTTTAGTACAAAATTCCATTTAGCTAAAAACAGACAGCGTGGTTTTACCATTATAGATAACATAACAGATAATAGTAACAATTCACTTACATCAGAGCGATTAAAAAATCAAATTGATGTTCTAAAAGTAAACCTCAAACAACCTTTACTTCCTAACGCATCTTATGAGATAAAGTTGGAATACACTATTGTTTTACCAGATGCCTCTTTTACTAATTATGGCTATACCAAAGAAGCAAATTTAGAATTGAAATATTGGTATTTGCTACCAGCAGTTTATGATGGACAATGGCAATACTATAGTAACAAAAATTTAGATGATTTATTTATTCCTAAATCAGACGTATCTATAACACTCAGTTATCCTAAAAATTATAATCTAACTTCAGAATTAAATACTGAGACCCAAACAGAGAATGATACGCTTAGAACGGTTACTCTAAAAGGCAAAGACAGAATTGACACCTATATCTCATTAAATCAAAATAAAACGTTTAATCAGGTAATTACGGACGATTTTACTTTGATTTCTGACATTATAGAAAAAGACTTATCTCTACAAGACAAAGCATTAGTAACAGATAGAGTAACTAAATTTTTGACTGATAATCTTGGCGCTTATCCACATGAGCGTTTATTGGTAAGTCAAATAGATTATGACAAAAATCCACTTTATGGCTTAAACCAATTGCCTAGTTTTTTAAGACCTTTTAAAAATGATTTTCAATATGAGTTAAAGCTTCTAAAGACTGCACTAAACAAGTACATGTCTAATACACATATGGCAAATCCTAGAAAAGACCATTGGCTTAATGATGGTTTAGCTATCTATTTCTTAATGAAATACATTGAAGATTATTATCCAGACACCAAACTTCTTGGAACGCTAGCAAATGTGTGGGGCATTAGGTCCTTTCACTTGGCAGATTTAGATTATAATTTTCAATATTTCCTATATTCCATGGAAGTTGCAAGGAAAAATAATGACCAGCCAATAACCATCCCAAAAGATTCACTAACTAAGTTTAACGCCAATATTGCCGGCAGATACAAAGCTGGTGTAGGTTTAAACTATTTAGATGAATATGCCGAGGATATAGATTTTAGAAACCTGGTTAAAAGTTATTTAAAAGACAATCAGCTTAAAACGGTTTCTCTCAATAATTTTGAAAGCTTCATCAAGTCTAAGACAAATAAAAACATCGATTGGTTTTTTACAGACTACCTCAATACACGTAAGAAAATAGATTTCAAGATTTCAAAAGTTAAAGCTACAGAAGATTCTATTGAGCTTACTATAAAAAACAAACGCAATAATAGTGCACCAATATCATTGTTCAGTTTAAGAAATGATAGTGTGGTCAATAAAATATGGGTAGATAATATTGGTGAATCCAAAACATTGACAATCCCTAACTACAATACAAAACGTCTTGTGTTAGATTATGATAATGTCGTACCGGAGTTCAACCAAA
>SHBX01000014.1 GCA_004211785.1 Winogradskyella sp.
ATCTTCTATATAAAGCTCAAATTTATCAAAGTAAAACTTACCATTATAACTACAGATTGCACCAAAATTGAGGTCATCCGATTTTGAATCTATAGTACCGATAACAGTATATGACTTCCATTTATTAGAAGTTATGGGCCTATTACCCATATTATCAAAAAAACCCTTTCCTTGGTCTGGCTTATTATCTACTCTAGCCCAAATCCCAGTCCATGCTTTCTCATCATCAGTATCTACTTTTACAGAGGCAATAACTTTAAATTTCTTAATAGAATCTGATTTAACCTCAATGGATTGACTAATAGAAGTCCAATATCTAGAAATTTCCTTTGTTTTTTGCCCATAAGCGGACAGAAAAAAAAGAATAGTGATTAGTAGTAAGCTTAGTTTTCTCATTTATATCATTAGTTCTATTGAAATAACTAATATACAAACCAACAACCTTAGAATAAAAAAACACTGTATTTAATTAATATTAGACACTATCCCTTTCATATTCGTTGATTATTGTTAATTCTATTAGCATGAAGTATATATTATTTGTATTAAGTAAGTTCTTAATACAAATAAAAAAAGAGACCTTATAAGGTCTCTTTTTTTATTTAATACGTTTAGAAATCATAGCCAATTGTCCCATATGATTTGCTTGATGTTCCATCACATGAAACCAAGCCCAATGATTAGTCATGCCTCCATTTTTCATGGCAAACCAATCGTCATCTTTTTCCTTTAATAGCTTTTTGGTTTTCTTTCTGACCTCATCAAAAATATCTAAGTAGTACTTTATTGGTTTCTCTTTAAATTCTGTTCTTGCCTTTTCGCCAAGACTTAAAGCAGTTCCCCATTTTGCTTCTTCCTCTTTATTAAATTGTCTTCCTTCTAGTGTGTAAATTTGATAATACACTTCAGTTGCTGCCAAATGAAAAATCATAGCTCCAGGCGTATTGGCGTTTTCATCTAATAGAAAATCTGTAGCATCTTGGTCCATATTTTTGACGATACGCTCTACTCTACCCTTAAGGTTGTCTAACATTGAAATCATGTTGCCAATATCATTAGAATAACCTTTTGGTGGTTTTACGTCATATTGTGCATTAGAAATTGTAAAAAGACAAACGAAAAGAATACTGAAAATAGATTTTGAATATTTCATGTGTTAATATTTATTTCTTTTTTATAAGTCACATGGAACAACCATATTATCATCTCGGTATGTGATTGAAAATTAATCATGGTTGTTTCATTGATTGAAGTTTTGGTTATATTCAAATTTATAAGGAAAAACTTCACTCACAATAGACTTAACAACAACTTAACGAAACAAAGCAGCCTTAATTCTTTGGCGGATATTTACTAAATACTTTTTCTATAAGCTTCACAAAGCTTTGTTCTCGCTTTTCTGGCGTGTTACCAATATTAGAAATCGTAGTTATGGCTTGCCAAAATACGCCGTTTTTAGAATCGTCTACAAACTCAATATTTATCTCATATATAGTTCTATTTCCGCCAACAGGAATACCTATAGAAATACCGCCACCGACATTACGACCTGTGCCTCCGACACCAACACCTATGTTACTATTTGAATTAGCATCTATTTGAGCAGATTGGATATCAATACTAAAACTAGGTGTATCAGATTTTTCGAAACCCATAGCTTTTAGTTTAGCATCTAAAACTCGAATAAGACGTTTTTCATCTAGTTGATTAAAACCAGATTTCATGTCTGTAAAATAATTGTAGGTTTTATACTGAGTGAAATCCGTGCCTTTTTCGTAATCGTAATCTACAAAAGCACCACATGACGTTAGTAATAGCAATACTGAAAGAAATCTTAACAGTTTCATCTTTTTATTTTAAAGATACTAAAAATTGAAACCGAGTTTTAAACTTTAACTATTCCTCTTCTTCTAGAAGTGTCGCTTCAAATGTTGTTAAATCTTCCTTTCCTTCTAACTCTTCATGCTTAGAGTCAAATATTTTAGTCATTGATGAAGAGATAATTCCTGTTGGGATTGCAACAATACCCAATCCAATCAGAAGAATAAAAAATGTAAATACGCGACCGCCTATAGTTATCGGATATACATCACCGTATCCAACAGTTGTAAGTGTTACAATAGACCACCAAAGGCTATCAAAAATTGAAGCGAAATGATCTGGTTGCGCTTCATGTTCAAAATAATAGATACCAACTGCTGAAAAATAGATGAGTATTACTGTAATTGCCATAAATAAAACAATCTGCTCTTTTGCCACATACATAGCGCGACCAAAATTCTTCATAGCTGTATTGTATCTCACCAACTTTAATAACCTAAATAATCGGAACATTCGTAATAATCGTAACGAACGTAAATCGAAACCAATGGCTAAATAAAAAGGTAAAATTGCTAAGAAGTCTATAATACCAAAAAAGCTAAAAATAAATTTGAGTTTCTTTTCTGCGATGTAAATTCTGGCTAAATACTCTATGGTAAATATGACAACGCAAAAGATTTCTATAGAATGAAGAATTTCTCTGGTATGTGGTTTCAAATTTGGAAGGGTCTCAATAGAAAACACCACTACCGAAACAATAATAAGAATCTGAATAAATATATCAAATGCTCTTCCTATGAGGCTATCATTATTTTCGACAATGTTACTGAGAAATTTTTTCAAAATTTATAACATTAATCATTAAGAATTTTCCAGAGTTTATCTTTTAATTCTTGAATTCCTTGATGGGCTACTGATGACATAAACATATAATCTATGTTGAGCCCTTTATCAAGTTCTTCTTTCATTTCAGTTTTTAACTCATCATCCAATAAATCAGATTTTGAGACTAAAAGAAAACGTTCCTTGTCCAGCATTTCTGGGTTGTAGCGTCTCAATTCATCTAGTAAAACTTCGTATTGTTTTACAATATCATCGGCATCTGCAGGCACTAAAAACAGCAAGATAGAATTACGTTCTATATGTCTTAAAAAATAATACCCAAGTCCTTTTCCTTCGGCTGCACCTTCAATAATACCAGGAATATCTGCCATTACAAAAGATTTGAAATCGCGATACTCTACAATACCCAAATTAGGTTTTAATGTCGTAAACTCATAATCTGCAATTTTAGGCTTTGCTGAAGTCATAACAGAAAGTAATGTCGATTTTCCTGCATTTGGAAAACCTACCAAACCTACATCAGCTAAAACTTTAAGCTCTAAAGTAATATGTCTCTCTTCTAAAGGAATACCTGGTTGTGCATAACGTGGCGTTTGGTTTGTAGGACTCTTAAAATGCCAATTACCTCGACCTCCTTTTCCGCCTTCTGCAACAATTTTTTCTTCGCCTTCTTCAGTAATTTCAAAAAGAATATTATTGGTTTCGGTATCTCTTACAACTGTACCAAGAGGCACATCTAGATACATATCCTCACCATCAGCACCTGTGCTTCTACCAGAACTTCCATGAGAACCATGACCAGCTCTAATATGTCTTTTAAATTTTAAATGCAAAAGTGTCCAAAGATTAGGATTACCTTTAATGATAACATGACCTCCACGACCTCCATCACCTCCGTCTGGGCCACCTTTTTGTATATATTTTTCGCGATGTAAATGCGCAGAGCCTTTTCCTCCATTTCCAGAAGAGACATGCATTTTCACGTAGTCTACGAAGTTACCTTCAGTCATTAATATGAGTTTAAAGTGATAAGTTTAAAGTATTAATTTTAAACTCACTAAGAATTATAATTTATCTAAAACAGTACTTAATCGTTCTGTAATTTCTTCGATACTACCAACGCCATCAACACCAAAATATTTGTCTTGATTAGAATAGTAATCTTTTAAGACGGCTGTTTTATTGTAGTATTCTTTAATACGGTTTCTTATAATGCCTTCATCAGCGTCATCTGGTCTCCCACTAGTTTTTCCACGTTCTAAAAGTCTTCCTACCAAAACTTCATCATCAACCTCTAAAGCAACCATAGCATTAATCTGAGAATCCTTAGAATTCATCAATACATCTAAAGCTTCAGCTTGAGCATTAGTTCGAGGAAAACCATCAAAAATAAACCCCTTAGCATCGGCATTTTTTTCAACTTCAGCATTAAGCATATCTATAGTTACCTCATCAGGCACTAACTCACCTTTATCCATGTAAGATTTAGCTAATGTGCCTAGAGCAGTTTCATTTTTTATGTTATATCTAAATACATCTCCAGTAGAAATGTGTACCAAATTGTATTTGTCTTTTAAGAAATTTGCTTGTGTACCTTTGCCTGCTCCTGGAGGGCCAAATAATACAATGTTAGTCATGTGTTGTGTTGTTTTTAGTTGATATACTGCTGGCAAATCTCTTCCTAAACCGTTGTAGTCTAATCCATAGCCTACGATGAATTTATTAGGAATTTCTATACCGACATAATGTAATTTAAAGTCTTTTTTGTATGCCTCTGGCTTATAAAATAAAGTAGCAATAATGAGTTGTTTTACCTTTTCATTTTTAAAAATACGATGTACTTCTGCAAGCGTGTTCCCTGAATCTATAATGTCTTCAAGAATCACAACAGTTCTATCTGTCAGGTCTTGAGTTAAACCTATAAGTCTTTGGATATCTTCTGTAGATTTTACACCATCATAAGACGCTAATTTTATAAAAGTAACCTCACAAGGGTGCGGGTATTTTTTTACAAAATCACTCACAAACATAAAAGAGCCATTAAGAATACCTACGAATATTGGCATTTCGTCCTTTAAGTCCTTTGCAAGAGCATCTACCATTTGTTGTACAGCATCTTGTATTTTCTCTTCTGAAATAAAAGGCTTAAAATATAAATCCTGAAGCTTTACGAGCATGTTTTAATTTTAAAAAGGCAAAGATAATCAAATGATTAACGATAGTCGATTTTTGGTTTCCTATTTTGGAATATTCTTCTATAATTAGTGTATTTTTGTTACTCAATTTTCAATTTCAAACTAAAGATTCCGAACTATTTGGAATACCGAACATGAGCTACTTCTCTTCAGATTTTAAACTTGGCATTTTAGGCGGCGGGCAATTGGGCAAGATGATGCTTTACGCGACACGAAAATTTGATATTACCACAAAAGTGATTGACTCTAACAAGAATGCTCCGTCACGATTGGCTTGTGACGAATTTGTTACTGGAGATATTCTGGATTACGATACCGTTATAGAGTTTGGACGCAGTGTAGACTTACTCACTTTTGAAATTGAAAATGTAAACGTTGATGCTTTAGAAACCTTAGAAAACGAAGGTAAAAAAGTATATCCATCTTCAAAGACCCTAAGAACAATTCAGAATAAAGCGACACAGAAATTATTTTATACGGATAATAATATTCCGACCGCTCCTTTTTCTCGTTTTGCTTATGCTTCAGAAATTAAAGATGCTATTGAAAATAGCGGATTATCCATTCCGTTTGTATGGAAAAGTGCACGATTTGGTTATGATGGACAAGGTGTAAAAGTGATTAGAACTATTTCAGATTTAAAAGATTTACCTAATGTTGAGTGTATTGCTGAAGCACTCGTTCCTTTTAAAAATGAACTCGCTGTGATTGTTGCCAGAAATGAAAGTGGTGAGATAAAAACATATCCAACGGTTGAAATGGAGTTTCATCCTGAAGCTAACCAAGTAGAATATGTATTATGTCCTGCACGCTTACCTAAACACATTACCAATAAAGCTGAAGCATTAGCCTTAAAAGTTGCAGACGCCTATAAGCATGTTGGTCTTTTAGCTGTTGAAATGTTTTTAACCAAAGACGATGATGTATTGGTTAACGAAGTTGCGCCAAGACCTCACAATTCTGGGCATTATAGTATTGAAGGTAGTTTTACTTGCCAGTTTGAACAGCAATTAAGAGCTATTTTAAATTTACCATTAGGAAAAACTGAAAGTAAAGTTGCTGGCGTGATGGTAAATCTTGTTGGTGCAGAAAACCATACCGGAGATGTGCTCTACAAAAACATAGAAGACATAATGGCTATGGATGGCGTAACGCCACATATTTATGGAAAGAAACAAACACGACCTTTTCGTAAAATGGGACACGTTACCATCATAGATAAAGATATTAATAAAGCTAGAGCTGTGGCTCAGCAAGTAAAAGAAACCATACAAGTAATAAGCAAATAGTTATGAGTAAAGTAGGTGTAATAATGGGAAGCAAAAGCGATTTACCAGTAATGCAAGACGCTATAGACATTTTGAAAGGATTTGATATTGAAGTAGAAGTAGATATTGTTTCTGCACATCGCACTCCTGAAAAAATGTTCGACTACGGAAAAAATGCCCATACAAGAGGTATTAAAGTTATCGTTGCCGGAGCTGGTGGCGCTGCACATTTACCTGGCATGATTGCCTCTTTATCGCCATTACCTGTTATTGGTGTTCCTGTAAAAAGTAGTAATTCTATAGATGGTTGGGATTCTGTATTATCTATTTTACAAATGCCAGGTGGCGTTCCTGTAGCAACTGTGGCACTTAACGGCGCAAAGAATGCTGGTATTTTGGCTGCTCAAATTATAGGAACAAGTGACAAGTGTGTTTTAGACAAAGTACTAGTTTACAAAGAAGGCTTAAAGGCTAAGGTTATTGATTCTGCAAAGGATTTGTAATAAATTGTAACGTTGATGAAGCCTAAAACCCTCCTAGTTTTATTTATATTTCTAACATTACTTTCTTGTATTAATGAAGAAAAAAACTTAATTCCGGTTGATACATATAAGCTTGAAATCTCAAACCTTAAAACCGAAAAAGAGATTTCAGCTTATTGGCAAAAATTATACCATTTAGACCAAGACATACTAGTTGGGAACCTAAAAATTCAATCAAAAAGAGACTCACTTTCTATCGCCAATATGATTAGAACAGCATTAATGTTTGAGACTCATAGAAAAGAAAGCTATAAGCCCAACAACTTAGTTCCTATTTTAAATTTAGCACATAATAATATAAATGGTTCGTCATCATTAGCATTCTGGCCAATAATACAGCAAACTAAAGAAGTTGGAGGTGCTATTAATAGTTTTGGCGGCAAGTTTCCTGCTTATCAACTCGAGGCGTTAACATATGCATTTTACGACTATTCCGTTTTTGGTCAAAAATCGATTTATCCAAAACTTTTGGATAAACTAAATAAAAAAGAATACAGCAGAGTAAGTACGTCATTAATTGAAATTTATTCAGACTTTAAAGCTTTAGAAAATTTAGAAATAAAAAAAGTTATCGGTACTTGGCAGAGGAAAAATTTTAAAGATGTTACAGATGCTTCTCTTGGGAATTTTCAAATTGTACAACTATCTGATAATAATATTTATATAAAAAGATTTAACAGATTACAGTTACTAAATGTTTATAACGTCAAACCCAATTCAATTATTTATAAAGTTGAAAATGAGCCTTTCCATTGGAGTTATAACTTATCAAATAATGGCGATTTAAGTCTATTAAATGACGAAGGAGAAATCCTTATAAATTATAAAAAAGCATAAAATGACAATCCTAAATAAATATTTCAACGCGGCATACAATACAGCACCATTTTCAAAAATAAAAACGGAAGATTTTTTACCTGCTTTTAAAATTGCCATTGAAAAAGCCAAAGCAGAAATTGATGCTATTGTAAAAAACACTGAAGCTCCGACTTTTGAAAACACTATTGAAACTTTGGATTATTCAGGAGAAGAGTTAGACCGAATTTCGAGTATATTTTTCAATCTAAATTCTGCTGAAACTAATGATGAGATTCAAGAAACTGCGCAAGAAGTTTCGCCTTTATTATCAGAATTTAGTAATGATATTACATTAAATGAAGATTTGTTTAAACGTGTAAAAGTCGTTTATGAGAAAAAATCAAACTTGGATTTAACCACTGAACAAAACACACTTCTTGATAAAAAATATAAAAGCTTTTCGCGCAATGGTGCCAACCTAGAAGAAGCCAAAAAGGAAAAACTTCGAGAAATAGATAAAGAACTTAGTCAACTTAAACTAAAATTCGGTGAACATATCCTAGCAGAAACTAATGCTTTTGAAATGTTACTCACAAATGAGAATGAACTCTCAGGTTTGCCAGATGGTGCAAAAGAAGCTGCAAAACAAATGGCTGAATCCAAAGGTAAAGACGGCTGGCTAATTACTTTGGATTACCCAAGTTATATTCCTTTTATGACTTATGCCGATAATCGCGTACTAAGAGAAAGGCTCTCAAAAGCTTTTGGCAGTAAAGGTTTTAAAGGTGACGAATTAGATAATCAGCAAATTGTACTAAAAATTACGAATCTAAGAAATGAGCGTGCACAATTACTAGGCTACAAAACACACGCTCATTTTGTACTAGAAGAGCGCATGGCAGAAACGCCTTCTAATGTCGAGAAATTCTTGAATGAATTATTAGAGAAAGCTAAACCAGCAGCTAAGAATGAATTTAAAAACCTAGAAGTATTCGCTAAGGAATTAGATGGTATTAATCAATTACAAAAATGGGATTCGGCTTATTATTCTGAGAAACTGAAACAAAAATTATTCAGTTTAGATGATGAGCAATTAAAACCATATTTCAAACTAGAAAGTGTAATTAACGGTGCATTTACTGTTGCCGAAAAATTATTCGGATTACGTTTTGAAGAAATTGATACTATTGGCAAGTACCATGAAGACGTTTTAACCTATAAAGTTATTGACGATTCTGGCGATTTGGTTTCTGTTTTTTATGCCGATTTTTTTCCAAGAGCAGGAAAACGCAATGGCGCTTGGATGACGTCTTTTAAACCGCAAATGATTAAAAATGGTCATAATCATCGTCCACATATTTCTATCGTTTGTAATTTCACGAAACCTACGTCTACTAAACCTTCTCTCCTAACTTTTAACGAGGTTACTACTTTGTTTCACGAGTTTGGTCATGCGCTTCATGGCATGCTGGCTAACACAACATATCCGAGTTTATCTGGCACCAATGTATATTGGGATTTTGTGGAGTTGCCAAGTCAGATTTTAGAAAACTGGTGTTATGAAGAAGAAACGCTGAAGCTTTTTGCTACACATTACGAAACTGGCGATGTTATACCTATGGACTTAATCGAAAAAATAAAAGCATCATCAACCTTCCATGAAGGTATGCAAACACTTCGTCAATTAAGTTTTGGAATGCTAGACATGGCTTGGCATGGTAACGAGTCTCCGCAAAACACCACATCAGTAAAGGACTTTGAAACTAAAGCATTCGCTGGCACAAATCTTTATCCGGACGTAGCAGAAAACTGTATGAGCACCGCTTTTGCACACATATTTCAAGGAGGCTACTCTTCAGGATATTATAGTTATAAATGGGCAGAAGTTTTAGATGCCGATGCATTTGAATATTTTAAAGAAGAAGGTATTTTCAATAAAAAAGTGGCTAATAAATTTAAGACATTTGTCTTATCACAAGGTGGCACTGAAAACCCAATGACATTATACAAACGTTTTAGAGGTCAAGAGCCAAAGCCAGAAGCGCTTTTAAGACGTGCTGGATTGATAAAATAAGTTCTAGAATAAGGCGTTTATTATGTAATGAAAGTTTTAAAGTTAGTTGGACATTTACTTGTCATTTTACTACTAACAATTGCAACTCAAGTTGGTGGTATAATTTGGCTCATTTCTATTTTTCTTTCAAAAAGAGTCACCTGGAAGAAAAGATTTATTTTTCCTATTCTCTATTTAGTTTTCAATTTGTTAATTATTCCACCAGTAGCAAAGGTTTTCGGCAGAGAACAATTACCTATTACTTCAAATGATGTTAAGCCTATAAATTGGTTTTACCCAATGACATTCAGAAATTACGCGAAACCTGAATTAAAAGAATTACTAATAGAAACTTCTAAAAAGAGTAATACAACTATAACATATCTGGATGCCAACTTCCCATTCATTAACGGCTTTCCTTTATTACCGCATTTAAGTCACGATGACGGTAAGAAAATTGATATTTCTTTTATGTATAAAACTGAAAACGGAAAATCCACTAATAAAAAACCATCATTTTCTGGCTATGGCGCTTATGTAAATTCAGATAAAAATTTTACTACTTCAAGTTGCAAATCGAAAGGTTACTGGCAATATGATTTTTCTAAATATTTGACTTTTGGCTCATCAGATGATTTAGATTTTGACGCCAAAAAGACTAAGGCTCTGATAAGAGAATTATTAAATCATTCAGAAACTCAAAAATTATTTGTTGAACCACATTTGAAATCAAGCTTAGGCTTATCTAACTATTCAAAAATACGCTTTCATGGTTGTCAAGCTGTAAGGCACGACGATCATATTCATTTACAGATTAGGTGATTAATCTACCACATTAATAACATCACAAGGCGTATTAAAAATTCTTTTATTTCCTTGTGTTTCAAAGCATTTTTTAAATGGCGCTTTATCAAACCAATCTAGCGGGTCTTTTTTTAGCTTTTTAAAGTTTGGTAACAAGCCTAATTCTAGACGTTTAATCACAGAACTATGAATATTTATTTTGCCATTATTATAGTTTTCACCATTTTCTAAGAGATATAAAGGGATATCTCGATTTCTTCTTTTGTAAAAGAAACCCAGAAAGCCTTTTTCGGAATCATGAATTTCGCCTTTAATATTATCATCAGTTAGTGGCACATCTTCAAATAAATTATAGTGCTTTAACTCATTAACCATCCAATTTAAGGACACGTAAGATATTTCGGGATTATCTGAATATCCGCCGCCAACATCACTATGAGCACCAGCAAACCAAACTTCTTTTACAACATCATCTAAAGTCTTATTTCGCTTTAGTTTAATATTGTTACAACTCGCCAGAATTGGTGTAAATATCTGTGCTCTATTATCGTCTAAAGCAACCGCATGAAAAACCTTATTCACATTTACAAACTGATTAAGATGACTCTCATTAGGGTTGCAAAACTTCTCTCTATAATCTGGTGCAGCTAGAGCTTCGACATTATCAAACAAACCTAATACCTCAATAGTCATTTTTGGTGTTCTTGTAATCGTTTGGTTATTTTTAACTTCCCATTTTTTGATAACTTTATCAACCTTCCGCTGTCTTTCAGTATGCGTTATATTATCACGATATGCGCTATACATTTTTTTGATTAGACGCATTTGTTTTACACTATCTATATCGCTTTCGAGTTCTATCATTCCTGCAGTATAGATAAAATCCGTTAACACTTGACAGGTAAAAGCGCCTCTACTAAAACCAAATAAGTAAATATTATCGCCACGTTCTTTTCTATAACGCTTCATCAAAAAATCATATGCTTCTACTACATCTCTTTTAACGCCAACACCAAATGCCATGCCCGAGATTTTAAAATCTTTGCCACCACCAACGCCAACGGTATAAAAAGAATCTAAGCTATCGCTTTGCTTGGTTAACAATCTCAGTTTATTAATATTGGTATTATCTTCTGGCGTATTTGAGGTACCGTCAATAAAGATTAATATGTCTTTAGAACTATTGGTGTTTGAAATTGGACTTACTAACGGCGCAGTAGACCGACAACTAACAATTAATAGACATATGACTAAGCATTTGATTATAGTAAGAACATTATTATTTATTATAATCATTTATGTTTAATTTTTACACGAGGCCTAAGTTAGAAAAATGAAAATAAAAAATAAACTTTCAATAATTATTGAAAGTTTAAAAATTATTGTATATTTGTCTCATGAAATATCAAGAAGCAAAAGAAAAATTCATAAGTACTTGGGGAAGTCTCGGCTCTCTTTGGGGCATCAATAAAGCGATGGCTCAGATACAAGCTTTGCTTTTTATCTCTACAAAGCCATTGTCAATGGAAGATGTTATGGAAGAGCTTAAAATATCTCGCGGAAATACAAGTATGAATTTAAGACAGCTTATGGATTGGGGTATTGTAACAAAAGTTTTGGTTTCTGGAGAGCGCAAAGAATTTTTTACTACCGAAAAAGATGTACAAGAATTGGCTAGAGTTATAGCTAAAGAACGTAGCCGACGAGAAATTAAACCTGTGATTAAAGTTTTGAATGAAATCTCTTCTATTAAAGACGATGGCTCAGAAAAAACAAAGGAATTGATAAAACAAACCAAAGCATTGCATAACTTAACAAAGGATGCAGATGCTATGATAAACAAACTTATGGACCAAAAGCAAAACTGGTTAACAAAGTCTGTTTTTAAACTCATGAAATAGAGATATATTTTTTAAATCAAACTTTCAATTTTTTCTGAAAGTTTAAAATATTAGAAATTATGAAGAAAAAACTTCAAACATCAAAAGCACTGAATGTCTTTGCACTATTCTGCTTATTAGGAGGTGGATATGGGTTGATGTTCACCGGATTTTTTCAAGTAATAGCAGGAGTCTACTTTGCTTTTGCATTTCCTAAAAGTAAACGTATTCAACTCTATTTTCTATTAGTTGCATTATTCTTCCTAGTCTGGAAAGGAAATATTTTCGGATGGCAATTTTTATTACCAATGGGATTGATATTGTTCTTGACTTATACCATTCACACTAAAAAATTATAAGATTATGAAAATTGCATTTTATTTTAACCTAGTCGTCTACTTAACTGTCATCGCTTTATACATCAATGAAACTGTAATAGGAGCAATAAGTCAATTCTTTTTAGGATTGTTTCAACTTGTCTTTGCAATTAAACTCAGTTTCACCTTTAACCTAGCCATACAGAAAACAAAAAAACACCTTAATTACTATTGGCGAAGTATTCTGATTTGGATTGCATTAGTAATTATTATGATCATTTTACCTGAAGACAAATATGCATCAATGGTGATAGTATTTGGATTATCAATGATAATTGGACTCTACTTTGTCATTATAACCTATTTGATATACAGAAATTCATTTTAATGAACTATAACATTATAACATACTGCATCTACTTACCTATTATAAGTTTTATAATGGTAAAAATTGGATGGTTATTTTACAAAAACGGAGAAGTCTTTTTACTTAACCTCTTTAGCAATAACATAGACTTTGTAAAAAGTATAAATAACCTTTTACTAATTGGTTATTACTTAACTAATATCGGATACGCCATCATTACAATAGCCTATTGGGAAAATATAAATTCTACTGTAGAAATGATTAATTCACTATCATATACAATTGGAAAAATAATATTGCTTTTAGCCATAATGCATTACAATAATATATTCTGGCTGAAGTACCTAAATAAATCTAAACTCATAAATCAATAAATTATGGAAAATTCAAAAATTATTATCGGTTACATTATCTATTTGCCAATAGTTATACTCTTAACAGTATACATTTCTAAAATGCTTTTTAAAAATGGAAGGTTATTCATGATAGATATCTTTAAAGGCAAAGAAGATATTGCTTTGGCTACTAACAAGCTTTTTGAAATAGGCTTTTACCTCATTAATATAGGTTTTGCATTATTTATTATGAAAATCTACTACTACAGCGGAAATCATGATATGAGTTACCAAACGCTCATGGAAATACTAAGTAGAAAAATTGGTGGGTTTACAATTTACTTAGGTATAATGCTATTCTTTAACCTCTTTTTATTCTTTAGAGGAAGAAAAAAATCTAGACAAGTCATAAGAACCACAAAAATTTTATAACATGAAAACCATCATCATAGCAGGTGGCACAGGGTTTTTGGGTCAAGTTTTAGAAATTTACTTTGAAAACAAAGGTTATGAAGTAAAAATCTTGACCCGAAAACCCAATAAAGAAAACCACATTCACTGGGACGGAAAAAACTTAAGAAAATGGAAAAATGCTCTTGAAAATGCAGAAGTCTTAATTAATCTTGCTGGCAAATCTGTCGATTGCAGATATACTGAAGCAAATAAAAAACTCATTTATGATTCTCGTATAGACTCAACAAATGTTTTGGGCTTAGCCATAAATCTTTGTGACAATCCACCAAAATACTGGCTTAACTCATCTACCTCAACAATATATGAAGGTTCATACACAAAAGAAATGACGGAAGAAAATGGTGATATTGGCGATGATTTTTCTATGAATATTGCAAAATATTGGGAAGAAGCTTTTTATAGTATCACCAATCCAAAAACTAAAAAAGTGATACTTAGAACTTCTATTGTATTAGGAAAAAATGGAGGCGCTTTCATACCACTCAAACGTTTAGCACAATTTGGACTAGGCGGAAAACAATGGCATGGCAATCAAAAAGTAAGTTGGATTCATGAACTCGATTTTGCTAGGGCTATAGACTTTATTATTACTAATAAGCTAGAAGGCATATTTAATGTTGTTTCTCCAAAACCTACAGATAATAAAACATTAATGAAAACCATCCGGAAAACTATAAATATTCCATTTGGAATTTCACACCCTAAATGGTTACTGAAATTTGGAGCAAAACTCATAGGTACTGAAGCAGAACTAGTTTTAAAAAGTAGAAATGTTATTCCTAAGAAGCTAACTCTTCTTAATTTTCAGTTTAAGCACAAGGATATTAAACACGCTATACAATCACTTATAAATACGTAATACTTTTCTCGTTTTTTTATCCTATTTTTAATGCCAGAAAATTACGCCCAGAGCAATGGCAGAACATATTATAAATCCTAACGATTGGATTAAACTTTACTCCGATTATCTATTTAACTATACGATTACTCGTGTTAGTGATAGAGAAATCGCTCAAGATTTGGTTCAAGAGACCTTTTTAGCGGGCTTAAAATCCATGGCAAACTTTAAAGGAGAAGCTAGTGAACGCACATGGTTAATAGCTATTCTTAAAAGAAAAATCATTGACCATTATCGGAAAATAAATTCTAACAAAGGTAAAGCTGAAGTACGTATGTCATATAACAGCGATACAGAAACAGAAGGTGATTGGTTAGAAGAGCGCGTTGCTGACCCTTATGACAAAACAGCTGAAGACACAATTGAGAATACAGAATTAGGTGTTGCAATCCATGATTGTTTGGGTAAACTTCCAGAAAAACAAGCAAATGTTTTTAAAATGAAGACCCTTTTAAATTATGAAACTGAAGCAATTTGTAATGAATTGAATATTACAGCGTCTAACCTTTGGGTAATTATCCATAGAGCAAGAACTGCTATGGCTAGTTGCATGGAAGAAAATTGGTTTTAAAAATTATGAGTAAACTAAAATTAGAATGTCACGAAGCAAATCATATATGTGACAAAAATCAGTATAAAGAAGCATCTTTAAGAGAAAAGATAATTTTGACTTTTCACTTAATGTACTGTCGTGCATGCAGAAAATACACCGCTAAAAACACACAACTTACAAAGTTAGTGAAGAATCCTAAAGTAGAAACTTTAGACAATTCTGCCAAAAACAAATTGCAGCAAGCATTTGAGGTAGAACTAAGTAAGCAGCAATAGTATTATAAGCCAAAATATTGGTAAAGCTTCTACCCAAAAGGCACTATAATATTTGTGCTGTTTTTTTGAAGAAAATATCAAAAACAGAAGCGTTACAAAAGTTATTATTAAAGTTGAAATCACAGATGTATCATTAATTTCATCTTTAAAAAATTCTAACATCATAAAAACCATTAATAATAGCACGCCTATTATTTTGGTTTTTTTTATACCTATTTTTTGAGGTATTGTCGCCAATTTTAAGCTATCATAATTTAAATCACGAATTTCAAAAGGCAACATTAAAACCAACACATAACAATACCTCTGAAAAAGTGTTATACTAATATCTGCTGATAACTCTATTCCTGCATTCATAATTGGTAATAATACACTAACAAAGCACCAAACTAGGGCAATGATATAAATTTTTGCTCCGCTTATTTCTCTTAAATTTTGCTGTTCATCAAAAAAATAGCGCTTTGGTATTAGTGGTATTGCATACAAAAATGTGGCAATTGCTAAAAAGCCAATCAAAGTAATCGTTCTTAAACTAAGCTGAAGTAGGTAGTAGCACATTAGCACAAACGCTACTGCAGAAAACAACTGAATAACCCGTAACCAATTGGCTAAACTCCTATGATGAAACTTAGCTAAACCAAAATATTTTATAAAATTATATGCGGTAATAGTTGCAAAAAAAATAAAATAAAGTGCATTTTCATCATAAGGTAAATCAAATGAAATCAAAGTTACCCATGTCATAGCATAAACGGCTAATGCTACATGTATGCTGCTATTTATATAAAAATTAAAAACAGACTTTAAAAGCTTCATATCGTAAAAATAACTAAAGTGTTAATAACGTACCATTTCAGTTAAAAACTTTAGTATTCCTTAACTAAAAAAAAGGGCATATTCCGTATTTTTGCATATCAAAAATTACAGCTACAAAAAGAATGGACACAACATCTTTTGCATTAAGACATATTGGCCCAAATTCTCAAGAAGAAAAAGCCATGCTAAACACTATTGGTGTTACGAGTATAGAACAATTAGTATCAGAAACTGTTCCTGCAGATATTCGTCTTAAAAATGATTTAGATTTAGATGCTGCGTTAAGCGAGCAAGAGTATTTAGATCATATTTACGAATTATCTCAGCTTAATAAAGTTTTTAAGTCTTATATAGGTTTAGGTTATCATCCAACAAATCTGCCTGCAGTTATTCAACGTAACATTTTAGAAAATCCAGGTTGGTATACAGCATATACACCTTACCAAGCAGAAATTGCTCAAGGTCGTTTAGAAGCATTGCTTAATTACCAAACTATGGTTATTGATTTAACAGGAATGGAGATTGCAAATGCGTCTCTTTTAGATGAAAGTACAGCTGCTGCAGAAGCCATGAGTTTATTATTTGCAGTAAGAGAACGTGACCAAAAAAAAGCAGGTATTAATAAGTTTTTTGTGTCTGATACTATTTTACCTCAAACACTATCATTATTGCACACAAGGGCGATACCTATTGGAGTAGAATTAGTGATTGGTAACGCTGAAAAATTTGACCATTCTGAAGGTTTCTTTGGAGCATTATTGCAATATCCAGGTAAAGACGGACAAGTTTCTGACATCAAAACATTTATAGAAAACGCAAATGCATCTCGTATAAAAGTTGCCGTAGCAGCCGATATTTTAAGCTTAGTAAAACTTGAAGCTCCAGGTAAATTTGGAGCAGATGTTGTTGTAGGCACAACACAACGTTTCGGAATTCCGATGGGATATGGCGGTCCACACGCCGCATATTTTGCAACTAAAGAAGCATACAAACGAGATATCCCAGGTCGTATTATTGGTGTTACACGCGACCTTAATGGTAATCGTGCGCTTCGTATGGCATTACAAACACGAGAGCAACACATTAAGAGGGCAAAAGCAACTTCAAATATATGTACAGCACAAGTGCTTTTAGCTGTCATGGCAGGAATGTACGCGGTATATCACGGTCCTAAAGGTTTAGAATTTATTGCTGATAAAGTGAATAATTCTGCTGCAACTCTAGCTGAAACTCTAGGTAAATTAGGCTTAGAACAAACCAATACACATTACTTTGATACGCTACAGATAAAAGCAGATGTATCAAAAGTGAAAGCTGAAGCTGAAAAGCGTAAAGTAAACTTCTTTTATCCAAATGAAGATACGGTTACAATTGCTATAAATGAAACAACTTCGACTTCAGATTTAAACGAAATCATTGAAATTTTTGAAACTGTAACCGGAAAAAGCACAGATAAAATAACATCTATCTCGGAGATTGAAACCATTCAAAATGAATTAAAAAGAACATCAGATTTTTTAACCTTTGATGTCTTCAATTCTTACCATTCTGAAACTGAGTTAATGCGTTATATTAAACGTTTAGAACGAAAAGATTTAGCATTAAATCACTCTATGATTTCATTGGGTTCCTGTACAATGAAACTTAATGCTGCTTCAGAAATGCTACCGTTAAGTTGGAGCAGTTGGGGAGCAATTCACCCATTTGTACCTGTAGAGCAAGCCAAAGGCTACACAACAATGCTTAAAGCTCTTGAAGGGCAATTAAATGAAGTTACAGGTTTTGCTGGCACATCTTTACAGCCAAATTCTGGCGCGCAAGGAGAGTTTGCTGGTTTAATGGTTATCAGAGCATATCATCAATCACGTAATGACCATCATAGAAACATCTGTTTAATTCCTTCTTCTGCTCACGGTACAAATCCCGCAAGTGCTGTTATGGCTGGAATGAAAGTTGTGGTAACAAAAGCTTCTGATGATGGAAATATAGATGTTGAAGATTTAAGAGCAAAAGCTGAATTACATAAAGATAATTTAGCTGCACTAATGGTTACGTATCCATCTACTCATGGTGTTTACGAATCTGCAATTAAAGAAATTACACAAATTATTCATGACAACGGTGGACAAGTCTATATGGATGGCGCCAACATGAATGCTCAAGTAGGCTTAACAAATCCAGGGAATATTGGAGCTGACGTATGCCACTTAAACTTACACAAAACATTTGCTATACCTCATGGTGGTGGTGGACCTGGTGTTGGCCCAATTTGTGTTGCAGAACAATTAGTACCATTTCTACCAACAAATCCGATTATTGAAACTGGAGGCGACAAAGCTATTACAGCTATATCTGGAGCGCCTTTCGGTTCAGCTTTAGCTTGTATTATTTCATATGGATACATAAAAATGTTAGGTGCAAAAGGATTAAAAAAATCTACTGAAACAGCTATCTTAAATGCTAACTATATCAAAGAACGTTTAGAAGGCTTCTATCCTACTTTATATACAGGAGAAAATGGTCGTGCAGCTCACGAAATGATTATAGATTGTCGTGATTTTAAAGAAAAAGGTATCGAAGTTGTTGACATTGCAAAACGATTAATGGATTACGGTTTTCATGCACCAACAGTATCTTTCCCAGTTGCAGGAACTATGATGATAGAACCTACGGAAAGTGAAAGCAAAGCTGAAATGGATCGCTTTTGTGATGCTATGATTTCTATTAGAAAAGAAATTGATTCGGTTTCAAAAGAAGAACAAAATAATGTACTTAAAAATGCACCTCATACGATGGCGATGCTAACTTCAGATGAATGGTTACTACCATACACTAGAGAAAAAGCAGCTTTTCCATTAGAATTCGTGGCTGATAATAAGTTTTGGCCAACTGTAAGAAGAGTAGACGAAGCTTATGGTGACAGAAATTTAATCTGTAGTTGCGCTCCGATTGAAGCATATATGGAAGCATAAATTAAATGTTTTAGAAAGCACCTAAATTGGGTGCTTTTTTTATGATTTTTACAGAAAAAAAGACAAATATTAAGAATATCAAAAAAATAATTCGATTTACTGTTTAAAAGCTTTGAAAGTCATTTAATTAGTTAGCTTAGCAGATTAGTTAATACAAACTTTTTCAGAATGGCTATTAAAATAACAGGAACAGGCAGTTTTATTCCAGAAAGCATAGAGCGTAATGAAGATTTCCATGAACATCAATTTCTAAATAGCGATGGTTCAAAAATTGATTATCCTAATGAAGTTATTGTAGAAAAATTTAAAGCCATCACAGGAATTGTTGAGCGTCGTTATGCCGATAAGCAATTAACCTCATCTGACCTTGGATTTCTAGCAGCTCAAAAAGCTATTGATGATGCAAATGCGGATATGGAAACCATAGATTACATCATTTGTGCGCATAATTTTGGTGATGTTAAACACGATACTGTGCAAAGTGATATCTTACCTTGCTTAGCTTCAAGAATCAAACATCGTTTACGTATTAAAAACCCAAAATGTGTCGCCTACGATATTCTATTTGGCTGTCCTGGTTGGGTAGAAGGCGTTATACAAGCACAAGCATACATTAGAGCTGGCATGGCAAAAAAATGCTTAGTAATTGGCAGTGAAACGCTTTCTCGTGTCGTAGATAAGCACGATAGAGATTCAATGATTTACTCAGATGGTGCTGGCGCTAGTGTTGTCGAAGCTGTAGATGGAGAAGATGGTATTTTAGCACATGAAACTGCTACATTTACTTATGATGAAGCTTATTATTTGTTCTTTGGAAAGTCTAATAATAAAGATATAAGTTCTGATACACGTTACATAAAAATGCATGGTCGTAAGATTTACGAATTTGCATTAACAAATGTGGCACAAGCCATGAAAGACTGCTTGGATAAAAGTGGACTTGATATTTCTGAAGTAAAGAAAGTATTGATTCATCAAGCCAATGAAAAAATGGACGAAGCTATTGTAAAGCGCTTCTACAGACTTTATAAAGCCAAAGCTCCAGAATATGTAATGCCTATGAGTATTCATAAGCTAGGAAACAGCTCTGTTGCTACTGTGCCAACTTTATTTGACTTAATTAGAAATAATAAATTAGACAATCACGAGATTAATAAAGGTGATGTTATTATTTTTGCAAGTGTTGGCGCTGGCATGCACATTAATGCTATCGTTTACAGATATTAATTGTAATTCTGTTCTCAGAAAGCTATCATGTACAAATATTTTCCGCATAAGCGCTATAAGTATACGCTTGAATTTTTAGAATCTCACATTTCAACCTCTGAAACCATTTTAGATTTAGGTGTAGAAAATCCGTTCACCAAAATCATGAAAGAGCTTGGTTTTAAAGTTGAAAATACAAAAGGTGAAGATTTAGATTTTGATACCTCAACTATTGAAAACTCTAATGCAACAGTAGTTACTGCATTTGAAATATTTGAGCATTTATTATCACCGCTAACCATAATGCAATCCATAAAAGCAGATAAACTTGTAGCTAGTATACCAATGCGCTTATGGTTTTCTCCAGCATATCGAAGTAAAACAGACATGTGGGATAGACATTATCACGAGTTCGAAGACTGGCAATTTGATTGGCTTTTAGAAAAGGCAGGTTGGGAAATTAAAGCAACAAAAAAATGGACTAATCCAACTAAAAAAATAGGAATTCGCCCAATCCTAAGATGGTTTACCCCAAGATATTATATTGTTTATGCTGAGCGCATAAAAAATTCCAAGGCGTAATTTCCAAATTACAAATCGGTTTGTTTAGATTTGAGCATAAGAAATTAAAGTTTGAGGTTTTATATTGTCATTCCGGCGCATAACGAAGAAGATTCTATTGGCTTAACATTAGAATCCTTAATCAATCAAACACATTTACCAATTAAAATTGTTGTTGTTAATGACAATTCATCTGATGACACTCAAGCTATTGTAGAAAATTTTGAAAATAAATTTAAATGGATTTCTAGTATTGATATTTCATCGTCTAACGAACATATTCCTGGAGCAAAAGTTATAAATGCCTTTTACAAAGGCTTTGAAACACTAGATTATAATTATGATATCATCTGTAAATTTGATGCTGATATTATATTGCCTTCAAATTATCTAGAGACATTAGCGAAGCTGTTTTCTGAAAATAAAAACGTTGGAATTGCAGGTGGATTAGCTTACGTAAAAAAGAATAATGATTGGGTTTACGAAAACATCTCTAATAAAAATCATGTGCGTGGGCCATTTAAAGCCTATAGGAAAGCATGTTTTAAAGACATTGGTGGATTAAAAAACTCCATTGGCTGGGATACTGTTGACACCTTACTTGCTAAGTACCATGATTGGGAAATAAAAACGGACCATAGCTTAAAAGTTAAGCACTTAAAGCCTACCGGAAAGACTTATAATAATGCTTCAAAATATTTGCAAGGTGAGGCACTCTACAAAATGCGCTACGGGATTATAATCGCAACAATATCTGCATTAAAAATGGGATATAAAAAAAGAAGCTTTAGTGTGTTCTACAATTATATTATTGGCTATTTCAAAGGAAAAGAGCGTTTAGTTACTAAAGAACAAGGCAGATTCATTAGAAAATTACGTTGGAAAGGAATTTTAAGTAAACTTTCCTAATCCAAAACAAACCCTAAAGGCATTCCTGTTGCACCGTTTGGAAAACTAATACCCAACAATGCAGAAATTGTTGGTGCAATATCTGGAATTACTGTTTTTTGTAATGTTTCACCTTGCTTTATGCCTTTTCCAAAGAATAATAATGGTACATGAGTATCGTAGTTTAATCCGCTACCATGTGTAGACCCAGTTCTACTATAAGCAATATGTGCAATATCATCTAGAACTATCACGTCTCCAGAACGCTTTTGATTAAACCCGTTTTGCAACAAAGCTTCAATCCCAGTAGTGAAATTGGTCGAATTCATTGTTGTAGCTGTGTACACCTTTGCAATATTATCATAGCTAATTTGCTCATCTACCAAATCTTGTTCTACTTCATGAAGATTTAAGTTAAGCTCTTTAATCTTCGTCTTGTTAAAGAAAATTTGATTGTTGCTCACATTCTCGACAACTTCTTTTGTCCCATATTTTTCTTCTAAAAAAGCAACAAATTTTTTCTTTCGAGAATTGTAATCTAAATATCCCGCAGGAATATTTACAGATTGCAAATACGCCGGCACATTAACTGCACCATGGTCTGCTGTTAAGAAAACTGTGTACTCACCTGCTCCAACTTTTGTATCTAAGAATTGAAAGAAACGTTCTAAATCTTTATCTAACCTGATGTAAGTGTCTTCAACCTCTTTAGAGTTTACACCAAAATTATGACCTACATAATCTGTTGAAGAATAGCTCAAGGTTAAAACATCCGTAACAGTATCTTCTCCTAAATCCTCACCTTTTACAGCAGCTATTGCAAAATCAGTAGTTAAACTGTTCCCATAAGCTGTGGTTTTTAAAAGATCAAAACCACCATTCTCATCCTTTAATTTTGCTAAGTCATAAGGAAAGGTTGCTTTTTCTTTTCCTTTAAATCCTCTTTCAAATTTATTGTCATCACTCCCACTTTCATTATAAGTATTTATGTCATAAAATGTATTCCAATCTTTAAAGTAAGATTCTGCCACATCAGAACTATTAAAATCATTTACCCATTTAGGTAAATCATTTCTGTAAAAAGAACTTGTTATCCATACGCCTTCATCTTTACCTTGAAACCAATATGCGCCATCAGCAGTATGACCTGCCGGTAAAATAGCACCTCTATCTTTAATTGCAATACCTATTGTTTTTCCTCGCATTTGAGTAAACAATCTGTTTTCATCAGCAAAACTAGTCGTTAGCATTCGGTGTGGCGACATCTGTCCTGCAGCGCTTTCCGTTCCAACGGATTTTACACTATTATCTCCTGCGCAATACACGACTTCCTTCTGTACCTTATCATACCAGTTATTAGAAATTACGCCATGATATTTTGGTGTGGTCCCAGTAAATACTGAAGCATGACCTGGGCCAGTATAAGTTGGCACATAATTAAAATGATTGTTTTTACAATTAAAACCTTCTCTAATCATACGCTTAAAACCACCGTCTCCATATTTTGAATAAAATCGTGTTAAATAGTCATACCGCATTTGATCTACAACTATTCCAACAACAAGCTTAGGGTTTTTAGTCTGAGATATTGAAGTTTCATAATTGCTCTTTGTTGATTCCTTTTGAGCATTGCAAGATATTAATGCAAAACAAACTGAAAATATTAAGGTGATTTTTTTCATTTAATAACTGTAATATTGAAGTACAAAAATAACGGTTTTAGATAGATGTTAATTTAATAAAATAGTATTTAACGAAGAGTTTTTCATAATTTAGCATTAACAACAGTTTAGATGAAATACCTGCACAATATTGGTGTCTATTTTTTAATGATTAAAGACATGTTTCGCAAACCCACAAAGTGGTCCGTAATGCGAACCTTGATTCTTAAAGATATTGATGACCTCATCATCAATTCGCTTGGCATCGTAGCATTCATTTCGTTTTTTGTTGGCGGCGTTGTTGCCATACAAACCTCTCTAAACATATCTAATCCATTAATACCAAAATATTTGGTTGGGTTTGCAACAAGGCAATCTATAATATTAGAGTTTGCCCCTACCTTTATTTCTATAATTATGGCTGGTAAAGTAGGCTCTTTTATAACATCGAGTATAGGAACTATGCGAGTTACAGAGCAGATAGATGCGCTCGAAGTGATGGGTATTAATTCCTTAAACTATTTGGTCTTTCCAAAGTTTATAGCTTTATCGCTTTACCCATTTATCATATCAATTGCTATGTTTCTGGGTGTTTTAGGTGGTTTAGCTGCATGTGTTTATGGCGGTTATGGTACTTTAGAAGACTATATTGAAGGCATACAAACAGATTTTATTCCATTTCATATTATATATGCTTTTATAAAAACGTTAGTATTTGCATTTTTACTAGCTACTATACCTTCATTTTATGGTTATTTCATGAAAGGCGGTGCATTAGAAGTTGGCAAAGCGAGTACAACAAGTTTTGTTTGGACAAGTGTTGTTATCATCTTGGCAAATTACTTTTTAACAAGTTTACTTTTAGGTTAATGATAGAAGTTAAAGATTTACATAAGTCATTTGGAGATGCCCATATTTTGAAAGGCATTAGCACTACTTTTGAAAAAGGTAAGACCAACCTTATCATTGGACAAAGTGGTTCTGGTAAAACAGTATTCCTTAAATGCCTTTTGGGTCTTTTTGAATATGAAAAAGGTACTATTGCTTATGAAGGAAACATCATGAGTGAATTGACAGCAAATGAAAAACGTGACTTACGCGCGCAAATAGGAATGGTTTTTCAAGGCAGTGCTCTATTTGATTCTATGACTATTGCAGAGAATGTTATGTTTCCTTTGCGAATGTTTACTAAGCAAAGTAAAAGCGAGATGAAAGATCGCGTTGATTTTGTATTAAAACGTGTTAATCTGCCTGATGCGCATAAAAAAATGCCTAGTGAAGCTTCTGGGGGTATGCAAAAACGTGTAGCTATTGCTCGTGCTATTGTAAATAATCCAAAGTATTTGTTTTGTGATGAACCTAACTCTGGTTTAGACCCAAAAACAGCAATTGTTATTGACAACCTCATCCAAGAGATTACGGATGAATATCAGATAACAACCGTAATTAATTCTCACGATATGAATTCTGTTATGGAAATTGGAGAAAAAATTATCTTCTTAAAAGATGGATACAAAGAATGGGAAGGTTCTAAAGACACCATTTTTAAAACCGACAATGATGCTGTTACTAACTTTGTATATTCTTCTAACTTATTTAAGAAAGTAAGACGTATGTATATTGAAGAAAACCAATAGACTTTACCTCAGTCTTTTTATTACAAGTGTATCTTTTTTCAACTTTACTTTAAGCCATTGATTTAATTTGTTTAAATCTCTTTCGATTAATGAATCTGTAGAAATAGAATCTTTAAACTTAAAGGCAAAAACAGACAAGGTATCAATCTTAGAAAAATCAGATCTAAATTCTTGAGAATAGGTTATAGTTTCTAAATTTTCATAATTAATCTTTGCTTCTTCAATAACAGACTCTAAAGGAATTTGATTGAGTTCTAATCTTGACAAGGCTTTAACCTTATTTTCTAAGAACACTATCTTTTGACTTTGAGACAGCAAATCTAAAGAATCTCGGGTTCGCAATTCTTCCATATATTCTAGATTATTAATGGCTTTATTTCTAACCTGATTAATAGAAAGCTGCGTATTCTTTAATGCAGAATATTGATTAGATTGAAATCTAGATTCTAGAAGTTTTCGTGTCTCCTCAGAAATCTCATCTGTACCAAAAGGAATTAATTCGATAATCGATTTACCTTCTGGGTCATAAATAGGGTTTGCATTCTTTTTTATATAGTTTTTATTCGGTAAAGTTTCTAATTCATTTTTAATAAAAGTATCCGCAGCAATATTAAATCTGCTTTCTTTTAGTACATCTACAAATGTAAATGTAGCAGGAACCATAGTTGCAATAGCCAATAGTGTTGCCAACTGAGATATACGTCTTCGCCTAGCAGAATTAGCATACTTCAACATCGGAAAACGTAGAATCTTAAGCACTAGGAATGTTGCTAAAGCAATGAATATAGTGTTTATAGTAAATAAATACATGGCACCTCCAAAAAACGACCAATTACCTATTGCCAAACCATAACCTGCTGTACACAACGGAGGCATTAATGCTGTGGCAATAGCTACGCCAAAAATAACCGAAGCTATTGTTCCTTTCTTAGTACGCGCAATAATAAGTGCTAAACCTCCAAAAAACGCAATTAAAACATCTCTTATATCTGGGTGTGTTCGTCCTAAAAGTTCCGAATTATCTTCACTTAATGGAAAGAAATAGAAAAACAAAAAAGCAGTTATTAAACTCAGGACTATCATTATCAATAAATTGATAAGTGATTTCCTTAGAGTATCTATATCATTAATAGCAATAGACAAGCCAATACCTAAAATTGGCCCCATTAAAGGCGAAATTAACATGGCGCCAATAACAACTGCAGTAGAATCGGCATTAAGACCTACTGAGGCGACAAAAATTGAACAAATTAAAATCCATGCCGTTGCACCTTGAAAAGAAATGTCTCCTTTAATAGCTCGCATTGTAGCTTCCCTATCTGTATCGTGTCTAAAGTCTAGAAGGTCTCTGAAGAAATACGTAGCACTTTGATAAAAACCTTTAGCACTCGTTTTTACAGTTTCTCTATTTTGCCCTAGAGAATTATCTTCCTTTGACTGATTCTCTTTCTCAGAAAAGTTAAACTTATTTTCTTCACTCATATTTATCCGTATTGTTCCCCATATTTATCTTTTACAGATTGGAGTACTTTTTTAATATCTTGCTCTTTTTGTTTAGGAAAGATAAGCAAAACCTCATCTTTGTCTATAATAATATAGTCCTTAAGACCATCAACCACTACTATTTTTTCTGCTTTGGTTCTTATCATATTACCTGAAGCATCTTCTGTCAAAGTCCTAGCATTAACTACAGCATTACTATCAGCATCTTTATCGAGTTTGTCATAAAGACTCCCCCATGTTCCAAGGTCATTCCAATCAAACGTTGCAGGGATCACAAAGACATTGCTGCTTTTTTCCATAATGGCATAATCGACTGAAATATTTTCTGCTTTTATATAATTGTCTCTTATAAAATCGTCTTCAAATTCGGTGTTATAAACAGGTATTCCTGTTTCAAAAAGCTGATATAATTCTGGTTGATTGTTCTGAAAGGTAGAAATCACTGTTTTGGCACTCCACATAAAAATTCCAGCATTCCAAAGAAAATTACCTTGACTTAAAAACGACTTTGCCGTTTCATAATTTGGTTTCTCACGAAATTGATTTACTGACTTTATATTTGAAGTTGAATCTTTATCATATTCAATATAACCATAACCTGTATTTGGAAATGTTGGCGTAATACCTAAAGTCATTAGAGCATCATTATTTGAGCAATATTCAAAGGCTTGCCTTACATTTTGTGCAAAAGCATTTTCATCTTCTATCCAATGATCGCTTGGAGCAACAATCATTACAGCATCAGGATTTTCTTTCTGGATTTTAAGAGACGCATATAATATGCAGGGTGCTGTATTACGCATTGCAGGCTCTAAAACAACTTGACGCTTTGTAACACTTGGCAATTGCTCAAACACCAAATCGTTATAAGACTCATTAGTGAGAATAAAAATGTTTTCTTCAGGTATAAGTGTAGTTAAGCGATTAAACGTTTTCTGGATAAGTGTATCTCCAGTTCCTAACATATCATGAAACTGTTTAGGAAAATCTTGTGTGCTTACGGGCCAAAAACGTGAACCAACACCTCCAGCCATTAAAATAGCGTAGTAATTTTTATTTTTCATCAAATTGATTTTTCCCTTTAGCCTTAGTGTTTTTGTGAAAAATCATTCTTCTAACAACTCGACCTCAGCATTTGGGTTAAACAAATATAACTTTCCTGAACTTATTTCTAGGCACTCATAACGTTTTCTGCGTTTTGCACCTTTCTTGAATATACGTCCATTGTATAACTTAAATGTTACACCTTCTTTTATTTCAAAAATAAAAATTTTGTCATTTTCCTCGTCATATTGTTTCAATGCCAATGCTAAATTTGTATCTGTATCACTTGAGGCTTTAGGATTTTTAAAATGTTTGGCTAATAGAGGTAGTAGATTATTTGGAAATATTTCTGGTCGTAAAAAAGGCAAGATTAAATGCTGAAAGGTAGTTTTCCACTCCTTCCCATGTGGTTTTATAAAACGTCCATACTTTTGATATGCCTCTAAGTGAGCAATCTCGTGAATTAAAGTAATTAAAAATCGATACGGATTTAAATTAGAGTTTATAGTAATTTTGTGCTTTCCGTTTGACAACATCCTGTAATCACCATGTCGAGTTTTACGTTCTTCTTTTATCTTAACAACCAAGTTGTCTTTATTTATTAAATCTTGTATTAATGATTTTGCTTCTTTAGGAATATATTGGAAAAGTGTTTGTTGCATGTATGCAAATTATCATTTAATTATTAATTATGTTTTAATAATCCTTGTGTTTTATAATAGTGTTCAAAACAAGAATGCGGCTTTAAGTCTTATATTTATAACATCATAAATTGAGTTTAAAACTTTGCTCTCAAAAATTTTAAATAATTAATGTTCAATAATTATCCTAAAATAAGGCCTCAACTATCTGAAGAGATTAAAAAAATCTACAAAAAACAATACAGATCAAACAGGGATGGAGATACTACAGCTTCTTCGATAGCACAGAAAATGGAAAAATGGTTGCATCGTAAAGTAAGTTCTGATGTAGAGTTTAAGCATAGCAAAAAAACATTAGAAATAGGAGCTGGCACATTAAACCAATTAAAATATGAAATCTCTAATAATTATGATATAATTGAACCCTTCACCGAGTTATATACAGGTTCTTCAGATTTAAAGAATATAAATACTATCTATAAAGATATCGATGAAATAGATATTACTAAAAAGTATGATAGAATTACATCTATTGCAACATTTGAACATATAACTGATTTACCAAAAGTTATTGCTAAAACTTGTCTACTTATAAATACAAATGGTACACTAAGAACAAGTATACCAAATGAGGGAACACTTTTATGGACTTTAGGATGGAGGTTGACAACAGGTTTAGAGTTCAAATTAAAATACGGCTTGGACTATGGAAACCTCATGAAATATGAGCACGTAAATACAGCAAAAGAAATTGAGGAAATATTAAACTACTTCTATCAAACTAATAATTGTAAAGTTTTTGGGTTAAGCAAGAAATTTGGGTTTTATCGTTTTTACGAAAGCAAAAGGCCAAACATAAATAGAGCCAAAGAATATTTAAAAGATTACTATCATGCTTAAAGAGAATAGTGAACTAAAGTTTACTTTAATATTTTTTAGTGTAGCACTAGTCATTTGTTTTGGTTTAAATCTAGATATATTAAAAGATTATGCGTTTTTAGATGCCTACGAATTTATTTATACTGCTAATAGGAATAGTGATTTTCAGAACATTTTTATAGAAAATGGGAGACCTTTACTTGGTCTATGGAGTGAGTTCTTTTATGGTTCTGTTTTTGAGACTATATCGCAATTAAAATGGGCACGTATTTTTGCCTTATTTTTCTGTGTTTTATTTTCTACTCAATTATTTAGATTTCTTTTAAAACTTGGTTTAAAACCTTATGAATCGGCAATCTTTTCTGTTTTAGTCTTAGCATTGCCTACTTTTACTGTATACTTTGCTTGGAGCGCTACTGCTCAAATCCCTATTTTACTTATTGCAAATTTTTATGCGGGTCAATTACTCTTAAAAGCCTTTATTCAAAAAAAGATTTTTTCGCTAAATTTTGCTATTGCATTTTGTATAGTATTCATTTCATTATTTATGTACCAATCTGCTGTTATGATATTTATACTGCCATTAATATTTACAGTTATTAAAACCAATAGTTTTGATTTAAAGACAGTTACTTATTTTATTCTATTTACTTTATTGAGTTTTATACTTTATTTCGTTTTTTTTAAGCTAACACTATCTATTAGTAGTTTAGATGCATCTTATCGAACGTCACTTAATCCATTGAATATACCAAAAAGGGTTATCAAATTTTATATGTTTGAATTAAGAATTCTCATAAAAAATAGTGGTTTCTTATTAATTTCAAAACTATCACTTCTAATAGGCGCCATTGCTTTTTTGGGGTTTTTAATTCAACAATTTTTGATAAAAAGATCATTAATCTTTTTATCCGCTCTAGTACTTATTTTACCATTTTGCTATGCGCCAAATATTTTGTCTGGCCAAAGTTATTTTTCTCTTAGAGCAATCTCACCTACAGCTATTATAATTCTTTTTTACCAGTTTTGGTTTTTAAGAAATCTATGCCTAAAGTATAATAAGACTAAAGTAGGCTTGTTGATAATACCCGTATCTTTACTTCTACTTTCAGCTTTTAATCAAAAAAAATATGTTGCAGGCTTACAACATAAAGAATATGAAATTCTTAGGAAAGCATTTCAAGATTTTGATATAAATCAAGTAAACAAACTTGTAATTATAAGACCTAATTATGGTTTTTTGCAAGAGTTAGGCTATTTAAAAAATGGTTTTTCAGGTGAATTTGGAAATTTATCTTCTGTTAAAGATTGGGTACCCAACCATCTATTTTCGCAAATTAAATGGGAACAACAAAAAGATAGAAATAAAACTTCGGAAGTCTTTCCTATTAGGAATATTAATATCTATAACCAAGATAACTATATACAGAGACATAATATAAAGACTATACATCTTGTTGAACTATTTGAAGAAGCTTTTACCATAAAATCTTTTTAATTTATAGTTAAACCTAATATTGCTTTAAAAGATGATACCTTATTGGCAAGCTTAACACATCTATAGCCATTTTTACTGATGAGTTTAACAAATTAATTGTTGATATGTTATTTCCTTCAAATTTGACAGGAATTCGTTTAATATTTAAATGATATTTATAACATAAATAAATGCACTCTACATCAAAAGCAAAACCTTTTATCCTTGTCTTTGAGAAAATCTTATCAGCAGCACTTTTTGTATAACCTTTTAAACCACATTGCGTATCCCCAACTCTATCAATAGTGAATTTTGTAATAAAAAAAGTAAAGATTTTACTTGATAGTTTTCTAACAAAACTAGTTTTTACAAGATAATTTGAATCTTTATCAAGACGATTTCCGATACACACATCATACTCTTTTATGGACAAATACTTTAAAGCATTGGTTATAACATCTAAACCATAGGGTATATCTGCATCAGTAAATACTTTAAAGTCTCCTTTAGCATATAGCATTCCTTGTTTTACCGCATAACCTTTTCCTTCATTATTAGTATAAGATATTAAACTAAAATTTTTGCTGCCGTCGTTTAGGTCTTCAAGTAAATCTTTTGTCTTATCTGTACTTCCATCATTAACCAAAATTAATTCTAGAGAAAAATTTTGTCCTTTTTTCCATGCAAGAAGCCTCTCTACTGTATCTTCAATAAACAATTCAGCATTATATACAGGTATAATAAGACTTAATCTTGGTTGCAACTATTTTTATATTGAGTTAGCATAATTATTCTAAGATAAAACTATTCATTTACCAAAACCATTTTTGAATTTCCATTTACTCGCAATACATAAAGACCAGTCACTGCATTATTTAACCGAATACGAGTTATGCCATTATCTTCATTATAATCAGATTCAATAATATCTATCATCCTACCTCTTATATCAAACACTTCTATAACATCATCTATAGCTGTACTCGTTATAAAAAATTGCTGATCATTAGTTGGATTAGGATAGATTATTTGCTCAGTATTATCATCTGGATTTGACGATGATTGAAAATATGGCAACGCAAAATCAAAAGTATCATCGGCAACTTGTTGCCCAATAAAACGCCCTGGCAAATCGTCTGCTGGTGGATGAATTCCGCCCCAAATACGAGATAAACTCGTTTGGTCTGATGCATCTCTATAGGTCGCCCATTGCAACACGACATCTACGGAAGGTCCTTTTTCGAAAACTAAAAATTCATCTTTTTTAGCCACAAACTCACCTATTCCTCCAGGGAAAAACGGGTCTCCAGTAAGCTTAGTCAATATCTCTGAAGCCGCTCTAGAAAATGTAGAATGTCCTGAAACATAACCTGCAAAAGGCGGTGTAACAAATGTAGGTCGTTGGTATGGATACCAATCTTCAGCTAAAATCCAACCAACACCTGCAACATCTTCTTCTGGATTATTAATGAAATCATGACCTCTCCAGGTATATAGTTTTATCTTTCCAATATTTTGTCCAAAGAACCCAGCTAAAGGATCACCAGCTTCAACTAACTCTATTAATTCTGGAATTAACCTAAAACCTGTTGGGCTATAATTTGGCAAACTCTGATCAGAACTCTGACCTTGCTCATCACCCATATATCGTATTGCAGATATAGGCCTAATATAATCGTGCCAGCCTTTAACACTCCATGCTGCTATAGCCGAATCATGCATAGCGCCACCAAGAATAAAATAAGCTTTAACATCCCATTCTATAGCATCTAAAATATCGCCTTGGCCTTGGAAGCGTTTTTCAAATTGTGGATGATCGTTAACGTAATTCAATATTGTAAACCAATGTCCTGGTGGTGTTTCGGAATCTGGACCATCTGCCCAAAACTCAGCTAAAACCCTTGCATAATCACCACGAGGTACCATATTTGGCACATATGGTGCAGACGTCTTAGGATTCATATCATGACCCGTACCTATATCTCCACCTTCTATAAAATTGTAGAATAATGGATAATTAGCAAAAATTGTTGGGAAATTTCCAATATCAGTATTACCAATAGCTCCAGGTGAAATATCCCACATGACACCATCGCTTGGGTCTAAATGCGATTGCCAAGAAGATACCATAGAAAAGCCCCATTTATATTGCTCGCTTTCAGTATCTTCAGTAATTGTGTTTATTTGTGGTGGACTTATTGGGTTATGAAACACACGGTAGTTATTTCCATCTCTATTAAATACAGTTACGTCTTCTTCTTTTAAAGCAAAACCATTTACATTTCCCCATTCTGGACTTAAAAATTCTGGAACATTACCTTCAACTACATTTCCACCTTGATCAATAAATGTATCCAACCCTAAAGGCTGCCATCTATTAGGGTCTACGATTGGTGGATTATCTGGAAGCTCCAAGTTGTATGCTTGATTAACAGGTTGGTAAAATTCATTATCAAATCCGGTACTCTCGCGAGAACCGTCTTGTAACCCATAATCTATAATGGTTTGAGCTACATAGTTTCCTAACGCGGCTGCATTTCCAAATTCATATAACACCGAAGTCAATGAAGTTTCATAACCTAATTTTTCCATTAATAAATCTATACGCTCTTGGTTTGATTCTGCTCCAGGAGAATTCTGGAATCGATAAGATAATAATCGGTACATGGCATAACTTATTGCCTCATTAACCGATTCTTCATTTGAATTAATCGGAATAAAATCTACAAGTTCACTCGAAAAACCTTTAACCTCATTACCAATTAAATATGGTCTAGCTTGGTCATCATAAATAGCCCAAATATCGTACATCGCTACACTTGTGTGAAATAAATTCCTTGCATGTACTGTTGGCCTAGCAAAGTCTCCACGGATGGCGCTTAACAAAACTTCATTCCATAATCTAGCAATTGAAATGTTTTCTGGTAAATCTGTAGCATTTAATTCAACGTTAATTGAAGTTTCTAAACTAGAACATTGATTATCAGATTCAATAACTGACACTCTGCCTTCTGACTCTAACTCCCAATGTACTGTGATTGTGTTAGTGCCTTGACCGCTTAATATCTGACCTCCGCTAACAGTCCAAACTGCTGTTGAGTTTGTTCCAATATTATATGAATATGTTTGCGTTGAATAAAATGCTGCTATTGTGGCACCAATAATTGGCTGATTATCTAAATATGTACAACTTCCATCATCTAAAGTTGCTTCAGGATTATAAGAACATGAAACAAAATCTGTACAACCATATACCTTCTCACTTGGTTCAATATTTAAATTTGTCAAAGCTCCTCCTTCAATAGCTAACATTGTAGAATTAATAGTCGCATTACTATGCGTTTCTACTAATCCAGAAGGCCAAGTAATCTCAATAGATGTTATCGTTGTCTCATCATCCAATCCAAAATGCAATGGCATTAAGCTCTGGCTTAAAAACCCAACTCCAGATTTGTATCTTATTAGTGTTTCACTAGTTGTAGTTAATTTTACAATTGCACCAACTGCATCACGATTAGAGGTTGTGCCTTGCAACTCTAATTTAAACCAATTTAGCGTAGGGTTTACATCATCAAAATCTAAGGTTCTATTTTCATACAGAAAAGAAGGGCCTTCATTATTGGTAACATATAAATCTATATCCCCATCATTATCATAATCCCAATCTATTGCTTCTACGCTTATGGTTTGTTCGTTAAGGTTTAGAGACTGTGAAGCATCTTCAAACGCATTTTGACCCTGTGCATTTAAATTTCTAAAATAAAAGTTAGGTTCTACACTTCTATCTTCAAACTCATAGCCATTAACAACGTACAAATCCTCATCGCCATCTAAATCAAAATCAGAAAATCGTGTTCCCCATGCCCAAAGTGTATTTCCTAAACCAAAAGCATCTGCATTTTCTGTAAATGTATTATCGCCATTATTTGTTAATAGGAAATTATCGTCTATTGCTGTTATAAATAAATCAAAATAGCCATCCTTGTTGTAATCTCCAATTGTAATGCCCATATCATCACCCATGGTATTAGCACCATAAGTTCCAGCTTGATTGGTAAAACTTGTAGCATTATTATTTATGTACAAATCATTAGGCTCATCAAAATCATTGGAAATATACAAGTCCATAAATCCATCTTCATTAAAATCGAATGGCAAAGCTGTATAACTTGCTAGACCTGATTGCGCCTGTATACCTGTTTCATTTGTAACATCAGTAAACGTATTATTACCATTATTACGAAAGAGTTGATTGCTACTACACTCATCCCAATCATTAACATAGATATCAAGGAATCCGTCGTTATTATAATCAAACCAAGTTGCACCAGTATTTCTGCAGTCATTTAATGTATCAAAGCCAGCAATTGAAGTTAAATTAGCAAATGTTCCGTTTCCGAGGTTACGGAATAGTTGCACTTTAAAAGAATAGGTGAGAAATAAGTCTGGAAATCCATCATTGTTATAATCTCCCCAAGACGCGCCACTTTTTTGCCCTTCTAATCCAAACCAATCACTACCACCTTCATCTTGAGAAAGCAACTCTGTTAAACCTGCTATTTCTGTAACATCGGTAAATGAACCATCATTATTGTTTCTGAATAAACGACTTAATGTTTTTGGGCTATCTGGGTCATCTTTTGCTCTAGCTACTACGAAAATGTCTAAGTCGTTATCTCCATCATAATCTGCAACAGCAACGCCATTATTTTCTTCTAAAACAGACAATCCAGTAATATCCTCTACACGGTCGAAAGTTTGAGCATCTAAGCTTTGGATTGAAAAACCCAAAACCATAATAAAGCAAAAGTAGTTTTTGAGTAATTTTATTAGCATATAATTCTTTTTTGCTAATATAAAAATTACTCTTAATAATTTGTTAACATAGGGTGTAGATTAACGTTTAGCTATGTTAAAATTCGAATTTCAACGATGATTAACAATTAAATTATTGACAATAATCGAAGCCCAATAAAATTAAGGTGTAGAGTTGGATACCTGAAGAGTTTTCCCGTTGTAGTATTTATTTCCGTTTAAAGCAAAATCGAAAACATATTCTGCCATTTCTAAAGCTGTTGTTGGTGCTTGATAACCTGGAAAAGCTTCTTCTAGCATTTCGGTTTGTACTGCACCTAAGGCTAATACATTAAACTGGGGGCCAGTTTCTTTATATTCTTCTGCCAGCAATTCATTTAAAGTAATTACAGCACCTTTACTTGAACTATATGCAGCTAGTCCTGGAAATTTCATACTACCTTGGATGCCTCCCATAGAGCTAATAGTAACTACATGACTATCATTCTTCATGTAAGGCAAAACGACTCGGGTCATTTCAGAAACTCCAAACACATTGGTTTCATATACTTTAGCAAAGTCTTTAAGTGTAGTTTCTGAAAAGGGCTTGCTGAGTAGCATACCTGCATTATTGATTAGTACATCGACATACTGCCATTCGTTTTTAATAAATGTCACTACTTTTTGATAATCATCTTCTTTACATAAATCAAAAGAAAATGAAGTTAGGTTGTCAAAATTTAGGCTGGAGATAGGCTTTTCATTCCTAGACAGAGCTAAGACCTTATGACCTTGCTTTGAAAAAAGTTGCACTAGCTCAAAGCCAATACCACGGCTTGTGCCCGTTATAATTATATTTTTACTCATCGCTTAAGACCACTTCCTTGTTTGTAGCATTCATCATACCTTCTAAAGCAGGAATCATTTTATTAATAAAATTTGCCATATGATTATAGTCCATTTTATCAGCTTCATCGTCTACATGATGGTAATAGTCGAAATTTGTAAAATCGAAGGTAGAGATGGCATGTGCCGGCATGTTCAATTCTTTAAAAAACGGAAAGTTATCAGATCTAAAAAATAATTGAAATTCCTTTGCTTTAGGAAAGAAACCAACTACTTCTTCTCCAGCATATTTATTCAATATAGGCGCAAAGTTTGAGCGGTTATAACCACTCATATAAGCCATTGACTTATCCGCAGCTCTAGGCACTCCAATCATTTCAAAATTTATCATTGTATAGGCATTGATTCCTTTTTCTTTTAAACGCTTGGCTAAATTTGCAGAGCCTTTTAACCCCATTTCTTCTGCAGAATACAAAGTAATTAAAATACTACGTTTATTAGTTTTTGATTTTGAAAAGTATCTACCAAACTCCATGGCGGCAATTGTACCAGAGGCATCATCATTAGCGCCATTAGCAATAGTATCTCCATTAACCTCTTTACCTTTTCCTATATGATCGTAATGACCGCCTAAAATGATAAATTCATTTTTTAAATTAGAGTCATTTCCTTCAATCATACCTACCACATTATAACCCGTAAGTTCTCCAAGTTTAAATGTATCTCTATAAGTTTCAAAATATGGTTTAATATTATTTTTCTTGAAGTAATTCTCTATGAAAATTGCAGCTTTTTCTATGCCTTTAGTTCCTGTAGCTCTTCCTTCTAACTCATCTGATGCTAAATACTCCATACTCTTCTTAATATCATCAGCCTTGATTTCTATTATTTCAGAGTTTTTAACTTCATTGCCTGATTTGCCATTAGCTCCGTTGTTTGCTTTGGTCTTAAATGCACATGAAGTAATAATACAGAAGATTATAAGTAGCGTACTATATTTTTTCATAATAAATTATTTAAGTCTTAAAGATAAAAAAACCTAACTCGAAATAAATTCAAATCAGGTTTTAATATAATTATATCTTGTTATTAGCTTAGACTAACATTGTTACTGGATTCTCTATGTACCCTTTTAATGTTTGAAGGAATTGCGCTCCCGTTGCACCATCTACAGTTCTGTGGTCACAAGCCAATGTTAATTTCATTGTATTACCAGCAACAACCTGTCCATCTTTAACAACTGGCTTTTGTACAATTGCGCCAACTGATAATATTGCCGAATTTGGCTGATTGATAATAGACGTAAAGCTCTCAATACCGAACATGCCTAAATTAGAAATCGTAAACGTACTACCTTCCATTTCATCAAGTAATAGTTTCTTATTTCTTGCTCTACCTGCATAATCCCTAACTGCTGCTCCAATCTGTGGTAAGCTCTGTTCATTTACAAAACGTACTACAGGAACAAGCAATCCGTCTGGCACTGCAACTGCAACACCAATATGTACATGATTGTTTAAACGTATTTTATCATCAAACCACTGCGAATTAACTTGTGGGTGTTGACGTAATGCTAAAGCACAAGCTTTAACAATCATATCATTAAATGAAATCTTTGTATCTGGAATAGAGTTATACTGTATACGGAATGCAATAGCATTGTCCATATCGAATTCTACATTTAAATAATAATGTGGCGCCGTAAACTTAGACTTTGCTAAGTTTTTAGCTATAGCTTTACGCATGTTGCTATTAGCTACTTCATCAAAATCTTCTTGCCCTGTCGCAACAAACTTAGCAACTGGTGCAGATGAAGTCGTTGCTGCTGCAGGTGTAAAGTTTTCAATATCTCGTTTCACAACTCTGCCATTCTCTCCAGAACCATTAACTTGACTTAAATTAATACCTTTTTCTTTTGCCATTTTTTTGGCTAAAGGCGAAGCGAATACGCGTTCGTTTGTAGATGTATTAACCGCATTTGAAGCAACTATTTCTTTTTTAACTTCAGTTTTTGGTGCTTCAACTTTCTTTTCAGCTTTAGGTTCTTCCTCTTTTGCAGGAGCAGCAACTTTAAAGTTTTTAGCAACTGCAGAGACATCTGTTCCTGCTGGACCAATTATAGCTAATAAAGCATCTACTTTTGCAGAATCTCCTTCTTGTAATCCAACATGTAATAATGTACCTGAGTTAAAAGACTCAAATTCCATTGTGGCTTTATCTGTTTCGATTTCGGCTAAAATATCGCCTTCCTCTATTTCATCTCCAACTTGTTTTAACCATGACGCAACAGTACCTTCTTCCATGGTATCACTCAAACGCGGCATAGTAACTACTATAACGCCTTCTGGTAAGTCAGTCGAAGATGCTCCAAAATCAACATCTGATATGTTAGCTTCAGTGTCTTCACCTTCAGGAATGGCATCTGATTTTTCAACTTGAGCATTTCCATTTAACAAACCTGAAATATCTTCTCCTTCTTCACCAATGATTGCCAAAAGTTTATCTACTTCTGTCGTTTCACCTTCTTGAACACCAATGTGAAGTAATGTGCCTTCATAAAAAGACTCAAACTCCATTGTGGCTTTATCTGTTTCGATTTCGGCTAAAATATCGCCTTCTTCTACTTTATCTCCAACTTGTTTTAACCATGACGCAACGGTACCTTCTTCCATGGTATCGCTTAATCGAGGCATGTTAATCACTTCTGCCATAGCTTACTTAATTTTATGGTCTATAAATGGATAATCTTCTTGTTCGTATACGGCATCGTACATAACACTTTTATCTGGATAAGGAGAATCTTCTGCAAATTTCTCGCACTCTGCTACTAAATCCTTAACACGCTTATCGATAACTTTTATGTCATCTTCTGAGGCATATTTGTTTTCTAGAATGATATCTTTTACCTGTTTGATTGGGTCAATTTTTTTGTATTCTTCAACCTCATCTTTAGTTCTATAATGCTGTGCATCTGACATTGAATGCCCTCTGTAACGATACGTTTTAACTTCTAAAAAAGAAGGTCCGCCACCATTTCTAGCACGTGAGATTGCTTCATCAAAAGCTTCGGCTACTTTAATAGGGTTCATCCCATCAACTGGTCCTGAAGGCATTTCGTAACCTAGACCTAATTTCCAGATATCGGTATGATTTGCTGTACGCTCTACTGAAGTTCCCATAGCATATCCATTATTTTCACAAACAAATACTACTGGCAAATTCCAAAGCATAGCTAAGTTAAATGTTTCGTGTAATGAACCTTGTCTTGCAGCACCATCACCAAAACAACAAATAGTAACTGCATCCTTATCATGATACTTATCACCAAAAGCAATGCCTGCGCCTAATGGAATCTGACCTCCAACAATACCATGACCTCCATAAAAGCGGTGTTCTTTAGAAAATATATGCATAGATCCACCTAAACCATTTGAAGTACCTGTAGCTTTACCATACAATTCTGCCATAACTCGTTTTGGATCTACGCCCATACCTATTGGCTGTACGTGATTACGATATGCCGTAATCATTTTATCCTTAGTCAAATCCATAGCATGCAATGCACCTGCCAAAACAGCTTCTTGACCATTATATAAATGAAGAAAACCTCTTACTTTTTGCTGAATATAAACGGCTGCAAGTTTGTCTTCAAACTTACGCCAGAAAAACATGTCCTCATACCATTTTAGGTAAACTTCCTTTGTTACTTTTTCCATCTATCTTTTATGTATAAAATGAATCTACTGTCTATATGACAAAGCAGAACAACAAAAATAATATTTTAAGCCATAACGAAGAAACACAATTCTGTAAAATTGCATGATATACTAGTAATAAATAACAAAAATGTTACAGTACTGAGCTTTCGAAAAGTAAAGGCAAGAGATTTGCTAAGGATTCTGATTTTACAACTTTACCTTCAGCTCCCATAAAATAAATCTCAATTGGCTGGTCTTGTTTAATCTCATACTCTGCAATTGCCTGTCTGCATGCACCACATGGCGGAATTGGTTTGCCTGTTACTTGATTTTGAGAAGATGCCGTTAATGCCATTTTAAGCATTTTTGCTTTAGGGTAAGTTGCACCTGCATAATAAATTGCTGTGCGTTCTGCGCAAAGTCCAGATGGATAAGACGCATTTTCTTGATTACTCCCAGAGACTACTTCTCCATTATCTAATAATATTGCAGCGCCAACATTAAACTTTGAATATGGTGAATATGCATTTTTACGGATACTTATTGCTGATTGCATTAATTGCTGAACATCTTTAGGAAGTTCTGTCATGGAATCATAAACTTCTAATGTGGTTTCAATTTTAACTTCCTTCATATGACACTCTTTTAGACAAAAAAACTATTGTTTTTCAACAATAGTTTTAATTATTCAGAATATAAATTTACGACTAATATTCTGTATACTCGCCATCACCAAAATTAAATGTTAGTGAAAAACGTAGTGTATTTTCTAATGGACTCTGTACACGAGATGCAGAGAACAAATATGATAAATCTAGATTTATTGTAGTGTACTTAAATCCTGCGCCTAGAGCAAAGAATTTACGTGCACCTTTTTCTTCAGCTTCATTAAAATATCCTGCTCTTAAAGCAAACGAGTTATTATAGGTATACTCAGCTCCTAAAGAATATGTAAATTCTTTAAGCTCTTCGCTAAATCCTCCTGGAGCATCTCCGAAAGATTGAAAAACACCTGACAAGAAACTTACATCATTATCCTGACCTGCAGTTATTATTGTTGGCTCATCACTATCTTGTACTTGATCTCCGTCTGTATCTACAAAGCCTAATTGCGGTGGCGTAGGTACTAATAATTTTGCTACCTCTGCTGTTATGGCAAGCTTACTATTCTGGTCGAAAATAAAATCGAAACCACCTCCTAATCTTAAATTAGTTGGCTGGAATACGTCTTGTCCGCCATCATCATAACTAAACTTTGGTCCTAAATTCTGAATTGCGAAACCTAATCTCCATCGTCCGTTAAAATCGTTATATGCATTTTCTTCACTTTGGTAATACCCCGTAATATCAGCTCCAAAAGAACTTCCCGCGTTAGCATTTGGGTCCACTTGACCAATACGTAATGCTGATCTAAAATATCTTAAGCCTACAGCCATAGAAAATTGATCAGCTAATTTTAAAGAATACGCTACATCAACAGCATATTCATTAGGCTTTACAGGTGTTCCTGGTGATGTTGCATCTTGTGTTAAGACAATTTCTCCAAGACTAAAATACTTTACACTAGCAGAAACCGCACTATAATCATTTAAGCGATTAAAATATGTCGCATAGCTAATAGATATATCATTGACTAATCTTGTTAGATATGGTGTGAAACTAACACCAAGTCCAGATTTTGCTTCTGAAAACGCATATTTTGCTGGATTGTACTGTTGAGAAAATCCATCTACAGATGTTGCTACACCCATATCTCCTAAAGAAGCAGAACGTGCATCTGGTGCAACAAGCATAAAAGGTATACCTGTTGTTATTACTGAAGATTGGTCTGGAAAAACTACAGTTTCTTGTGAAAATGAAACATTTACAATCGCAAATGCTAATATAAAAGTTAAAATATTTTTCATTCTTATGGTTATCTTACTACTATTTTAAATAGTTAAAAGTGTTAACAAATATAATTTAATATTACAGTATTACAAGTTTTTGGACCTTTTCTACTTGCTTATTTAAACGTTGAGATTTTACTTTTAGTTTATATATGTAAACTCCTTTTCCAATTTTATCTCCAAAATCATCTCTGCCGTCCCAAACTATATCTCTAGACAACGTACTTGTTGATTTTCCGGATGTATTTGTTTGCCCGTTTAATGTTCTTACTAATTTACCTGATACCGTAAATATTTGTACTGAGATGTCTAATACATCACTACTATTATGATTAAACCAAAACTCAGTATAATCTACAAAAGGATTTGGGTAATTGAGTACATTATCTATTACTAGCAATTCATTATTATTAAATACCTCAAACTGTATTTCTGAAACTGAAGAATTATTATAAACATCCCAAGCCTTAACTGTTAATGTATGCATTCCTGCTTCTAAATCTCTAAAGGCAAAGGTTACAGTTCCGTTTGTGTAATCATCTAAACTTGCTTCATAATAATCATTCAACACAAAAGGATTGGTTTCGTCTCCATCTAAAATAGCTGTAATATCATGACCAATACCACTTGCGGTATTAATTCCATTATCGTCTTGCAATTTCACTAGTAATGTTGGTGATTCATTAGTTATACCTCCAGAAACAAAATTTTCGTCATTCATAAACAAGTTAATCAATGGTCCAATATTGTCTTCTTCTGCATTTTCATTAATTCCACCCACTTGAATATCGAAACTATACCCGTTTTGATCTTCTAATACATTATTACGCTTAGCATAAAAACTAACTTTTCCTGATCCAACAGGAATACCTATATCTCTTGGTACTACAAAATTAAAGTTAAACAGACCATTCTCTACTGTTGCTTGTCCTTTAAAAATTATTTCGCCCAATGTTGTAAAATCTAATATTATTACACCATTATTATCTGCAGTATTATCATTTGCTAGGGTTTGTCTTTGGATTTCTTTATCAAAAACTGTTGCAGTTAATACACCATTATAATTAGTCAATACATTTCCACTTAAATCAACAACTTCTCCAGACATTTTCACTTTACCTAAAGCTTCTAAAACATCTGTTGTTTGTGTAATAGGTGTATCGTTAATATGCGTTAATCTTATACTTGGTCTTGGGATGGCTAGTTTCATGGCTGGGTCACCTATAAAATGTACCAAACGATTTTGGGAACTTCCTGCGAGTTCTGGATCTAATTTCGTTAACCTAAGTGCCTCAGCTATTGATGGATAGTCATTAGATCCATAGGCAAATAAATAATCTTCTAAAATTTCATTATAATCTGTACCAACAGAAACAAATATTTGGCGAGTAGTTGTAATTAATGCTATTGCACCTCCTTTTGTATTCCAATATGTAAATTCTCCAGCGGTTTGTAAACCAGGATTATCATACTTCGTATATTCACAAGTAACAGTAATGAAGCAATTAAATCTACAATTATTATTAACCTCTTGAGAATCATTAATATCAAATATTCGCTCTTCAGCTAGACCTAATTCTCCTCCATGACCAAAATAATTAACTACTAAAACACCCACATCTATAGCATTTCTAAAAGCATCATTTACATCAGGGTATCTATCTCCTCCGGAAGAAGATTGTTGTTGAAAAGCATCTGAATGTATTTTAATGGAATTAAAAAAAGGCTTTTGAGCCTGAACATCTGTAGCAACATCATCAGTAGTTTGCTGGAGTACTCTTTCGAATGGCTGATCTACATCATCAGATACAAGTAAGATATTATTTCGCCAACTCCCATAAGACTCTTGAGCATAATAGGCTTCAATCTTATCGGCAACTTCTTTTGCGCGTTGCGGACTATCTGCTATCATTCTACCTACAGCTATATCTAAACGATTAGAATTTGTGAGTGTACCTTCATTATCGTCCATCATACCATAAAAATCATCTGACACCAAAGAATTAGTTAAACTAAAACTATTGAGTGAAAACCATGACGGAGCAAAATTGGTATTATTATTAAGCCTATCCTTATAGTCATAAGAGGTATCTCCAAATAGACCTACATACTTTACTCGATTTTCTGATAGACTTGCATTATCATAAACATATCTAATAAAATTTCTAATGCCTGCTATATCTTGACTTCCAGAACTGAATTCATTGTATATGGTTTGAAGTGTAATAACTTTTACATTTAGTTCATATTCCTCTTTATTAATATCTGCAACTCTTTGTGCTTGAGATAAAAATAATTGAGGTGTTATTAATAAATAGTCAATGTCTTGAAACTGTCCTTGGTCGTCATTAAATATTGTTCCTTTAAGATTTTGATTAGCAACTTGACTGTTTGCTTCACGCTTAGGGCTTAAATAATCAGAGCTAGAAAATGCTACATAATTTCTTAGCTCTCCCGCATTGGCTTTTAGATTAATTTCTGAAGATGCTTCTGTATTCTCAAAAGACTGAACATTAAAGATATTCGTAACATCCCAAACTTGTTCTACTTGAGCAGTATTACCAATATTATATTGAGCTATTCCAGAACTCGAAACAACGCTACTATTTTTAAAAAACAACTGCTCATCAGCATACAATAATTGCCTAGTTGCTTCTATATTAATATAATCCAAATAGGCAGAAGCTATAGGGTTACCATTATTATTATACTCAAGATTTATTTCAAAATCCTCACTCGATACAGATACATTATCATTAAAGGTGGTTCCAGTAGCAAATGTAAATGCATCGGGATTAAAAGGTTGCAAGTTTAATGTTGTTGCATTAGAGCCATTAATGGTTATCGTCATAGAAGTAGGCAACTCAGAGACAGAACCAAGAGCTACTGTAACCCTTACGGGGACAGAAGTGTCTACATTCGGTATAGTAAAATCGTATTTTCTTTCATTTTCAACATCAAACTTATCACCAAACCATCGTCGCCCAACTTTTACTAGATTAAACTCATCAACTTCGTAAAAATCGTAATCCTCAAAAGTATCTATAATAACATCTGCTAATTGGTCTGTTTGTGTTAATTCAGAAATACGCTTACCACTACCACCACTAACATTAACATAGTAATACGTCTTATCTGTATATAAATTGAGATTGGTATTCTGTTCTTGGCTAAAACCTTGTGGCCCTTTGGCGTAAAACAAAATATAGTCTTGATTATCAAAACTACCATCTTCTTCTCCTACAAATTGGATAGCATTTTCCGTCAAATCAATTGCGTGCTCTGCAGAATTAAGGTATGGTAACATCTCACCTCCATTACCGTAAATTTTTAAATTTCTTGGGTCTATAGAGTTTACGTTAACACCAAGTTGACTAATAAAATTCTTTGACAATCTAAACACGCCTGTTGTATCAACATAAAAACGAAACCAATCTCCAGAAGCTAAAACTGAATTGCTAATAACTGAGAAAGAGGATCTGCTTACTGAACGATTTGAAACACCGGTATTATAGTTAACCGTAAAACTTGTTAATTTCTTAAATGTATTGCCCTCTTTTATAATAGGGTTTATTTCTAGAAAAACGGAACGTTTTCCTCTGGCATTTGTATTAACAAGTATTGGTTTTACCTTATTCTTAATTGTAGAAACTTCTAAATCCCTTAATTCAGATTTAGAAATCTGTCTATATATTGTATTAGTTAAAGTTATTGAAGCTTCGTCTATAAATTCATTCTCATTCCATTCAGCGAAATAGGTAAGTCCATTTTCTACATCGTAACTAAAGTGATTTGCATCAAAGGAAGGAACTTCAATTTTTGCATAACTCGCTTCTAAAATTCTATGACCATTCCAATTAATCGTAAACTCCTTCTGCTGAGCAAACGAAAAAAAACATAATAGCATATAGAAAATAGTAAAGCTCTTTTTCATGGTAAATAAACGTACAAGTTTATGCCTTATTATAAGGTTGCAATTTTTATTTCAAAAGTACAACAATAATTTATTTTGACACTCGTTATTGATAAGTGAATTCAACGGTCGAAAGTATAAAAAATCCGTTGTAATGAACGAAAAACAGGATGAAATGCATATTTTTTTACACTTTATCGATAAAAAATGTTGCTTGTTCGTCTTTAATTGCTATATTGCACGTCGAATTTAAAGAACTTACTTAATCTATAGTTATGAAAAACGTCATGAATTTTAAATTAATAGCAGCTACAGCCCTAGTAGTTACTGCTTTTAGTTGTAAACGCTCATCAAATAATAGTAACGTAGATAGCGCTACTGGTTGGGCTATTAATGACAAACAAGGTGGTTTTCAATACAACACCAAATTTAAAGAGCAAGAAACACCTCCTGGAACTGTGTTCGTAGAAGGTGGTACTTTTACCATGGGTAAAGTACAAGATGACCCAATGCACGATTGGAACAATAGTCCTTCTCAGCAACACGTTCAATCTTTTTATATGGATGAATCTGAGGTAACCAATGCAAACTACCTTATGTATTTGGATTACTTAAAGAGTGTTTATCCTCCAGATGACCCTAGTTATGCAAACATATATAGAGGTGCTCTTCCAGATACATTAGTTTGGAGAAATCGCTTAGGTTATAATGAAATGATGACAGAAAACTACTTACGTCATCCTGCTTATGGAAATTATCCTGTTGTAGGTGTAAGTTGGATTCAAGCTGTTGAGTATGCTAGTTGGAGAACAGATAGAGTTTCTGAAATGACTTTACAGGAAGCAGGATATCTTGAAAGAGATTCTCAATACAAAGCTGAAGCAAATAGTACATTTAACACAGATACATATATCAATGCGCCAACTAAAACTTATGGCGGTAATGATTCAATCATTAACCCAGTAAGGTCTAGAAAACGTGTTCAAGTAAATGCAAAAGGAGATACTATAAATGTATACGCAAAACGAGAGTCTGGACTTATTGGTCCTAAATATAGACTACCAACTGAGGTTGAGTGGGAATATGCAGCTCTTGGCATGAGTGAATTAAGAAGTTATAACATCTACAGAGGTCGTAAAAAATACCCTTGGGATGGACAATACACTAGATCAGGTAAACGTGCAAAGCGAGGTGATCAATTAGCTAACTTTAAACAAAGCAAAGGTGATTACGGTGGAATTGCTGGATGGTCTGACGATGGTGCAGATATCACTCAAGAGGTAAAGTACTACGAGCCTAATGATTTTGGTATCTATGACATGGCAGGTAATGTTGCTGAATGGGTAGCCGATGTTTACAGACCAATAGTTGATGATGAGTTTAATGACTTTAATTACTATAGAGGTAATACCTACTACAAAAATGCTATCAATGATGATGGTAGTGTGAAAATTGTTCAAGAAACTGTATATGACACCTTGAGTAATGGTAAAATTGTTGCTAGAAATCTTCCTGGTGAAATTGAAACAGTACCAGTTGATGAAGACGAAACTTACTTACGTACTAACTTTGACAGAAGTGATAACAGAAACTTTAGAGATGGTGACCAAAAATCATCAAGATACTACAGAGACAACTTTGAAGATGATGAAGATGGAAAATTTGATACTCGCAAGATGTATAATTCTCCAAAGCATAGTATTGCAAAAGATTCTGCTGGCGGAAAAATGCTAAAAGAATTTGATAAGTCAGATAGAAGAACATCTTTAATTAACGACGAAGCTCGTGTAATTAAAGGAGGTTCGTGGAAAGACAGATCTTACTGGATTGATCCTGCGCAACGTAGATTCTTCCCTCAAGATATGGCAACAGACTATATCGGGTTTAGATGTGCTGTTTCAAGAGTTGGCTCAAAATCAAAAACCAACAAAAAGAAACGTAACTAAAAAAACAACATAAATTTATATGAGAAGTCCTAACAAATATGTTGGGACTTTTTTATTTTTATAACTATGAAAATAGAAGAATTACATCATATCTATAAAAACTGTAAATCTGTTTGTACAGATACAAGAAAACTACAAAAAGGCGATATTTATTTTGCGCTTAAAGGCGATAATTTTGATGGCAATAAATTTGCTAAAGATGCTTTAGGAAATGGCGCTAACTATTGTGTTATAGATGATGTATCTCTTAAAACTTTATCAGAAAAATTTATTTTGGTAGATGATGTATTAGTAATACTACAACAATTGGCAAATTATCACAGAAAGCAAGTTTCGTATCCTATCATTGCGCTTACTGGCAGTAACGGTAAGACAACAACAAAAGAATTAATCTATAATGTGCTTTCATCAAACTATAAAGTAAAAGCTACTAAAGGCAACCTTAACAATCATATAGGTGTTCCGTTAACACTTTTAAGCTTCACCGAAGACTTAGATTTTGGAATTGTAGAAATGGGCGCAAATCATCTAGAAGAAATAGAATTTCTGTGTACTATTGCTGAACCAGATTTTGGTTTAATCACCAATTTTGGTAAAGCACACCTTGAAGGTTTTGGTGGTATCGATGGTGTTATAAAAGGAAAGTCAGAGCTCTATAATTATTTAAGAGAAAACAATAAAATTGCTTTTATAAATACTGATGACGAAAAACAAATAGAGCAAATTGGTAGTTATACAAAACGCTCCTCTTTTGGCTCAAGTAAAGAAAGTGATTGTGTCATCTCTTTTGAGAGTGCTAATACTTTTGTTCACGTCTCTTACGATAATGCTATTATTGAAAGTAAACTTATTGGGAACTACAACTACAGTAATATTGCTGTCGCAATAGCCATCGGCGAGTATTTTGAAGTTCCGTCTCCTAAAATCAAAAATGCTATAGAAGCCTACCAACCAGATAATAATAGGTCAGAAATAACGAATATAAAAACAAATAAGATTATTCTGGATGCTTATAATGCCAATCCTACAAGCATGTTAGCCGCTCTTAACTACTTTAAACAATTAGAGGCAGATAAAAAATATATATTTTTAGGCGATATGTTTGAACTTGGAGCATATGCCAAAGTGGAGCATCAAGCTATTGTAGATTTTGCAGAAGCTAATTTTAAAAAAAACATATATCTCGTAGGCGAAAACTTTTACAATACAAAAACGAACCCATCGACATATACGTATTTGTCATTTGAAGACTTGGAAAAAACGCTTAAAGAGGCATCTATCAATAATTCCACTCTACTAATAAAAGGTTCTCGTGGCATGGCCTTAGAACGGGTTCTAGATATACTCTAAAAAATAAAAATCCATATACAATCGATATAGATTTTTTGCTTAATGTGGGTCATACTGGATTCGAACCAGTGACTTCTACCCTGTCAAGGTAACACTCTGAACCAACTGAGTTAATGACCCAATTTATAAAACCAAAAAAGTCTACATTTCTGTAGACTTCTGTGGGCGCGAAGGGATTCGAACCCCTGACCCCTTGGGTGTAAACCAAGTGCTCTGAACCAACTGAGCTACGCGCCCGATTATTGGACTGCAAATATAGACTAGTTTTTAAAATCTCAAAAGAATTTCAATAAAAAAATTATAATATTTCAGCAACAACAAATGTGCTACCTCCAACATAAATATAATCCTCCTGATTAGCAGATGATTTAGCTTTTGAAAAGGCTTCATTCACTGAGTTATATGCTTCAGATAGAAATCCGTTTTTGTCAAAAACCTTATACAAATCAGCTAGATTCATACCTCTAGGTACATTAGGCTTGCATAAATAATACTTGGCGTTTTGCGGTAATAGAGAAATAATATCTTCTAAATTCTTATCATTTACAACACCAAAAACAATGTGCAGTTGTGCTGAACATTCTTTTTCTAACTGATGCATAGTATGTATTAATCCCTCTTTATTATGAGCAGTATCACATATAATTTTAGGATTTTGATTTAGTATTTGCCATCTTCCCATTAAACTTGTATTCTTGGCAACATTTAGAAGACCTTTTTTTAAGTTTTTATCTGAAATTTTAAAATCAGCACTATTTAAAACTTCAATAGATTGCATTACTGTTTTTATATTGTAACTCTGATAAGTTCCTTTTAAATCACTCTCCAATGCTTTAGTATAATTTTTATCTGCAAAATAAATTTTAGAAGTTGTCTTTTTTGATTTTTTTTGAAACACAGGTTTTGTCTCTTTATGAGTTTCTCCAATAACCACTGGCACATTCGGTTTTATAATGCCCGCTTTTTCAGAAGCAATCTTCGGTAATGTATTTCCTAAGAATTGAACATGGTCAAAACCAATGTTTGTTATTATAGATAATTCTGGTGTAATAATATTTGTAGAATCTAATCGACCTCCAAGCCCAACTTCTATTACAGCAATATCTACTTTCTCTTTAGCAAAATAGTCAAAAGCTAGTCCTACTGTCATTTCAAAAAATGAAAGCTCATTAGCTTCAAAAAAAGATTTATACTTTCTGACAAATCCCATAACAAATTGCTTCGAAATTTCTTTGCCATTAATCTTAATACGTTCTCTATAATCTTTTAAATGTGGAGATGTATACAACCCAACTTTATAACCTGCTTCTTGTAAAACTGAAGCTAGCATATGACTGCAAGAACCCTTACCATTTGTTCCACCAACATGAATAGATTTGAACTTATCTTCAGGATTATTAAGATAATTGGCTAAAAGTATGGTGTTAGAAAGGTCTTCTTTATAAGCCGCTTTTCCCTGGGATTGATACATAGGTAATTGATTAAATAACCAATTAACTGTTTCTTGATAGTTCATTAATTACTAACATCAAAATTGATACTCACAAAACCAATTTGCTTAGATGGTGCGTTAGCATCTGCTGGCCACTTATGAGATAACGCTATTTTTTTTGCAGGTTCTAATAAACATGGATGTGTATTTGTTGAGCCTTTAGCTCCTGGTGTTGCAGAAGTTACTTTTCCACTTTTATTGACTTCAATTCTGACAATAACCAAACCATATTCATTACAATCTTGCTTAAATATTTTTTTGCTAGGCCTACCTCTTCCTCCTAAACCAAAGCCAACACCTCCTTTTCCGGGACCTGGACCACCAAAGTAACTAGGCGCATAAGGATTTCCATTTAATTGACCTTTATTACCAGGCGAATTATCTGGTCCTTCTCCTCCATTGTCGTCACCTTTAGAATTTTTCACACCACCAATAAGGTTATCTAACTTCTTCTTCTTTTCTGCTTCTTCTCTTTTTTTTCTTTCTTCAGCTTGACGTTTTAATCGTTCAACTCTATCTGCTTCCGCTTTTGCTTGAGCTTCAGCTTGTTTTTGCTTTTTTATGGCGATAGCTTCTTCGGTTTCTTGGGTTAAAACCCTTTCTGATTTTTCTACAGTTTTATTAGCTTCAGCTTGTTTTTTTTCAACCTTTTGTGGTTCAGCTTTTTTAGGGATATCAGCTTGTCTAGGTTTACTTAGTGGTTTATTTCCACTACCAGTATTATTAGTTCCAAAATTAACAGCAACACCATACTCTTCAGGTGGATCCATATATTGTGGTCCCACAACAAAAATAAGCAGCAATAAGATTAACAATATTAGTGTTGTTATCTTTGCAGAATTTTTTTCGTGTTTAGTTTTTAGGTACTTCATTACACCGAATTATTCAATATACTAACGGATAACGTTGTTGAAATATTATTGTTCTGCGAATCTAATAGATGCAGAAAATGGAACAACAATTGGCTTTCCTTGTTGCAGAGCTGGTTTCAATTTAGGTAGCATTTTAGTGACTCTCACTGCTTCTGCTACCAACTTTGGATCAGCTGCTCTAGCTCTTATATCAAAAATCTTACCAGTTTTATTTATTTTGAAATAAATGGTGATTTTTTGATTTCCTGTAAAACCTAAATCTGAGGCGATAGTTTTATCAAAATTTGCATCTACAAACTGAGCTACTTTTTGACTCATGCAATCTTTTCTGGCTTTATTATCCTTATCCTCGCAACCAGGATAGATAGCACCTTCTTGACTTAATTTAAATCCACTTGTAGTACTTCCTCCATTTTTATTTTTCTCGGCAGCAGCTGCAGCTGCTGCTTTTCTATCAGCTTCTGCTTTGGCGGCAGCGGCTTTAACAGCAGTGGCTTTAGCAGCTCTTTCTTTAGCCTCTCTAGCTTCCTTTTCAGCTTTAGCTTTTGCAGCTTTCTTAGCTTCTGCGTCAGCTTTGGCTTTGGCATCACGTTCTGCTTTTGCTTTTTCTTCAGCTGCTTTTTTGGCTTCAGCTTTTTCTTTTGCCTCTTTTTCTGCTTGAAGTTTTAAGGCTTCAGCCTCTTCCTGAGCTAGAAGTTCTTCTGCAGCTTTCTCTTTTGCTGCATCCTCAGCTGCTTTTTCTGCAGCTTCTTCTTCAGCCTTTTCCTCTTCATTTGGCTCTTCTTCTGTAGTTTCTTGTACTAACTCTTCTTCAACTGGTTCTTCTTCAACTTGCTCTTCAGCATCTGTTTCTTCTTGAACATCTTCAATAACTTCTTCAGATTTAGTAGGATTATCTGGTGTCATTTTATTGTTAACAACACTTGGCTCGCCAAAGTTTATGGCTACACCATATTCCTCTGGTATTTCTTTATACGGCGCACCAACTACAAACATTAGCAATGCTATAATGAGCACTGTTAATCCTGTTATTTTGGCTGAATTACGCTCGTGTTTGGTTTTGAGGTATTTCATTGTTGGTTAGATTAAATTTGGGAGTATCTTTACTAATTAGATTTTACAGCTAATGTCGATTTTATCTTATTTCTATTAGCAATATCCATTATGAAGACCACATGCTTTAAATCTACATCTTGGTCAGATCTTATGGTAATTGTTGGCGAGTCTGAACCTCCAACTTTCTCTATAACAGCTGCTTCCAATTGACTTTTTGGAATCTGTTTTAAATCTACAAAATACTGTAAATCTTTATTGACACTAACTGATACATTTTTTGTTTGCGTTGTTTTACTACTTGATTTTGGTAGTAATAAATCAATAGCTTCTGCCGAAACTAATGTAGACGCAATCATAAAAAATATCAGTAATAAGAATACAATATCTGTCATTGAAGACATATTGAATTCTGGTGTTACTTTATTTCTTCCACGTAAATTCATACTAAATAGGCTCGTTTAAAAGGTCTAAAAATTCAAGTGAATTTGCTTCCATCTTATAAACAACCTTATTGGTTTTTACAACCAAATGATTATAAGCTATATAGGCAACAATACCTACAATAAGTCCACCTACCGTCGTAGTCATTGCCGTGTAAAGTCCATCTGCTAGAGTTTTTATATCTATTGAACCTCCTGAATTAGCAATTTCGAAAATCGATAAAATCATCCCTATTACAGTTCCTAAGAATCCAATCATTGGGGCAGCACCAGAAATGGTAGCTAAGACACTAACATTTTTTTCTAAACCGTAAATTTCTAAACGTCCTGCGTTTTCAATCGCTGTATTGATATCGTCTAAGGGCTTTCCAATTCTAGAAATACCTTTACTAATTAATCGTGAAACTGGAGAGTTTGCTTGAGAACATAAGTTTTGGGCAGAATCAATTTTTCCATCACTAACGTAATCTCTAATTTGATTCATAAAATTAGAATCAACTTTAGAAGCTTCTTTAATGGCAAAAATTCTTTCGAAATAAATATATATTGCCGCAATAAATAAAATAACTAGAATAGTGATTATTACAATTCCAGCTGTTCCACCAGTTGTAATTAACTCTATAATAGATAATGTTTTTTCTACTGATTCGCCTTCAACTAAAGGTTCTGTTTCTTGTAAAATAGTGTTTAACATAGTAGATTATTGGTTTTAAATGATTTGGTATATAACGTAAAAAAAATGATTAACGTGTGTTTAGAATAAAGTTCTTGTGATCATAAAGGCAGCTGCACCAGCAATAAAACCAGCTAATGCTAACCATGCTATCTTTTTTAGATACCAGAAAAAGTCTATTTTCTCCATACCCATAGCAACAACTCCTGCAGCAGAACCAATAATAAGCATGCTACCACCAGTTCCAGCAGAATAAGCTATAAAGTGCCACAAAGTATCATCTAATGGCTCTGTAAACATCCCTAAACTTGCTGCTACTAAGGGCACATTATCTATAACAGCTGATCCAACCCCGAGAAGAATAACGACTAAATCCGAAACTGCAGTGCCATCCATTTCAGTTCCCATCATTGGCATTGTATCCTGCAATGTGTTAGCAAAGCCGAATAAAATACCTAAGGACTCTAAAGCAGCAACTGCCATTAAAATACCTAAGAAGAATAAAATACTTGGCATTTCAATCCTAGATAATGAACGATGAACAGGACTATGGTGTTCATGCCCCATAGCTTCTCCTTGTCCAACTTGGGACATCGTAAAACGAGAGCTTGTATATATTTCTGCAAAAATAGCAACAATACCTAAAGCCAACATCATACCTACATATGGTGGCAAATGTGTTACTACCTTAAAAAATGGCACGGACACTATAGCTCCTAAACCTAAAAATAACATCGTAGAACTAAACCTGTTTCTTGCTTTTCCGTCGTCATCCTGCAATTCTAGTTCACCTTTAAAAGGTTTTAAAAATGATGCAATAAATGTTGGAACCACCATACACAATACTGAAGGTATAAATAAATACAAGAACAGTTTTCCTGTAGACACCTTATTACCAATCCATAGCATTGTGGTTGTAACATCACCAATCGGTGACCAAGCACCTCCAGCATTTGCTGCTATAATTATTAAACCAGCATACCATATACGAATGCTTCTGTCTTTCACAATCTTTTGAAGTATAGAAATTAAAACTATCGTGGCTGTTAAGTTATCAATGATAGCTGATAGTATGAATGCTAAAATTGAAAACAGCCATAATAACTTCTTTCTACTTTTGAAATTTACTGCAGCCTTTATAGTAGAAAAACCATCAAAATAATCTATAATTTCTACAATAGTCATAGCGCCTAGTAAAAACACTAATATCTCTGCAGTTTTACCTAAATGATGCAGCAAGGTTTCTTCCATTAAATGCATTTTTTCTTCATGCGGAAGTAACCCAAAATTATCCATTAAAGTATGCTTAGCAGAATCAAACCACTGTGGAAAAGCATCAATCCCTAGAGAAATTAACGCCCAACTAATGGCCATCATTACCAATGCAGGAATAAGTTTATCTATCTTGATACTATGCTCTAAAGTAATAGCTAAATAGCCGAATACAAATACTAATACTATAATGGTTTCCATAGAAGTTATATTAATTGTTTAAGCGCTATTTCAAATGCAGTAGCACTAATTCCTGTTTTCGTTTTGTTATCGTTATATAAATCTTGAAGTGCTTTTTTAATAACTGCTGATGTATCATCAAAAATAGCGTCATCTGTCATTTGTACTTTACGCTCCATAAAATACGCAAAAACTCTCGCCATTCCACAATTTGAAATAAAATCAGGAATAAGACTTACCTTATTATCTGTATGTTCCATAATTGGTCCAAAGAAAATCTCTTTGTCTGCAAAAGGCACATTAGCACCACAAGAAATAACTTCTAAACCTGTATTGATAAGCTGATCTATTTGATCTTGAGTAATTAATCTAGAAGCAGCACATGGCGCAAACACTTCTGCTTGAAGCGACCAAATACGCTTATTCATCTCCTCAAAAGGTATAAGGTTATTGCTGCCTAAAGTATTTCCATTTTTTGACAAATACATGTCTCTTACTTCTTCAAACGAAAAGCCATCTTCATTAATTAATCCTCCTACGCGGTCAATTATTCCAACAATCTTTGCTCCCATTTGCGCTAAATAGAAAGTTGCCGCCGCACCTACATTGCCAAAACCTTGAACAATAGCTCTCTTTCCCTTGATACTATCTCCATGTATATCATAAAAATGCTTTGCCGCTTCAGCAACACCAAAACCAGTAATCATATCTGCTACTGTATATTTTTTTAATACATCTGGAGAGTAGTTGGTATTCTCAATAACCTTAATAACACCATGTCTTAGTTGACCTATCCTATTTATTTTATCTGCTGCTGTTGGCTTAAAATGTCCTTCGAAAACTCCTTCTTGAGGATGCCAAACACCACTTTCTTCAGTAATTGGGATTACTTCATGAATCTCATCGACGTTCAAATCGCCTCCAGTTCCGTAGTAGCTTTTAAGCAATGGCGATACTGCAGCATACCAACGTTCTAAAACTCCTTTTTTTCTCGGGTCGTTTGGATTAAAGCTTATTCCTGATTTTGCACCTCCAATAGCTGGTCCAGAAACTGTAAACTTCACTTCCATAGTTTTAGCTAATGAAAGTACTTCATTCATATCCAAACCTTGACGCATTCTTGTCCCACCACCAGCTGCACCACCGCGAAGTGAGTTTATTACTGTCCAGCCTTCGGCTTCAGTTTCGGAATCATTCCAATGAAATACAATTTCGGGCACTTTATTTTCGTAAGTATTTAGTAAATCTTTTATGAGAGACATTAGTTGGTTTTAGTTGATTAACAAATATAAAAAACTCTAAATGTATAATGTAAATTACACATTAATTTTAGGATTAAAAATTTTACCTGAGGAATGGTTCTTTTTTGCTCCAGTTACACTCTTAAGACAATTGACTTCATTTCTAACTTTCAGTACACCTAAAAGTCCGAAAACCAGCGCTTCTTTGTATTCTATAATATCAGTATTTGGAATTATGACTTCAGAATTTGAAAGGATTTTTATTCTTTCAATTAAAAATAAATTATAGACCCCACCACCAGTAAATAATGCTATAGTCTCATTTTGGTTCAAGTATTCTGAAATCTGAATAGCTGCATGCTCAACGAAAGTTCTTAAAATATCTTTGGTTTCTATGTTATAACCTTCAATAATTGGAATAACGATTTGCTGCACCCATTCTAAACTTAAAGATTTTGGCGGTTCTTGATTATAGAAAAGAAGGCTATTTAAGTCACTTAAAAGTGAAGTATTTAATTTTCCAGATTTAGCAATTTTACCTTCATCGTCATAATCAAAATCTAGTTGATTTACATAATGGTTAAGAACAATATTAACTGGACAGATGTCAAAAGCGATACGCTTCTTACTTTCTTCAAACGAAATATTTGCAAAACCGCCAAGGTTTATACAAAAATCATAGTTGCCAAATAATAATTTATCTCCAATTGGTACTAAAGGCGCACCTTGTCCACCAAGTTCTACATCTTGAACTCTAAAATCACATATTACTTTTTGCTTCAGAATATCTGCAAGATTTTTTTGATTTCCTATTTGATATGTATAACCTTCTTCAGGGTTATGCAATGCTGTATGCCCATGAGATGCTATAAAATCTATAATCTCAATAGAGTTCCTATTTATAAATTCCAGAATTTGACGAGCTAAATATTCAGAATATTCATCATCAACTTGTTTTAAGTCTTTTTTAGAAAATTGAGTAAGGGTTTTTAGTTTTTGTTTCCATTCTTCTGAATATGGTATAGTTTGAAACTCAATGATTTCAAAATTCCATTTACCATTAAATAAGAATTTTGAATATAAAATATCTATTCCATCTAAAGATGTACCAGACATAACGGAAACAACAGAATAGGTATTTGTTAACATATCAGTAAAATTACCATTATCCATTGAAAATACCACAACAAAAAACTATCTTTGCATCGAATTTTTAGGAAATCAATAAAAAATAATTTCTATGGACTTTAGCTTAACAGAAGAGCATCTAATGATACGCGACGCCGCTCGTGATTTTGCACAAACGGAATTACTTCCTGGTGTTATAGAACGTGATAATGCGCAAACTTTCCCAGACGAATTGGTACGCAAAATGGGAGAACTTGGTTTTATGGGCATTATGGTTGACCCAAAATATGGAGGAAGTGGTATGGACGCTATTTCTTATATATTAATAATGGAAGAATTATCAAAGATTGATGCATCTGCTTCTGTAATGGTTTCTGTAAATAATTCATTAGTTTGTTATGGTCTTGAAGCTTTTGGTACTGAAGAACAAAAGCAAAAATACTTAACCAAGTTAGCTACGGGTGAGCAAATTGGAGCATTTTGTTTGAGTGAGCCTGAAGCTGGTAGTGATGCGACATCGCAAGCAACTACTGCTATTGATAAAGGTAATCACTATGTTATAAACGGAACAAAAAATTGGATTACTAATGGTGGTCGTTCTGATGTTTATTTAGTGATTGCGCAAACTGATAGAGAAAAAGGACATAGAGGTATTAATGCCTTTATTGTCGAAAAAGGAATGGAAGGCTTTGCAATTGGGCCTAAAGAAGATAAGTTAGGAATTCGGGGAAGTGACACACATACATTACAGTTTAATGATGTAAAAGTGCCAAAAGAAAACAGAATTGGTGATGATGGATTTGGTTTTAAATTTGCTATGAAAACATTATCTGGTGGACGTATTGGCATTGCTGCTCAAGCTTTAGGTATTGCTTCTGGAGCATACGAATTAGCATTAAAATATTCTAAAGAACGTAAAGCGTTTGGCACTGAAATCTGCAACCACCAAGCTATTGCGTTTAAATTAGCTGACATGTATACAGAAATTGAAGCGGCTCGTATGTTAGTTATGAAATCGGCTTGGGACAAGGACCAAGGCAATAACTACGATATGTCTAGTGCTATGGCTAAACTTTATGCTAGTAAAGTAGCTATGGAACAAACTGTTGAAGCTGTACAAATACATGGCGGAAATGGTTTTGTAAAAGAATACCATGTCGAGCGTTTGATGCGTGATGCAAAGATTACTCAAATATATGAAGGGACTTCTGAAATTCAGAAAATTGTAATTTCAAGAGGTGTTATAAAAGGATAACTACTTAACATTATAAATTAGAAAAGGCTTCAAATAATTTGAAGCCTTTTTTGTTTAATATATCTACCTAATTATAACTAATAGTTATATTATTTCAATTCTTAAAAACAATCTTGAATATATACAACAAAAAAGACCCAATCGTAATGATTGAGTCTTTCAAAAAAGGCGGCGACCTACTCTTCCACAGTAAGCAGTACCATCGGCGCAAACGGGCTTAACTTCTCTGTTCGGAAAGGTAAGAGGTGAGCCCCGTCGCTATAACCACCTTAAAATTTAAGTAGTTAGTCTTTAGTATAAAGTAATTAGTCTTTTTACTCTAATTACTAGGAACTAATTCCTAATTACTGCAGCTTCGCTGCTAATATCTTAACATATTGAAAAACGATTCATGAATAATAATTTAATCTATTGAACTTTATAAAAAAACAGGCGTACAATAAGCCTACGGGTTATTAGTACTACTTGGCTATGACATTACTGCCTTTACACCTATAGCCTATCAACGTGGTCATCTCCCACGACCCTTTAAAGAAATCTCATCTTGTGGTGGGTTTCGCGCTTATATGCTTTCAGCGCTTATCCCTTCCGAACGTAGCTACCCTGCAATGCTTCTGGCGAAACAACAGGTACACTAGAGGTTCGTCCAACTCGGTCCTCTCGTACTA
>SHBX01000015.1 GCA_004211785.1 Winogradskyella sp.
AGGTGTGTAAACGGCATCTTCTATCGTCGCATCAGCGAATGTACCATCACCACTTGTTGTCCAAGCGATGGTTCCACCAGTAGCTGTAGCTGCGGCTGTAAAGTCATCGCCTTCACAAACATCAGCACCTGCAGCGCCTGCATCTGCAGTAGGTGCTGGACTGATGGTAAGGACTACCGTATCACTCGCTGTCGTGGTACTACAAGCACCTGTTCCTGTTACCGTCATGGTAAGGGTTACTGTTCCATTGGTGATATCTGTTGCACCTGGCGTATAGACCGCATCTTCTAGCGTCGCATCTGCAAAACTACCATCACCACTTGTTGTCCAAGCGATGGTGCCATTGGCAGCCGTAGCTGTGGCTGTATAATCTTCTCCTGCACAAATGGCATCCGTAGCAGCGCCTGCATCTGCAGTAGGTGCAGGACTGATGGTAAGGACTACCGTATCACTCGCTGTCGTGGTACTACATCCGCCAGTACCTGTTACTGTCATCGTTAAGGTAACCGTACCATTGGTGATATCTGTTGCACCTGGCGTATAGACCGCATCTTCTAGCGTCGCATCTGCAAAACTACCATCACCACTTGTCGTCCAAGCAATCGAGCCTGGTACATCAACTGCATTTGCCTCTAAAAGTTCCAATCTTCCTCCTGCAACTGTTGTCATATCCACCAAGATATATTGGGTGGCTGCTGTTAAAGTATAGGAGAACACACCTTGACTGGCACTATTAAATGTCTCTACTTGTGGGTTTGTACCCGTTGTGCTGGTGGTAGCGGTTGCTACTTGACTTAAGGTTAGTGCTTTTGTATCTGCTGTATCTGTCCACCAATCGAAACTTACTGAACTACCTATAGGTCTACTGCCACCCAAATCTACTACTACATAATGAGCTGTATCATTTAATATAATTCCGTTATCTGCCGTAGTATCCCCATCATTAATAAGTGTTAAATCACTACCTACTGCTGTATTATCATCTGTAATGCTCGCTACAGGATTAGAATCGGGGGTGATTCCTGTGGCAGTAGCACTGGCTGTAAAGTCATCAGCTGCACAAATATCAGCAGTGGCTGCACCGGCATCTGCCGTTGGGGCTGCATTTACTGTTATTGTAATACTTTCTTCGGTACCACAGCCTGTATTATTTTCGCTATAAGCGTTATTACTACTACCTACTTCAACGGTATATGTCGCTCCCGCTGTCACATTAGTAAGTGTTAGGCTACTTGTTGTACTTAAGGTTGTTGTAGCATCTGTTGTGTCATACCAACGATAGCTGTAATCGCCCGCAGGTATGGGGATGGTAGTATCATCTGTAGTTGCGCCCGTTGTTCCAAAATCGGTTACTCGAATCCCGGTTGGGGTGGCTGTTAAGGTAATATCGTCTCCAGAACATACTTGGGCAGGATCTGGCGTTATCGCAATACTGGAAATGATATCACTTGTGATTACAGCTGTGGTATTAGCCTGTCCTGTTGTTTCGGTACCTGTGGTAGTACCTCCCGTAGCTGCTGTTGGGATACCGTTGGTATTAACTACTATACCTAAATTTTCTGAGCTACCGCCATTACTACCACCAGTTAATGTTGCTGTAGTTGTCAAATTTGCGGCACCTTCTGTGGCATCTGGACAACCATCGTTGTCTGAGTCGGTGTCTAAGCGATCTGGAATCCCGTCCATATCAGTATCTCTATCACAAACAATACTAATATCATCAAAACCTAAGTAGGCTCCAGAATTATTATTAGGCGCAGCAGGGTTTCGTTCTATCGCAATTAAGATACGATCATATTCTCTACCTGGAGTAAATTCTATAATAAGCTCTTGCCACGCCGTGGTGCTGGTTACAAACTCACTAATTCCTAGTAGATCAATATTAGGGTCTGCAGCTAAGGTGTTAACATCAACTGTATTTGTCGGTGTTCCTGATACAGAAACTCCAGCAGGAAGACCAAATAAATGAACTCTTCCTTCATCTCTAAAGTTTCCAACTCCTCCGGTATCGATTACATAAGAAAAAAATGAAAGCCTATAATCAAGTCCTGTCTCCAAATTGGATGTCAAATTGTTTCCGAAGACTTCTTGTTGAAAAACAACACCACTATGAAAACCTATGTAAGCATCTCCATTATTTGCATTTAAGCGCCCAGCGAAATTTGGGTTAACTTCATTATCGTTGATGTATCCTGTACTCCCAACAAAGTTAAACCAATTGCTTGAGCCCGCAAAAGCAGCACCGAAAAAATCAAATCCAGAAGCTGAAGGATTCGTTGCAGTTTCAAAACTTGGGTCGGCGATAGCATTACAAGAAACAATCTCATTCGCATCTAAAATCCCATCATTATCATCGTCTAAGTCACAGGAATTATTAAGGCCATCCCCATCGCTATCAGTAGCTGTAGGGTTACCATCGGTACTGGCTCCAACGGTACAGGGACTAAGTACCGAAAGATCTGCACATTGTATTTCGCGGATGCAGACATTATCATCGTGCGTAATCAACACACAATATTGGTTGCCATTGTCTGCGGCTGTGAGCCCTGTTAGATTTAATGTTACTCCTGTTTCTCCTGTAATCGCTGTACCACTCGCATCTGGATCGCCCAGATACCATTGGTAATTAAGGCCAGCATCGGCATTGCCTGGATTGGCATAATCTGGCATTGTATTGGGTGCTGTGCCTGTATAGGTGGTGGTTTCGTCTCCTCGAGCCGTAACACTAAAAGTTGCTGTATCTCCTGAAGAGAGGTCTACTGTTTGATTAGACGGAGCCGTGGTTACCACCACTTGTGTGGCTACAATCTCTGTACCATTGGCACCATCGTAGCCGTCTGTAATAGCGCCATCTGTATCGCTAATTACTTGTCCGTTGCCATCTACGGTAACGGCACCGTTTCCTAAAATACCGTCATTATCTTCATCATCACCACCAGATTCTTCTACATCATTACAGCCGTCGTTGTCACTATCTAGATCGTTAAAATTAGGAATACCATCTTGATCGGAATCGCAAGCCAACATAAAACTATTGCCAAGCCAACAAAATCCAAAATCTGCTCCAGTTACACTAGTATCGAAAGTAAAAGACGTCACATAAATATCGGAAACATCTAATCGCTCATATTTATTATTCTGTGCTCCGGATGCAATTGGATAATTGTTTGTTAAGTTACCAGAACCATCTACAGATAAATTACTTCCTGCAGTTCCAAAGGGTATACCATTAACACCCACCCAATTTGGCCATGAATTAACACCTCCAAAAGAAACTGTGTTTGCATCGGTATCGGTATAGCTAAACTGCGACAAAACTTCAGCGTTTCCGGATTCATGATCAGAGAAATTAAAAATAAAGCCCTTTAAGCCAATGGGTTGTCCAGAATTTGCATCTAAAAACTCAAAGGTCGTTGTGCTATTAGACGCTGTAATTTGTGTTTCACCATCTGCTAAAAAAGAGCCTGAAGGGGCTGTCCTCGTAATGCGAACATCAAAAAGCTGTCCAAAAGTTGTCGTAAAATCCTCAAGAAGCGTCACACCTGCTGGAAGCGAAGCTCCAATAAGTCCATTTGGAATGTCTGTTGCTGTTGCAACAAAATCTAGTGTTGTGGTCCCGCACTCGTTATCATCTAAAATCCCATCATTATCGTTATCGAGGTCACAAATATCATTAAGGCCATCCCCATCAGTATCACTTGCCGTTGGGTTACCATCAGTACTCGCTCCATCGGTACAAGGATCTGGCAGCATATTAACTGTTACTGTAGCGGTATCTAGATTTGTAGAACCTATAGGATAGCTGATATAGTAATAACGTACAAATTGACTTCCATTAAGTGTACGAGTTAAAATAATACCTGTAGCATCAACAGGTAACACATATTGATAATTTATAATCCCGTCTGAGTTAGAATATATAGGAGTATTAACTCCTGTATCTGGAGGGTTGCCAGGTACATTTATTGCATTGATAAGAAATCTAGCAGAAGATCCCGGAGCGGCTTCAAATACAAGTGTAACAGTGGTTCCGGCTGGTAGAGTTTCTTCAAAACTCATTCCTAAAATTGCATTACTTGTTGAATTATTAGATACTGCAAAAGTAGACGGCGTAAAACCTAGAGCGTTGTTTGAATTCGTAAAATTAACCGAATTTGTCACGCTAACCCCATAGCCTGTTCTCAAGCATGGTCCCGAACCTAATGATGTATAGGTATATACCCCAGCACCAACTGGGAAGGTTGCTGGGTTTCCTCCTGCGTCGGTCCACGTACCTCCAGTATCAGGCATACCGCCTAATTCAGCAAATAATTGTGCTTCTGTCAATGTCCCTGTTCCAAGAACATCTACAGAGCCGTCAACACCTGCATTTGGTGGTGGTACAACAGTTACTACCACATCAGCAGCTTCTGTAAAACCTGAACAAACGCCTGTTCCTGTAACTGTATAGGTATAGGTTCCATCTACCGTAACTGGAAATGTTACTGGGTTTCCTCCAGAATCTGTCCAAGCTCCACCTAGGTCAGGAGTGCCTCCAAGGGCTACAAAAAGCTCTGGTTCCGTAAGATTATCATCCCCACAAATACTTACCGAGCCATCCACTCCAGCAGTAGGAAATCGTATGTTAATAGCATTACTTGTTACTTCTTCTAAACAGCTATTATTGGTTGATGTTACTTGAACTCTATATTGATTGCCATCAAATCCAGCTGGAACATTAGTGATCGTTAAAGTGGATGTTGAGCTACCGCTATAGGGTGCGACGTCAGTTAAAGGTGTAGGATTACCTGCAAGATACCAGGTGTACTGATAATCTGCTGCTGGAATAGGTATAGTTGTATTATCTCCTGGACCACCATTATTTCCAAAATTAGTTACTCTAGTGCCTACGGGAACTGCCTCAATGGTAAAGTTATTTCCTGGACATTCTAATACCGTTATAGGATTAAAGCCCACACTAGTAATAATTTCATTTATATATTCTGGACCATCGACACCGTTATAACCACCTGTTGCGTCTGTCCCCAAAACACGACCATTTACAGGATCTATACTATAAGGAGACACTCCTAAAATACCATCGGCAAAAACGCCTCCACCATCATTACCGCCAGATTCTACCACATCATTACACCCGTCGTTATCAGAATCTCTATCTTTCTCGTTTGTCCAGCCATCACGATCTAAATCTGCATTTACATCTATCTGATCGAACGAGTGTATATCAACACGTATAGTACTACTTACTCTTATGAAAAATCTATCGATTGCAATAGGATTCCTAAAAGTAACTTCACGGGTTTCACCTGGTGCAAAGTCAGTCATGTTGATAGATCCTATAGCACTCCCAAACCCAAATGCTCCTGTAGGGTTAGATCTAAATACACTTACTGAACCAGAAGTGATTCCAGGCTGAACTTGACGGGTTATCCTCATCCTTACCCATCCACCAGCTGGCACTGTAGCAGGCATGGTAAATGAAATAAACGCCGAATTAGAAAAATTGTTTGAAGAAGATGCCGCTGTTCCGGGTGTATTACCTAATATATTGTTAGGCGGAAAAAACCTATCTGACATAAGAACAGAAGCTGCAAACCTATTAAGGTCTACTCTTTCTAAATCATCTAAAATACCATCGTTATCATCATCCTCATCTGTAGCATCAGGCACCGTATCTCCATCGCAATCACCTGGAGGTCCTGTACATTGTAAACTGTAGCTATAAGCTTTAAATTTTTGGCTATCAACTGTTAGCTGTTGCATCTCGACTCCGCTCGATGTGACAGCTGTATTATACTCTAACACCCAATCTCCATCTTTTCCGGTGATATTGGTTGAAGCGGCTATAGCAATAGCGAGTTCTTGCTCTAGATAGGCCACTGCTGCTTTTCCTTTTTCGCCTTGAGCAAAATTACAGCCATAAATATTAAGATGCTTTTTACCAAGTACAAGCTCATTTTTTGTAATCCAGACCGCAATTTGCTCTTTATCGCGCCATCTACCGTCCAGATATAATTCTCCTGAACGTCCATGAGAAAATAAATGGGCTGCCTCTATATTTTGATCGAGAACGGAAGACGATAGTACATGACCATCTTGCACAGTATTATCTATATACAATCCTACATCGTCAGTAGTTTTTTGTGCAAAGAGCGCACAATTGAACAAAAACGCGATTAACAATACTAATCTAGCGCGTTGTTCCCAAGCGCTACTGCGAGAATAATGGTTTACCATATTTTTAAGATTTAATTCCTCTTAAAAGATTAAACTAGTATGAACTGAAAGAAAAATTGAAGTTTTGTTTAATCTTTGATCTTAAAATTAAGATGAAGTGATAATACGTATAGACCAAAAAGAACAAGCGTTCTTATTTACACATAACCGTATAATATGCATTATAAGCGTATTTTTAACGAAATATTAATTGACAAATCGACCTAAGTAAACGAATTATTGCCAATACACGTTATTATCAAAAGTTAAACAAAATGAATTTTAGTTTGATGCACATCAAAGTATGAAACGTGTATTTGATAGATCCTATGTAAGCTAAGCGCTATTACTTAATATTAATCAAACGCAATAGTTCTTCGCGCCTACGAAAAGCTATGGGCAATTGTGTCCCAGATGTTAGATAGCAAATACCGCCATCCCTCTTGTCGATAGATTTAACATACTTAAAATTTATAATGTACTTTTTGTGATTTCTAAAAAAATTGTAAGGGATCAATAAATTTTCGTATTCCCCAATATTTTTTGTGGCCACTTGAGAGCTCCCATCTATAAGAAAGAATGTGGTATATGCTCCAGCAGATTCAAGGTATAATATTTCATCATGCTTTACAAAAATGATATCATTTAAAGATGAAATCGCTATAAAATCTACTCTATTTGCTTTTTTAATTATATCACCTATGACATCCATTTGGCTTTTAAGAGAGTATGTTTCTTTAAAAGACTCTAGATATATTCTCTCCGTAATATTTATAAATGTTTCTATATCTACTGGCTTTAGAACATAATCCACAGCTCTATACTTAAAGGCTTGAATTGCATAGTCATCATAAGCAGATACAATAACAATCTTAACATCCTCATATTCAATTTGATCAAGAAGATCAAAACAAGTACTGTTATGAATGATTACATCTAAAAATAAAAGCTTAGGTTTTTTTTGATTTATTAAAGTTACCGCACTCGGCACATCGTGTGCGACATCTAATAATTGGATTGTATTACAATGTGTATTAATAATATGTGCTAGGAGCCTAGCCCCTTTAATATTGTCTTCAACAATTATCGCAGTTAGAGAATTTTCTACCATTAGTCTAGGGGATTTAACATTCCTAATTTATGCAATTATTTTTTTTCAACCGGCAACGTCAAAATACATTTAGTTCCCGAAGGTGAATTTTCTTTATACAGGTCGATAATTTCAAATGTAATTTCGTCTTTAGATTTCATAGCATTAAGAATTTTAAGGCGGTCTTTCATAATTTGAATACCATAAGATTTACGCTGTGTTTTTCCCTCTTTTTGAAGTTGAGAATTTGTTCTACCAATACCATTGTCTTCAATTTCTATTTTTAGACTAGAAGATTCAATAAAAAAACGAATCCATAATTTTCTATCCTCTTTTTTAGGCGTTAGTCCATGTATAATTGCATTCTCAACTATGGGCTGAATAAACAGCGTAGGAATAGATAAGACATCTATATTTGTGTCCTTATCTACTTCAATAAAATAATCAAAGTCCTTATCCAATCTCAATTTTTCTAAAGCAAGATAGGATTCAAGAAATTCTATCTTTTCTCTTAAAACAACCATCCCCTCTCGATTTAAGGTCAAGGTTCTTCTCATCAAATTAGCATATAAAATCATGTACTTGCTTGCTACTTCAGGATCTTCCAGCAATATACTACTCTGTAAGGAGTACAAAGTGTTGTATATATAATGCGGATTCATCTGAGCTTGTAGCTCATTAGATTTACTTATGAGTAAATCAAAACGTTGTTGAATACTAACCCTTCTTGCTCTATAAAACAGCAGTAAGAAAAAGAACATCAAACTAATTATTGAAAAAACAACCCAGGGATTTTTATACAGTTTTTGTTTTACTTTTATTTCATACTGGAGTATGTTTGACGTTTCTCCATAATCATTAATTCCCCTAATTTCAATAACATGTTTGCCTGGTGAAATTCCAACCAGATTTATCTCATCTAGACCTCCTATATTAACCCAAGGTTGTTTTTCGTCATTGAATCGATATTGAAATCTCGTGCTATTTTCAGGACGAACATCATTGTATGCTAATTTGATATTTAAATAATTATGTTCCTCGGGAATTATAAATTCAGTAACATCTTCTAGCCCTAAAGTAATTTCTTGTTCTTCGTTTAATTTAGTATTGTAGAAAGAAACCGAAACAATAGAGATTTTATTTATACTTTTTTTATAATTGTATTGAATGGGATCAAAGCTTACCACGCCATTAATCCCTCCAAAAAATAGGTTGTCTTTATCTACTTTATAAAAAGATTTTTTGTTGAATTCATTGTCCGGGAGGCCATTTTCTTTTAGAAACACCTCTTCGATACCTCGATTTTTATTAAAATTCACTAATCCATTGTAGGTGCTAACCCAGAGCGTATTTCCGTTTTGCACTATCCCAGTTATATAATTTCTAGATGGGTCTCCAAAATCGAAAACTTTACTCTCATTAGTTTGAAGATTAATTTTTTGAAGCCCTTTTTTTGTTCCCACCCAAATAATATTCTCCGCTTCATCTGGCTCAATTACTGAAATGTTATTATCTGAGAGCGGATAGGTTGTGTCTTGATCACTAAAGTGAACTATCTTACCGTTTGAAAAGTTTTTTTTATAGAGCCCTCCATCGTTAAAAAGACCAATCCAGAGCGTATTGCGCTTTTTATCTAAATAAAGTGATTCTACATATTGGTCATTAATATTAATAGAATCATTGAGCTGGTTTCGATCGTAGAGTTTATCCTCTTGCACTTTGTACTCATATATGCCATTATTAGTTCCTAAGTAATAAGCTGTGGTATCCACAATTGCTATATCTGAAACTTGAGTGGCCGGATAATCTGAATTCTCAAAAGCAGGAAGAATAAACGCTTCTTTTGTTTTAATATTGATAGGATATAAATTGCCTGAATATCCATACACTACTAAAATAGAATCGTTTAATTTTTCAAAACCGTAAAGATTGAATCCACGAAAATCCTTTATTCCCCTGGAAGCCGACAAATACTTAAGCTTTAATTCGACAAACGTTTGGCTGTCTTTTTCAAGGGTGAAAAAGCCTCTATTACTAGACAACATATAAGTTATGCTGTCATTCATAATTTTAATAGACCTACAACTCACATCCTTTAAGGATTCATTATCTCGAGACAGGTAGGTATATTTTTTAAACTCTTGAGGTTTTCGATTTATGACATTAAGACTATTAAGGCTAGGGACTAGAATTTCATCCTGACTTATTATTGTATTTGCCGCTCTACCTTGAACCTCATAGCCTTGAACTTCCATTTCATTGTCTTCATTGAAATGAAATAAAAAGAAAACGCTATAATTATATTTTTTATTAAAAGTACCTTTAAGATACTTTCCCCCTTGCCTTCCTTCTATAACTTCATTAAAAATAAAAGGAGAAAAATATTGATGCGCATCTATCTCCGGCAAATACGTATAGCTGTAACTGATGCCTTCAAATTGGTAAGAACCTGATTGATTTTTAGGAAATATAACCCCATTAGCAACAAAATGGCAACGTGCCTCGATATTTTCATAAAATATATTGTCACAGCTAATATTTGTAGCTCTTTCAAAATCAAAAAGAAAATATTTGCCTTTCGCTTTAAGAATTATATTGCCATTGTTTAATATGGTTTCTATAGCTGTCAATTTATAATCTCCAAAATCATCTATGTACGTAGTTAAATCATATACTTGAGCCTTATTTCCTTGTTTACTAATTTTTATTAGAGTCCTATTTCCAATAGTCGCCCAAAAATTTCCTTGATTATCTTTTTCAAATTTCGAATGTAGACTCTCACTTTTGTTCGGGTGAGTATACAATTTTGTGTAAACCCCAGAGTTTTTATTGAAAGAAAAAATTACTCTCCCGTTATTACATAATAAAGTATTTGAGTCTACATTTTTTATGAAAACACTGTTACTAGGACTTTTAAACTCCGGACTATCAAATGGGAAAAAAATCTTGTGTTTCCCAGCGTGTTTAATGAGCCCATTATAGTGAGACGACCACAAAACGTTATCTGAAGTTAGTTGAATATACGTATCTTTTATCAACAAGCCTTCGTGATCATAAAACGGAAAACTGGAAATTTGAACTTCCTGAGCAAATATAAAATTCGAAAATAAAATTAAAACGAATACGTGTTTTTTCAAGATTTATAAGTTAGGAATAGAAAGTAATGTATGGTAAATTTATTTAAGTTTAGCAAGAAACATCATGGCTTTATTAGTGCTGTAAAATATATGCAACATTATGGATTCTGTATCTATTTTATCGCATTTCCAAAAAATATAATCCCCTACTTTTTAAGAATCTTCAAGACCTTTCCGGTTTCTAATCTTAAAAAGTAAATGCCTGCATGTAAATCATGAATGTCTATTGTTGCATTATTTGCAAGGCTATTAATGCTGAAATGTTTGAGTACGGAAGGAAGCGTAGTTTTTCCCATAGTATAGTTATAGATTATGATCTTTGATATTTTGATTATAGTTGCAAGGCAAAAGCCTCAAAATATGCTTGTGTGTTATATTTACATACTAGGATACCGACCTTTTGAAAAGTCACATGTATGACTTCTAGATGTGATTTTTAGTCGTCAATAAACCTAGTTAGGTGATATTAAAGTTATTAAAATTTCTTTCTGTAAGTGTTTTTTTACGTTATTATGTACTTAAAATCGATTAACATATTATAATAATCGTTAAAAATCAATACTGTTTGATTTTGATACATTCGATACCGTAGTCATCGGATACATTTTTAGTAATACTTAATTTAAATTTGTCTAAGTATTTGGAAAGCTTTTGATACGATTAATTAAAAGTGATTCTTAGTATCCATGGCGCAGTGACCATCTCGTTTTAATCACATGATATAATATTTAGACTTTGGCTATAAAAAGAAGCACTGCACAAACCAATTATATTAGAGGCAACTTTATAGGTATGTGACGTTTTTTTGAAAGCGTGTTTTTAATCAATTAATGCTTCCACATTTTACGAATTTTGTTTTTTTCGCGATTCATTTTAGTGCCGACTAGCGTGTCCCATAAAAAGAGTCCAGATATTTTTTCAACCTTAGACGTTTCTACTAAAAAGCTTTCAAGAGGCTCTGAAGTAATTTTATTGGGTATGATGAAAGACCACATATTTATGGTACCTGTATTGTTTTCTACTAGTACAGACTTAAAAAAGGCATGCGGAATGGGTAATGACACGTCAATTTTTTTGTCATTATCACCAATCATAATAACCTCTTCATCAAAGAAGAATAAGGGGCCAGAGATGACATAAGTTTCAAACACTTTTTTTAGACTATTTAAATCTCTAACAGCAGCTTCAAGTCGCTTCCAAATACCTCTATTAAACATAGGTCTTTGAGGCGCCATATTTGACAACAAGAATGTCTCACTGTTTTGGATATCAATTTCTATTTGATTTGCGCTAGAAACTAAATGACCTCTATCAAAACCCGAACCTTCATAAACTTCCAAATCAGCTCTAAACCGCTCGGGAGCTCTATAATCTGCCCTGAAATTATCTAAACGACTTACATCTGTTTTATCTGGGTCTACAATTTCTAATGCCCATTTTGCTTGTCTGAAATAATAAGAATACCCAATAACATAATTGCGGTTATATAATATTTGGTCAGCGGTAGGAAGACCATATCTGGTTTCTCGTTTTAAGTTGGAATGATTATGCATCTTATTAATAAGTTAGTTGTTAAGCTTTAATTATCAGTAAGATAGCATAAATAATTTTAAATATTTAGATTTTTAGATACAATTATTTTAAAAGACCAAACTAAAAACAGTGCCTTCATTTTCAATACTTTTTACAATAATTCGCCCTTTATGTAGCAGCATAATTTGTTTACAAAGACTTAATCCAATACCGCTACCTGTAGCTTTGCTTGTAAAGAAAGGCACAAAAATATTTTCTAATATATCTTGTGGAATACCAGACCCGTTATCATAAACCTTTACAACTATATCGCGATTTGAATTTTGAGAAGCCACAACTTTTATTTTTGCATTCTCTTTATTTTTACATGCATCAACAGCATTTAGTAGAAGATTTATGAGTACTTGTTCTATAAGATGCGTATCTATATCTAGTTCCAATTTAGGGCCAGATATATCGAATTCTATCTCAATATTTTTAGCTTTTATGGATGGCTCCATAAGAAGCTGAATGTTACTAAACAACTCCGATACACGTATGCGTTGAAGGTTAAGATTTGTAACTTTACTCAAGCTACGATAGGTCTTTGCAAATTTTAAAAGTCCATCGCTTCTGTTTTTAATGGTTTTTATTCCAGAGTTGAGGTCTTCTAATTCTAATTGAGACGCTTCGGGTTTCTCTATGGCTAATTGTATATTTTGCTGAAGTGTATCTGCTAAAGAAGAAATAGGAGCAATGGAGTTCATGATTTCATGGGTCATGACACTCAGTAGTTTTTTCCAAGATTCAGATTCATTTTTATTTAATGTATTATCGATATCTTGAATTACGATAAGTTTAAAAGCATCATCATCAACTTGAAAAACAGTATCAGAAATTAATATTTTGATGCTTTCATTTTGAAGTGCGATAGAAATAGAATTTGGTTCTCTATGGTAAGTTTCAAAAACAGTATTAAATAATTCAGGTTTACGATTTTCAACAAATCTTATGTTTTTAAAAGAGGGTATGTCTAAGATGTCTCCAAAAGAATCATTGTTCCATAGTACATCTCCAGTCTCAAGATTATAAGCAATAATGCCTATGTCTACCATTTCTAAAATCTTCTGTAAATACACATATTGTGCTTGATTTTGAGAGTTTATTTCTTTTATAGTACGGTTAATCTCATTAAAGCCGCTATATAAAAACCGAATATCTCTAGGTCCTCTATCTTCTGGAAACCATCTGGAAAAATCACGATATTTTACGGCTTCAAAAAAATCATCCATAGCTACAAAACGGCGTTTTGTATATGTGTATGTATTAATGAGTATGTATAACAAACCAATACCTATTATTACAGCATAAGTATTTTTGTCGTTGTAGATAGTATATATTAATCCTAGAATTAAACCTACTATGAGTACAACCCTAAAAAAGAGTCTAAGGATGTATGCGCTATAGTTCATATTTTTCTAGTCGTCTATATAGCGCAGCTCTTGTTATACCTAATTCTTTAGCAGATTTAGATACATTGCCTTTATTTTTTTCTAATACAGTGAGAATAGCATTTTTCTCTATATCATCTAGATTAAGACTTGTGTTTTCAGGGGTTTTAGTAGTCGAACGTTCAATGGAAGAAAATACTAAGTCATCAGGCTTAAGCGTATTACCATCAGTCATAATCACAGCACGTTCTAATATATATTGAAGCTCTCTTACATTTCCAGGGAAGTCGTGTTTCTTTAATTTAGAAATAAAACCAGAATCAAACGTAAATGAATTCTTATTATACTTTTCTGCGTACAAGGCTACAAAATGCCTAGATAATTCTGTAATATCTGTACCACGATCTCGTAATGGTGGTACAATGATATCTACGGTATTAATTCTGTATATTAAATCTTTACGGAATTTACTTTCATCTGCCAATGTTGTTGGGTCTAGATTGGTTGCGCAAATCAATCGTATATCTACATCAATAGCCTGGTTAGACCCTAAGGGTGTCACTTGTCTGTTTTGTAGAGCAGTTAATAAACGTACCTGCTGCCCAAGCGTGATATTTCCTATTTCATCCAAAAACAAAGTGCCTTCATTGGCCGCTTCAAAACGACCTTCACGGTCTTCACGGGCATCAGTAAATGCACCTTTTTTATAGCCAAACAATTCGCTTTCAAAAAGTGAAGAGGTTAGGGCACCTACATCAACTTTGATGAATGGCTTATCTTTGCGGTTAGAATTATCATGGAGTGCTCTTGCTATCAGGTCTTTTCCTGTTCCGTTTTCACCAAGAATTAAAACATTAGCATCTGTAGGTGCTACTTTTCTAAGCTTTACAAAAACATCTTGCATTACATCGCTTTCACCAATGATTTCTATACTGCTCGAATTTAAAGATTTTGATTTTACACTATTAGATTTTTTCTTACTTAAAATAGAGGTAATAGTTTCAAGGATTTTACTATTCTCCCATGGTTTCATTAAAAAATCAGAAGCACCTTCTTTTAACCCTCTAATCGCAAGGTCAATATCTGCATATGCTGTCATTAAAATAACCGATGTTTCAGGCTTTTGTTTTTTGATTTTATTAAGCCAGAAAATACCTTCATTACCAGTATTTACAAGTCCATTAAAGTTCATGTCTAGAATGATAATGTCGTAGTCATCTTTTTCTATTTGAGAAGTAATATTGCTTGGGTTCTTCTCTGTAATAACATTATTTACTAGGGGTTTAAGAAGAAGTCTCAAGGCAGTAAGCACATCTGCATCATCATCTATAACTAATATCGAAGCGTTTTTTAATACCATTAATACAATATTACGATTTTATATTCAGCTTCTAAAAATTCAAAAAGTAAAAATAATAGCAAATAAAAAGTGTGCACTTTCGGACATAAAGTGTATCAAAAACGGACACTTTTATTTTTCATTAAAAACATAAAATATTGATTTTCAATGTTTTAATTCTTTGGCATCATCTTCACTATATAAATAGCGTAATTAAAAACTTAAAAATGGACGTTCCAATTCAAAAGAAAAAATTCTCAACTCAAAAGCTATTGACAATAGGAGGTATTGTAGCTATTGTAGCTTTAATTGCATATGTGATTATCCAAACATCGGGCGGTTCAAAATTGAATGTTGAAAAAGAGCGTATTTCAGTAAATACTATTTCTAAAGATGTGTTTCAAGAAAATATACCAGTAAACGGAATTGTCTTACCTATAACAACTATCTATTTAGATGCCTTAGAAGGCGGGCGTGTTGAAGAAAAATTTGTTGAAGATGGAGCAGTACTTAAAAAAGGAGAACCAATATTAAGGTTGTCTAATACAGATTTAGAGTTAAGTCTTATCAATCAAGAAACGTCAGTTTATAACTTATTGACACAGATGCAGATTTCTCAGAATGCTGCACGACAAAACACAATTAATAGACAAAACCAATTTACGGATGTAGAAAACAGTCTTATTGAAGCCGAACGTGTTTATAATCTAAATAAACGCCTGTATGATAAAGGAGCTATTGGTCGTCAAGATTATGAGTCATCAAAAAATAATTTCGATTACCAGAAGGAGCGTATGAAATTATCAAAACAAGTGCTTTCTGAAGATTCAATTTCATCAAAGTTAGAAATCAATCAAGCAAAGAGTTCTTACTCAAGAACACAAAGCGCCTTAGAGTTAATGCGCAAAAAAGTGGGTGATTTGGTTGTACGAGCGCCAATTGATGGTCAATTAACTTCTTTGGATGCAGAAATAGGCCAATCTATAAGTAAAGGGACACGTTTGGGTCAGGTAGATGTTACAACAGCTTATAAGGTTAGAGTAGATATTGATGAACATTATATCTCAAGAATTTACAATGGACAAACTGGGACCTTTACACTTAATAACAAGCCATACACTTTAACTATTAAGAAAGTCTTCACTCAAGTAACAAATGGACGTTTTCAAGTAGATATGAAGTTTGAAGGCGAAGTTCCTGAAGGTATAAGAAGAGGTCAAAATCTACAGATAAGAGTTGCATTAAGTGCAGAGAAGCAAGCTTTGTTAGTACCCAAAGGAGGGTTTTTTCAAAAAACTGGAGGAAACTGGATTTTTAAAGTAAGTGAAGACGGTAATACAGCTTACAAAGTAAACATCAGATTAGGAAGTCAAAACACAGAATATTATGAAGTTTTAGAGGGTTTAAATCCAGGAGATAAAGTAGTAACATCGAGTTATGATTCTTTTGGAGATACTGAAGAGCTTATTTTAAAATAAAAATCAATAAACGAACATAAATACCAAATTAGAATGATACAGATTACGGATTTAGAGAAATTTTATAGAACAGAAGAAGTCCAAACTATTGCATTAAATAAATTGTCTTTTGAGGTTAAACAAGGCGAATTTGTGGCCATCATGGGGCCATCTGGATGTGGTAAATCAACGTTATTAAACATCTTAGGATTATTAGATGACCCAGATGGCGGAAGCTTTAAGTTTAATGGCGAAGAAGTTGCTGGGTATAATGAGCGTAAACGTTCTGATTTACGAAAGCATAATGTAGGGTTTGTATTTCAAAGTTTTAACCTTATTGATGAGTTAACAGTATTTGAAAACGTAGAGTTACCATTAATATATACAGGTGTAAAACCAGCAGAGCGTAAAAAGCGGGTTGAGGAAGTACTAGAGAAAATGCAAATTATGCATCGCCGTAATCATTTTTCGCAACAGTTATCTGGAGGTCAACAACAACGTGTTGCGGTAGCTAGAGCTGTAGTAAATAATCCCAAGTTAATCTTAGCAGACGAGCCAACAGGAAACCTAGATAGTGCAAACGGGAATGAGGTTATGGATTTGCTTATAGATCTTAACGAAGCAGGAACAACAATAATCATGGTTACTCACAGTGAGCATGATGCAAAATATAGTCATCGTATTATCAGAATGTTAGATGGTCAGAAAGTGACGGAAAACATCCTAGCTTAAAAATCAATCAAAAGCCAATCAACCGAGGTAGATATCACTTCAGTATAAAAAAGTCATCAATCAATAATCAACCAAAAATTGTACTGAAGTGTTAATACCTAAATCATCAAAAAACGAACAGTAATTCTTTTTAATCATGCTTAAAAATTATTTCAAAATAGCATTTAGAAACCTTCTTAAAAACAAGGTGTATTCATTCATCAATATATCTGGTTTGGCTATAGGGATGGCAGCTACATTACTAATTGGACTTTGGATTTATGATGAGCTAAACTACGACAGTTACTTTAAAGAAAAGAAGACAATAGCTCAGGTTTTTCAGCATGAATCATCCAATAACAATATTGATACAGGTCCTGCAATTCCTAGACCACTTGAGTTTGCATTACGTGAAGACCATGCCGACAATTTTAAGCATATTATTATGTCTTCTTGGGAACAACCAAGATATCTGAAATATGGAGAAACAAATATTAATCGTCTAGGAAATGCTATGCAAGAAAGCGCAACAGAAATGTTGAATCTTGATATTGTTCAAGGAATAAGAGATGGATTAAAGGAGAAGAATTCAATTATGCTTTCTCAATCTACATCGACTGCTTTATTTGGAGATGACATTGCGATAGGAAAAATTGTAAAAGTTAATAATGAAGATGACCTCATTGTAACTGGTGTTTATAAAGATATACCAGAGAATAATTCATTTAGTGAGATGGATTATCTCATGCCTTGGAAGCATTATATCACTACACAACCTTGGTTAGAAGGAGCCAAAACATCATGGGGAAATAGTTCATTTCAATGTTTTGTTCAAATTAATGATAATACAACCATGGAAGCGGTTTCTTATAAAATTAGAGATGTTAAGAAAATTGGCGATCCAGGCGAAGCAGAATTCAATCCAGAAATGTTCTTATTTCCAATGGAAGATTGGTATTTAAGAGGTGATTTTGAAAATGGTTTACAAGCAGGAGGAAGAATAGAAAATGTATGGTTATTTGGAGTAATAGGTTTGTTTGTGCTATTGTTGGCATGTATCAATTTTGTAAACCTAAGTACCGCGCGTTCTGAAAAACGAGCGACAGAAGTTGGGATTAGAAAATCTATTGGATCTCAACGAGGCCAGCTTATATTTCAGTTCTTGAGTGAATCGTTTTTAATTGTTCTTCTATCATTTGTATTTGCACTTGGAATCGTGTTATTATTTTTAAATGGATTTAATAATCTTGCGAGCAAAGCGATTGTATTTCCTTGGACAAATATTCAATTTTGGTTAGTGTCTTTAGTTTTCGTAATAGTAACTTCATTTTTAGCTGGCAGCTATCCAGCATTGTACTTATCATCTTTTAACCCAGTAACTGTTTTAAAAGGCACATTTAAAGCAGGTCGTTATTCTTCATTACCAAGAAAAGTATTGGTAGTAGCTCAATTTACAGTGTCTATTGCTTTAATCATTGGAACTTTAGTTGTAATGAATCAAATTCAATTTAGTAAAGACAGACCAGTTGGTTATGATAGAGAAGGTTTAGTTCAAATCCCTGTGATGAGTTCAGAATTTGTGGGTAAGCATGAAACTATGCGAACTCAATTTGTGGCATCTGGAGGTGCTACTAGTATGACGACACTTAGTGGTCCAACAACAGATGTATGGTCTAACCGTAGTGGTTTTATATGGGAAGGGAAATCGCCAGGTTTTCAAGAGGACTTGGCATATACAACCGTTAATTATGATTTTGTTAAAACTTTAGGGTTAAAACTTATTGAAGGTAGAGATTTCTCTCGTGAGTTTTCAACCGATTCTAATGCTGTAATTCTTAATGAAACCGCAGTAAAATATATGGGATTGCAAGATCCAATAGGGAAATTTATTAGAGATTCTGATATAGATGACCCAAATCCAGAACCGTCATTAAAGATTGTTGGTATTATAGACGATATGATTGTACAATCACCATACAGTCCTGTAAAACAAGCGATGTATGTGTTTGAACGTTATGGTAATATAGCTTTCTATAACTTGAGATTAAATCCTGAAAAAAGTACAAGTGAGAGTTTAGCACTTATTGAAAATGTATTTAAAAAGAATTTTCCAGACACACCATTTGATTATCAATTTGTGGATGAGGAGTATGGGAAAAAATTCCGTTCAGAAGAGCGCGTAGCTAGTTTAGCGAGAGTATTTACTGGATTGGCCATATTTATTAGTTGTTTGGGCTTGTTTGGATTAGCATCGTTTGTTGCAGAACAACGTACCAAGGAAATAGGTGTTCGTAAAGTATTAGGTGCATCTATAAGTCAGTTGTGGATTCTATTATCTAAAGATTTTATCACTTTAGTAACCATAGCTTTAATCATAGCTTCACCATTGGCTTATTATGTTATGAGTGGTTGGTTACAAAAATTCCCATATCGTACATCATTAGGATGGGACGTATTTATGATTGCCTGCATAGGGGCTCTTATAATTACATTAATCACAGTAAGTTTTCAGGCTATTAAAGCTGCAACTTCTAACCCTGTGAAATCTTTACGAACAGAGTAATTGTCATCAATTAAAAGTCAAACAATCATGATTAAAAATTATTTCAAAATAGCATGGAGAAGCCTTATTAAGAACAAGGTATATTCATTAATCAATCTATCTGGATTGACTATTGGAATGACATGTTTTATTTTAATAGCTTTCTATATCCAGTTTGAACTTAGTTATGATAAGCATATTGAAAATTCAGACCGTATATATAGAATTGTTCAACAACAAGAAGGTAATACTTACAGAGGGACAGACTATTTTGCATTGGCACCATTGCCACTGAGTACGTCTATAAAACAAGATTTTCCTGAAGTAGAGTCTATTACTAATTTAGATGTCTGGAATACATTACTTGTTAATGATAATGAGTCCTATACTGAAAGAGGGCTTTTTACAACAATATCCTTTTTCGATGTTTTTAAGACACCAATTATAGAAGGAGTAGGTAGGGAAGCTTTAAGCGAATCCAATACCATTTTATTGACTCAGTCATTATCTAAAAAAATATTTGGTGATGTATCTTCTATTGGGGAAACTGTTTTATACAATAAAGAGCTTTTGACTGTTAAAGGTATTGTAGCTGATCCACCAAAAAATCAACACTTTACTTATAGTTTTATTACGTCTATAAAAAAGAATTTTCAATATGAGAATGATCTTACAGATTGGGTGAGCAATAATTATCATGGATATTTAAAACTAAAGGAGGGCCAAGACTATTATGCATTAGAGAAGAAAATGTCTAGTTATGAAGATATAACAAAACCAGCCTATAAGGCTCAAGGTTTTCAATTTTATCCTAAATTTTCGTTACAACCACTCCAAGATATTCATTTATACTCACAAATGAACAAAGAGATTGAGGTAAATGGCGACATAAAATATGTATATTTCTTTGCTTTACTAGCAATCATAATTCTTGTTTTAGCATCTATTAACTATATGAACTTGGCTACGTCTAGGTCCGCTCATAGAACTAAAGAAGTTGGTGTCTTCAAAACCCTAGGCGCAGGTAAGCGAAATTTGGTTTTTCAGTATTTAAGCGAATCTATAGTACTTACAGTATTTAGTTTTGTTGCCGCAATGTTATTGGTAGTCTTATTACTTCCTGAATTCAATAAACTATTAGGCAAAAATATTCCATTTAATATAATTGGTAATGGTTGGTTGTTCATAGGAATGCTATTTGTTGCAATACTAATAGGTTGTTTGTCGGGTTTATATCCAGCAGTATTCTTATCTAAAATCAATCCTGTTTCAGCGCTCAAAGGAGGCTCTTTTAAAAATCATAAAAGTAAATCTTTGCTAAGAAATTCATTAGTTGTTGGACAGTTTGTCGCAGCTATAGCATTGATTACAGGTAGTATTATAATTTCTCAGCAATTAAGCTTTATACAAGAAAAAAAACTTGGTTACAATAAGGATCATGTAATGCATGTGCCTTATTTCAATGAAGGTATTTATGACAAAGAAAATGTAATTAGAAAAGAACTTTTAAGTCATCCAAATATTAATAAGGTTTCTATAAGTACACAATTACCAATTAATGTTACAAGTCAAGGTCCTATTGATACTTGGGAAGGAAACTTAGATAAGCAGCAGCTTTACGTGTATAGAACATATGTTGATTATGAATTTTTAGACCTCTTTGAGATGAACATGATTGAAGGTCGTAGATTTTCTAAAAAAATAGCCTCAGATTCAACAGAAGCTTATATAATTAATGAAGCAGCACTTAAAAAATTAGGATGGGAAACTGCTGTCGGGAAAAAGTTTGATCGTGGAACGGTAATAGGTGTCGTTGAAGATTTTCATTTGCAGACATTCGATTTGTCTATAGAGCCACTCTACATTAGAATGCGGAGGGAAAGATGGAATAAAAACTATGGGCAGGTAATATTAAAAGTAAACCTTGATGATGTTGAGAGTACTAAAAGTTTTATAGAGAAAACAATGAAGTCAGTTGCACCACTTGATGTCTTTGAAGTCAAGTTTATGGATAATACTTATTTGGAATTCTATGAAGAAGAAAAAAGATTAGGTAAAGCTTTCAATCTCTTTGCTTTATTGGCTTTGTTTATAGCTGGAATAGGGTTGTTTGGTTTGGTTTCATTTCACGTTTTTCAACGGACCAAAGAAATAGGTGTTAGAAAAGTACTGGGGTCTTCAGTATTTGATATTGTTAGGTTGATATCTAAGGAATTTCTCAAACTTATTTTAGTAGCTTTTTTAGTTGCAACTCCTTTAGCTTATTATCTAATGAGTACTTGGTTACAAGATTATATTTATAGAATTGAAATAAGGTTGTGGGTTTTTGCTTTTGCAGGTTTTATAGCTGTTTTAATAGCATTAATTACTATTGTTTCACAGGTTGTTAAAGCTGCAACTAAAAATCCTATTGAAGCGCTTAAAACAGAATAAATCAATCAAAAGAACGAATAGTCATGATTAAAAATTATTTCAAAATAGCATGGAGAAGTCTTTTAAAGAAGAAAGGGTTTACGACTATTAATATTATTGGTTTATCATTAGGTATAGGTTGCTTTATTATGATTTCTATGTTCGTGATTGATGAGATAAGCTATGATAGGTATCATGAGAAAGCAAATCGTATTTATCGTATTAATTCTGATGTTATTTTTGGTGGCACCGAATTGAATATGGCTGTTACTTCAGATCCAATGGGAGAAGTCTTAAAAAGCGATTATCCAGAGGTTGAAGATTATGTGAGGTTTTATGCATCGCAAGGGTCTAAGTTAATAAAAAAAGGAAACGAATATATTAATGAAACAGCATTTGCGCATGCCGACTCTACCTTATTTAATGTCTTTTCTTTACCTGCAATTATTGGAGATACGACAACATCACTTAACGACCCTAATACAGTAGTTATTACAGAAACAGCTGCCAATCGGTATTTTGGTAGCCCTGAATTAGCTATAGGGCAGTTTTTAGAAACTGATGATAACGAAAAGACATTATATAAAGTAACTTCAGTTATTGAGGATATACCCAGAAATTCGCATTTCAATTTCGATTTCTTTTTTTCCATGGCTAATGTAAATTATGATTTCGGAAATTATTTAAGCCATAATTTTCATACGTATGTGCTATTAAAAGAAAATGCTAATTATAAAGTTTTTAATAAGAATTTTAAGGAGGTTATTGATAAATATTTACTTCCTCAAGCTGCACAATTCATTGAAATTTCTAGTATGGATGATTTTGAAGCGAGTGGAAATAAATTGGAATATTCTTTAATGCCACTTACGGATATACATCTGCACTCCTCGAGAGGTATTGAATTAAGTGCAAATGGTAACATTCAATACGTTTATATTTTTTCTGCCGCCGCACTTTTTATATTATTGATTGCTTGTATAAATTTTATAAACCTTACAACAGCAAGATCTTCTGGTAGAGCAAAAGAAGTTGGCATTCGTAAAGTTTTAGGTTCCGAAAAAAGAGCACTAATAGGGCAGTTCTTAACAGAGTCAACCTTAATTGCAATTTTAGCACTTTTTGTCGGCTTATTGTTTGTATGGTTATCTTTAGGTTGGTTTAATGGTGTCTCAGGAAAAGAAATGTTAATGACGTCTTTGTTGAGTCCTAAATTTTTAATTTTCATTTTTGTATTACCATTTATAGTAGGTGGATTGGCTGGTGCATATCCAGCATTCTTCTTATCATCTTTTCAGCCCATTAAAGTTTTAAAAGGGAAACTATCATTAGGTAATAAGAAAAACATCTTAAGGAATTTTTTGGTCGTATTCCAATTTGCAACATCTATCATACTCATAGTTGGTACTATAGTTATCTATAAACAACTCAATCATATTCAAAATTCAAATTTAGGATTTAATAAAGACCAAGTGGTAATCGTTAATAATTCTGGGTTGACAGGTGAAACTAGGCAATCTCTAAAAAATGAAATTGAACAATTAACCGAAGTAAAGTCAGCTTCGTTTGCAGGGTATTTGCCAGTAGGTGGTTCTTCACGATCAGATACAACATTTTCAACGGAAACGGTTATGACAGAATCCAATGGATTTAATATGCAGTATTGGAACGTCGATTATGACTATTTAGAAACCATAGGTATGGACATGAAATTAGGGCGAAATTTCTCTAGAGATTTTGGTTCAGATTCAACAGGAATCATCTTAAATGAAACAGCTGTTAAATTAGCCGGATTAATAAATCCTATCGGGAAAAAACTATATACAACTGATGGTGATGGAAGTCTTGAAGCCTATACCATTATTGGCGTAGTTGAAAATTTCAATTTTGCATCCCTACGCGAAAATGTTGGAGGATTATGTATGCAACTAGGACATAATAGTTGGGAAACTGCTTATAGATTCAGTACAGCAGATGTTAGTGGTCTATTAGCTACAATTGAAAATAAATACAAGGCTGTAGCTCCAGGTATGCCATTTAAATATGAATTTTTGGATGAAGCTTTCGATAATATGTATCGACAAGAAAGACGTGTTGGTAAAGTTGCAATGGCTTTTGCCATACTTGCTATAATTATTGCCTGTTTGGGCTTATTTGGATTAGCAACGTATATCGCAGAGCAACGTACCAAGGAAATCGGAATACGCAAAGTATTAGGTGCTTCTGTAACTAATATTATAAGAATGCTGTCTAAAGACTTTGTGAGGTTGGTCATTCTTGCCTTTATTATTGCAACACCAATTGCTTGGTGGTTTATGAACAAGTGGCTACAAGAGTTTGCTTTTAGAATAGATCTTAATTGGGAAATTTTTGCAGTTACTGGATTTGTCGCATTAGTAGTAGCCCTTATAACATTAAGCTTTCAGGCTATTAAAGCTGCAGTCGCTAACCCAGTAGATAGTCTGAAAACGGAATAAGTCAACTTACACCGAACCAGTTTCTAGCATGAAACGATGAAATAATAATTATCTATTTATTTGAATTTTTAAAGTGTTCGATTACGAACAAAAACTGTATCAAAATCGGACACTTTTATTTTTACAACTAAACGTAATTGATTGATTTTTAGATAATTAATTCTTTGGCATCATCTTCACTATATAAATAGAGAAAAGGAGTGGTTAAATCATCAATCAAAAAATAAGACATCATGATAATCAATTATATAAAAATAGCATTTAGAACCTTACTTAAAAACAAAGGTTATAGTTTCCTTAATATTTTTGGCTTAGCCATAGGTATTACTTGCGCAAGCTTAATCTTTCTATGGGTCGAAGATGAGTTAAGTTTTAATCAATCTTTTCCTAATCAAGACCAAGTGTATTATGTGCCTACTAATCAAAATTACGAGGGTGAATGGAGAACATTTTATTCTACTCCAGGACCTTTAGCACAAGATATGTTAAATGATATTCCTGGTATTGTTAAAGCATCAAGATCAAACTTGCAAGAGTGTCTTTTTGCTGTTGGAGATAATTCTATTACAAGAGTAGGAAGATATGCAGATGCAGACTTCTTAGATATTTTTAGTTTAAAATTTATTGAAGGAAAAAGAGATGATGCTTTTAAAAATCCTGAGGCTATTGTACTAACAAGAGAAATAGCAGAGCAACTTTTCGGCAAAGGAGAAAAAGCTCTAGGAAAAGTAATTAGAGTAAATGATAAAGACAATCACTTAGTTACAGGAGTTATTGAGGATTTACCAAAGAATACAACTTTTAAATTCGATTGGGTAGCGCCTTTTGAACGTTATCAAGAAGGCGAAGATTGGATGTTAGAGTATGGTAACAATTTTTCAGACACATTTGTAGAATTAGCACCAGAATCTAATTTTAAAACGGTTGACAGTCAAGTAAGAGCTATAATAGGTAAGAAGGAAGAGAATACTTCAGATTATGCATTTTTGCATTCTATAAAAGATTGGCATCTACGTTCAAAATTTGAAGGAGGAGTCATAGTAGGTGGTCGTATTACTTATGTGCGTCTGTTTACAATTATTGCTTTTATAATACTACTAATAGCCTGTATAAATTTTATGAACCTAAGTACTGCACGTAGTGAAAAGCGTGCTAATGAGGTTGGTGTCAGAAAAGCTATGGGTTCTGGTAGAGGTCGCTTAATTACACAATTTATTTCGGAAGCTTTAATATTATCATTTATTGCAACACTATTTAGTGTTATTCTATTAGCTGTTTTACTACCTCAGTTTAATCTAATCATAGATAAAACATTAACATTGGGCTTATCTAATCCTGTACATGTTATTAGTATAGTTGGTATTGCTCTAGTTTGCGGGCTTTTAGCGGGCATATATCCGGCATTTTATTTGTCATCATTTAAGCCTGTAGAAGTATTGAAAGGCTTAAGAGTAACTGAAGGCTCTGCAACATTAATCCGTAAAGGTTTAGTTGTTGGGCAGTTTACAATTTCAATAGTCTTTATAATTGTTACCATTTTAGTCTACCAACAAATTCAACATGCAAAAAATAGGGAGCTGGGCTATGATAAGGACCAATTATTATCTATGCGAATTGACGAAGAGTTCTTTCCTAAATTTGATGTCGTTCAACAAGATTTAATAAGATCTGGAGCTGTAGAGAATGCTGCTTTATGTAATTCGCAATTACTTTCGGGAGGAAATAATGGCTCTGGTTTTACCTGGAAAGGTGGTACAGATACCGAAGATGTATTGATTTCTTTTAGAAATATTTCACAAGGCTTTTTTGATACAACTGGGATGGAAGTTATAAAAGGACGTGGTTTTAGTAATAATATTGAGGCAGATAGTACCTATGCATTAGTTTCAGAATCCTTAGCGAGAATGATGGGAGATGAAAACCCGATTGGAAATGTTATTGCTAGAGGAGAAGATACTTTTGAAATTATTGGAGTAGTTAAAGATTATGTCTATGGTGATATGTATGATGCCAGTGATCCAGTACTCTTTATGCATTTCCATGGTTATTCAAGATATATGTACATCAAAACGAAAGCAGGAGTTCCTATTAATGAAGCACTCTCAAGTATAGAATCTGTAATGAAAAAACACAATCCAGCATATCCGTTTGAGTATACCTTTGTTGATGAAGCCTTTGATGCGAAATTTAGAAATGAACAATTAGTAGGCGAACTATCTCAAATATTTGCCATACTAGCAATACTTATTTCTTGTTTAGGTCTTTTTGGTTTGGCTGCTTATACTGCTGAAAAGCGTAGAAAAGAAATAGGCGTACGCAAAGTTTTAGGCGCTAGTGTATCGGGTATAGTAAAATTGTTGTCAAAGGACTTTTTAAAGTTGGTGGCTATATCAATTTTAATAGCCATTCCAATAGCGTGGTATTTTATGCAAGATTGGCTTCAAGATTATGCATATCGTATAGAAATTAATGTTTGGGTTTTTATAATAGCAGGAGTAGTTGCCATCTTAATTGCGATGCTTACGGTAAGTTTTCAGGCTATTAAAGCTGCAATTGCAAATCCGGCAGATAGTTTAAAAACAGAATAATATCATCATCAATCAAAAAAAATCGTCATGATAAGGAAACATTTTAAAATAGGCATAAGAAATATTCTGAAGAACAAAGGTTTTTTTGGACTTAATGTTGGAGGATTGATTATTGGTTTAACCTCAGTAATTCTCATAAGTTTATGGGTTCATAGTGAATTAAGTTATAATAAAGAACTATCCAATTATAACAACATTGCTAGCGTCATGCAAAATAGAACTTTTGCAGGTGAAATAGATACTAATATAGGTCAAGCCATGCAATTAGCACCAGTGCTAAGAAATGAATATGGCAATCATTTTAAACACGTTGTTACGAGTACAAGGAGTAGTGACTTTGAAATTACTTATAATGAAAATATAGTTATAGCTAACGGTAGGTTTACAGAACCAGATATAACACATCTTTTAGATTTAGAGATGATTGATGGAAGTAGAGCAGCACTCGAAGATATTTCGTCTGTATTGATTTCAGAAAGTACGGCCAAAAGTATATTTGGAGATGATAATCCAATAGGAGAAACTCTGAAGTTAAATTCTGTTTTAGACATGAAAGTTGCGGGTGTCTATAAAGATTTACCAAAAAATTCAAGTTTTAATAAATTGAATTTTATAGCACCTTTTGAACGATTAAAAACAAGTCAAAAATACGACGAGAGATTAGGTTGGGGGAATCGTTGGTTTCAAGTTTTCACACAATTGGAAAATAATAGCTCAATAAGTAATGTCTCTGCACTGATAAAGGATGTTGCAAAAAATAGCAATCCAGAAGATTCTGGAGACCCACAATTATTTCTTTTTCCAATATCAAAATGGCACTTATATTCTGAGTTTAAAAATGGAGTAAGTGTTGGAGGAAAAATCGAATCCGTAACAGTATTTAGTATTATTGGGATTTTCATACTGTTATTAGCATGTATTAATTTTATTAATTTAACTACTGCAAATGCTTTAAAAAGAGGCAAGGAAGTTGGTGTTAGAAAAACATTAGGATCTTCTCGTAAGCAATTGATTTTTCAATTCTTCACCGAATCTTTCATGCTTATTTTATTTTCATTTTGTATAGCATTGACTTTAGCTTTTATAATTCTTCCTCAATTTAATACGATTACACTAAAAGAAGTTACAGTGCCATTTGATAAGTTTTCATTTTGGCTAGCTAGTCTTTCATTGATTATTATAACCGCTATTTTAAGCAGCCTTTATCCTTCAGTATATCTTTCGTCTTTTAAACCTGTTAAGGCGTTAAAAGGTGTAAACGATAATACTAAAAGTCCTTTGGTTTTAAGGAAAACATTAATTATAACACAATTCGTAATCTCAAGCGTATTGATTATTGGAACTTTAACTATTGTGAGTCAAATCAACCATGTTAAAGATAGACCAATAGGATTTGATAAAGATTTATTGGTAAGTGTTCCTATAAATAATAGTAGAGTATTACAGGGTTTTGAATCAATTAAAAACGAACTTTTAGAATCAATTCATATAGATCAAGTTACTGCTTCAGATGTTAGGGTTACAGGCACTTATACAACAAATGGAGGCTTTGATTGGAAGGGGAAAGATCCAAATTTTGAAGAAGAATTTTATACTATTCGTGCTACTCATGGATTTGGTAAGATGGTAGATTGGGAGATTTTAGAGGGAAGAGATTTTTCTCGAGAATTTGCGAGTGATTCACTAGCCTTTTTAATTAACGAAACTGCAGCAAAATATATGAATCTTGAAAACCCTATTGGAGAATTTGTGAACTGGGGAGGCGATGAAACTTACAAAATTATTGGAGTAGTTAAGGATATGGTTACTTTATCACCATTTGACCCAATAGTACCAACACTTTATGTTTTACATCATGGAGATTATTTAAATTATGTTAATATAAAATTAGCTTCAAATACTGGAAATGTTGAAACGGCTATTGGTAAAATTGAAAGTGTTTTTAAAAAATATAATCCTGAAAATTTGTTTACATATAGATTTTTAGACGATGAGTATCAAGAGAATTTTGAGACTGAAAAACGAACAGCCAAGTTAGTAGGTATATTCTCAATTGTTGCCATATTTATTAGTTGTTTAGGAGTCTTAGGCCTATCTATATATATGGCTATTCAACGAAAAAAAGAAATTGGTATACGAAAAGTTTTGGGAGCTTCAGTAAAATCCATTTGGCAATTATTATCAAAACAGTTTGTAATACTTGTCGCTATTTCATTACTAATTTCAATGCCAATAGGATATTACTTTTCATCACAATGGTTGATGGAGTATAGCTATCGCATAAATTTAAACTTTTGGATCTTTGTATTGGCTGGAGGAATTACAATCGGAATTACTTTAATAACAGTAAGCTTTCAAGCTATTAAGGCAGCGATAGCAAACCCAGTAGATAGTTTAAAAACTGAATAACAATTGCGCTATGATTAGAAATCATTTTAAAATATCAATTAGGAACCTTTGGAAAAATAAAACACTTTCTCTTTTAAACCTTATAGGCTTAAGTATAGGTGTTTCAAGTGTACTTACACTATTGTTCTCTGTATACACGTACTATACTGCTGACGAATATATTCCTGAAAAAGATAGTATTGTTTACTTGAAAACCTTTTTGAAAGATGGCAACGATTACACAGAAGTTCCTTATCCATTATTGGGTAAATTAGTGAATAGTTCAACTGAAGTGATAGCAGGAACCCATATGCATGGATGGGGCAATATTTGGTTAGAATCTGAAAAAAAAGATTTTCAAAATAGAACGGACTATGTAGATCCTGAATTTTTTGATGTATTTGACATACCATTAAAATATGGCGATTCTAAAACAGCTCTAAAAGAAAAGTATTCGATTGTACTAACCAATAAGGTAAGTCAACAAATTTTTGGTGATATAAACCCAGTAGGAAAGACACTAATTGGTGCAGATACACTAAACTTAAAAGTTACAGGTGTATTTGAGCCAATTAGTCCCTATTCTTCATTTCGTATAGGAGTTTTATTGCCAAATACAGTCCTCGAGGATAATCCAAATTTTATAGCTCAGACTAATTGGAATAATAGTTTTTCTCCTGTTTATGTTAGGTTAAGGCCTAATGGAGATATCGCAAAGTTTAAAAGTACAGTTAATCAGCTGGTTAGAGATAATTATCAAGACCCAACCACGATTGCTGATGTAAAAGTGATGCCTTTTCCTAAAATGAGAACAGATGTCATTCCTGTAGTTGATATTATTATTACAAGCTCTATAGCTGCATCTTTTTTTATTTTATTCATCATATTAGTTAACCTACTTAACCTTAATACATCCACAATGCTTAGTAGAACTAAGACTATTGCTGTAAGAAAGGTTTTAGGAAGTAATAAGAGAAGTCTTATTGTGCAATATTGTATTGAGAATGGTATTCTGGTTTTTATATCCATATTACTATCAGGATTTTTATTTTTAACAATAAATTTGCCTAGGTTAAATGATACATTTGGACCTGAGTTTGGAAGAATCTCTTTTGATGTTTTCAAAGATTATCCCATTGTTGTTGGTATTGTGATAATTGGTGTTTTATCAACCTTAATGGTTTCTATATTTCCTAGTTTACGTTTTGTGAAAATCCCAGTAACATATGGTATTAAAGGAAAAATACAACAAATTAAGAATAATTTTCTATTACGTAATTCATTTATCATTCTTCAGTTTACAATTGCGCTTCTTTGTATAAGTGTTGCTATAATTTTGAATAAACAGATAGGGTTTATGAAAAATGCTGACCTTGGTTTTGAACGCGATAATATCTTAGTAGGTAATATAGATTTAGATTATAAAAATATTGATGTTGCTCAATCAAAGTTTAATGCACTCTTAAACGAATTAGAATCTAATCCTTATGTGATAAGTGTCTCTACAAGTCAAGCTGTACCATCAGATTATTATTTTAATTACACGATATACCATGACCCAGTTAATAATAAAGATGTAAGGACAAGAAGATCTTATGCTGATGATTCGTATTTAAAAACTTTAGACATTCCAATAATTGAAGGCCGTCATTTTAATAAAAATTTAGATAAACCTGACGAATATCCAGTTATTATTAATGAAGCTACACTAAAGGCATTTGGTTGGGAATCTATTGAAGGTAGAAGACTTAACTTTAAGGGAAACCAAAATTCTGGACATCCAATAATTGGTGTTGTAAAAGATTTCCATTACCAAGATTTGCAAAATTCTGTAGAGCCTTTGGTTCATATATATAGAGACCGAAAAGCATTGAAAGCACATCGGTTCTTAACAGTGCGTGTACAAGAAGGTCATGAGGCTAGTATAGAAAGTTTTATAGCCTCTACATTTAATACTATATCCTCTAGAAAGACTTATGTTTCTTCTAGTTTAATAGATAAAGTCAGTGGACAGTATTTATTAATTGAAGGTATTCTCAAATCAGTAAACATTACTGCGATTATAGCAATCTTTATTTCTTGTTTAGGTCTTTTTGGTTTGATTTCTTTTTCTGCGAAAAGAAAAGTTAAAGAAATTGGTATTAGAAAAGTTTTAGGAGCTGGTGTATTTAAAATCGTAATTCTTTTATCTAAGGATTATATCATCTTAGTTGCCATTGCAATTTTAATTGCTTTTCCAATAACTTGGTATATTATGAATTCTTGGCTAGATAGTTTTGCATACAGTATATCTATTAAGTGGTGGATGTTTGGTTTGTCGGCATTAATAGCTTTTTTAATTACATCTTTTACTTTAGGGATTCGTGCAATTAAATCAGCAGTGGCCAATCCAATAAACAGTTTAAAAACTGAATAAATGAATTCAGTAATTTTTAAGTGTTCGATTTTGAACAAGATGTGTATCAGAATCGAACACTTTAGTTTTGATGATAAAGTTTAAATGCTTGAAAATCAATTATTTAATTTTTTGGCATCATATTCACTACATATAAGTTGAATAAATCATCAAAGAACAAAACATTATGAAAAACTTAAAACAAATTATTGTAATTGGATTAATAATATCATTACAGTTAATCTCTGCGCAAACAAAAAAGACGGTAAGTGATTTTAATAAAGTTATTATTAGCCCACATATCGAAACGACTTTTATTCAAGGAGATGAAAACTCTGTAACCATTCTTGAAAATACTATATCGGATGACAAAGTGAATATCGAAGTCAATAATGGCACACTAAGGGTCTATTTAGATGACGCAAAAGTGACAACTAAGCACAAAAAAGTAATGAAGAATGGTGTAAAGATGAAAGTACCAATTTATAAAGACAAAGTTTTAACCATTCGGGTAAACTATAAGTATATAGACAATCTTTCGCTTCGTGGAGAACAAAGAACGGTTTGCGAAAGTTTAATGGATGTTAATGAGTTTAAGCTTAAAATCTATGGAGAATCACAGGTTACCTTTAACGATGTAAATTTTAATAACCTTAATGCAGATATCTATGGAGAGAGTCAACTAACCGTTACAAAAGGAGAAATAAATAATCAATGGATTACTGCCTATGGTGAGGGTGAAATTAACTTAGTTGAAGTAGATAATAAGACCTCAAAGCTTAAAGCATACGGAGAAGCAAAGTTTACGGTACAATCTTCAGAACGTATTAAGTTTACAGCTTATGGCGAAGCAGAATTGTATTATAAGGGTAATGCAAAGATAAATAGAGGATTAAGTTTTGGAGATTCAAAAGTCAATCAAATCAACTAATAGAAAACCAGTAAAAGATGAATACTAAGCTTTTAAGTTTAAACGAAGCAACTAGAACAGTGAACTCTGGGAGTAATAAAGTTGCGTTGTTAGATAATATAAATATTCAAGTCTATGAAGGTGAATTTATCTCGCTGATGGGGCCATCAGGTTCTGGAAAATCTACATTATTAAATTGTATAGGGATGCTTGATAATTTCACTGGAGGTGGCTATACATTTTTAGGTGAACCTGTTCACAGCATGAAAGAAAAAAACAGATCAAAATTGTATAAAGAATATATAGGTTTTGTATTTCAAGCCTATCATCTAATTGATGAGTTAACCGTTTGGGAAAATATAGAAACCCCTTTGTTATACAAAAGTATAAAATCATCTGAGCGCAAAGCCTTAGTCGCTGATATGTTAGACAGATTTAATATTGTTGGAAAGAAAGATTTATTTCCTCAGCAGTTAAGTGGAGGTCAACAGCAGTTAGTAGGTATAGCAAGAGCTTTAATAGGTAAGCCAAAATTAATACTAGCAGATGAGCCAACAGGTAATCTTAATTCAAAGCAGAGCACTGAAATTATGGAATTATTTTCGCAATTAAACAAAGAAGGCGTCACTATAATTCAAGCCACACACTCAGAAAAAAATGCTTCGTATGGTTCACGTATTGTCAATTTACTCGATGGTAAAATTGTCCCTGAATAACTAGAAATCATGAAAAATAAATATTTAATAATTGTACTCATTTTTATGATGGGTTTAGAAGCATACAGTCAAGATTCATCTATAAAAACGTATTCTTTAGATCAATGTATTTCTATAGCATTAGAGAATAATCTAGATTTAAAATCAGCAGGTTTGCGTGCCAACTCAGCAAAGATTAATTACCAACAGTCTTTATGGGATTTGACGCCAAGCGTTAATGGTAACTTTAATTTGGGTGTAAATGATGGACGAAGTATAGACCCATTTACTAATGATTTTATCAATCAAGAGTTGACGTTTTCTAATCTTAGTTTAAGCTTGGATGCTACAATTTTCAATGGGTTTAGATTATTAAATACTGCAAAGCAAAATCATTTAAACAAGAAAGCTTCAGAGATGGAAGCTGAAGCCGCAAAACAAGATTTAGTACTCAATGTTACATTGGCTTATCTACAAGTTTTGAATGCTAGAGATGTTTTGGTTTTGAACAGAGCTAGGCTTGAAGCTACAAAAAAGCAACTCAAAGTTCAAGAGGATTTTTATAAAAACGAATCAGGAAACCCAGCTGATTATAATGACATTTTAGGTCAATTAGCTAATGATGAAACTAGTATTTTGGTTTCAGAAAGTAATTATAGTAATGCTAAGCTAAGCTTATCTCGTTTATTGAATTTAAAAGATAATTTAGATTTAGATACTAAAAATTTAATTCTTGATTTCGAAAAATATAATTTATCTGCAGATGACGTCTATTCTGAAGCATTACAAAATTTAGCAACTTTTAAGGCAAGAGAGCTACGTATTGAAGCGGCTAAAAAAGGAGTAAGTGTGGCAAAGGCTCAATTTACACCAGAGATTTCGGTTTTTGGAGGTGTTAACACTAACTATTCTAGTGCTGCTCAAATTTTTAATTCTACAGGTACAAGTATTGTAGATACTGGTGATTTTGTAACTGTAAATGGACAGGATTTACAAGTGCAAACTGAACAAACAAATTTTGATGCAAAGCAAATTAGTTACAACGACCAATTAGATAATAATTTAAACACCGTAATTGGGATAGCCGTAAGAGTTCCTCTTTTTAATGGTTTTAGAGCCAAAAATAATGTGGCTTTAGAAAAAATAAATGTAGAAGAATCGCTTTTGGAATTAGAGCGTACTTATCTAGATATTAAAAATACGATAGGACAAGTCCATTTTGATATGGAAGCTGCTTATAATCGTTACCAAAGTTTTCAAAAACAAGTTAATGCCTATCAAGAATCCTATCGGATTAATGAAATACGTTTCAATAGCGGTGTCTCAAATTTCCTGAATTACATAACTAGTAAGAATAATTTAGATAATGCTAAAGTAAATTTAGCAAATGCCAAATACGAATATTTATTGCGTGTAAAGGTTTTAGATTATTACAGAGGAAATTCAGAAATCTAAATCTCTAATATCTTATTTTTGTGCTTCATTATAAAAAATGTCACAAAAAAAGAATATTAGAATAGTAGAGCTTTTCGCAGGTGTTGGCGGTTTTAGACTTGGCCTAGAAAAGTATTCCAATGCTAATCTTAAGGCGCAAGTGGTTTGGAGCAATCAATGGGAGCCTTCTACAAAAATGCAACACGCATCTAAGGTTTATGAAGCGCGTTTTGGTAGCAAAAATCACTCTAATGAAGATATTGCTTCAGTAAATATTAAAGATATTCCAGAGCACGATTTGTTAGTTGGTGGTTTTCCATGTCAAGACTATTCTGTGGCGACTACACTAAAAAATTCCAAGGGTTTACAAGGTAAAAAAGGTGTGCTTTGGTGGGAAATCTATCGTATTCTTAGTGAAAGCAAAAGCAAGCCAAAATATCTATTTCTTGAAAATGTAGATAGGCTTCTTAAATCACCTTCGAAACAGCGTGGACGTGATTTTGCAATTATGCTAAAAAGTTTGGCGGATTTAGGATATTCTGTGGAATGGCGTGTTATCAATGCCGCAGAATACGGAATGCCTCAGCGAAGACGCCGAGTATTTATCTTAGCTTATTTAAATTCAACAGAGCTTCACAAAAGTATGTTGAAGTCAGATGTAGATGATTGGATATTAAAAGATGGCATATTAGCTAAAAGTTTTCCAGTTAGTTTTGAAAAAGGTGAGCATCAATTTCAATTAGAAGATGATGTAAAAACCATTTCTGATAGTTTTAATTTAGGAGAAAAGTTGTCGCCATTTAATATAAGTGGGCTTTATGTTAATAATAAAGTATACACTATGAAAACTAAAGCAGAATTTGAAGGCAAACAAACCAAATTAAAAGATGTTTTAGTTTCGGATAGTGAAGTGTCAGCTGAATTTTATATCTCAGAAGAAGAGCTTGATAAATGGAACTACCTCAAAGGCGCAAAAAAGGAAATTCGAGAAACCAAAGATGGTTTTAAATACAATTATGCTGAAGGTTCTATGATTTTTCCAGACAGTTTGGACAATGCTTCAAGAACTATCATCACTGGAGAAGGCGGTAAATCCGCTTCACGTTTTAAGCATGTTATAAAGACCAAAAAAGGGTATCGAAGATTGACGCCTGTAGAATTAGAGCGACTAAATATGTTTCCGGATAATCATACAGAACTAGAAGGGATTACTGATACTAAACGCGCTTTTTTTATGGGTAACGCTTTAGTAGTCGGTGTTGTGGAGAAAATTGGAAAGACACTTTTTAATGAGATTGCAAAGGGTAAATCTGTTTAGCTATACCCATTTCAATCAAGTTTTTTAAACGTAATTGAAGATTAATAGGTTGTTCGCTTAATTGAGATGAAAAATAGAGTAAGCCTTCAGTTTTGGGATTCAACTCTTTAATCGTATTTCTAGATTTGCTGTCTTCAAAATCTCTTAAATCAGCATCATATTGTAAAAGTCTCTCCTTGGTTAAGTCTTTAGATTCTAAATAATTCATGAGTTTTTTTTGATTTACACTCGTAATTATACAAGATGTAAACCCTTTTTTTAAATCTTTTTCGTCTTTGGCATAAATCCCTGTCACCAAAAAGTAATGTGTAGTCAATTTAGTATCATCCAATAACCAACCGAGTTTTGGCGCTTTGTTTTTAAGGTAAGACAATTCAAAAGTAAATGTTGGTAAGCTTTTGTTGAGATAATCGAGTTGGGCTTTTTCATCAATATATACAGCTTCATTTTTTGTATATAATAAATCAACACCGCGATGTTGTAGATTACTATCTCTTACACGTTCAAACTTTAAATTCAATGTTTCGTAAACCAAATCTAAATAGTTGCCTAGTAACTGCTCTTTATGTAAATCTCTTTTGAAGTTTGACATTTTGATTGAAAATGTATCTATACTTTCTAATACTTAAAACTAGTGTTTATTCTCTTAAATAAAGAAACATGCTCTAACTCTATACCCGTTACTGGGTATTTTTATTTTATAACCTGTTATTTGTAGTAAGATTTGTGGAAGAACTATTATATTTAAAATTAGATTAATTATAAATCCTTGCTTACTATGAAGACTAAAATTACTTTCTTTATTTGTCTTTCACTTTCTTTAGTTCTTTATTCTCAATCCGCGCCATGGTTATACTCACCATATTTACAAACAGATGATACTACTTATGAGCAAATAGTTGAAGCGGGTAATCAATATTTTTTAGGAAAAGATATTAACGCAAAAGGAAGTGGTTATAAACAGTTTATGCGTTGGCAGAGATTTGCCAGAAATTACGTAAAGCCAAATGGTTATCTTATGACAGATGATCAGATTAATGCTATGAGAAACAGCTTTATAACTGAATCTAATTTAAGAATGAGTAATGCAAACTGGCAAAGTTTGGGTCCATTTGATTTTGAAGATACACAAAATAGAATGAGTGGTCAAGGGCGTGTTAATACAATAACTGTGAGCCCACATGACGCTAACGAATATTGGATAGGTACACCAGGCGGTGGTGCATGGCAAAGTTTAGATGCGGGTTTAACTTGGTCGCCTAAAACTGATAACATGCCAAACCTAGGAGTGTCAGCTATAGCAATAGACCCAATAAATCCATTAGTTGTTTATGCAGGTACTGGTGATGATGAAGGCTCAACATTTTCAGGTAGAGATGGGATATACAAATCTACAGATGGTGGAAATAATTGGGCAAAATTAAGTGCTGGAGGAACAAATAATAGCTTTGTGTGCGATATATATATAAATCCAAGTAACAACCAGCAAATATATGCTGCAAGTGGCAGTGGGTTTTTAAAGTCTGATGATGGTGGAGTGACTTGGACGACAACAATTAATGGATTTTCTCAAAATTTAAAAGTAAAACCTGGAGATTGGTCAACAGTTTATTATAATACTAGAGATGAGTTTTACGTTAGCACAGACTCTGGGGATAGCTGGACTCAAACCACCACAGGATTGCCTACGACTGCTATTCAAAGAATTATGATTGATGTCACACCAGACGAACCTAATAATGTGTATGCTGTAATTGCTGATGTGGGTTCTTCTTTTCATGGAATATATAAATCTATAGACTCTGGTGTTAGTTTTACTAAAACAGATAATAGTGCAAATAACTTAATGGAGAGTAGTCAGGCATTTTTTGATTTAGATATTGCTGTTGACCCTAGTGATGCTGATAATATATTTACTGGTTGTCTTAACATATGGAAGTCTTCAGATCAAGGTGTAGACTTTGCTAGAGTCAATGAATGGGACAAAGACTACCAACCAACATATACTCATGCTGATATCCATCAAATACGCTATTTTAACGGGTCAATTTTTGTAGCTAGTGATGGTGGGATTTATAGAAGTGACGATGATGGGGCAAGTTTTATAGATTTGACAAAAGGTCTAGCAATAAGTGAAGTTTATGAAATTAATACGTCTCCTATTGATACAGACCATATTGTTGCGGGATTTCAAGACAATGGAGGTTATGCCTATGATGGAAACGTCTGGCGGAATTGGCACTGGTCAGATGGCACTTCTAATGCAATAGACCCAACCAATCCAAATATTATGCATAGTTTTTTTCAAACAGGAGCAGCATATTTTAGAACTGAAGATTCTGGACAAACAACTAGGGATTTATTTGGAGTATCGTTTGGTAATTTTGTGACTCCAATGAGTGTTAATTCTCAAGGAGATGTGTTTGCTGCAACTTTATTTTATTGGAGTAAGGTGAATGATTCTTGGGTGTCAGGTTTTCAATTCCCATCTCGTGTTTTTGAAATGGAGATAGCACCATCTGATGACAATGTAATATATGCTAATACTGGAGTTGAACTTTTTAGGAGTGATAATGGTGGTACTAGTTTTAATTCAATTAACACATCTATATCTGGATTTATTGAGGGTATTTCTATAAATAAAACAGATTCTGATATAGTCTATATTATTACAAGTAATATTAGTAGTGGAGGTATATATAAAAGTATTGATGGTGGTCAAAATTTCATAAACATAAACAGTAATTTGGCAGGTAATTTACCACTTAGAGTTTTAGAAATTCAGCCGAATCATCCTGATAACCCTTTGTATTTAGGGACTGATTTTGGTGTATATAGATATGATGATATTACAGGACAGTGGGACTTATTTCAGACTGGTATGCCAAATGCTATTGTCAGAGATTTAAGCATTGATGTAACTGGTAAGGAAATGACTGCTGGTACTTATGGTCGAGGAATATGGAAAACAGACCTGCCTCAAAATGTTTTTTCAAATGACTTAAATTTTATATCTATTTCTAAACCATCTAATCAGATTGGACTATTCCCTTTTACGCCTGAAGCTAATGTCGAAAATTCAGGGCAAAATAATATAACCAATATTACGATAGATTATGATGTCAATACAGTAAGTAATTCAACAAATTCATCGTCAACTCTTGTTCCAAATACTTCAGAAATTATATCTCTAAATGAAATTTCATCAAGAGGATTTTATAAAATCTCTGCAAATGCATTGGTTACTTTAGATAATCAGCTTTCTAATAATAATAAGCAAGTAAGTATGACCTTAAATGACTTTGGTGAGATTGGAATAGTAAATTCTTTTGAAACTTCGGAAGATGAATTAATTGCTGTAAACAGTAGTGAAACTGGTTCTGTTTGGGAAAAAGGCATGCCTTCAGGAACACTATTGAATTCTGCATCAACTGGGAGCCAAGTCTATGGCACTAATTTGTCTGGCTTTTATGATAGTTATACGAGGTCTTATTTATATACGCAGTTCTATAATTTGTCTAATGCTGTAAATCCAGAATTATCATTTGATATGGCTTATGATATTGCTACAGGTCATTCACTTTATATACAATATAGCCTGGATAATGGAGCTTCATGGCAGTTGTTAGGTTCTGCATCCGATTCTAATTGGTATAATTCATCCGAGGAACAGTGGCAAGGTCTATCAACAGCTTGGCAAGGAGGTCAATGGTCAGGTGCTACTAATACAATGATTACAAATTATACATACGATTTGTCTCCTTGGATAGGAGAGTCATCATTTTTAATGCGTTTTGTGTTTGATGCTAAGTTTAATGATAATGTATCAACTGCAAAAGAAGGTGTAGTGTTAGACAATCTTGTTATTAACGGCTCAACTCTTTCAGTAAATTTAGAGAAAGATATCACAGATATAGATATTTTTCCTAATCCTTCTAATGATATAATTACGATTAGAAATAACGTTTCTGAAGCGTATAAAGCAGAAATTTTTGATATCCTGGGGAATAGAATAAAAACCTTAAATATTCAAACTTTAGATTATAAATTAGACGTTAGATATTTTGAAACAGGTATATATCTTATTAGATTTAATATTAAAGGTTCAGTATTTACCAAAAAAATTGTCGTTTACTAAGATGATTTCAAATTCATAATTTTGTGTTATGAATGACAACTTTAAAAACGAATTCTTTGGTATTGGCATCCAAAACGGAAAAACTCCTGAAAATTTAGGTGTCTTATGGCGTTCGGCTCAAAACTTAGGTGCAAGTTTTATTTTTACTATTGGTCATCGCTATGCAAAACAAGCCAGCGATACACATAATGCCGTAAAGTCTATACCTTATTTTCATTATGATACGTTTGATGAATTTTTCAATAATCTACCCAAAGGTGCTCGTATTGTTGGTGTCGAGTTAACAGAAGAAGCTAAGGACTTAGAAAACTTTCACCATCCAAGACGCTGTGTGTATTTGTTGGGAGCTGAAGACCATGGCTTATCTAAACAAGCTATTGAGAAGAGTCACTTTTTGGTAAAATTCAAATCGCAATTAAGTCTTAATGTATCTGTTGCAGGAAGTATTGTGATGTACGATAGAGGAATAAACAAACCAAGGTCGTAACTTTGCAAAAAATATAAATATGCACAAAGCAGGTTTTGTAAATATCATTGGTAATCCTAACGTTGGAAAATCCACTTTGATGAATGCTTTTATTGGTGAAAAATTATCCATAATAACATCAAAAGCGCAGACAACACGTCATCGTATTTTGGGTATTGTTAATGGTGAGGATTTTCAGGTGATATTAAGTGATACGCCAGGTATAATAAAGCCAGCATACGAATTGCAAGCCTCAATGATGGATTTTGTTAAATCGGCTTTTGAAGATGCCGATGTGCTAATTTATATGGTTGAAATTGGTGAAAAAGAATTAAAAGACGAAGCTTTTTTTAAGAAAATCACAAACTCAAAAATCCCTGTATTGCTATTATTAAATAAGATTGACAATTCCAATCAAGAACAGCTCGAAGAGCAAGCGCAACTTTGGCAAGAAAAAGTCCCAAACGCTGAGTTTTATCCAATTTCAGCATTAAATGGATTTAACGTTCAGAATGTATTTGATCGAATAGTGGAGCTACTTCCAGAGTCGCCAGCCTTTTATCCAAAAGACCAGTTAACCGATAAGCCAGAACGCTTTTTTGTTAATGAAGCTATTAGAGAAAAAATCTTGTTACATTACAAAAAAGAGATTCCTTATGCCGTTGAGGTAGAAACCGAAGAGTTTTTTGAAGAAGATACCATTATCAGAATTCGCTCAGTAATTATGGTTGAGCGAGAAACTCAAAAAGGGATTATCATAGGTCACAAAGGTTCAGCATTAAAGCGTGTCGGTGTTGAAGCCAGAAAAGACTTAGAGAAATTCTTTGGCAAACAAGTACACTTAGAATTATATGTAAAAGTCAATAAAAACTGGAGAAGTAATCAAAACCAGTTAAGACGTTTTGGGTATAACAATAAATAAATTTTTCAAAAAATTGTGACTTAGTACTTATTACTTATTACTTTACATTAGTTTTGCAGCCGCTTACAGGATATGTAATGCAGAGTAAATCAAATAGATATGAGTAGTATAGTAGCCATTGTTGGGCGTCCTAATGTAGGGAAATCAACATTCTTCAATAGATTAATACAGCGTCGCGAAGCGATTGTAGATGCCGTTAGCGGTGTAACCAGAGACAGACATTACGGAAAAAGCGATTGGAACGGTAAAGAATTTTCACTTATTGATACTGGCGGATATGTCGTTGGTAGTGACGATATTTTTGAAGCCGAAATTGATAAGCAAGTAGAACTTGCTATTGACGAAGCTGATGCCATAATCTTTATGGTAGATGTCGAGAATGGTGTTACGGGAATGGACGAAGACGTCGCTGACTTATTAAGAAAATCTAAAAAACCTGTATTTCTTGCTGTAAACAAAGTAGATAATAACAAAAGAGCCGAAGATGCTGTTGAGTTTTATTCACTAGGTCTTGGTGAATATTATACCATTGCAAGTATCAACGGAAGTGGGACAGGAGATTTGTTAGATGCTCTTGTCGAAGCTTTACCAGATACCGAAGAGGAAGAAGAAGTTGATGAATTACCACGTTTTGCTGTAGTAGGTAGACCAAATGCAGGGAAATCTTCTTTTATAAACGCGCTAATAGGAGAGGATAGATATATTGTAACAGATATTGCTGGTACAACTCGTGATTCTATAGATACAAAATACAATCGTTTTGGGTTTGAATTTAACCTTGTAGATACCGCAGGTATTCGTCGTAAATCTAAAGTTAAAGAAGATTTAGAATTCTATTCAGTAATGCGAAGTGTCCGTGCTATAGAGCATTCAGATGTGTGCTTACTAGTTTTAGATGCAACAAGAGGTTTTGATGGACAAGTTCAGAATATCTTTTGGCTTGCAGAACGAAACAGAAAAGGAATTGTAATCCTAGTTAACAAGTGGGATTTAGTTGAAAAAGAAACTAAAACAGCTAAAGAGTTTGAGACTTACATAAGAAAACAGATTGCACCTTTTACAGACGTGCCAATTGTTTTTATGTCTGTATTGAATAAGCAACGAATTTTCAAAGCTATTGAGACAGCTGTTGAGGTCTATAATAACCGTTCAAAACGCATTAAGACAAGTGTTTTAAATGACGTTTTGTTACCAATCATAGAAAGCTATCCACCACCAGCTTATAAAGGTAAGTTTGTAAAGATTAAATACATCATGCAGTTACCTACACCACAGCCTCAATTTGCATTCTTTTGTAATCTGCCACAATATGTAAAAGAACCTTATAAAAGGTATTTAGAAAATAAGCTTAGAGAAAAATTTGACTTTCATGGTGTGCCAGTAAGTGTATACATGCGTAAAAAATAGTATTTTTACGATGCTATGATAAAATTAAGATTGACTCTTGCATTACTGTTCGTAGTAGTAAATGCATTTTCAATATATGGACAAGATTTACCACCAGAAATAACAGCTATTGGTAATCAGGGTTATTGTCCAGGTATGCCAATGAATATAGTCACTAGTGTTAGTATTACTGACCCTGATGTTACAGACACCACTTTAGACGAAATTTTTATTCAAATATCTGAAGGCTATGCTTCTGGTTTTGATGTATTGACTCTTACAGGAATGCATCCTAATATTACTCCAATTTGGCAACAGACAGAAGGACAATTGGTGCTAAATGGCCCAGCTACTTTTGCGGAATTTGAAGCTGCTATATCTAACGTAGAGTTTTCTACAAGCCAGACTATTTTTTCCTCAGACAGAAGTTTTTCTATCAATTTAGGTAATGCAAATTACTTACCATCTACAGACCATTACTATTTTTATGTGTCTAATCCTGGTATAACATGGCAGAGTGCTAGAGATGCAGCAGCAGCTCAATTGTATTTTGGTTTACAAGGTTATTTAGTAACAATTACTACTCCTGAAGAATCACAATTAGCTGGCGAACAAGCCGCAGGTACAGGTTGGATTGGAGCTTCTGATGAGGGTGCTGAAGGTGTTTGGCGTTGGGTTACAGGCCCAGAGGCAGGTATACAATTTTGGCAAGGTGCTGTAAATGGAACATCTGTAAATAATGAATTTTCTCTTTGGAATAATAATGAGCCTAATCAAGCAGGTAATGAAGATTATGCACATATAGTATCACCTACATTAACTAATGCAATTCCAGGTTCATGGAATGATTTAGCAGCATCGGGTAATCCAGACCCTAATAACCCTTTTCACCCCCAAGGCTATATCGTAGAATTTGGAGGACTTCCTGGAGACCCAAGTATTAATTTGTCTGCTGCTACTAGTATAAAAATGCCTCAGACATCTTTTATAGATGAGGTAGGTTGTGAAGGGGACGAAATTACATTGACTTTAACGACTAATACGGATGAAGTTATTTGGTATGATGGGCCATCATCAACTAATGTTGTGAATATGGGTAATTCTTTTACATCAACATTTAACACCACAACTACGTTTTGGATATCGGCGAGATTTATAGGGTGTACTGCTGGTGGTAGGTCACCATTAACGGTTACTATTGACCCTTTGCCAACGGCTAATAATATTACAATTCAGCAATGTGATGATGCATCTGCAGACGGTATTTCGATTTTTGAACTTAATGCATATAGTGGTGCAATAGCAGATGGAAGCACAACAAATGTAGTGACCTATTACGAAGATGCTGCACTTACTATTCCAATTAATGCAATGGATTATGTTAACTCAACAAATAATCAAATAGTACATGCTAGAGTTTTAAATCCTTCGACCGATTGTTTTAGTACAGCAGAAGTTACACTTAGTGTAGCTCTACCTTCTGGTTTGTCTTTTGATTTAGATATATGTGATGATGAAGACGAAGATGGACTGACCGCTTTTAATCTTTCAGATTTAGATGCAGAAGTGTTAATGGGATTTCCTGCTTCTGCCCAAACACGTTATTTTGAAACCTTTGAAGATGCCTTGTTAAATAATAATCCACTTCCAACAAACTATACCAATTTAGAACCTTATAACGAAACAATTTTTGTCAAGATTACGGATGGGACTGAATGTTTAGGTATTAATGAAGTAAATCTCATTGTAAATCCTTTACCAGAACTATTTCCTGATGAAAGTGTTATTTACTGTTTAAATACGTTTCCTGAAAAGATTATATTGAATGGAGGTATTGCTACAGATGTTCCTAATAATTTTTATTACAATTGGTCTACAGACGAAACTACAATAGAGATAGAAGTTAACGAGCCAGGAACTTACACGGTTGAAGTTACTGAAGTTGACGGCTGTTCTAATATTAGAACAATTACTGTTATTGGTTCTGAAACTGCAACAATAAATAACATTGATGTTATTGATGGTGTTGAGAATAATGTCGTAACAATTAATGTGTCCGGCCAAGGTGATTATCAATTTTCACTGACTTCTGAAAATGGTCCTTACCAAGATTCAAATGTTTTTGACAATGTATTATCTGGAATACAAACCATATATATTAGAGATATAAATGGATGTGGTGTTATCTCAGAATCATTTCCAGTGATAGGCTTTCCAAAATTCTTTACACCAAATGGTGATTCTAATAATGATTTTTGGACTATTGATGGTTTTAATCAAGAATTTTTGGCAAATTCTAGAGTTCAAATTTTTAATCGTCATGGAAAGTTAATGACTGAACTATCTGCACAAAACTCAGTTTGGGATGGACGCTATAATGGCAATCTTATGCCATCCGATGACTACTGGTTTTTGGTTAATCTTCAAGATGGACGGACATTTACCAAACATTTTGCATTGAAGCGTTAACACTAATTAATACTATTTAGTATTTGATTAAAAAATATCGCACAATATCTCGTTAGATTTGTTTTCATAATACAAACTGTTACAATTAAGTTAAAACTATATTAATAGTTGTATAACTATAAAAATAGTTATAGTATTGAATACAAATCAATCAATCAAATGAAACGAACACTTATTCTCTTTGCTTTACTTTTTTCTGCTCATGTGCTTTCTCAACAAAAATCATTTAAAATTGAAGGTTTACTTATAGCAGAAGATACTAAGACACCTTTAGAATCAGCTACAGTTTACTTACAACGTGTTAAAGATAGTAGCTTAGTTACATATACTATTACGGATAGCCAAGGGAAGTTTTCATTGCAAGATAAAACCTATGACGATTTCTTGAATTTGTATATATCATACGTAGGCTATTCTACACATTTTCAAAAAATAGCTATTGATAAAGAGAATATTAATTTGGGTTCTATTTCACTTAAAATTGATGACAATGCATTGGATGAGGTGGTAATAAAAGCTACACCGCCAATAACTGTAAAGAAAGATACCTTAGAGTTTAATGTGGCATCATTTAAAACAAAAAAGAATGCTACTGTAGAAGATTTACTTAAAAAATTACCTGGAGTTGAAGTTGATGCAGCTGGGAGTATTACTGTTAATGGTAAGAGCGTAAATAAGATTTTGGTAAACGGTAAGCCTTTCTTTGGCGATGACCCAACGATAACTACACGTAATTTAACCAAAGAGATTATAGACAAAGTTCAAATTACAGATACAAAAACCAAAGCTCAAGCTTTTGCTGGTGAAAAAGGTGATGATGAAAACAAAACCTTAAATCTCACAATAAAAGAAGAGAATAATAAAGGCGTCTTTGGACGTTTATCTGCTGGAGGCGGAACTGACGAACGGAATGAGTTTGCAGGTATCCTAAATCTCTTTGATAATGATAGGCGAATAAGCGTATTGGCAGGCGGCAATAATATTAATTCACCCAATTTTAGTTTTGGTGAGATTGAGAAGATGCTCGGTGGAAGTATATCGTCTGTAAGTGTCAATAGTAATGGGAATTTTTCAATAAATGGACGTTCTTTTGGCGGTGGCGGTCAGGGTATTATTACCTCAAGAAATGCAGGTGCTAATTATGCAGATGTTTTGACTAAAGGTTTTGATGTGTCCTCGGATTATTTTTATTCACGTAGTAGTTCAGAAAATGACAGTAGAGTAGAACGAGAAAATATTTTACCAGATGCCCGTTTCTTTACCAACTCTACATCTCGCGAGACTTCAGATAATGATAACCATCGTTTTAATGCTGCTTTTGATATAGAAGTTGACTCTACATTTTTAATCAACATAAGACCATCTTTTAATTATGTAAAAAATCAACGTCTTAATAACCGTTTTGATGAAACTTTTGATGAAAACCAAGACCTAACCAATCAATCTACATTTGAGTCATTTTCAGAATCTGAAGTTAGACGTTTTAATACAGATGTAGATGTTACAAAGCGTTTTGGTAAAAACGAAAGCTTCTTAAAGTTTGCTTTTGAAACTGAATTTAGTAAAACTGACGGAGATGATTTTCAAGTTTCTGAAACATTAATAACGGACCCAAATGTAAATGATATTTTAAGAGATCAGCAAACTACCAATATGTCTGACTTTAACAGATATCGTCTAAGTAGTACCTATCGTATACCGTTAATTGCAAAGGAACTTTTTCTGGACGCCAAGTTAAGTCATCTTTCAGAAGTTAGGAATAGCCAAAACTCAACTTTTGATTTTAACGATGCAACCTTAGAGTACGATTTATTTAATACAGATTTAAGTTCTGATTTTAAATTCACAAATCGAAGAACAACACCAAGTTTAGACTTGAGTTATAGAAAAGACAAGCTTAGAGTTAGTCTAGAAGTAGGTTACGTGTTTAGAACATTAGAAAATGAAGATGATTTAAGACCTACATTTAGTGCAAAAGAACGTTTTGATGCCATAGAGCTTGATGGCAATTTTAATTATAGGTTTAGTGACAAATCTTCTTTCTATTCTGGATATAGCTTATCTAATAGGCCACCTCAATTAAGGCAGTTGCAAGCTTTTCAGGATGTCTCAAACCCATTAAATATAGTGGTTGGTAATCCAGAATTAGAACCATCTAATGATTACAGAATTTATATGGGTTTTAATAATTTCGACTTTCAAAAACGTACAGGTATTTTTCTTAACCTGAATGCCTCAACGACACAAGATGAAATAGTTACACGTTCAACTGTTGATGAAAACTTTGTAAGAACAACGACTTACGACAATGTTAATGGTAATTATAGAATTCGTGGTGGCGGAAGTTTCAGAAAATCGTATAAAGTAGACTCGTTGCGTACCGTAAAACTAAACTTTGGATTTAATGGAGGCATAAACAAACGCATCAACTTTAATAATGATATAAAATATGCATCTAACAACACCAATTTAGGACCAAGATTTGGTGTGACATTTAATTGGAAAGATGTTATGGAAATAACACCTACGTATAACCTGTCTTATAACATTACTCGTTTTGATTTGGTAGATTTTGATAATCAAGAATTTTTAACGCATAATTTAAGAATAAGAACAGCAATGTTCTTACCAAAAAAGTTTGAATGGCGTAACGATATTAACTACAATTATAACCCTAATGTGGCTGTAGGCTTCCAGAAATTTGCTTGGTTTTGGAATTCTACTTTAGCATATTCGTTTCTCAAGGACAAAGCAACATTAACATTAAAAGCTTATGACATATTAAATCAGAATACAAATGCAAGGAGAATAGCTACTGCAGATTATATACAAGATTCTCAGAGTACAGTATTGCAGCAATATTTTATGCTAAGTTTTAGTTGGAAATTTAATAGCTTAGGTAGCAAAGGAAAAACAAATTCTAATAGCTTTATAATTTTAGATTAGGGAAATAGTAGAAATTACCATCCGCCGGAAGCACCACCACCACCAAAACTGCCGCCGCCGAATCCACCTCCGAATCCACCGCTTGAGCTTCCGCCACCAAAACCACCAAAGCCCCCAGAAGAAGAACCGCTTCTGTAGCTGCCTCGTCCCATATTACTTAAGATGATGGCCTCTAATATACTTGTGCCATTTTTACGATTACCTCTATTCCCGCCGCCACGACCGCCTTTATGTTTTGATATGGCAATAATAAAGATGATAAAAATGATGAATAAAAAGAATAATAATCCAAATGGAAATTCATTATTAGAAGATGATTGTCTTGAGCCTTGATATTCGCCTGTTAAAACTTCAAAAATAGCATCGGCACCACGGTTGAGTCCACCATAATAATAATTGCGTTTAAAGTAAGGGATGATATCTCTATCAATGATGCGCTTACTCATGGCGTCAGTCAATAAATGTTCTACACCATAACCCGTATTAATAGCTATTTTACGGTCATTTTTTGCAAGTAAAATAAGAACACCGTTATCTTCTTTTTCTTGACCAATTCCCCATTTCTGACCCCATTGCGCACCTAGATAATTGATATTTTCACCTTCAGTTGAAGGTATAGTTATAATGACGATTTGTGTTGAAGTAGTATCAGAATATCGTACTAACTTCTGTTCAAGATTATTTTTTTCTGAGGCCGAAAATAAATTGATGTAATCATAAACACTAGTCTGAAATTCTGGAATATCTGGGATTTGATATTGAGCCTCAGCAGTTTTAAAACTGAAGAATAAAATCAATAGAATAATGATGAACTTCCAACGCTTCTTCATCCTTTAGAAATTGTGTTATCGAGTTCGTCAGTATCGCCATGAAACCAAGGGAAATATTTAGATAACTCTTGTCCAGACTTTTTAACTCCTTCAATTAAGCCCTGTGCAAACTCCCCGTTTTTAAAATGTGTAGCAATACTATCTTTTGTAGCATCCCAAAAATCTTTACTAACAGCTTCATTAATGCCTTTATCGCCATAGATTACAAAACTTTTTTTATCTACAGCAACATAGATTAAAACACCATTTTGTTCTTTGGTATTATCCATCTTTAAATAATGAAAAACCTCCATAGCGTGCTTAAAAATATCGCCAGTACAATTTTGTTCTATGTGCACACGTATTTCTCCAGAAGTGTTTTTTTCAGCATTACGGATAGCAGCAACAATAGCTTCTTCTTCAGATGCCGTTAGAAAGTTTTCAATATTTGACATGATTGTCTTTAATCGATTTAGTCGAAATCAAATTCTACATCTGGTGCGTTTTCGCTTCCAGCATCAGATTTATATAATGGCATACCGTCAAAACCTCTCATGCTAGCAACAATGTTAGTTGGTATTTTCTTTATTGTAATATTATAATCTCCTGCCAAATTGTTAAATTTATTTCGTTCAACATTTATGCGATTTTCTGTGCCTTCGAGTTGAGATTGTAACTCTAAAAAATTCTGATTAGCTTTTAGTTCTGGGTAGCGTTCAACAGAAACTAAAAGTCTAGATAAAGCTCCGCTTAATCCAGATTGAGCTTGTTGAAATTGAGCAATGTTTTCTGCAGTTAAATTGCTAGCATCTATGGTAGTTGATGTTGCTTTTGCTCTAGCTTCTATAACTTCTCTTAAAGTAGTTCTTTCAAAATCAGCTGCACCTTGTACGGTTTTTACTAAGTTTCCTATAAGGTCGTTACGTCTTTGGTAACTACTTTCTACATTGGCCCATTGAGCCTGAGCTAATCCTTCTTTTTCGACTAACATATTATTGACGCCGACACCCCATTTTAACCCTAATAGAATAAGTGCAACAATAATAATTAAAGGCATCCATTTTTTCATAATTGGTTGATTTTAAAGTTGTGTTTTTATTTTAATGAGTTTTGCTTTAATGCCTTCAAGCTTTGCTATAATTTCAAAGTTGTTTAAAGCATCTTGTTTTTCTTCTTTAATGTGAGTTTTAGCACCTTCTAATGTAAAACCTCGTTCTTTTACCAAATGATAAATAAATCTAAGGTTCTTAATATCTTCGGGTGTGAATTTTCGGTTACCTTTTGCGTTTTTTTTCGGCTTTATAACATCAAATTCCTTTTCCCAAAAACGAATAAGAGAGGTGTTGACATTAAAAGCCTTGGCAACTTCGCCAATGCCATAGTAACGCTTTTCTGGTAAATCTATATGCATCTATTAATCTAAAGATTGATTTTCTAGAGAGGCTTTCTCTAAAAGTTCATTAAACTCTTGAGCAGATAAGTTTCCGTAGTAGAAATTTATAGGGTTGATACGTTCTCCATCTTTAAAAACTTCGTAATGTAAGTGAGGTGCTTCAGAACGTCCAGTACTGCCTACAAAACCGATAAGGTCACCACGTTTTACACGTTGATTTATACGAACATTATACTTGTACAAATGTGCATAGAGAGACACATAACCATGACCATGATCTATACGAATATGTTTTCCGTAACCAGAAGAACTATTATCTGCACGTTTTATAATGCCATCGCCAGACGCGAAAATTGGTGTACCTCTTGGCGCAGTAAAATCCATACCATAATGAAACTTACGCACTTTGGTAAAAGGGTCAGTTCTGTAGCCATAACCAGATGCCATACGTGTTAGGTCTTCGTTTTTAACAGGTTGTATAGCTGGTATTGCCTCAAGAAACTTCTCCTTGTCTTTGGCTAAAATGGCAATCTCATCTAGTGATTTAGATTGTACAACCATTGCTTTCTCTAGGATATCTAAACGTTTATTACTTTCACTGACTAATGCTGAATTATCAAAACCTTCAAACTTTTTGTAGCGATTAATACCACCAAAACCGGCACGACGCTGTTCTTCAGGGATTGGATTGGCTTCAAAATATAGACGGTAAATAGCATTGTCGCGTTCTTCAATATTTTCGAGAACAGTAATAGCATCATCCATACGTTTGTTAAGCAAATCGTATTGTAATTCCATATTCTCTAATTCTCTTGCGAGTTCTCTTTCTTTTGGAGATTCAAAGAAATAACTTCCGCCAATAACTATGAAGAAAGCAAATAGGGCAGCGGCTAATAAAAACGCAACAGCATACTTAGCAGTCGTACGCTTTTTACGTCTTATTTTACGATACGATAATGTTTCAGAATCGTAATAGTATTTTACTTTAGCCATATCTTAAAATGTTCTATTTTTGTGCCGAACTAGAACAATATACAAATATAAAAATACTTTCGCATTTAGTGTGATTTATGAAGATGGTTGTAGGACCATAAAATATGAAAGTGCCTATTATTCCAGATTAAATACAATTAAAAAAATGAAGTCTCAAGACATCCGTAATACATTCCTTGATTTTTTCAAAAAGAAAGAACACCTTATTGTGCCTTCTGCGCCTATGGTTGTAAAGAATGACCCAACTTTAATGTTTGTTAATTCAGGTATGGCACCATTTAAGGAATATTTTTTAGGAAACTCGGAGCCTAAGAAAAATAGAATTTCTGACTCCCAAAAATGTTTAAGAGTTTCTGGTAAGCATAACGATTTAGAAGAGGTTGGCTACGACACCTATCACCATACTTTATTCGAAATGTTAGGCAATTGGAGTTTTGGAGATTATTTTAAAGAAGAAGCTATCGCTTGGGCTTGGGAATTATTAATTGATGTTTACGGTATAAAAAAAGACATGCTTTACGTCACTGTTTTTGAAGGTAGTGATGATAAAGATAACCTTGATATGGATACAGAAGCTTATGATATTTGGAAACAATACATTGCTGAAGATCGTATCCTAAAAGGCAATAAAGATGATAATTTCTGGGAAATGGGTGATCAAGGTCCATGTGGTCCTTGTAGTGAGATACATGTAGATATTCGCTCTGATGAAGAAAAAGCAAAAGTAGATGGTAAGTCTTTAGTAAATATGGATCATCCACAAGTTGTAGAAATCTGGAACTTGGTTTTCATGCAATACAACCGAAAAGCTAGTGGACATTTAGAAGCTTTACCTAATAAACATATAGATACAGGAATGGGCTTTGAGCGTCTTTGTATGGTTTTACAAGACGTACAATCTAATTATGATACTGATGTGTTTACACCAATCATTCGTGAGATAGAAACTATCACAAATTCTACTTACGAAAATGTTGAAACTCCTGAAGAAAAAGTAGATATTGCAATTCGTGTGATTTCTGACCATGTTAGAGCAGTAGCATTTTCAATTGCTGACGGGCAATTGCCAAGTAATACAGGCGCAGGTTATGTAATACGTCGAATTTTAAGACGTGCGATTCGTTATGGGTTTACGTTTTTAAATCAGAAAGAACCTTTTATATATCGCTTAGTTGATATTTTGAGTAAAAAGATGGGAAAAGCTTTCCCAGAATTAAAAGCTCAAAAACAATTAATTGAAAATGTGATAAAAGAAGAAGAAGCATCATTTTTAAGAACATTAGAGCAAGGTTTAATTTTACTTGATGCTATTATAAAAGAAACCAAAGGCGATACCATTTCTGGAGAAAAAGCTTTTGAATTGTATGATACTTTTGGTTTCCCTATTGATTTAACAGCTCTAATTCTTTCTGAAAAAGATTTAAAACTAGACCAGAAAGGCTTCGAAGAACATTTACAGATACAAAAAAATCGTTCGCGCAAAGCAAGTGAAATGTCTACAGATGATTGGACAATTTTAGTTGATGATGCTGAGCAAGAATTTGTTGGCTATGATACACTTGAAACTAATGTAAAAATTACGAGATACAGAAAGGTCACTTCAAAAAAAGATGGCGAAATGTATCAATTGGTATTTAATCTAACACCGTTTTATGCAGAAGGTGGTGGACAAGTTGGTGATAAAGGTTATTTGCAAGACACCCATGGAGATGTTGTATATATAATAGATACTAAGAAAGAGAACAACGTTATTATTCACTTTACTAAAAATTTGCCTAAACATTTAAACGAAACGTTTAAGGCAGTCGTAGATGAAAAACAACGTTATAGAACAGAGTGTAATCATACAGCAACACATCTGTTGCATCAGGCACTCCGTGAAGTGTTAGGCGACCATGTAGAGCAGAAAGGTTCTGCGGTACATTCAAAATATTTACGTTTTGATTTTTCACATTTCTCAAAGCTAACAGTTGAAGAATTAAGAGATGTAGAGAATTTTGTGAATGGACGTATTGAAGGCAAACTACCCTTAGAAGAAAACAGAAACGTACCAATGGATCAAGCCATTAATGAAGGTGCTATGGCTTTGTTTGGCGAAAAGTATGGTGACGCTGTAAGAACCATAAGATTTGGGCAGTCCATTGAATTATGTGGAGGAACTCATGTAAAGAACACAAGCGATATTTGGCATTTTAAAATCCGCTCAGAAGGAGCTGTTGCAGCTGGTATTAGACGTATAGAAGCAATTACTAACGATGCTGTAAAAGACTTCTATTTTGAAAATAATCGAGTCTATTTCGAGATGAGAGATTTGCTTAATAATGCTCAAGAGCCACTTAAAGCTCTACAAAACTTACAAGTTGAGAATAGCGATTTAAAAAAGCAAATAGAACAATTATTAAAAGATAAAGCCAAAAACCTAAAAGGCGATTTAAAAAGCGAAATCGCTGAATTTAATGGCGTACAGTTTTTAGCTAAAAAAGTAGACTTAGATGCTGGGGGTATTAAAGACTTATGTTTTGAGTTAGGTAGCCAATACGATAATCTGTTTTTATTATTTGGCGCTGAAAATAACGGAAAAGCAGTTTTGTCTTGTTATGTCTCAAAGGAATTAGTATCAAGTATGGGCTTAAATGCAGGCACAATTGTCAGAGAACTTGGAAAACATATTCAAGGTGGTGGTGGTGGTCAGCCATTTTTCGCGACTGCTGGTGGTAAAAATCCAGCAGGTATTGAAACTGCTTTAAAGGCAGCAAGTAATTATATTAAATAAATTGAACCTTCAAACCAAAATACCATTACTACCACAACGTTTTAATCAGATAGATTATAACTCTAAAGTATTGTTGTTAGGTTCATGTTTTTCAGAAAATATTGGCGGTAAATTTCAGTATTTCAAATTCCGAAGTTTACAAAATCCATTTGGTATCCAGTTCCATCCTTTAGCAATAGAGCAATTAATTACAGATGCGATTAATCAAAAGGAATATACGCAAAAAGATATCTTTTTCCATAACGAGCAATGGCATTGTTTTGATGCACATTCTAGATTAAGTCATACATCAAAAGATGAATTGCTGTCTCAACTTAATCGAGGAATAAGTGATGCTTATGATTACCTTAAACAAGCTAGTCATATTATCATAACTCTAGGTACAGCTTGGGCTTATCGATATATTGAAACTGACCAATATGTTGCTAATTGTCATAAAATACCACAGAAAAAGTTCTTAAAAGAGTTACTTTCAATAGACCAAATTTCTGAATCTCTAGAAGCTATTGTTAGTTTAGTAAAATCAGTAAATACTGAGGTAAATTTTATATTTACAATTTCGCCTGTAAGGCATATTAAAGATGGCTTAGTAGAAAACACCTTAAGCAAATCTCATTTAATTACAGCGATTCATCAATTTCTTAAAGATAAGCGGTCGCAGAGCGGAGTCGAAGCGTATTTTCCGTCTTATGAAATTATGATGGACGAACTACGTGATTACAGATTCTACAAAGAGGACATGTTGCATCCAAATCGATTGTCCATAGATTATGTCTGGGAGAAATTTGCTAGTGTATGGTTACATCAAGACACTCAGCAAACAATGAATGAGGTCGATACAATTCAAAAAGGCTTAGCACATAAACCTTTTAATCCTGAGTCTGAAGCACATCAAAAGTTTATTGAAAACTTAGAGGTTAAGATATTACAACTCAAAAATAACTATACACATATAGAATTTTAAGTAATACGACATTTGTCGTATTGTGAAATTATACTTCGTTCACCAATTTTGTGATATAAAAACAAACTATTTATATCATGAAAAACAAAGTGTTAATTACAGTTGTATTTAATTTTCTATTGATTTTAGGCGGGTTAAATGCTCAAGAAGTAGAGAAGTCTAAATTGAAATTTGGAGGTTATGGACAAAAAAAGTTCAATGATGCGGAAAAGAAAATCTACATTGAACAATTTAGTATTAGTTATCAATACATTTATGCAAAAAGTAAAAAGACTAAAGGCGGACGTCAAATGGGTGGCGGCTATCTAGGAGATGCAAAAGCTGCTCTTTTTCTTGGTTTAGATGGCATAGAACCTGAAGAGTTACAAAAACTGACAGATGAAGCATATTTAAATTTTATATCTAATTTAAAAGCTAAAGGTTATACTATTTTAACAGGTAAAGATTATAAAGAACATGAGTATTATCAAAAGGCTGAGGTGTATGAAGGTGGTGAGCAAAAGCAATATTATAAAGGTTTTATATCTACAGCTCCAACAGGTGTTACATTTTTAAATAAAGGTTATGGTATTTTTAATACAACTTTGAAAACTTCAAAACAGTTAGATGGTATAACGGTTGCTAGAGTAAATATCATGGTGCCTTTTGCAGAGGATGGTCAATCTCAAGGGAGTAAGGCACTAGCTAAAACTTTTGGAGGTGTAGCAAAAGTTGTAGCAAAACCAAACCTGCGTATTGGGTCATCAACGATACAAGCTAAAAGTAAATTGGGATTTGAAAAATACAATACCATAACTACAAATTTTGATATTGGATATAAAAAGGGGTTAAAATATCAGGCTTGGTATACTGTAAACCCTAAAAAAGGGATTATCATTGATGGTGTTTTACCAAAAAAGAAATATAAAGCTGTGAAATCTGCTAGTCAGGATTTAGATGGTACTCAAATAGGTAATTATAGGGTGTTTAATATTCCTGAGGAAGAGTTAAAAAAGATGCAAATGATTTCGTTTGATAAGTCTAAGTATACTATTGGAGTTAAAGAAGCATTAGATTATTTTGTAGGCACTTCGGTAGATAAATTTTTATCCTACATAAATTAGGCTTTACAAGTAAATGTACTATTCACCAATACTTGCAGTATTGTCAATTTTAGTCATATTCATTATCTTTTTTACTTGTTTTAAACTTAAAAAGCTTAAAAAAAGAGATGAACATAAATTGGCAATACTCTTTAATCAAATAGAAGAAGCAAGAAAAATAGGAAAAGAATACGCAAGTAATTCTGAAACTCTAGCAAGACAAGAAAACTATACTCAATTAGCTATAACTAATACTTGTCTTAAGCTTGTAAATATTGATTTTACATTAAAAGAGATTTTTAAATTTCTCTAAAAAAGCTTTTTGTATCTTTTAATTTTATAACTGTAGTTCCAGAAAATGATATCGTATAAACCAAGTTTAGTAGGTGTATTCCTGTTTTTATTTACATTTAGTTATGGACAAACTAAAGATATAGCTGGACAAAGGTTTAAAGATTATTTAGAGCAAGGTTTTAAATATCATGACAACCGAAAACTAGACAGTAGTAAATATTTCTTAAGAAAAGTTGATAGTCTTGTTAAGCTTAATCATTCAGATTCTACAAAGTTTTATCAGAAAGAACTTCTAGAGGCATCGTTATTTGTAAGAGAAAATAGAATGGATGAGGCAATTGGCAAATTGTTAAAAGCCAATCAATTTTTTAAAAATCAGAAGGATAGTGCAAATATTGGTTTGAGTTTATACAAACTTGGAGTGGCCAATTATTATGTAAATAGACGTTTAGTTGCTGGTGATTATTTTGATAAAATCACACCTTATAAAAAATTTGTTAGCAAACGTTTACTAACACGTGTTCATCAAAATTACGGAACCATAAATTTAGAAGTCGGATTATTAAGTAAGCCCAAAAACAAAGACTTAATAAAAAAGGCAATCAAGAATTACGAAGATGCCATAAAAATATACACTGAAGAAAATTGGTTAATGGAAAAAGCATTAGCTACCAGTTTGTTAGCAGAATGTTATAATCAATTAGAGGATTATGATTCGGCATTAGATATTATTAATCAAGCCATTTCTTTCTCAAAAGAAGCAAATAACCAAAGCCAACTAGGGTTTGCTCTAATAAAGAAAACTTCAATCTTAGGAAATAAAGGGCAATTTGAGGAAGCGTTAAATACCATTGTGATAGCCAAGCCTATTTTTAAAGAATTAGATGATAAGCCAACATATTTATATGCACTTAGAGAAGAAAAAAAAGCATTATTAGGTTTAAATAGGTTTAAAGAAGCATCTATCTTATCAGATTCAATTTTGCAAGTGTCAATAGAAAGCTATGATACTAGGTTTGCTGACAAAGTTTCTGAGATGGAGGCTAAATATAATTCTATCGAAAAAGAAAAAGAAATAGCGCAACAAAAAGAAAAGCTCTTAGCCCAAGAGTTAAATATAAAAAATAGGACATTATCATCCATTTTGTTAGCTTCAGCATTATTGATTCTTGGTATAATCACTTTTGGTCTTTACAAACGGCATCAGTTAAAAAGAAAACAATTAAATAAAGAACTAGAGTTGAAAGATGCCCTTGCCAAAATTAAAACTCAAAATAAATTGCAAGAGCAACGGCTAAGAATATCAAGGGATTTGCATGATAATATTGGCTCACAACTCACCTTTATAATTTCATCCATAGATAATTTAGCATATATCAATAAAAATGCTAGTACTAAATTAAAAGAGAAACTATCTGAAATAAGTTCTTTTACGGGAGATACTATTTATCAGCTTCGAGATACAATATGGGCTATGAATAAAACTGAAATCTCTGTAGATGATTTGCAGGCTAGAGTTTTGACGTATATAGATAAAGCCAAATCTATAAAACCAGACATTAATTTTATTTCTGAATTTAAAATAAGTTCTGATAAAGATTTTACATCTAAAGAAGGTATATATATCTTCAGAATAATTCAAGAGGCT
>SHBX01000016.1 GCA_004211785.1 Winogradskyella sp.
ATAACAGCAGTAATAAAATCTAAGGATGATATCTCTCCTTTGAGTAAAAACCCTTCTGGTTTTAATGAGTTTAAAACACTATTAATTCTAAAAGCGTCATCATAAGCTGTAAGCACTAACAATTTGGTTTTAGGAGAAGTTAATCGTATCCATTTACCTAAATCTTCGCCAGTATTCATGTTACTAATACTACATTTTGGAATGCTTAAATCTAATACAACTAAATCATAGAAAGTTTCTTTATTTGTTTGCTTAATTTTTTCAATAGCACCTTTAAAATTGGTAGCATAGTCTACATTTAGTTTAGCATCACTAAAATTTGAAAATCCAAATTTTAAAGCTGTTTTGTAGCCGTCGATTATCATTAAATGGTCATCGACGATTAAAATAGAATGTTTATTTTTCATTTATAAAATAGGCTAAAACAAATTTTAGTGGGAGATTAAGAATTGCCTAAAATTCTATCTATGTTAAACAAATTTTTGTATAAATGTAATTAAAATCACACAAAAATTAATTATATCTATTATTATTTAAAAATAATATTCTATTAGATAAAAATCAGATTAAGTGTCCCTTTTGTTGTCTCCTTAAAACCAAAAAACCCTGTAAATCAAATGTTTACAGGGTTTAAAAGTGGTGCCTCCAGGAATCGAACCAGGGACACAAGGATTTTCAGTCCTTTGCTCTACCAACTGAGCTAAGGCACCAGTTGCTTCATTGCTAAAGCGGATGCAAATATAAATTCATTTTTAGTATTACCAAAAAGAAAATTGTAAAATTTGATTTTATAAATTTGTCTTTTCTCAAAAGCCTATGAATCTTATTATTGATGTTGGAAATACCTTGGTGAAATTCGCCATATTCGAAAAGGATAATCTTATTTGGAGAGAAAGCTTTAAGCTTTCTCAATTCAAAAAAGAATATAAATTACTTAAAAAGAAGTTTCCTGAACTCAAATCTGCCATTGTTTCTTCAGTTGGTCGTCTGTCAGATAAACAGATAGATTTAATTGAAGCAGACTTTAATGTTTTGGAGTTAAATTCTAATACTAAAGTGCCATTTGTAAATAAATACAAAACGCCAGAAACGCTCGGCGTAGATCGCATAGCTTTGGTTTGTGCTTCTATGCTAAAGTATTCTGAAAATAATGTGCTTATCATTGATGCAGGAACTTGTATTACTTACGATTTTATTACCTATAAAAACGAATACTTGGGTGGTGCGATTTCTCCAGGTTTAAGATTGCGTTACAAGTCACTAAATAATTTAACTGCGAATCTTCCGTTATTAGAAACTAAAGTGCCAAAAAATATAGTTGGCGCTAGTACAGAGACATCAATACATTCTGGCGTGGTTTTAGGAACTGTTAACGAGATTGATGGTGTAATTAACACTTATAAAGAAAAATATTCAGATTTAACAGTTATTTTAACAGGAGGTGATGCTAAAATGTTGTCTAAACAATTAAAAAGTAGCATATTTGCGAACTCGGATTTTCTGCTTGAAGGTCTAAATTATATTCTAGAATTTAATTCGAAATAATGATTAAAAAATTTATTGTAATTCTTATTACAATTATTAGTTGTCAAGTCTATGCACAGCAAGGGACAGCATCACCTTATTCTTTTTACGGAATAGGTAGCTTAAAGTTTAGAGGTACTGTTGAGAGTAGAGGAATGGGTAGCATAGGCTCTTATATAGACAGTTTGCATATTAACCTTAGGAATCCAGCATCTTACGCAAGTAAAAACCTCAAAGCCTCTCCTTATGATGGCGAGAGCAGACCAGTTAAATTTTCTGTTGCAGGTTCTTTTAGCAGTGTAGGTCTTAATAGTGATACAGATTCTGAAAACGCAAGCACGTCTACTTTTGATTATATAGCTGTATCAATTCCTTTGGGGAGATTTGGTGCAGGATTTGGCTTGTTGCCATTTACGTCGGTTGGGTACAAGCTTCAAGATACAAATCCTATGCAAAATGATAGGGTAGATTTTAGGTATGAAGGAGAAGGTGGACTTAATAAAGCGTTTTTAAGTTTGGGATATCTTGTAAACGATAATTTTTCTATCGGTGTAGATGCCAATTATAATTTTGGAAATACTCAAAACAGCGCCATTCAGTTTTTATATGATACTAATGGTAATATTATACAGTTTGCGACTAGAGAAAACAATAGATCAGATTTAAGTGGTCTAAATTTTAACTTTGGTGCTTCATATAAAGGTAAGCTAAATGACAAATTAGAATTGTCAGCAACGGCTACATATTCACCTGAAAGTAGCCTGACTTCAAAAAATGACCGTTCACTCTCGACAGTAATAGTTACAGTTCTAGGAGACGAGTTTGTACAGAATACCATAGATGTAGATTTATCTGGTAGCGGATTAGAAGAAACAGACCTTAAGTTACCAAATAGATTTTCTTTAGGCTTTGGTGTTGGCGAAACTTCAAAGTGGTTTGCAGGTGCAGAATATGTTTCTCAAAATACAAGTGTATTTGATAATCCTATTTTTAGTACTACTAATTCATCATACGAAAACGCGTCTTCTTTTGCAGTTGGTGGTTTTTATATCCCTAACCATAGATCACTATCAAGTTACTTTAAAAGAGTCGTTTATAGAGCTGGTGCTCGTTTCGAAAACACAGGATTAGTTGTAAATAATGAATCCATAAACGAGTTTGGCATATCTTTTGGTCTAGGTTTACCAGTTGGTCCTTCAACAAACACATTTTCTGAAATTAATTTAGGCTTTGAGTTTGGTCAAAGAGGAACAAAGAATAGAGATTTAATTCAAGAAAATTTCTTTAATCTCAACGTAAGTCTATCTTTGAGTGATAGATGGTTTAAAAAACGAAAATATAACTAACAAAAATTTAAAAGATGAAGACGAAGATTACATTACTACTCATGGCTTTGCTTGTTGGCTTTAACACAAGTTATGCACAGCAAGATGAAGAGTGTATGAATAACTTATCTATTTTCGATTCTTATGCTAAGAACAAAAAATACGATGAAGCTTATGAATCATGGATGAAAGTAAGAACTAAATGCCCTCAGTTTAACAGAGCTATTTATGTTAGAGGAGAAAAGATTTTAGAGCATAAAATCAAAAACAGTTCTGGAGAAGAGAAGATGTCTTTTGTTAAGGATTTAATGAAGCTTAACACGGAATATAATCAGTACTTTGCAGCTAAGCACCCAACGGGAAAAATGCTTGATGATATAGCGCAAATGTCTTATGAGCATAGAAAAGAGTTAGGCTATAGTAATCAAGAACTTTACGATATGTTTGATAAGGCTTTTAAAGAAGACTTAAAGAACTTTAAATCACCTAAAGGACTTTATACTTATTTTTCTTTAGCAGTTGATTTATTTGATGCTGGTAAAATGTCAGCGCAAGATTTATTTGATAAGTATGATGATGTTAATGATAAGATAGAGGCTGAAGTAGGTCAGTTATCTGAGAAACTTAACAAGTTAATTCAAAAAGAAGAGGCTGGTACAGCTTTAACTAAGAAAGAGAATAGTAGGAAAAGAAGTTACGAGAGTTACTTAAAAGCTTACGATAAAATTTCTGGTAGTGTAGATACAAAAATAGGTAACAGAGCAACTTGTGAAGTTTTAATTCCTTTATATCAAAAAGATTTTCAACAAAACAAAAATGATGCGAAGTGGTTACAACGTGCTATGAATAAGATGTATTCTAAAGATTGTACAGATGACCCAATGTTTATTAAAGTTGTACAGCAGAAAAATTCTATTGAGCCAAATGCAGATACTGCATATTACTTAGGAGTATTAAAAGAGAAAGAAGGTAAAACTTCTGAGGCAGAGCAGTATTACAAGCAGTCAATGGATTTACAGACAGATCCTTTAAAAAAATGGAAATTAGTATACCGTCTTGCTGAAAAGAATAGAAAGAAAGGGTCTTACGGAAAGGCTAGGCAATTATATAGAGAAGCATTAAAGTTGAATCCTTCTAATGGTAATCCTCACTTAAGAATTGCGGGTATGTATGCTAGCAGTGCTAACAATTGTGGAAGCGATGTGTTTAATAAAAGAGCAGTATACTGGTTAGCAGCTTCAGAAGCTCGTAAAGCAGGTAGAGTAGATGGACGTTTAAAGAAAGCAGCGGCACAAACAGCAGCAAGCTATTCTGCTAAAGCTCCAGATAAGAGTATGATTTTCTCTAAAGGCAATTCTGGACAAACTATTAAAATAGGATGTTGGATTGGAGGATCTGTTAGAGTACCTTAATTACTAAGTGAAAACAAAATATTTACATATAATTTTTAACATAGTCACAGCAATTGCTGTGACTATGTTTTTTTCATGTAAAAACAACTTTAAAGATGTGCAGCAAGTTGGTGTTTTGCAAAATGAACCTATTGGTGTAGCAGATACCATAAACTTAAAGTATACAGATTCTTTTAAGTTAAAAGCAAATCTTTTAAGCCCTAAAATGTTGGATTACTCAAACCGTAATTTTGCGTTTTCAGAATTCCCTGAAGGTATTGAGCTTGTAATCTATGACGAAGAGGGTAACAAAAACAAAATTTTTGCAGACTATGCCATTATCTATAGTGAAACAGATTTAGTAGACCTTCGTGGTAATGTTATTTTGGCTACACATAAAAAAGATTCCTTATTTACACCACAAATGTATTTTGATCAAACAAGTGAATGGGTGTTTACAAATGAGGTATTTAGACTGCGTTCTGAAGGAACAGATGTCTCAGGAAGAGGCTTTGATTCCGACAGGAATTTTGATGATTACGAAATGCTTGAATTTGCAGGTGACATCGAAGTCAATAATTAACTACCTTTGTGCTACAACATCTAAATTATCATGATTAAAGCACTTAAAATCTTTCAATACGCCTATATAATATTTGCAGTTCTATTTGCTTGGGACGCCATTTCAAATTGGTCAGTAGATAGAAGTCGCAGTTATATATCTTTACTCTTTGCTGCGCTCGCAGTATTTATGTTTTTCTTTCGTAAGCGTTTTAGAAAAAAGTTTCAAGACCGCCATAACAATAAGTAATGACTCTTGATGCCATAATTATTATTGTATCACTTTTACTATCCGCTTTTTTCTCTGGGATGGAGATTGCTTATGTGTCTTCAAATAAAATCCATATAGAATTAGAGAAAAAACAAGGTGATTTTTTAAGTAAACTTTTGGCAAGGCTTACAGCAAAACCTTCAAAATTTATTACCACTATGCTTATTGGTAACAATATTGCATTGGTTATTTATGGTTTTAAAATGGGAGAGATTTTGGTGCATTGGTTTCAGAGTTTCTCGACTGATTATGTGGTTGTTAATTACTTGTTTTTTGAACTTCAATTACTGTCACAGACAATAATCTCTACGGCTATTATTTTATTGACAGCAGAGTTTTTGCCTAAGGTGTTTTTTCAGATATACTCCAATACATTACTTAAATTTTTTGCTTTACCAGCATATTTGTTTTATCTGATATTTACACCAATATCGGAGTTTGTAATATGGATATCGGACTTTGTGCTCAAAACTTTTTTTAAGACTGAAGGTGATGCTGTTGAGCTTGCATTAACCAAAGTGGAGTTAGGTAATTTTATTACAGAACAAATGGAAACTGTTGAGGCACACGATGAGGTTGATAGTGAGATACAAATATTTCAGAATGCTTTAGAGTTTTCAGAAGTAAAAGCTAGAGAAGTTATGGTGCCACGAACCGAAATCATGGCAATTGATATTTCGGAATCGATAGAAAATTTACGACAGATTTTTGTTGATACTGGCTATACTAAAATAGTAGTCTATAAAGAATCTATAGACGATATTATTGGCTACGTCCATTCTTTTGAATTGTTTAAAAAACCTAAGACAATAAAGTCTATTGTAATACCTGTAATTTTTGTGCCAGAAACTATTCTTATTAAAGATGTACTGAATCTGCTCACTAAAAAGCGAAAAAGTATTGCAGTAGTTATTGATGAATACGGTGGTACTTCTGGTATGATGACCGTTGAAGATATTATTGAAGAATTATTTGGTGAAATTGAAGATGAACATGATAGTCTAGTACTTACCGAAGAACAGCTTACTGAAGATAGTTTTAACTTTTCTGCGAGATTGGAAGTCGATTACATAAATGAAACATATAAAATTAATCTTCCAGAAAGTGAAGCTTATGAGACATTAGGCGGATTCATCGTTAATCATACCGAAGATATTCCAGAACTAGGAGAAACGATTAGAATAGGAAATTTCAAATTCAAAATTACAGAGGTTTCCTTAACAAAAATAGATAGTGTACATCTCAAATTATTGCCCGAGGACTAATCCTATTCTTGTCAGTCAAAAAAGAGGCGTCTTCCTTTTATTATTTGGTATAAAATGTTATTTTCGCACACTTAATTTCAACAAACTATATACCATAAAATGGCAGTTTTAAATAAAATCAGACAGCGTTCGCTAGTATTAATTTTGGTAATAGCAATGGCATTATTTGCCTTTGTTATTGGAGATGTCTTCAAAAATTCAGATTCTTTTGGTACGTCGCAAGATATCATTGCAACAATCAATGGCGAGGATATTAAAAGAGAACCATTTATGCTAGCGGTTCAGAACAGACAACAACGTTCAGGCCCAAATGCTACAGAAACACAGATAAAGAACCAAGTTTACAACGAAGAGCTTAGACGTATTATTCATAATACAGAATTCGAGAAATTGGGGCTTTCTGTTGAGAAAGATAAAATGCGTGAGCTTTTAGAAACTAGTTTTGGAGCTTACCCAGAGTTTCAAAATCAGGATAGCATTTTTGATGTTAACAGGCTTAATGCATTTATTGCTAATCTTAAAGATATTCAACCTCAAGGTGCACCTTTGAGTACGTTTACAATTAATTATGCACAATGGACAAATAATGAGCAATCTCTTGCTAGCGGTGCTTTAAATCAGCAATATTACAACTTAGTAAAAGCTGGTGTTAATGCTACAGTTGCAGAAGCAGAAGATGAGTATTTAGCAGATGCGCAAACTGTGGATGTCAAATATGTACAAGTACCTTACACAAGTATTGCAGATAGTTTGGTAGACGTAAGCAAGTCTGAGATTAAGGCTTACATGGAAAAAAATAGAGATTTGTACGAGGTTGATGAGACAAGAGAGATATTATTTGTTGAGTTTAGAGAAGACCCGTCAAAAGAAGATGAAGATGCTTTAAAAGCTTTATTATTAGGTCTTAAAAGTGATAAATTTGAATATAATGCAGCAACTAAAGACACTGATACCATTTTGGGTTTTGATAACACAGACAATATTGAAGCATTTGTAAATAATAATTCAGACATCAAATTTTCTAATGAATACCTAAGACCTTCTCAATTAGGAGCTGCTAAAGATAGTTTAGCTAACACTAAAATTGGAGAATATTATGGACCATATAAAGATGGGACTTTCTATAAGTATTCTAAAGTTTTAGATAGAGCGAGTAAAGCGGACTCAGTAAAAGTCCGTCATATATTAATTCCTTATGTAGGTGCTACTAGAGCTGCAGCTGACGTTACTAAAACACCAGAAGAAGCTAAAGCGACCGCAGATAGTATTTTTAGTGCGCTTAAAGGAAACCGGTCTAAGTTCAAAGATTTATTAGAGTTATCTTCTGATAAAGTAAGTAACGAAAAAGAAGGTGTTATAGAGTTTACATACAACCAAGGATTTGCTCCTGAGTTTAAGGCTTATGCTTTTGACAATAAGAAAGGTGATATGGATGTTGTAGAAACAGGTTTTGGTTATCACATTATCGAAGTTTTAGATCAAACTTCTTTTAATGCTACAACTAAGTTAGCAACAATAGCTCGAGAAATTGAGGCATCAGAAAAAACAATTGATGATGTTTTTAACGGGAAGCAAAAATTTGAAATCGCTGCTGAGTCAGGAGATTTCAGAGAATTAGCAGAAGAGCGTGGTCTAACGGCTAAGCCAGTAACGTTTAAAGAGCTTGATGAAAATATACCAGGTATAGGAAGTCAAAGACAAATTGTACGTTGGGCGTATGACCAAGACACTAAAGTGGGTGATTATAAAAGTTTCACAGTCTCTGGAGTAGGTTTTGTAGTTGCGCAATTAGTTGATGTTAATGAAGAAGGTTTAATGGATGTTGAGAGTGCAACAACACCAGTTTTAGCAGCTGTACGTAAAGAGAAAAAAGCAGAAATAATTCGTAAAAAGATATCTGCAACTACTTTAGCAGAGATTTCTACAAACCAAGGGCAAACAGTTAAAACTGCTACGGGATTAACAATGAAAAACACAACACTTTCTGGTGCTGGTGTTGAGCCAAAAGTAATTGGTTCGGCATTTGGTTTACCACAAGGAGCCGTTTCTAAGCCAATTGATGGTGAGAAAGGTGTTTATGTTGTTGAGGTTACTAAAATTACTGAAGCAACAAAACTAGAAAACTATGCTGCAATTTTAGCACGTTTAAGTAATGCACGTAAAGGTACAGTGCAAACTCAAGTGTATTCAGCATTAGAGAAAGCTGCAGATGTAGATGATAATAGAGCAAAAACAGTTTACTAAGTATAGTAAATTACAGTTACAGATATTAAAAAAGGCTTTGCAATTCGCAAAGCCTTTTTTATGCTTTTATCATTTGAGAATATGAGAGTATAGTATGGTAACCTTTAGATTTAAAATAAGCTGAAGGGTTGTCCTTAGAAGTTACTAAAACAAAATCGCCACCCCAAGCACCAAGACTTTTGATAGCCCCATCAAAATCTGTAAAAAGTCTACCTTTTACTGGTGGTTGATTTATGGCTCTGGAAATAATGTGTTCGTGCTCAATAATAAGATTTTCAAATTCATCTAAACTATCACATAGAATAAAAGCTTCTGTAATTCTATTAATTTCAGAAATCGACGTTTTTAAATCACTTTTAGAGTTCCTGTAAGCTGTAATACCATCACGGCTATTTTGCTTCTGATTCAAGTAAACAAAATAGATACAATCTTTAAAACTTGGATTAAAATTTACTTCTGTAACTATAGGTTTTCCATCAATCAATTGGTATGTTATTGAAGTGTCATTTTGTGCACAAGCAATATCATAGCCGCTACCGCCAAAAGTGAGTTCTAACAATTTGTAAGCATCAACATTTGCCCAATTTGCAATATTGTTTATTAGAGTAGATGAAGTTCCTAATCCCCAGGTTCTGTTAAAATCTTGAGTGGTTTTAATATTGAAACCTTTCTTGCGTTTTAAAAAATCAGGATTTAGAGTATTGATACTTTTTAAGATGTCAATTAGTCTTTGAGATATTTCATTTTCAGAGGTGTAAGATGATAAAAGTATATCATCTAATGAAAACTCATCTTTAAACCAAACCTTATTATTCTCATCAAAGCTCTTCCAAATTATAGTATTACTGCTATTATTTTCAACTAGAAGTTTTTGCCCATATGTTGTAGGCAATGCCAAAGATTTTGTGCCATCGAGAACAAGATATTCTCCTGTTAATAATAGTTTTCCATTGCTTCTATAATTAACCATTGATTACGCTCTCAATTTTTCAATAGCTTCCACAACGGCACTATGAGTTACTGTATTAGTTTTAAAATGTTCAATCAATTCTGCTTTTTCAGTAGCGTTAGCTTCAAACTGATTTAAGATATTCATTAAATGCATTTTCATATGACCTTGTTGAATACCTGTAGTAGTTAAGGATTTTAAAGCAGCAAAATTTTGTGCCAAACCTGCAACTGCAACAATTTTCATTAAATCTTTAGCAGATGGTTTGTCTAGCATTTGTAATGCAAATTTCACTAATGGATGTAAGCTTGTCAATCCACCAACTGTTCCTAACGCCAAAGGTATTTCTAACCAAAAACAGAATTCATCATTGTCAATACTGCAATGTGTTAAGCTAGAATATGTTCCATCTTTTGCAGCATAGGCATGTACGCCAGCTTCTACTGCTCTAAAATCGTTTCCTGTGGCTAAAACAACGGCGTCAATACCATTCATAATGCCTTTGTTGTGTGTTACAGCGCGATGCGGTTCAATTTCTGCAATAGCAACCGCTTGTTTAAATTTTTCCGCAAAGTCATGAGGGCTTGATATGTCTTTATCTTTTAAATCGTCAATCTTACAACGCACTTCAGCCTTAACGAGACATTGAGGCACATAATTAGATAAAATACTCATCACAATGTCTATGCCTTCAATATTATGAGTTTGAGCCTCATTCTTAAAAGTTTGAGCAAATTGTTCTAGACAAGAATTTATAAAATTGGCGCCCATGGCATCAAGCGTCTCAAATGTGGCGTGAAGTTGATAGTAGTTGTCGAGCTCTTCAGTTTTGTCACGTAATTCTATATCCAAGATCCCACCACCACGGCGTTCCATGTTTTTAGTAATAGCTGAGGTATCAGAAATAAGTTTGGCTTTTACAAACCTAAAATAGGTTTTCAAATCTGTTTTGTCGCCAGAATATGTAAAGTGGACTTGCCCGATTTTTTTTGTCGAAATTACTTCGACTTTAAATCCACCACGCTTAAACCAAAATTTAGCAGCTTTACTTGCGGCTGCAACTACAGAGCTTTCTTCAATGACCATTGGTATAGTATGCAATGTGTTATTGATTAAAAAATTTGGCGCAACACCAAGAGGTAGGTAAAAATTTGTAATGGTATTCTCTATAAACTCATCATGCAACTTCTGTAGTTTTTCATCTGAATTCCAATACTGAGTTACTAAGTTTCTTGAAGTTTCATCATTATTGAAATACGTTTTGAGTATCCAATCAACTTTTTCAGTCTTAGTTAATTTAGAAAATCCAGAAATGGTGTTATGCATGATTAATTTTCATTTAAAACACAAAGATACTAGGATTGGTACAATATGTGTTGCATGTTCTCTGATATTGCCGATTTCCTGTTAATAATTCGGGTTTTTTGCATAATTTTTAGTAAACTTGGCATTGCATTATTAAATAACGAAGATTAATGAAACGAGCATGCTGAAAACTTTATCGAAAAACAAAGTTATGAATAGCGAACAGCATCTGACATCATTAAAAAATAAGAATGTACAGATGAAATTCACCCGTTTTTTTACCATTATTGGTTTTTTAGTTACAACTCTTGTAACTGCACAGAATAAACAGATTAGCTTAGAAGAAATTTGGGACGGAACTTTTAGAACTGAAGGCATGCAAGCACTTCATTCTATGAATAACGGAAAGCAGTATTCAGTTTTGAATTATGATAGAACTGCAAGAACAACGTCTATTGATATTTATGACTATAAAACTTTAGAAAAAGTAAACACATTATTAAGCTCGTCAGATTTACCAGAAATCGGAGCTTTTTTTGATTATAGCTTTAGCGAAGACGAATCTAAAATATTACTAACCACTAAATCTGAAGCCGTATTTAGACGCTCAACTTTAGGTGAGTATTACATATATGATAGGGATTCTAAAAAATTAACAAAGTTATCTGATGACTTGGTACAAGAGCCAACATTTTCTCCTGATGGCTCAAAGGTGGCGTATGGTTATAAGAATAATTTATATGTAAAAGATTTAAGTTCAGGAGCGATAAAACAATTCACTTTTGATGGTGTAAAGAATAGTATTATCAATGGTATTACAGACTGGGTTTATGAAGAGGAATTTAGTTTTGTGCGTGCTTTTGATTGGAATGCCGACGGAAACAAAATAGCCTTTATAAGATTTGATGAGTCTGAAGTGCCCGAATTTTCGATGGATGTTTTTGGTACAGGGTTATATCAAACGCAACAGGTTTTTAAGTACCCTAAAGCAGGAGAAACAAACTCTAAAGTGTCTTTGCATTTATACGATTTAGATACTGATAAACTGTCTGAATTAAAAGTAGATAAGGCATATAAGGATTTTTATATTCCAAGATTAGAATGGACAAAAGAAGCTAATGTTTTGAGCGTGCAGTTTATGAACCGCCACCAAAACGAATTGGATTTGTGGATGATTGATGTTGCTGAAAATTCCTCAAAATTAGTGTTAGCTGAAACAGATGATGCATATATAGATGTGACATTTAACCTTACGTTTTTAAAGGATAATAGTTTTATTTGGACCAGCGAAAAAGATGGTTATAATCATATCTACCATTACACAAAAGAAGGAGAGTTGATTAATCAAATCACTGACGGTAATTGGGAAGTGACTAATTATTATGGCTTTAACGAAAAAGCGAACACTATTTTTTATCAATCAGTAGAGAATGGTTCTATTAATAGAGATGTATATTCTGTAAAGCTTAATGGAAAAAACAAAAAGCGTTTAACTAAAAGAGATGGAACAAATAGAGCTTCTTTTAGTGCTGACTTCACCTATTTTATAAATACGCATTCTAGTGCAACATCCCCTCAAGAGTACACTTTAAACGATGCTAAAAGTGGTAAGTTAGTAAAGAGTATTAAAGACAATGATAAGTTAGCCACTAAGCTTACTGATTATAAGACGTCTAAAAAAGAGTTTAGTACTATTTCTGTTAACGGAAATGACCTGAACATGTGGATGATTAAGCCTGCTGATTTCGATGAGAATAAAACTTATCCACTATTTATGTATCAGTATTCTGGGCCAGGTTCTCAGCAAGTAGCTAATCGCTGGAATGGTAGTAACGACTATTGGTATCAGTATTTAGCTCAGGAAGGTTACATTGTAGCATGTGTAGATGGAAGAGGAACAGGTTTAAAAGGTGCTGCATTTAAAAAAGTGACTCAAAATGAATTAGGTAAATATGAGGTTGAAGATCAAATAGAAGCTGCAAAAAAATTAGGAGCTTTACCATATGTTGATGCGTCTCGAATAGGAATTTGGGGTTGGAGTTATGGAGGTTTTATGAGTAGTAATGCATTGTTTAAAGGCAATGATGTTTTTAAAATGGCAATTGCGGTTGCGCCAGTAACTAGCTGGAGATTTTACGATACAATTTATACAGAACGTTACATGACAACACCGCAAGAAAATCCTAGCGGTTATGACGAAAACTCGCCTATAAATCATGTTGATAAACTGAAAGGCGACTTTTTATTAATCCATGGTTCGGGTGATGATAACGTGCACTTACAAAATACGATGCGTATGGTTGAAGCTTTAGTACAAGCCAATAAGCAATTTGATTGGATGATATATCCAGATAAGAACCACGGTATTTATGGCGGAAATACAAGATTACATTTGTATAATAAGATGACAGATTTTATTCATAAAACGCTTGGTGATAAGCGTGAAAAGGCAGAAGAAAAAGAAGAGGTAAAATCTAAAATTAAAGGATAAAATAACTAAATACTAACTAATATAAATTATATGTCTACAGCAGTTAAAGCACATCAAAAAGAATTATGGGGTCAGCCAATTGGCCTTTACATATTATTTTTAACAGAAATGTGGGAGCGTTTTTCTTATTATGGAATGCGAGCGCTTTTGGTGCTTTACATGACTACGCAGACAATTGGAGATGATAGAGGAGCTGGTTTGGGCTGGACTAGTAAAGAAGCTCTAGCACTTTATGGATGGTACACAATGTTAGTTTATGTCATGTCTATACCTGGAGGTATGATAGCGGATAAATTAATTGGTCAAAAAAAGGCTGTTCTATTTGGAGCTATTATTCTCTGTTTGGGTCACGGCGTTTTAGTTCTTACAGATATATGGGCTTTTTACACAGGATTAGGTCTAGTTATATTAGGTGTAGGGTTATTAAAACCAAACATATCGACTATGGTTGGAGGTCTTTATAAAGATGGGGATATTAGAAGAGATAAAGGATTTAGTATTTTTTATATTGGGATTAATCTTGGCTCATTATTAGCGACTATGATAGTCGGTTTGGTTGTGGCAAAATGGGGCTGGCATGCTGGCTTTGGTCTTGCAGGAATTGTTATGGTTCTTGGTCTAATTAATTATTTGTATGGGCAAAAATATTTAACTCATGTAGGTAATTTTGTTCCAGCAAATGCTGATGATGAAGAAGAAATATCTTATGGTAAATTATATGGGAAGCTTTCTGGTTCTCCATTTCAGTTAGTTGTAACTCTTGTGTTAACTATATTGTCAGGTATTGGTTGGTATTATTTAGGTTGGGGTTATGGGTTATTATTTTTATTCTTAACAGCAATTACTGCGCTTTTAATGATGATATATAAAGACTTAAGTTCACAAGCATATAAAGATCGTTTCTTGGTGCTTCTATTGTCTTTTATTATGGTAATTATTTTCTGGGGAGCATTTGAACAGGCTGGAGGTTTAATGAATTTATATACTGAAACTAATACAGATAGGATGTTGTTTGGTTGGGAAATCCCAACAGTAATGTTTCAGAGTTTAAATGCAGGATTTATTATATTATTTGCAACAGCTGTGGCGGGATATTGGGCTAAACGAAAGCTAAAAGGAAGAGAGGCATCTTCTTTATTCAAAATGGCATTGGGTATTATAATTATGGGCTTTGGATTTTTATTTATGGTTTTTGCTGCAATGGAATTTGAAAAATCTGGCACTTCAAGTATGATATGGTTAGTATTAGCATACTTATTTCATACAATAGGAGAGCTTTGTATTTCCCCAGTCGCCTTATCTTTCATAACTAAGTTGGCTCCGCTAAAATATGCTTCTTTAATGATGGGTGTTTATTTTGCAGCTACAGGTTTAGGAAATAAAGTAGCTGGTATAGTTGGTGAATCTGCAACTGACTATGGTGAGAAAACTATATTTATTGGTATTGTTGTATTTACTGTTGTCATTGGTGGCTTATTTATAGCTATACTTAAACCACTAAAGCGTTTAACGCATGGTGTCGAAGATCAAGAAAGAGATTTAAAACACGAAGAAGCAGAAGGCTTTGAATTAGCGGATAACTAAAATTTTATATGATAAAACCTCATGAGATAAAAATCATGGGGTTTTCTTTTTAATAACTAAATCAAAATATTTATGAATACCGATGTAGAAAATCTTTTTAAGGATAAAGTAATTGGTCATCCAGCGGGCTTATTTGTATTGTTTTTTACAGAAATGTGGGAGCGATTTTCATTTTATGGAATGCGTATTTTATTAGTTCTATTCTTAACGGCTCCATTTGCAAGTGAAAACCCAGGTTGGGAATGGCCTAGGGAACATGCATTAGCTTTGATTGGCACTTATGCATCTTTACTTTATCTAACACCTATAATCGGAGGTTGGATTGCAGATAAAATTACTGGTTATCGTATGGCAGTTGTTATTGGTTGTGTTGTAATGACTTTAGGTCATGCGTCAATGGCACTAGAGACTACTGCGTCTTTCTATTTAGGTCTGGCTTTATTAATTATTGGAACTGGCTTTTTTAAGCCAAATATTACGTCCATTATTTCAGAAATGTATAAGGGAAAAGAAGCTAAAAAAGATGGTGCATACACTATTTTTTACATGGGGGTAAATGCAGGTGCGTTTTTTGGTATGATGTTGTGTGGATATTTAGCAGAGAATTTTGGATGGTCGTGGGGATTTGGTTTAGCTGGAATATTTATGCTATTAGGAATGCTACAATTTTGGTTAGCTGGACCATTATTTGGTAGTATTGGAGCAAAGCCTTCAAAAACATACGAGGTGGAATTACCGCAAAATATTAATGAAGAAAGTCCAGCCGAATACCAAGAAGCACAGATTGATGCTAAATTAAATCCTTTTACACTTTTTGATAAAGTGTTAATTGCACTGTCAACTGTTGGAGGCTTATTGTATTTATTTAACGATCCCCTTGAAAAAATTGGAGGCACTAATTTGTTACCATTCGAAGCAGGAGGTCTAAGCGGTTCTAATGTAGTCGTTCTTGGAGCTTTAGTGTTATTTTTAATACTGTTGGTTACAAGAATCGCAAGATATATTCCAATTGTCCGCGATCGTATAATTGCTGTTTCGATTTTTGGATTATTTACGGTATTCTTTTTTGCGTTTTTTGAACAATCACTTGGTTCAATGACTTTGTTTGCTAGAGATTATACAGATAGAGAGTTGGTTGGTTCTTCTGCTACTATATTTAAGATTGTAGATGCATTGTTGACAACAGTTCCCTTAATAATAATCACTTGGGTTCTTTATTTATTAGCTAAGAAAACATTTAACCGAATTGGTGCGTCTAATATAATTTTATCAATTGCTTTTGTTGGAATTTGGGGCCTAGTAATTTATAGACTGTATGACAAATTTGTTAATCCAACATTAGAAATTGATGCTACGTGGTTTGGCATTTTAAATTCTTTTTTCATTATAAGTTTAGCACCATTTTTCTCTAAATGGTGGGAGAGCAAATACAATCCAAGTGCAGCAATGAAGTATGGACTTGGATTAATACTGCTTGGTTTAGGTTTTGCAATATTGTCATATGGTGCATCTGATATACCATCAGGAGCAAAAACTGCTTCAGTAAGTATTGTGTTTTTAATTCTTGCTTACCTTTTTCATACTATGGGTGAATTATGTTTGTCACCTGTTGGGTTATCATATTTAAGTAAGTTAGTTCCAGCTCGTATGATTGGATTTATGTTTGGTGTATGGTATTTAGCCATTGCAGTTGGTCAAAAAGCTGCTGGTACAATGGGTGGGATGATTGATAAAATTTCCGAGCAATATTCATTGGGGACTTTCTTTTTGATTTTTACTTTAATTCCAATTGGGGTTGGTTTAATATCGATTTTATTAAACCCTGTTCTAAAAAGATTAATGCACGGTGTGAGATAAAATATTTTGTAAGTTTGGTCTAATAATTGCTACAAAATGGACATGATGAAAAAGATAATTTTAGGAGCGTTTGTATTGCTATTAGCAATCAATGTATCAGCACAGGAAATAAATTGGGTAACTTTTGAGGAAGCTGTAGCTCTACAGAAGAAAAACCCTAAAAATATAATGATGGATGTATATACCAATTGGTGTGGTCCATGTAAGATGCTAGATAGAGATACCTTTAAAAATAAAGATGTTGTTAAATATGTTAATGATAATTATTATGCTGTAAAGTTTAACGCTGAAGGTAATAAAGAAGTTACATACAAAGACAATGTTTTTAAAAACCCAAGCTACGACCCAGCTAAAGCTAATAGGCGTAATAGTGCTCATGAATTTGCTCGCTTTTTACAAGTGAGAGCATACCCTACAATTGCTTTTTTTGATGAAGAATTACAATTGATTGCTCCAATTACTGGTTATCAAAAGCCTCAGCAATTAGAGCTGTATCTAAAGCTGTTTAAAGATGATAAATATAAAACAATGAACTCTCAAGAGGCATTTAATGAATATTATAAGTCCTTTAAGCCAACTTTTGGTCAAGAAGGTAAATAATATAATTACTTTAATATAAAAGCTCCCTTTTCATACGTGCTATGGAAAGGGATTTTTTTATTCCTACAGCTTAGTTTCCATCGAGCTACATACGATTTGTAGTTGCTTGCGTCTGCAATAATTTGTTCAGGTTTAAGTGAATCAATTAGTCTGTTTAGATTAATTTTTGGTGAGTTTCTTAGTATAACAATGTTGGGTTTAAAGACATTGATATTGTAAATGCCTAAACTGTCTACAACTAAAATCAATTTGTCTTTATAGGTGTAGACAGACTTTAAGCTATCACTAGACTTAGTATTAATAAAATTACCAATCTGGTAGTCTTTAATTGTCTTGTCTTTTTTTATTACCAAACTATCTAAATTATGGTAAAGCGTTAAATTTTGATTGGATTTTTTAGCTAGTATGGTTGTTCTGTTTTTATTGAAAACTACAAACTCTTTCGAGGTGTTTTTGTATTTGTTGTACAATATTACGGTAGAAAAAACAAGTAAACTTATTAAGGAATAATTTAATGCTTTAACTGTTCTCCGTTTCCATAAATAAAAGCCGCTGATTATGATTAAATAACTTGTAAATACATGGTAAATACTAAAAGAGATATCTCTTAGTAGAAAATTTTCAAACTGTGCAACCCAAGCAATAAAAGCATTTAGATTATCTATAATGAAGCTAAAGACTGTTACTAAAACTGAAGGCAATATATTTAGTAAAGCCAAGATAATGACTAAAATACCTAAACCAAGAATTAACCCTAAGGCAGGAATAATCACCAAATTTGAAACAAAAAACAACCCAGGAAATTGATGGAAGTAAAATAACCCAATCGGCGCAACGCCAATTTGAGCTGCTACCGTAACGGTTAAAATCTTCCATAATTTATTAGAAACTAAATTTGGTGCTTTCCATAAATTATACAAAATGGGTTGAATAGATACAATCGCCAAAACTGCTAAATAACTCATCTGAAACCCAACATCGAATAAATTGATAGGTTTAAAAAGCAACATCAAAAAAGCTGAAATTGTTAGCGTATTATATATGTTTGTTGGCCTTTTTAGATGTTGAGCAATAGCAATAATACTAAACATAGTCACAGCTCTAGTCACGGATGGCGATAAACCTGCGACAAAAGCAAAACACCACAAAAGCAAAACAATAAGCATAGGTTTTATATGATGTTTTCCATGCTTAATTCTATGTAGAGGTTTTAAAATATGTGTTAAGATTAAAAATATAATACCAACATGTAAACCAGAAACTGCAAGAATATGTATTGTTCCAGCATTTACATAATTATTATAAATCTCTGGACTTATATCTTGTCTTTGTCCGAGAAGTAATGCATTAATAATAGCAAGTGCATCTGGCTTAAAACCATTCTTTTTTAATTTAAAATTTACTTTGTTTCTAAAAGCATGCGCATAACCAGCAATAGATATTGATTTATTTTCTAATGAAATTAATTCATCTTGTTTGATGTAAATCTGATGATTAACATTACGTTGTTTTAAATAATGATTATAATCAAACTGAAAAGGGTTTTTCGGCTTTACAACTTCAGAAAACTTTGTGTTTGTAAAATAAAGATTATCAATTGCTAGCTCATTGTGTAAAGAGTCTTGATCAAGATTAAGCAAAATCTGTCCAGATACTTTTGTGCCATTTAGACTTTCAATTTCAGCGATATACTTGTGGTTGTAATTGTCGGATTTTAGGCGTTTTGTTATTCTGAAACTAAAATCTTGATAGTTGGTGTATTCAATATTAGAGTAGGCATAATGTGACGCTCTATTAGTTTCGTCATGAATTATTGTGCTTGATATGCCTATTAAAACAAATACTGTAAACGCAAAACCGCTGAATAGAATAGATGATTTTTTCTTTCTTCTAGAATAGAAAAAACTCACAATTAAACCAACAGCAAATACGGATAAAAATAGTAATATGGCTTTAAGAGAAATGTTGACGTAAAAACCTATAATTATACCAGTAATAAGGCAAATTGTAAGCTTTATGATTGTGAAATTAAGTAACTTCATTACAGAAAGTTACTACAAAAATTTTATTTACAAGTAGCGCCTAGCCTGAACGTAAGCAAAATACCAATAGCGCTCAGAGAGTTTAGATATTATAACACCTCGACTAGTTGAAGCATGAATAAAAGAGATTTCTCCTTTGTTAACTTCTGTTACAATACCTACGTGATTAACTTTTCGGCTATTTTTTTTAGTAGCAAAAAAGACCAAATCGCCTTCTTGTACTTTTTTTAAATCTACCCAATCTCCAGTAACTGTTAAATCTTTTGTTGTTCGTGGCATTGAGACGTCATGTGCGGCAAAAGAAGTGTAAATAAGCCCAGAGCAATCCATTCCTTTTTTAGTTGTACCGCCATACTTGTATTTTACACCTTTAAAGCGTTTGGCATATGCTATAATAGAAGTTGCCTTTTTAGATATAGGCTTTTTGGTTTCTGTTTTAGCTACTTTTCTAGTGTTGCGTTGTGATTTGTTTTTAGCAGATTTGCAACTGCTTAAGGTGGCTAGAATAATTAGTAATAGGTAAAGTTTCTTCATAGTTAATCCTTAATCGCTTCGTAAATCAACTTCGCGGTTTTTTTACTAGCGCCTTTTCCACCCAATTTTTGTTCTAATTCATAATAGTCTAAAAATAATTGGTTGCGTTTTTCGGGATTCAAAATAATTTCAAGTTCTTTTTTTAGACGTTTTGTATTTAAATCAACTTGAATTAATTCTGTGACAACCTCACGATCCATAATTAAGTTAACTAATGAAATATATTTTAGAGTAATAATACGTTTTGCAATTTGATATGATATGGCGTTGGCCTTATAGCAAACAACTTGCGGCACTTTAAATAAAGCAGTTTCTAAAGTTGCTGTACCAGAAGTGACCAAAGCAGCAAAAGAAACACTCAGTAAATCGTAGGTTTTATTGTCTACAAAGGCAATATCTCTTGATTGTATGATAGACTTATAAAAACTAAAATCTTGACTTGGTGCACCAGCAATTACAAACTGATAATCAGCAAAATCATCAGCAACACTTAACATTACATTAAGCATCTTTTTTATTTCTTGTTTTCTGCTTCCTGGTAGAAGCGCAATAATTGGTTTATTACTTAATTTATGCTTTTGTCTAAATGTGTTTTCGTCAATAAGTTTTCTATCAGAAACGGCATCAATAAGCGGATGTCCAACAAAGTAAGCATCGTATCCATGTGTTTTGTAGAATCCCTTTTCAAAAGGTAAAATAGTATACATCGCGTCAACATCACGTTTTATCTTTTTAACCCTACCAGCACGAGATGCCCATACTTGAGGAGATATGTAATAATGTGTTTTAAAGCCTTCTTCTTTTGCCCATTTTGCTATACGTAAATTAAAGCCAGAGTTGTCTATAAATACAATGACATCAGGATTAAAAGCTTCAATATCTTTTTTGCAGAATTTAATAAAACCTAGTATGGTTTTTAGGTTTATGATTACTTCAGCAAAGCCCATAAAAGAGCGTTCTTTGTAGTGTGTAATTAGAGTTCCGCCAACATTTTGCATAAGGTCGCCACCCCAAAAACGAATATCTGCATTTTTGTCTTCATCAAAAAGTGCTTTCATTAAATTAGAACCATGTAAGTCTCCAGAAGCTTCTCCAGATATAATGTAGTACTTCATGGTTATAATTTATTGATTAAAAATAGAATACCTATTAAAATTGTGGCAAGTAAAACGCCTTTAGCAATGTTATCTTTCTTCTTGTTTAAAAATAAATAAAATATAGGTAAGTTAATTAGTACACCTATGCTAGCACGTTTGTCTAGAAGCGTGGTGCTAAAAGAACGGTCTATAATACGACTAAAAGAGCTGCCTTTGTATAAGCCAATGCAAACATCAAAAAAGAAAATGCCAATGAATACTGCAATTATTCCCACAAAAAATCCAATTATAATTTCCTTTTTATGCGTCAAAATCCCAAGAGTTTAATTGTTGTATAGCATGGTGCGCAGTAAGGTCAAACTGAACTGGGACTACAGAAACATAATTGTGTTCAAGAGCCCACTCATCTGTATCCTCGCCATTGTCCATATTTACAAATTTTCCGGTTAACCAGTAATATTCGCGTCCCATAGGGTTAGTGCGTTTATCAAATTCTTCCTCCCAATTAGCACGTGCTTGTCTACAAACCTTAATGCCTTTGATGTCTTTTTTTGCAATATTTGGTAAATTTACATTAAGTACAACACCATCTGGCAAACCATGTTCTAAAACGTTTGAAGCTATAGTTTTTACAAACGATTTACAATGCTCAAAATTAGCACTCCAATTATAGTCTAACAAAGAAAAACCAATAGCAGGAATGCTTTCGATTCCGGCTTCGAGAGCTGCACTCATAGTCCCAGAATAGATGACATTTATAGAAGAATTAGAGCCATGATTAATGCCAGATACACAAAGGTCTGGCTTCCTGTCCAAAACTTCTCTAACTGCCAGTTTTACGCAATCGGCAGGTGTGCCAGAGCAACTGTATTCTATTTGAGAGCCATTGTCTATAACAACTTTTTCAACATGTAGCGTAGAATTTATAGTTATGGCATGTCCCATACCACTTTGAGGACTATCTGGAGCAACAACTACAACGTCTCCAAGCTCTGACATTACTGAAATAAGTGTTCTTATTCCTGGAGCGGTGATACCATCATCATTTGTGACTAAAATTAGCGGTTTTTTAGACATTTTTTGAATTTTAATTTTGTAGTGCAAAAATACTAAAATAGCTAGTAAAAGCTACTATAACGTGGTTTAACAAAAAATTAGTAGCACTTTGGTTTTTTGGCATGGTTTTTTCGTCTATTTTAGACAATTATATGATGAAAAAGCGTTTTCAAAAAACATATAAAGCAACCATGATTAGTTTTTAATCATACATATAGATTATAATATGGTTGTTGCGTATGACCTATGAAAACAATAAAAATTAACACATGAAAGGGAAATACAAATTCTTATTGCTAGCATTGCTAATAGCATTTGCTTCGTGCAGTTTTACAAGTAAAGTTGATGGTGAAGGTTCGGATAAAGACAAGTTACTTGTTCGAATAATTACATATTTACTTGATCAAGGACATTATGCGCCTCAAGATATTAATGACGATTTTTCGGGAAGAGTTTATGATGACTATATCAGACAACTAGATCCTTTTAAAAGATATTTCTACAAGTCAGATATCAAGGAATTTGAGTCTTATAAAACTCAGCTCGATGATCAGTTAAGAGCTTACGATTTGGCATTTTTCGATTTAACGCACAAGCGTTTGCTTCAGCGAATTGCCGAGTCTAAAGAAGTATATGCTAAAATTTTAGACAAGCCTTTTGATTACAACAAAGATGAAAGCTTTAATTCTAGTTACGAATCTTTAGATTATGTAAAGAATAAGCGTGAAATGAAAGAGCGTTGGAGAAAACAATTAAAGTTTTCTACTATTGCTAATTATGATGAAGCTATTGAGAATAATCTTTTAATGTCTCAGGAAGACGAGACAGTTGAAAAGAAATCAGATAAAGAATTAGAGGTTGAAGCTCGCGAAACAACATTAAATTCTTTAAAGGAATTATATACATACATGGATGAACGTCAACGTAAAGATTGGTTTGGTGTATACATAAATGCAATTGTTAGAGAATTTGATCCTCATACATTTTATTTCGAGCCAGAAGATAAAGAACGTTTTGATGTGGAAATGTCTGGTAAATTTGAAGGTATTGGTGCACGATTACAACGTAGTCTAGATGTAATCTCTATAAGTGAATTGATTAGCGGTGGACCAGCTTGGAGACAAAACAAACTAGAAACAGGAGATCAAATCTTGAAAGTAACTCAGGAAGACGAAGAAGAAGGCGTAAACATTGTTGGTATGCGTTTAGAAGATGCTGTTAAGTTTATAAAAGGGCCAAAAGGAACAACAGTGACGCTTACAGTTAAAAAAGTAGATGGCACTTTAGAAGACATTTCAATTGTTCGTGATGAGGTGGTATTAGAAGAGACTTATGCAAAATCATCTACGGTAATTAAAGATGGAAAAAAATACGGTGTTATAAATCTTCCTAGCTTTTATGATAATTTCGATAGAAAAAATAGAATTAGTTGTTCTATTGATGTTAAGCGAGAAATTGAAAGACTAAAGAAAGAAGGCATTGAAGGTATTATTATGGACTTGAGAGATAACCGTGGTGGTTCTTTAGGAGCTGTTGTGGATATGGCAGGTTTATTTATTGAAGAAGGTCCAATTGTACAAGTTCAGAGTACTACTGAACCAAAACGAATTTACAGAGATAAAGACAAATCTATAGTTTGGGATGGCCCATTAGTTATAATGGTTAATGAGTTATCGGCTTCGGCTTCGGAGATTTTGGCAGCTGCAATGCAAGATTATAAAAGAGCTGTTATAATAGGTAGCGAACAGACTTTTGGTAAAGGTACAGTACAAAATGTAGTAGATTTAAATAGAGTAGTGCGTAATAATACAAATGGAGATTTAGGTGCTATAAAATTCACAACGGATAAGTATTACAGGATTAATGGCGGTTCAACACAGTTAGAAGGAGTTAAGAGTGATATTGTTGTACCAGACCGTTATAAGTATATTGGTATCGGTGAACGTACTCAAGACAATCCATTAGCTTGGGACGAAATTAGCGCAACAGATTATAATGTTTGGGAAAACTATTACGATTATGATGCTGCAATAGCAAAAAGTAAAAAAAGAATTGCAGGTAACGAGCAATTAAGATTAATTGACGAAAATGCAAAGTGGATAAACGAAATTAGAGATAATGAAACATATTCACTTAACTACAACAGCTACAAGAATCGTTTAGAACTTAATGAAGAGCAAGCAAAGCGTTTCGAAAAAATATCAGATTATAGCACAAACTTAACATTCAATTCATTACCATACGAAATTAGCTTAATGCAAAAAGATTCAATTCTTAAAGAAAAAAGAAAGCGTTGGCATGTGAGTTTAAGCAAGGATGTGTATGTCGAAGAAGCACTTAATGTGTTAAACGACTTAAAGCTATCTTATGCTATTAAAAATAATGTAGCTAAGATGAAAAATTAAAGCTCGACAATAGATGTCAAAAAGCAATAATTCATTATCACGGTTAGCGCTCCAAAAATTCAAAAAGAATGTTTGGGGCGTTTTCAGTTTTTGGATAATAGTAATTATTGGTTTGGTTTCGATATTTGCTTATGTTTTAGTGCCAGATGATTCTAAAAATGCTAATCAGATGCATTTGTCTATACATTCTAAACCTCCAGGTTTTAAGGTAAGGATGTTAGAGGTTCCTAATGAAATTATAGATGAAGACTCTTTCATGTCTAAAATCTTTTTTGGTCGAAATAACACAACAACAGAAATTCCAATTTCAGATTTTAAGGTTGAAAACGAAATTCTTATCTATACTGAATATACTTCAGATGGTTTGATTGGTCAAGAAAAGTCAATTGATATTGGTGTTTTTCCTAATGGTAAATATGAAAGTTATATAAAAGAAAGACGTTTTGTTTTTGGCACTGACAAATACGGAAGAGATTATTTGAGTAGAATTTTAATTGGTGCTCGTATTTCATTCTTTATAGGTTTTGTAGCAGTCTTTATTTCTTTGCTAGTTGGGCTTTTTATGGGTAGTTTGGCAGGTTATTATGGTGGTAAGGTAGATGCATTTATCATGTGGATTATCAATATTACATGGTCAATACCAACGTTGCTATTAGTTATAGCCATTACATTGGCTTTAGGAAAAGGATTTTGGCAAGTTTTTATCGCTGTGGGTTTAACGATGTGGGTTGAGGTTGCTAGAGTTGTAAGAGGGCAAATAATAGGCGCAAAACAATTACAATATGTAACAGCGGCAAGAGCTTTAGGCTTTACGGATTTTAGAATTATAACTAAGCATATTCTGCCAAATATTATGGCGCCACTTATTGTAATTTCTGCTGCTAATTTTGCTGCTGCAATTTTAATAGAAAGTGGGTTGAGTTTTCTAGGGATAGGTGCGCAACCACCAATGGCAAGTTGGGGAGCGATGATTAAAGACCATTACAATTATATAGTCTTGGGTAAGCCATATTTAGCTTTAATTCCGGGAATATGTATTATGATTTTGGTAATGGCATTTATGTTGATAGGGAATGCGCTTCGTGATGCTTTGGATGTGAAAACTTAAACTTGATTGCGTAATTTTTCAATCTCATCATTAGTCTCACCAATAAATCCTAAAACATCATCCTTACCAATAGTTTTACTAGAAGATGTTACAAAATAAGGCGGTAACTCTTCCCAAAATTGTAAGAGGTTATTGCAATAATCATCAACATGTCTTTCTATCGCCTTAGGTTTCAGTTTATCTGCTTTTGTAAAGATGATAGAAAACGGAATTTCCTTTTCACCTAAATACTGCATAAATTCTAAATCTACAGGTTGAGGTTTGTGACGAATATCTATGAGTACAAATGCTGAAACTAGTTGTTTGCGTTGCTCAAAATAATTAGTAATAAATTTCTGAAACTTTTTCTTAGAAGATTTAGATACGCGTGCATAACCATAGCCAGGTAAGTCTACCAAAAACCAGTTTTTATTAATTAAAAAATGATTGATAAGTTGAGTCTTTCCTGGTCTACCAGATGTTTTTGCTAAGCTTTTGCGACTTGTTAACATGTTGATAAGAGAAGACTTTCCGACATTGCTACGACCAATAAAAGCGTATTCAGGTAGTGGCTGTGGAGGACATTTGTCTACGTCAGAATTACTTATTATAAATTCAGCAGATTTTATTTTCATCTTTAGTTCCCGCGAGAAAGGGAATCTTTTTAATTAGTTAAGACAAATTTACAGTTAAAAACCTCTAGTTTCTAACCAGCTGTTTAGTATTTTATTAAATTCTTCTGGATGCTCCATCATGGCAGCGTGACCGCATTTGTCAATCCAAAACAAATCAGAATCTGGTAGTAATTCATGAAATTCGTCAGCAACTTCAGGAGGCGTAACATTATCATTTTTACCCCAAATAATACAAGTTGGCGTTTGCATTTTTGGTAAGTCTTTTGCCATATTATGACGGATAGCACTTTTTGCAATTGCCAAGGTTTTAATTAGCTTGTTTCTATCATTTACCGTTTCGTATACCTCATCAACGATGGCTTTTGTAGCCACTTCTGGATCATAAAAAACATCTTGAGCTTTTTTCTTAATCACCTCGTAATCACTGCGTTTTGTGTATCCACTACCCATGGCACTTTCGTAAAGACCAGAACTGCCCGTAATGATAAGTCCTTTTACTTTTTCAGGATAGAGTTTAGTGTGATATAAACCAATGTGACCACCAAGAGAATTCCCTAATAATATAACCTCATCAAAGCCTTTAAATTCTATGAAGTCTTTAAGGTAATTAGCAAAACTTTTTACGTTTGTCTTTAATAAAGACATGGTGTAGATAGGTAATTCAGGTATAAGAACTTTATAGCCTTTGTGGCTAAAAAAATCAGTAACACCATCAAAATTACTTAGTCCACCCATCAGTCCGTGAAGCACAATAATTGGGGTGCCTTCACCAACTTCAATGTATCTAAAATCCTTTTCTTCCTTTAAAAGGTGTGTCATGCATTAGTTAGTATTGTTAAAAACAAATATAGTTAAATACTTGGGATTTTGACTTTAATATCAAGTCGCATTTTTATCAATATTTTAATGTTTCTATCATCTTGAAAATGTTGATTTTGGTCGATAAATGGAAAACTTATTAACAAAAGTGGTAAAATGTGGTAAAATGTGGGTAATTTTTCAATATATTTGATTTTAAAATTGTTTTGTAACCTTTTTTGACCCAATAGATTGAACGCATTGATAGGAACATACGAAGTAAAAGCAGATGCCAAAGGAAGGCTTATGCTGCCAGCTGTTTTAAAGAAACAGTTGGCTCCTGTGATGCAATCTGGTTTTGTAATTAAACGTGCTGTTTTTCAGCCTTGCTTAGAGTTGTATCCAATGCCAGAATGGGAAAAACTGATGCAGAAAGTAAACAAGCTCAACCGTTTCAATAAAAAGAATGATGCTTTTATTCGTCGATTTACTGCAGGTGTAAAAGTTGTGGAAGTTGATGCGACTGGGCGTTTGTTGATTCCTAAAGATTTATTGTCTTTTTCAGGAATTACAAAGCAAACTGTGCTAACCTCAGCAGTCAATATTGTTGAGATATGGGATAAAGGTAAGTACGAAAAAGCTATTGACGATGCGGCATTGGATTTTGCAGATTTAGCTGAAGAGGTTATGGGACAAGACGATGTGGTAGATGGAATATCATAATGCAGTTTTATTAAAAGAAACAGTTGATGGTTTAGATATAAAGCCAGATGGTGTTTATGTAGATGTCACTTTTGGCGGCGGCGGTCATAGTCAAGAAATATTAAACAGACTTGGTCATGAAGGAAAGCTATATGCTTTTGATCAAGATGCAGATGCTATAAATAACGCTATTGATGATGATAGGTTTACGCTCATAAATGAAAACTTTAGATACATCAAACGGTTTTTGAAATTTCACGGTGTAAAAGAAGTTGATGGGATTCTTGCAGATTTTGGTGTGTCGTCGCATCAATTTGATGTTGCAGAGCGTGGTTTTTCAACAAGATTCGAAGCGGATTTAGACATGAGAATGAATCAAGATAATACACTTTCAGCTTTTGAAGTTGTTAATACGTACGGTGAAGAAGAGTTAAAACAAGTGTTTTTACAATATGGCGAATTAAGACAAGCGCCAGCAATGGCAAGAGTGATTGTTGAAGAAAGAGAAAATACTGAGATAAAAACTAGTCAACAATTAAAGATAGTCTTAAAACGATTTTTGAATCATAGGAAAGAGAATAAAGTATTGGCTCAGATTTATCAAGCCATAAGAATAGAGGTTAATCAAGAGATTGAAGTGTTGAAAGAGCTATTGCAGCAAACACCACAGATTTTAAAAGTGGGAGGTCGCATGAGTTTCATTTCCTATCATTCTTTAGAAGATAGGTTGGTAAAACGCTATATCAGAAATGGAATGTTTGAAGGTGAGCCGGAGCGAGACATGTTTGGAAATTTTGAAGTGCCACTGAAAAAAGTTGGTGGGCTAATAATTCCAACTAAAGAAGAAATTAAAATTAATAATAGAGCACGAAGTGCAAAACTTAGGATAGCAGAGAAATTGTGAAAAAAAGTATCTACAGCATATTAAGAGGTACATTTCTAATCAGTGATGATTCGTTCAAAAATTGGCGGATCATTCTTTTTATTTCGGGGCTAGCTATAATCATGATTGCAAGTGCGCACAGTGCAGACAAAAAGGTGTTTGAGATATCAAGATTAAGTAATGAGGTAAAGGAGTTGCGGTCTGCATTTGTAGACGGACGCTCTAAACTTATGAGATTAAAAATGGAGTCAACCATTGTAAAAAAAGTAAAAGAAAAGGGGTTGGAGATTTCAACGAATCCTCCAAAAAAAATAAAAATTAAAGCACAAGAATAAGCTTTGGCTACAACAGAAACTAACATATTAAACAGATTGTACTTCGTCGCAGGCTGTATGTTTGTCTTTGCACTTGCTGTGGTTTTTAAGCTGTGTACTATTCAGTTTATTGATGGTGATAAGTATCGTGCCATGGCGCAAAAGCGTTCAATAAAGCCGTTTGATATTCCTGCAAATAGAGGAAATGTGTATTCTGCTGATGGTAGCCTCTTAGCAACATCTATCCCTAAGTACAATGTAGGTATTGATGCGGTAACATCTTCAGAAAAAAACTTCAAAAAGTACATTAAACCTTTATGCGACTCATTATCGGTTTTTACAGGCAAGTCTTCAGGAAGTATTGAACAGAAAATTAAGAAAGCCAGGAACACAAAAGATCAATACCTCTTATTACTCAGGAATTTATCATACTCAGAGTTTATCCGAGTGAGGAGTTTTCCACTTTTTGAGTTGGGTTCTATTCGCGGTGGTTTTGTTTATGATCAAACAACAAAACGGGAGCATCCAATGGGTGGTATTGCAGAGCGCTCAATAGGTTATGAGCGTAAAGATGAAAATGGATATTACACACGTGTTGGTATTGATGGCGCTTTTGGTAAAGATTATTTAAGAGGCGAAAATGGAAGACGCTTAAAACAGCGAATTGGTAAAGGTGAATGGAAACCTATAAGAGATGCCAATGAAATTGAGCCTAAAAACGGTTTAGATATTTATACAACAATTGATGTCAATATTCAAGATATAGCACATCATTCATTACTTGGACAACTTGAAAAATATGAAGCAGAACATGGCTGTGTTGTCGTGATGGATGTAAAAACCGGTGAGATTAAGGCTATTTCAAACTTAGGAAGAAATAAAAACGGAAAATATTACGAGCGCCTTAATTATGCGGTTGGTGAAAGTCATGAGCCAGGCTCAACATTCAAAGTTATGGCTATGATGGCTGCTTTAGAAGATAAGGTTATTGATACATCAACAGTTGTAGATACTAAGAATGGACGTAAAATGTTTTATGGCAGACCAATAAATGATTCTGGAGCTGGTCATGGAAAAATCTCTGCAGCAAAAGCTTTAGAAGTGTCTTCGAATATTGGTTTAGCAACTATTATAGATGATAATTATAAAAGCAATCCTGAAAAATTCTTAAAGAGACTTCGAGCTTGGCGATTAGATAAAACCTTAGGTGTTTCAATTATTGGTGAAGGTGAACCAGTAATACCAAAACCTGGAGATAAAATTTGGAGTCGTAATGCATTGCCGTCTATGGCTTATGGGTACAATATGCAATTAACACCATTACAGACTCTAGCTTTTTATAATGCTATTGCTAATAATGGACAGTTGATTAAGCCTAGATTCCTAAGAGCAGTAAAAGAGTTTGACAGAGAAGAGGAAGTTTTTGGTAAAGAAGTACTTGTAAATAAATTGTGTTCAGATGAGACACTTGCAAAAATTAAGGACATCTTAAAGAATATAGTTGTCAGAGGAACTGGAGAGAGATTGTATTCTGAAACATTCTCTATGGCAGGAAAAACTGGTACTGCTCGAACAGATTATGCCAATTACGAAGAATGGCGTAAAGACAGAAAGTATGTGTCATCATTTGCAGGGTATTTTCCTGTAGAGAATCCAAAATACTCATGTATCGTAGTGATTCATAAACCAAGTACAGAAGTTGGGTATTATGGTGCAGATGTGTCTGGTCCAGTTTTCAAACGCATTGCACAAAAGATTTATACAGATACACCCTTAATAGATGAGATACAATCTGTGGAATATGAAAATTCTGTGGTTATTCAGGATTTTGAAAAGTTCAATTTAGTGTCTAATACATACAAAACTATCATGCCAGATTTAATCGGTATGCCAGCTATGGATGCCATTGCATTTCTTGAAAATATGGAGGTTGATGTTAAAGTGAAATTAAATGGAAGCGGCGTTATTAAGTCGCAATCTATTTCAAAAAACATAAAACTAAAGTCTAACCAAACCATTGTCCTAGAAGCATCTTGAAAGTTTTAAAAGACATATTGTACAAGGTTACAATCAATGCAGTTGTTGGAAGCACGAGTATTGAGGTCAATAAAATTGAATTTGATTCTCGCAATATAGAATCCAATGACATTTTTGTAGCTATTGTTGGCACAGTTGCTAATGGACATGATTATATATCTAAAGCTATTAGTGATGGAGCAAACACTATTGTGTGTCAAAAATTGCCAGATAATTTAGCTGATGATGTAACATATATAGAAGTCGAAAACTCTAGTCAAGCTTTGGCTTTTATGGCTGCCAATTACTATGAGAATCCTTCTGAAAATTTAAAGTTAGTCGGTACAACTGGAACTAACGGAAAAACCACTGTTAGTTCCTTACTGTACCAGTTATTTAAAAAAGCAGGATACAAAGTAGGCTTGTTGTCCACCGTAAAAATTATGGTAGATAACACCGAATATAAGACGACGCATACCACACCAGATTCATTGACTATAAATAGATATTTGCAATTAATGAATGATGAAGGTGTTGAATTTTGCTTCATGGAAGTGAGTTCACATGGTATTCATCAAAGTAGAACTGAAGGTTTGCATTTCGCAGGCGGAATTTTCACTAACCTTTCACATGATCATTTAGATTATCATAGTTCATTTGCAGAGTATCGTGATGTCAAAAAAACTTTTTTTGATGGCTTGCCAAAAACGGCATTCGCATTAGTAAACACTGATGATAAAAATGGCTTGGTAATGATGCAAAATACTAATGCTAAAAAAAGCACATATGCATTAAAAACTTATGCGGACTACAAAGCTCAAATTCTAGAAAATCAGTTTGGCGGCTTGTTATTAAAGTTGAATGATAATGAAGTTTGGACAAAACTAATAGGCAATTTCAATGCCTATAATCTATTAGCCATTTATGCAACTTCAGAATTGTTAGGTCTCGATAATGAAGAGAGTTTACGCTATATAAGCGAGCTTGAAAGCGTCAGCGGACGTTTCGAATATTTTGTTTCAGAAGAAAAGATAACAGCTATTGTTGATTATGCACATACGCCAGATGCATTAAAAAATGTATTAGAAACCATTAATGCTATCCGAACTAAAAACGAAGAACTAATCACAGTTGTTGGTTGTGGTGGCGATAGAGATGCTGCAAAAAGACCAAAAATGGGACATATAGCATCAGCTTTAAGTACCAAAGTCATTTTTACAAGTGATAATCCAAGAACAGAAAATCCGCAATCTATAGTTGATGCGATTGAAGCTGGAGTAGAACCTCAGAATTTCAAAAAAGTGATTTCAATTTTAGACAGAAAGCAAGCTATAAAAACTGCTTGCCAAATGGCGCAGCCAAACGATATTATTCTCATCGCAGGGAAAGGTCATGAGACGTATCAAGATATAAATGGCAAGCGTACAGATTTTGATGACTACAAAATAGTGGGCGAGTTATTAAACCAATTGCAAAAGTAAAACTATGTTATACTACCTATTCGATTATTTAGAAAAGCAGTTTCAGTTTCCTGGAGCAACACTCTTTGGGTATTTAACTTTTAGAGCTGCTATTGCCATGATTTTGTCTTTGTTAATTTCAATTGTTTACGGAAAACGAATCATTAGATTTTTACAGAAAAAGCAAGTTGGCGAGACAATTAGAGATTTAGGATTAGAAGGCCAAGCTGAAAAAGCGGGTACACCGACAATGGGAGGCTTAATTATCATTTTAGCAACACTAATTCCAGTATTGTTAATAGCAAAGATTGCAAACATATATATCATTTTGCTCATTGTCACTACACTTTGGATGGGAGCAATTGGGTTTTTAGATGATTATATCAAAAAATTCAAGAATAATAAAGAAGGACTAAAAGGAAGATTTAAAGTACTTGGTCAAGTTGGTTTAGGTATTATCGTAGGTGTAACCTTGTATTTTCATCAAGATGTCACGATGAAAGAGAAGTTACCTATTGAGCAGCAGAAAGTAATACTTGCTGAAAACCCTGACATTGAAGCCTCAAAATTATTCGCAGCTGAAGAAAAGTCTACTAAGACTACTATTCCTTTTGTAAAGAATAACGAATTCGATTACGCAGATTTAATCACTTGGATTAGCCCTGGTTTAGAAAAATATGCTTGGATTATTTTCATTTTAGCGGTAATAGTTATTATAACTGCTGTATCTAATGGCGCAAATCTAACAGATGGTATTGATGGTTTGGCTGCCGGAACATCTGCAATAATTGTCCTCACTTTAGGGATTTTTGCTTGGGTTTCTGGTAATATTATTTTTTCAGAATACCTCAATATTATGTATATCCCAAGAGTATCTGAGATTACAATTTATATAGCAGCCTTTGTAGGAGCATTGATAGGGTTTTTATGGTACAATACATATCCGGCTCAAGTATTTATGGGTGATACTGGAAGCCTGACCATTGGAGGAATTATAGCAGTAATAGCTATTGCGACCCGAAAAGAATGGTTAATTCCTATTTTATGCGGCATATTTCTAGCAGAAAATTTATCGGTAATCATGCAGGTAAGTTATTTCAAATACACAAGAAAGAAGTTTGGTGAAGGCCGGCGCATTTTTAAGATGTCGCCTTTGCATCATCATTATCAAAAATCAGGATATCACGAAAGTAAAATAGTAACTCGATTCTGGATTATCGGAATCCTTCTAGCCATTTTAACCATAGTGACATTGAAAATTAGATAGATGAAAAGGCTTGTGATTCTTGGCGGAGGAGAAAGCGGTGTTGGTACGGCGTTGTTAGGAAAAGCAAAAGGATACGATGTTTTTGTTTCGGATAAAGGCGAAATAAAAAAAGAGTACAAGGACGTTCTTATACATAATGAGATTACATGGGAAGATGTACAGCATACAGAATCAAAAATTCTTAATGCAGATATCGTAATGAAAAGCCCTGGAATTCCTGATAAGGTGCCTTTGGTTAAACAAATTCGTGAAGCAGGAATACCTGTTGTTTCTGAAATAGAATTCGCTTCAAAATTTACTAATGCAACTTTAGTAGCTATCACAGGAAGTAATGGTAAAACAACCACTGCAAGTTTAGCGCATCATTTGCTAAAGCAAGATGTAGAGGTTGGTTTGGCAGGGAATATTGGAAACAGTTTCGCAAAGCAAATTCTGGAAGAAGATTATGATAACTATGTGTTAGAAATTAGCAGTTTTCAGTTAGATGATATTAAAGATTTTAAACCAAAAATTGCCATTCTAACTAATATCACGCCAGATCATTTGGACCGCTACGACTATAAGTTTGAAAACTATATCGCTTCAAAATTCAGAATTGTAGAAAACCAAACAGAAGATGATTTTTTCATTTACGATGCTGACGACCCAGTTATAGAAGACTGGATGAAATCACATATCATTAAATCTCGAAAACTACCATTTTCACTGACTAAAGTTGTTGAAAATGGCGCATACATAAAAGACAAAGAAATAATAGTAACAATTGATAACAATCAAATAATTATGCCAATAAAAAAATTAGCATTAGACGGTAAACATAACGTTAAAAATGCAATGGCTGCATCAACAGCCGCTCACCTGCTTAAAATTAGAAAGCAGACCATTAGGGAAAGTTTAGAAAACTTTCAAGGTGTTGAACACCGCCTAGAAAATGTACTCAGAATTAATAAAGTACAGTACATTAATGATTCCAAAGCTACCAATGTAAATGCAACTTATTTTGCTTTAGAAAGTATGCAAGCGCCTACGGTTTGGATTGTTGGAGGCGAAGATAAAGGCAATGATTACAGAGAGCTTTTTCCGTTTGTAAACGAAAAAGTAAAAGCCATTATCTGCCTAGGCGTTGATAATGCAAAATTGATGGAAACTTTTGGGAACATGGTCGATGTAATTATCGAAACCCAGTTTATGAGCGAAGCCGTAAAAATTGCATACAAGATTGCAAGCGCAGGTGATAATGTGCTATTATCTCCAGCTTGTGCAAGTTTCGATTTGTTCGAAAATTATGAAGATAGAGGACGCCAGTTTAAAGATTCGGTTCGTAAGTTATAATAGATAAATGCAGGCATTGTTTCAAAATATAAAAGGGGATAGGCTCATTTGGGCAATAGCAACTTTGTTGGCTATTTTCTCATTTTTGCCTGTTTACTCTGCAGCTAGTAATTTGGCATATACTGGCGGCTCGGGTAACACTTTTGCTTATTTGTTGAAGCACTTTATGCATTTGTTTTTAGGCTTTGCAATAATGTATGGTGTTCATAAAATACCATATAGGTATTTTAGAGGCTTATCTATGGTGATGATACCTGTAGTTATTGTGCTACTTGTGGTTACTGTTTTGCAAGGCACAACAATAGCTGGTGCTAATGCAAGTCGTTGGATAAAGATTCCTATTGTAAATATGTCTTTTCAGACATCTACTTTAGCTTCAGTAGTTCTATTGGTGTATGTGGCGCGGTATTTGTCAAAAATTAAAGATAAAAATGTGTCTTTTAAGGAAACTATTTTGCCATTATGGATACCAGTTTTTATAGTTCTAGCTTTAATATTACCAGCTAACTTTTCAACGACAGCCATAATCTTTTCAATGGTTGTGCTGTTAACATTTATTGGAGGTTATCCAATAAGATATCTAGGGTTGATATTGTTAATGGGAATAGCAGGACTTGCATTTTTTGTTCTAGTAGCAAAATCAACTACTGGACCACTTAATGTAAAAGTTACGACTTGGGAAAATAGAATTTTAAATTTTGCTAATGGCGAAGATACAGTTGAAGATTATCAGATTGAAAACGCTAAAATTGCTATTGCAGTTGGTATTAAGCCTTTAGGACCAGGAAAGAGTATTCAAAAAAATGTGTTGCCGCAATCATCTTCGGATTTCATATTCGCCATTATTATTGAAGAATATGGTTTGTTTGGTGGTTTATTTCTTTTAATCATGTATTCATGGTTATTGTTTAGAATAGTCATAGTGTCCCAGAAATCAGATACTATTTTCGGTAAGCTATTGGTACTTGGTGTGGGATTGCCAATCGTGTTTCAAGCATTAATAAATATGGCAGTTGCTGTAGAGTTATTTCCTGTTACTGGGCAAACATTACCATTAATTAGTAGTGGAGGAACATCGATTTGGATGACCTGCATGGCAATAGGAATTATACTAAGTGTTAGCGCAAAAAGGGAAGAGATAAAAGCCCAAGAAGGTCAAGAAGTAGAAGATAACCCATTAGATATTTTATCAGAGACAATTTAATAAATTGAATAAAAGCCAATCAACATATAAGTTCATTTTATCAGGCGGCGGTACAGGCGGACACATTTATCCTGCAATAGCAATTGCAAATGAATTGAAGTCACGTTTCCCTAGTGCTGAATTTCTGTTCGTTGGTGCAAAAGATCGCATGGAAATGGAGAAAGTCCCACAAGCGGGATTTAAAATCGAAGGGCTTTGGATTTCAGGGATTCAACGAAAGTTAACTTTGAAAAATTTGATATTTCCTTTTAAGCTAATGTCAAGCCTATTGAAATCAAGACGAATTATTAGCAAGTTCAAGCCCAATACAGTTATAGGGACAGGTGGTTTCGCCAGCGGACCTTTGTTGCAGGTTGCTAATTCGAAAGGAATTCCAACACTTATTCAAGAGCAGAATTCTTATCCAGGAATCACAAATAAATTACTGAGTAAAAAAGCTAATAGTATTTGCGTGGCTTATGAAGGCTTAGAGCGTTTCTTTCCAAAAGATAAGATTGTTTTAACCGGAAATCCAATCCGAAAGGATTTAATAGAAATTGAAAGTAAAAAAACTTCAGCTTTAAGTGAATTCAATTTAGATAAAGATAAAATTACACTTCTAGTTTTAGGTGGAAGTTTAGGTGCGAGACGCGTAAATCAATTGATTGAAAGCAAGTTGGACTTTTTCAAAAACCGTGATGTACAACTGATTTGGCAATGTGGGAAATTGTATCAAGATCAATACAGTAAATACAACGCGAATGATGATGTGCAAGTCCATGCATTTCTAAACACTATGGATTTAGCATATGCGGCGGCAGATATTATTATATCAAGAGCTGGAGCAAGTTCGGTTTCTGAGCTTTGTGTGGTTGGCAAACCAGTGATTTTTATTCCTTCACCAAATGTTGCGGAAGATCATCAGACCAAAAATGCACAAGCAATAGTAGGTAAAAATGCTGCGGTTTTGGTAAAAGAATCTCAGCTCAAAACTAATTTTAATAACACTTTTGAGGAGCTTTTAAAATCTGAAGACACTAGAAATAACCTAGGACATAATATTAAAGAATTAGCATTAGTAAATGCAACAAAAGATATAGTAGACGAAGTAGAAAAGCTTTTGAAATTAGATGAATAATAAGAAAAACATTTATTTCATAGGAATTGGCGGTATAGGCATGAGTGCTTTGGCGCGCTATTTTGTGGCTAATGGAAATAAGGTTGCTGGTTATGACAAAACACCTTCAGAGATTACTAAGGCTTTAGAAGATTTAGGTGTAGCTATTCATTTTGAAGATGATACAAATGCTATTTCTGATGAATACAAAAACAACTTATCTACTTTAGTTGTTTACACACCTGCTATTCCAAATTCGCATTCGGAATTCAATTATTTTTTGGATAACGATTTTGAAGTTAAGAAGCGTTCTGAAGTTCTTGGTGATATTACTGAAAACACATTTTGCTTCGCAGTTGCTGGTACTCACGGTAAGACGACGACGACGAGTATACTTGGACATTTACTGAATGAATGTAATGTAGACATGACCGCTTTTTTAGGTGGTATTAGTGAAAACTACAACTCGAATCTTATTGTAAACGGTACAGAAGTAACAGCTGTAGAAGCTGATGAGTTTGACCGTTCGTTTTTAACACTTTCTCCAGATTACGCCTGTATTACATCAATGGACGCAGACCATTTAGATATATATGGAGATGCTTCTGAATTAACGAAGTCATTTGAGGATTTTACAAAAAAAATAAAACCTAATGGAAAGCTGTTTGTTAGAAATGGTTTGCCAATTGCAGGAATAACATACGGTGTTGAAGATAATTCAGACTATACCGCACAAAATATTAGAATAGAAAAAGGCACTTACATTTTCGATGTAAAAACACCAAAAACTGTTCTAGAAGATTTCAGATTTAACCTACCCGGTAGACATAATTTGTCTAATGCATTGATAGCATTGGCGATGTCTGTAGAATACGGTCTCCCTCGACCACAGCTCGCCAAAGCTTTAGCATCTTATGCAGGTGTAAAGCGTAGATTTACCTACCAAATTAAGACTGATGATTTAGTGTTTATTGATGATTATGCACATCATCCTGAAGAAATTAATGCTGTGCATCAAGCTGTGAGAGAAATGTATCCAAACGAAAAAGTTTTGGCAGTATTTCAACCACATCTATTCTCAAGAACTAAAGATTTTGCAGATGAGTTTGCAGAAGCCTTATCTCAATTTGATGAGGTGATACTATTGGATATTTATCCAGCAAGAGAGTTGCCTATCGAAGGTGTAAATTCTTCATGGTTATTAGATAAGATCTCAAACCCAAACAAAACATTAACTAGCAAAATGCAGCTAGTGAAGAATATAAAATTGAGCTCGGCTAAGGTTATTTTAACCATAGGAGCTGGAGATATTGGTGAAGAAGTAAAAACAATTAAAGAAGCGTTGAGTATTGCGAGTTAATTACGGCTATATAAAAGTATTGGTTTTACTAATGTTAGTAGGATTTTTGTATGCGTTTACAAATGCCAGAAACAAGGCCAGAATTATCGCTAATCCTAATGTAGAATTTGTTGGTTCTGATAATCTATTTCTTACGCAAGACAATGTTAGTAAATTGTTAATACAAAATCCGAGTGGTCTTAATAACGAGAACAAAGATATTATAGATTTGAATGAATTAGAATCTGCCCTAAATTCTAATCCAATGGTTAAAAATGCTGAGGTCTTTATGTCCGTAAACGGTGAGCTTTCAGCAGAAATCGAACAAAAAAGACCTATTGCCAGAGTGCATACAAACGCTTCATATTATGTAGATGATGAAGGGTCTTATATGCCTTTGTCAGCAAATTATTCAGCGAGAGTGCCGCTTGTAACAGGCACGGTTTATAAAACCATGCTAGATAAAATATACAAAATCGCTAGAGTTGTAGACGAAGACGAATTTTTAAAACAGCATGTTATTGAAATCTGTCAAGATGCAAATCAAAACATAAGTCTAAGATTGCGTAAATACGATTTTAGCATAAAAATTGGTAGCCTAAACAAGCTCCAAAAGAAGATAAGTAATTTTAAAGCTTTTTATAAAAAAGCCATAAACGATAAGACAATAAACACGTATAGTAGTGTAAACTTAAGGTTTGATAACCAAGTGATATGTACCAAAAAATAGACTATGGAAGAGCATAATATTTCGGTAGGATTAGATATAGGAACCACAAAAATTGTGGCTATGATAGGTCGTAAAAATGAATATGGAAAAGTTGAAATTTTAGGCGTTGGTAAATCTAAAAGCTTAGGTGTACATCGTGGCGTTGTAAATAATATTACTCAAACAATTCAGTCCATTCAGCAAGCTGTTCAAGAAGCCGAGGCCACTGCTTCTGAAAAAATATCTGAAGTTACTGTTGGTATTGCGGGACAACATATTAGGAGTTTGCAACATAGTGATTACATCACTAGAGCTAATTCAGAATTGGTAATTGATGAGGCAGACATTGATAGACTGATTAATCAAGTTCACAAATTAGTAATGCTTCCAGGAGAAGAAATTATCCATGTGTTACCACAAGAATTTAAGGTTGATGGTCAAGCCGAAATCAAAGAGCCAATAGGTATGTATGGAGGCAGACTTGAAGCAAATTTCCATGTAGTTGTCGGCCAGGTATCTTCAATAAGAAATATTGGGCGTTGTGTAAAAAGCTCAGATTTAGAATTAGAAGGTATAACGCTTGAGCCTTTAGCTTCAGCTAATGCAGTATTGAGTCAAGAAGAAAAAGAAGCTGGTGTAGCGTTGATTGATATAGGTGGTGGAACAACAGATTTGGCAGTTTTCAAAGATGGTATTATTCGCCATACAGCAGTAATTCCTTTTGGTGGTAATGTAATTACAGAAGACATTAAGGAAGGCTGTTCAATTATAGAAAAGCAGGCCGAACTATTAAAGATGAAGTTCGGTTCAGCTTGGCCGGGAGAAAATAAAGACAATGAAATTGTTTCTATTCCAGGTTTAAGAGGTCGTGACCCAAAGGAGATTACGTTGAAGAACTTGTCTAAGATTATTCATGCCAGAGTTGTGGAGATTGTTGAGCAGGTTTATGTAGAAATCAAAAACTACGGACACGAAGAGCAAAAGAAAAAGCTAATTGCTGGTATTGTTTTAACAGGTGGCGGAAGTCAACTAAAACACTTAAAGCAATTAGTAGAGTATATCACAGGAATGGATACTAGAATTGGTTATCCTAATGAGCATTTAGCAGGCGGAAGCGATGAAGAAATTGCAAGCCCATTATTTGCAACTGCTGTTGGTTTGGTTATGGATGGCTTAAAGCGTCAAGATCGAAGAATGGCAGAAGAAGCAGATGAAGAAACTGTAAACGAAAATGAAGCTACTGAAGATGAAATAAAAGAAGTTGTCAATGAAGTACAAAAAGAACGTCGTTCGTTTTTAGATAAACTAACTGAGCGAGTAAAGGACTTTTTAGATAACGCCGAGTAAATAAAAATTATAATTAATCAATCCAAAAAATATAAAACCCCATAACAAAGTTAATATGAGCAACAGCAACGAATTTGGGAATATAGCCTTCGACTTACCAAAAAATCAATCCAATGTTATTAAAGTCATTGGTGTTGGTGGTGGTGGAAGCAATGCCATAAATCATATGTTTCAACAAGGCATCAAAGGTGTAGATTTCGTTATCTGCAATACTGATGCTCAAGCCCTCCAAAATAGTGGTGTACCAAACAAGATTCAGTTAGGTGTGCACCTTACAGAAGGACTTGGTGCAGGTGCAAATCCAGATGTTGGAGAGCAATCTGCAGTTGAGAGTTTAGAAGACATCAGACGCATGCTAGATACCAATACAAAAATGGTGTTTATCACTGCAGGAATGGGTGGCGGAACTGGTACTGGAGCTGCGCCAATCATTGCAAAAATGGCACGTGAGTTAGATATCCTAACCGTTGGTATTGTTACAATGCCATTTCAGTTCGAAGGAAAAATGCGTAACGAGCAAGCTCATCGAGGTGTTGAAAAGCTTAGAGAACATGTAGATTCTCTAATTGTAATAAATAATAATAAGCTTCGTGAGGTTTATGGTAATCTTGGTTTTAAAGCCGGATTCTCAAAAGCAGATGAAGTATTATCTACAGCTTCAAGAGGAATTGCCGAAGTTATAACACACCACTACACACAAAATATTGATTTACGTGATGCAAAAACAGTATTAAGTAAAAGTGGTACTGCAATTATGGGTTCTGCTACGGCTTCTGGTCAGACAAGAGCTCAAGAGGCTATTATGAAAGCTTTAGACTCTCCATTATTAAACGATAATAAAATTACTGGAGCTAAAAACGTATTGTTGCTTATCGTTTCTGGTTCTCAAGAAATTACTATCGATGAGATTGGAGAAATCAATGACCATATTCAAACTGAAGCAGGTCATGGTGCTAACATTATTATGGGTGTTGGCGAAGATGAATCTTTACAAGAATCTATCTCTGTAACAATTATTGCAACTGGTTTTGATATTGATCAACAAAATGAGATTTCTAATACTGAAGCTAAAAAAGTTATTCATGCATTAGAAGAGGATTATAAAGAAGAAGTAGAAGTTCAAGGTGTTGAACCAGCTATTATTACTCCAGACATTGTTTTAGAGAAAGAAATTGAAACTCCAATTATACATACATTAACTGAAGATGATTTTGAAAAAGAAACACCAGTTATTGAGAATGAACTGATAAAAACAACTGAAGCTATCAAGAACATCAACGTTATTTATGATGAGGTTTTAGATGCTATGCCAGTCACTGAAGAAGATTTTATAATTACTCCAATTCAACAAGTAGAAACTGAGGTTGAGGACGAAAAAGATGAAGAACAAATCACTTTAACTTTTGACTTGCCACTATCTCAATTCGATGGTGAAAAAATTGAAGAGCCAGAAACAAGTGATGAAAAAATGTTATTTCAACTTGAAGAAGAAGTAAAAGAAATAGATGTTACAGACCCAATAGAGTTGATTTCTGTAACAGAAGTTAACGAAGAAGGAGAAAAACGTTATGCTTTAGATGATTTTTCAATTGCCGAAACAGAAACCTCTACGCAAGCCAAAACAGAGAAAGAAGTAAAAGAAGAGATTGTTTTTGAAAAGAAAACATTACCTGCTGAAGAAGCAGATGAAGAAGTTTCAGGAGAAATAGACCCAATGAATAGTCCAATTTCTGAAATCTTAAAAGCTAGAGCAGATGAGCGTCGTAAGAAGATGAAGGATTTTAACTATAAGTTTAATAATGCAAAAATTGACGAAATAGAAAAAGAACCTGCATACAAAAGACAAGGTGTAAATCTTGAGGATACCCAGCATTCTTCAGAAACTAATGCATCACGTACGTCTGTAGGAACTGATGATAATGACGATATTCAATTAAGAAGTAATAATTCTTTTTTACATGATAATGTCGATTAATGGTTAATCTATTGAAGTACTAATTAAGTACATTTTTCAAACCCGAAAAGCCCCTCAGTTTTTCGGGTTTTTGTTTTAATAGTTTAGTATCTTCGCAGTCCATATAAAGAAAAACATTATGAGTTTACAAGCAGAGATAATGACCGCAATGAAGGCGGCAATGAAAGATAAAAATCAAACGGCTTTAGCAGCATTAAGAGCAATAAAATCTGAAATTTTATTAGCACAAACTTCTGGTGGTGATGGCGAATTAACTAATGATGATGAAATAAAAATCTTATCTAAATTAGTAAAGCAGCGTAAAGATAGTGCAGTTATTTTTTCTGAACAGAATAGAAATGACCTTGCGGAACCAGAATTAGCTCAAGCAGAAGTTATCAGTCAGTTTTTGCCAGAACAATTAGACGAAGCTGCGATAACAACTGTTGTTGAAAAAGCAATCGCTGATATTGGAGCAGCAGGTATGAAAGATATGGGAAAAGTTATGGGTATTGTTAATAAGCAATTGGCTGGACAAGCTGATGGTAAAACCATCTCTACTATTGTTAAGGCAAAACTAATATCATAATATATTAGGCCACGTAGCTCAGCTGAATAGAGCACTGGATTTCGGCTCCAGCGGTCGCAGGTTTGAATCCTGCCGTGGTCACGAATAAACAGAATAGCCTGAAAAATGTCTTAGCTTGCTTAAGTGTTTTTTAGGCTATTTTATTTTCAAACCATAACGCAAAGACATCTAGCAATCTTGAACGGTTTCGATTTACTCAAAAGACTCTATATTTACAGATAAATAGCCCCAAAATCTTATGACCAATTCTGGCCTAATTTTTAATATCATTCTACTGATAATAATTGGTCTATTCGTATTAAGATTAGTTTATCGTTTTGTAGAGCAATACTATGCTGAATCCAAGAAGAAACCTTTAATACTAAATTTTATTCTTTTTAAAAAAACCTTATCAAAAGAGCAAGTAAGAATTTTAGAAAAGCAATTCACATTTTATAGGAGATTATCTTATAAGGAGCAATTGCTTTTTAAGCATCGTGTGGCTAAGTTTATTAATAGTAAGAGTTTTTATGGAAGAGATGGTATAGAATTAACAGATGAGATAATAGTTTTAATATCTGCCACTGCTGTAAAATTAACTTTTGGGTTTAGAGATTATTCTATATCTATCTTAAAAACAATCTTAGTATATCCAGAAGCCTTTTATTCAAAAATAAATGACCAATTACACAAAGGAGAGGTTAATCCTATGCTAGGTGTTTTAGCATTGTCATGGAAGGATTTTAAACACGGTTATGATATTGATAATGATAATTTAAATCTTGGCGTTCATGAGTTTGGTCATGCTATACATCTAAACAGTTTTAAGAATAATGATATTAGTTCTGTTATTTTTAGAGATGGTTTTAAAGCATTGAAAATGTATTTAAAAGAAAACCAAAATAAGAGGCAACAGTTGTTATCTATAAAGTATTTCAGAGAATATGCTTATACAAATGAATACGAATTTATGGCTGTTTTAATAGAATGTTTTATTGAAACACCTCATGAGTTTAAATCAAAATTCCCAAAGATTTATAAGTATGTAAAGGAAATGCTCAACTTTAATTTCGCGAATTATTAAGATTATTTAGTTCTTGATATTTTGACTCTTGTTCCTGATAAAAACCATTCCGTGACATAAAAACGGATTTTTATTACATTTAATCGATAACTTATCAGATATTTCTATATCTTAGATAATTATTAACCCTTAAATCTTAAATATTATGAGCGCAACAAATGACTTACCACCACCAGGAAGATTGATTAGTACTGGTTCTGTATCTTCCTTGACTATTAGTTTTCAATTTGGAACCGATTCTTCAGAAATTTTACCACCAATATCAAAAGTAAATTGGCAAGGTAGTATTGAAGGTGGTAATTTAAGTCTTGAAGTTTCTAATGTAGTTTTAATAGATTCAAATGCTGGAATTAATCAAGATAGTGTGAAAATTTATTGGAATGAAAGTCTGTTGTTACCAATATTTTATATTGATTATGATGCTCCTAATAATCCGACAAATGATTATGTGGCTTACGAAATTAATTTTGCAATTGGTTATGGGGATCAAACAGAAAATTTAGCACCAAGAGTTGAAACCATTTTGTGGGATGAAGACCCTAGAGGTTCAAGAGGAACAATAACAACGGTTCCGCCTCCTACAAATCCATAACTTATTCTATAAACGTTTTTAGAAGACCTTTTACTTTATTTTGTAAAAAGGTCTTCTTTTTTTTTAAAATAACTAAATTGTACTTAAAACTATTTTATGAGTTTTAAGTACAATTTTTTATTTTTTGTTTGTAGCGTTTTTTTTAATATACATTCTTATGCACAAGACATAGCTTTAACTAAAAATCTTTTAGATACAGAAATAGAAAAAAAGAGTAATAGATATAAGAATCAAAAAGCTTTTGCGAAAGCGCAAGTAGCTTACCTAAATAAAGAATGGGATTCAACGCTTATTTTTACAGCGAAACAATTAAATATTTCTAATAATAATGATGACCTCATTAATTATTGTCATTTTTTTAGGGGTAATGCTTTTAATCAAAAAAAGATATTTAATGAGGCTGAGAAAGAATTTCTTAAGGTTTCAGAATCATTTCCTTTTTATAATTTAACCAAAATGTTTTTGGGGACTATAGCTTCAGAACAAAAAAAGTTTGAAAAAGCATTAAGTTATTTCATAGAAATCGAAAACTATAATTCTAGAGAACTTCAGCACATTGATAAGCTAAATATTCAAGAAAACATTGCGCTTTGTTATATGGGTCTTGGGAAACTTCAAGAGGCCGAACCTTATTTTAAGAGTGTTATAGAAGTGCAAAAAAAAAAGCAAGATACGATTCGACTTATAGGAACTTATGGAAATATTGCCAATTTGTATTATGAAAGATATGAGGATACAATAGCTATCAAATATTTTACCAAGGCTTACGAATTATCAAAAAAAACAAAAGACTTTTATTCAAAATATACGGCAGCAGCTAATATGTCTGTGGTTGAAGAAAATAGAAGGCAATATAAGCTAGCATTAACCTATCAATTAGAGGCACAGCGCTGGAAAGACAGTGTAAACAATCAAAGTAAGATTTACGAAGTAGCAAAGATTGAAAAGAAATTGGCTGTAGAACAAAAACAAAAAGAAGTCGATGTCCTTGAAGCCGAGAATAAAGTAAAAGTCGCACAACGAAACGGGATTTTAGTATCAGCCTTGGTGCTCTTGGCTTTACTTGGAGCTAGTGTTTATTTCTACAGAGAAAAGGTAAAGTCTAATAAAATAATTACTTCGCAAAACGAAGCTTTAGATAGCCTTAATGCTACAAAAGACAAACTGTTTTCTATCGTAAGTCACGATTTACGTTCATCAGTAAATGCTTTGAAAACAAGTAACCGTAATTTGGTTTCAAACTTAGAAACAAAAAATATAGACAAGTTAGGCGGACTTTTAAACTCTAACAGCGCCATCGTAAATGGTGCTTATAATTTATTAGATAATTTACTCAATTGGGCCATGCTTCAAACCAAGCAGACCTATTTTAATATCGAGGAACATCGTTTATTTATGTTAGTAGAGCACGTAGCATTTAATTACCAAGCTTTATTTGCTGAAAAAAATATAACGTTTATCAATACAGTTTCCAAAAAAGGTAAAATTCTTGCAGATCAAGAGTCACTAAAAATCATTCTTAGAAACCTTTTAGATAATGCTATAAAATTTAGTGATTTAGATGGTGAGATCTCAGTTTACAGTAGTTCTGAAGAAGATAATTATATACAACTTATAATTGAAGATTGTGGATTAGGAATGTCTGAAGCTACAAGATTAGAATTACTAAAAGAAACAAGTCTGCTTTCTAAAAAAGAAAATGAAGATATTATCGGAACCGGTTTAGGGATTCAATTGTGTAAATCCATGATTAAGAAAAACAACGGTAAATTTTCTATTGAAAGTCAACTTGGGTCAGGTACAAAAATGATTGTATCTTTACCAAAACCCTCAATTGATGGACAAAGTTAATGTACTTGTAGTCGAAGATACACCTGCAGAAAGCGATAAACTCATTGCAGCATTAAAAGCAAATAACTTTAATGTAGTCGGTTTGGCAACCAGCTTTAAAGATGCTTTAACTTTATACCATAGCACTAATCCCGATATATTAATTATAGATATTTTTCTAAACGGTTCGCCAGATGGCGTAAGTTTTGCCGAAGCTGTAACTTTAAGTCCAGAAGGTGCAAAACCTTTTGTGTTTTTGACAAGTTCTACAGATCGACAAATTTTTGAACGCGCCAAATTAACTAAGCCATTTAGTTACCTTCTAAAGCCTTTTAATGAATTAGAATTATTATATGCTATTGAAATGGCATTAGAAAAATTCTACGAGCAGAAAGATGTGTTTTTTGGGGATGAAGAAGACACGGTAATAAGTGATAATTACCTCTTCATTAAAAAAGGAAAAGCACTTAAAAAAATATTGGTCAGCGATATTATTTATATCGAAGTTGAAGATAAGTACTGTAATATCATTACAAAAAATGAAAAATTTGTAATTCTTATATCTCTAGTAAAAATCCTGAAACTCCTAAACCCTAAAGTTTTTATGAGGTCTCATAGAAATTACATTGTCAATATTGAAAAGGTTTCGGAAATTGTTCCTTCCGATAATCTTATTGTGCTTTCAGGTAATCACAAAGCTGTTATAAGTGACACTTTTAAGGATAAAATAATTAGTACTGTTAAGACCTTAAAATAGTTTTGCTGTATTTCTAAAATATACTTAAAAATCTCGTGCCAATAAAATCTTCTTTCATGCCATAAAATATAGCTCTCATTCCTTTTTTAATTCTTTCGGCTTAACTGAAATGTATATTTATCATGAGTTAGAAAAAGAACGACTAATATGTCAGAATACAAGTTTAAAGTACATTCAGCAATATATTCTTGCAACTCTTCAGAATCATGTGTTACATCTGGATATGATGTCACTGGAGACGTACAAGAAATATTAAGAACATCTAATACGGATGGTGTTTTAGAGATAAATAATGACATAATTAAAAATTCTAATTCAGATATACCTAAGTGTTTTGCAATAATCGTAACTGTAGTTTATCCAAACGGAGAAATACTAACACGCTTTTGCTCTTCTTCGGAAGGAAATACAATAGATTTAAAAGTATCAGGAGTCGTATGCTCCTTTTAAAAATATAAGACAATTGCTTTCTTAAGTAGGTGAACCATGTTGTAGTAATTACTATTGGGGGATTTAATTAAAACTTCAATTATTCACCAAAACTGGCCAGAGGAGAAATCCTCTGGTTTTTTTGTTTTCGTCATCAAATAGTATTTCTAAAAGTGTAAATTTGAAGAGATTCAAATTTGTATATGTACAGAATTACATTAATCGCAGGAGCAAGACCAAACTTTATGAAGATTGCACCTATAATGCATGCGTTAAAAAAGACTAGGGAAGATGGCACTGAATTAAGTTATAGGTTGGTGCATACAGGTCAGCATTACGATAAAAATATGTCTGAAAGCTTTTTTGAACAGCTATCAATTCCCCGTCCAGATGCTAATTTAGCTTGTTCTGGAGGCTCACAATCTGAGCAGACAGCGAGTATTCTGCTAGCTTTTGAAAAAGAATTAAAAGCCAATCCAGCAGACTTGATTTTAGTCGTTGGCGATGTAACATCAACAATGGCTTGTACGCTTGTTGCTAAAAAACTAAACACTAAAGTTGCTCATGTAGAAGGTGGTATCCGCTCCAGAGATTTGACAATGCCAGAAGAGATTAATAGGATGGTAACAGATAGTATTGCCGACTATTTTTTTACGACGTCAGAATTAGCAAATAAAAATTTAAAATCTGAAGGAGTAAATGCAGGCCACCTGTTTCTTGTAGGTAACACTATGATTGACACTTTATTGGCTAATAAACATAAGTTTTATAAACCTGAAGTATGGGGAAGATTAAACTTGAAATCCAAATCTTATTTGGTTTTAACCATGCATCGTCCAGCAAATGTTGATGCAGAGCATAAATTAGAAGAAATGTTGAAGGAAATCCTAAATCAAACTCGAGATTTTCTGATTGTTTTTCCAGCACATCCAAGAACGCAAAAAATACTTTCTCGATTTCACATACAAAATGAAAGACTTCATATTGTTGAGCCTTTGAGTTATTTAGAGTTTAATTATTTGGTTGAGAATGCTAAAGCAGTCATTACAGATTCTGGCGGAATAACTGAAGAAGCTTCTATCATGAATGTACCTTGTTTAACTCTTAGAGATAATACTGAACGACCAGAAACTATAGATTTGGGAACCAATGAACTCATTGGGACAAATCCAGATAATCTTAAACCTTATTTAGATAGACTTTTTGAAGGCAATTGGAAGCAAGCTCAATCAATACCATTTTGGGACGGAAAAACGGCAAATCGAATAGTAAATGTAATTGCTAATCAGTTAATTAAGAGTTAGCTAAACGTTTTAAATTTTTTATTGTTTCGGGTTGGTTGTTACTTTTAAACACATGACTTCCAGCCACAAAAACATTAGCACCAGCATCAGCCAGTTTTTTAATGTTTTGGTCCGTAACGCCTCCATCAATTTCAATAAGAGTATCTAAACCTTGCTCATCAATCATTTTACGCAATTTTTTCACACGGTTATAAGTAATGTTTTCAAATTTTTGTCCACCAAAACCAGGATTGATAGACATCAATAATATCATATAACATTCTGGTAAAATATCTTCTAAAACTGAAACAGGTGTTGTTAGGTTTAAGACAATGCCGGCTTTACACCCGGCAGCTTTAATTTGTCTTAAAGTACGGTGTAAATGTACTGTACTTTCATGATGTACAGTAATAATATCTGCGCCAACCTTTGCAAATTCTTCAATATATCGTTCAGGCTTTTCAATCATTAAATGAACATCTAAAGGCTTAGTTGCATGTTTTTTAATAGCTGCTATTACAGGCATGCCGTAAGAAATATTTGGCACAAAATGTCCATCCATCACATCTATATGAAACCAGTCTGCATCACTGTTATTTACCATTTCTGTATCACGTTGAAGGTTTCCGAAATCGGCAGCGAGCATTGATGGTGCTATTAGACATTTACTCATTTGTTGTTTTTTAAAAAGTTGGTTGTTAACTCAATTAATTCATCAGCAGGCATATAATCCGCATTTTTCATCCAATTAAAATACAAATATAGTTTTTTCATATCTGAGAATTTTTGAAAAACTTCAAATTCTCCACTATTATAGTCTTTAAAAAGCCTTCCCTCGATTTTTGTGTCTAATAATTTAATGACACCAGTGTGTCTTGAATCAGTTTTGATTTTTTTATATAAGTTATCAGCTTTCTCTTCTTCTCCTTCTAGAATTTGAAAAAAGTGTTTGTTTTTAATGATTAAGAGTCCAGTAACATCTTGAATCTTATTTTTTTTATTGACATTATAGATTAGCTTATCAATGTCATTTTTGCTCAGGCCTTTAGAAAAATTACTGATATAACAAATAGCTTTCATTAGGGTTGGAGGTTTATTAAAGCCGAAGTTACATAAAAAAGTGAACCCACGGTAATCAGCCGTGGGTTCTTTCATCAATCAAAAAACGAACAGTTATGTTTTGTAACTGTTGTTACCGTAATTTAGTCGTAAATTGTGCTGTAATCTAACAAAAAATAATTGAAAATTAAAACACTTTGCTTACTATCCTAAATAAGTCTTTAATATTTTGCTTCGCGAGGTATGTTTTAACCTACGAATTGCCTTTTCTTTAATTTGTCTTACACGCTCACGAGTAAGATCAAATGTTTCTCCAATTTCTTCAAGAGTCATTGGGTGTTGGTTGCCTAAACCAAAGTACAAACGAATAACATCTGCTTCACGAGGAGTAAGAGTTTCAAGTGCACGCTCTATCTCTGTACGTAAAGACTCGTGTAATAAATCTCTATCTGGATTTGGAGACTCACCACTACGTAATACATCGTATAGGTTAGAATCTTCTCCTTCAACTAGAGGTGCATCCATTGATACGTGACGTCCAGAATTTTTCATTGACTCCTTAACATCGTTAATAGTCATGTCTAATTCCTTTGCTATTTCTTCAGCTGATGGTGGACGCTCGTGACTTTGCTCTAAGAAAGCAAATGTCTTATTGATTTTGTTAATAGAACCAATTTTATTAAGCGGTAAACGTACAATACGAGATTGTTCTGCTAATGCTTGTAAGATAGATTGTCTAATCCACCATACGGCGTATGATATAAATTTAAAACCACGTGTTTCATCAAAACGTTGAGCAGCTTTAATAAGACCTAAATTACCTTCGTTAATTAAATCTGGCAATGTTAAACCTTGATTTTGGTATTGTTTAGCTACAGATACTACGAAACGTAAATTTGCCTTTGTCAACTTCTCTAAAGCAATTTGGTCACCAGCTTTAATACGCTGTGCTAATTCTACTTCTTCGTCTGCTGTAATAAGGTCTACCTTACCAATTTCTTGTAAATATTTGTCCAATGAAGCGGTTTCTCTATTAGTAACCTGCTTGGTGATTTTAAGTTGTCTCATGTAATTTTATGTGTGCAATTTTTATAACAACGTTATGTTGCGCTATAGTTATACGTTACAAACATATAAAATGTTACAAAAGGAATGATTTTTTTATAAATCATTAGCAATTAATGCAGTACTGATTACTTTAAAACTAGCTTCTTCATTTAAAACATTGTCAAAGGCTGCATAATCTATCCATACAAATCCATCATCACCCCAATCTTCTCCCCAAGAGTTAACGACTTTAAATGCATTATGTGTATCAGAATAGCCTACAACTAACATAGCATGACAACCACCTGGTATAGAAAAATCAATAATATGATCTCTGTATGCTGTTAATCCTAAGTCATCAGTTTTAGCAAACTCAGAAGTTAGGAATGCAGAGATTAATATTGGGGTTTCTTCTACTATAAGAGTTTTCATTTCTAAAACCATATTTTCACCACTAAGATATTTGTAATCATCTATTTTATTATCGATTGCCATTTCGTCTTGTTCCTCTGTGGGTTGGATACTGCATGTGTTATCAAAGTAAGGAAATATTTGTAAAGGTGTAGTGCCTTTTTCCTTTAGTATCTCTAGAGCACTATTTATAGGTGTACCTTCACAAATACCTTCGGTAATTTGATTATAGGTATATGCAGGACTCATTATAGTTGATAAATTGTATGGAGGACTAGCTTCAATTCTTTTTTGCATTGACTTTAGGTAATAGGTGCTAGCCCATGACACGCAAGAGCCTTGTCTCCCTTGGTCCCCAATAGGAGGTAAGTAGTGTGACAGGTCATACTCCTCAGGTAAGTCATCTAATATTTCTAAATCCGATAAAACATTATTTGAATCGAAACTGTAACTTCCGTCACTAGTACAGGAATTACAACCTGTATAGTAAATGATTCCGTTTGGAGCTTTGTATTGATCTTTAATTATTTCTCTAAATTGATTGTTCAAATCAATTTGTTGATTGTCGTCTATATCTTGACTACAGGAAAAAGTTAATAGTGTAAAAAAAAATAAAGCTACTATCTTGGTATTGAGAAAATCTTTTGAATTGAGTTTTTGAAATAGTGATTTTATAGTTTTCATAAGAATTAGTAATATTAAATATTAGTTGCCTGGATTAGATGTCACATTTGTAATAATCATTCGGTTTCGAGTGCTATTGCATAATTAGAGATTTCAGCAAAATTATTACTGTTATTTTCTATTGAAAAAACCCTAATACTACCTCCATTAAAGTCAGATTTAAATTCAATGGTAGCTATAGATTTGTTTATACCGTTTTCGATACTTTCATCAATGTTTAAAATCTCCATATTACCAGTTTCAATTTCCCATGAAATTTCAGAAAAGTTTGAGGTCGACTTACTTGCATAGGTTAGTATTTCGTTTCTTAAAGCTAAAGTCGAGCCATTTAGACAAATACCTATAAAGTTTGGATTAGAGTCAAACTCACAATCAAATGCATTTTTAAAGTTTTCATCTATTGAATCTTTTGTACAAGAAAACGTGATTGCTAATAGCATTAAAAGAAGGAGGTTGATTTTTTTCATAGCAGATGATTTTTTATTAGATGAGAAATTTTGAAAAAGGTTGCTTTTTAAAATCTATATTCTATGCCCAAACTTAGATTTAAGATGTATGGTTTTATATCACTTTTCTGAGAAAATGGCATAAGCTGATAGTTGAAAATACTTTCGAAATTGACAAACGTCTTTTTCCATAATTTTACTTCTGCGCCTAACCCAGCATTTAATCCTACAGTAGCTTGAAAATCTTGATTGCTAACATTTGTTTTAGAATCTCGTAAGCTGTAATAACTAAAACCTCCTACAGCGTAGGGATTAATTTTATGTTGAAAAGGCACATATTTTATCTCTATTGGGAATTGATAATAGGTCACTTCTCTACTAATTCCATTGATGTCTTGGTTGAGGTTTAATAATCGTATACCAGTTCTGGCATAAAACTGAGAGTTCATTTTATAACTTGCTAAAAATCCGTAATTATAGCTTGTATTGTTTGAAGAGGATTCTTTGAGTGTTCCATAGTAAGATAATAATCCTTGTGGTGTAACACTCCAACGAGATTTGTCTTTATTCTCAGTACTGTCTTTTTGTTTCTCGTCTATTTCTTTGAGTTTTTTAGTTTCCTCGTTTGAAGTGACATCAGACACTTCGATACTTAATTCTTCTTCAAGTTCAGTTTTATTGTTTTGTTGAGTTACACTTTCTTTTGTTGGAGAGCTTGTGTTGTTTGTTTCTTTTGCAATTGTAGAAGTGTTTTCTGTATTTCTAGATTCGTTTATTGCTTTGCTTGATGTTTTGTTTTTTGAAGGCCCTAATAGATTCACTTTTATAGGCGCTGAAGATTTTTGTTGCTCCTCTGACTTGCTGGACGTAATGAGTTCTTCATTAAGATCAGTGTTATCCTCTGTGTTGTTTTTTTGTAGGATTGTTTTTTTAACATCCTGCGTTTTCTCTTGGTGTATGTTTTTAGATGTTGAGTAGCCATAAAATAGAGCTGTTACTAAAGCAACTGTTAAAACTGAGCCAGAAGATAACCACCAGAAGAATATAACACGTTTACGCCTTTTTTTCTTTAGCTCTTTCTCAATATTTTCCCAAACTGAGGCATCAGGTGATGCGCTCAAGTGTTCTAGTCTTGATTTTATTTGAGTGCCGATGTTATTTTTAGAATCCATTTTTCAGCATGTTTAAGACGCCTTTGTAGGTCGTGGTATTTTGGTTTGTAAAAGTTTTTTGGCCCTATGTAGGTTAGATTTAGAAGTGCTTTCACTAATATTAAGTAGCCCGGCAATTTCTTTATGACTGTAATTGTCTAACTCATACATGGTAAATACTAGTCGATATTGAGATGGTAAATTTTGTACTTGAGTGAGTATTTCTTCAAGAGGAATCGTCTCAATATTCTCTATTGTAATTTCTGTGCCATTTAGAATATTATCATTAATTTCAAAGTTGATTTCGCGCTTACCCTTATATTTATCTATAGCCTTGTTAATAGTAATTCTCTTCATCCAACCTTCAAAAGAGCCAGTACCTTTGTAGTTTTTTATTTTCTGAAAAATTTCAAGAAAAGTATCTTGTAAATTGTCTTGAGCTTCTTCTTTATTTCTGCAGTATTTTAGGCATAGGATAAATAGGTCATCTTTATACAATTGGTATAACTGACTCTGAGCGTCTAACTTTTGTTTTTTACAACGTTTTATTAATTTATCTATATCCAAATGCGGTTTTAATGATTTTTCATGATAACTATTTACCTATAGTCTGAAAAAGTTTAAAATGGTTGCGTATTCTTTTAATTTATTCAAAATCTAGTACTTCAGTTGCTTCTATAAGTTGATGTAATGCATCGATTTTAGAATAAATTTTATTGAAAAACGTATTGCGTTCCTTCTCGCCAGTAGCATTTAATAATTTGGAATTTTGTAACTGCTTATTCAAGAACACTTCAGCTTCTGAACATGTATGCTTATCACTAGTTTTATAATAAGAGAGTAATGTGAATGGCACATACAACGATTGCAGGTTTGGTGCACTAACCAATACATTGTTGTTCATTAAATGCAATTCGTTGTAGTATAGTTTAAAATTTGTACTAGCCAGTTTTAACTTTATATGGTTTATGAGTTGTCTTAATTCTAAGCACATTTTTAGTGCTGTTTTAGAATTGACTTGGCCGGCTTGCGTGTAAAAATGAATTTGCTTTAGTGTACTATTAACTGTTGTAATATCCCAAATCTCAGAGGTGTTTAAGTCGTTGTACAAACTCCCTAATTGTTTTCCGGCTTCAACTAATGTGGGTTTTGGAGCAAAATTTTCAAAACTTTTGTTAGCAAAACATGGGTCTAACAATTTTAGCCAAACGTAATATTTAAAACGACTAAGTGTGTCTCCGGATAAATTATAAAACAGCGGAACATCCTTAGCCGAATACAAAATGCGACTATCCTTCTGTGTTAGCAGCGGCAGTAAAGACTCATAAGATTCTTTAAAGTACTGCTGCAGTTCTTGTTCACTTTCGATATGTTTTGTTTTTTCTACGGCTACTATACTCTGGTCAGTGTTTCCAAATAGCTTATCTAATGATAGATTGTAATAGTTTGCTAATAATACGCTTTCATCTAGAGATAGTTTGCTCTTTAAGCTTACGCGTCTATGTGCTGCGTCGTAGCTTATGTCAAGGGCTGTTGCTACAGCCTCTATTGTAGATGTATTTGCTGGTAATGCGTCTTTTAAATGTTTTAAAAATGATATCTGATACATGTCTTAAAAGTATTACTAATTTGTGATTATCACAAAAATTAGTTTTCAAATCTGTGTTTTGTAAGATATATGATGTGATTATTGCAATAATTTTGAATTGAATTTAAAACTCAGAATTATGAAAAAAATAATTATTACGACTCTACTGTTTATTTTTAGTATAAACATCGTAGCACAAAACGATTCAATAGTGAGAGCTAGAAACTATAATTATATAGATTCTTACAAGGATTATTGGCGTACAGTAACCTTTAAAATTGGAGGTGGTTTGTACATCCCTCAAGGAGACCTTAATAACTATTTTGAGAGTTCACCATTATTTGAGATGAGCTTAGACTTTCCGGTAACAGATAATAAGTCTTTAGAATTAGCACTACAGTTTATTTTACCAAAACAGAAAGAATCTTTTAAATATGTTAATACTGTTGATGAAGCAGAAGCTGCCTTAATATTTAATCCTATGCTCCGATTCAAAAAAGATTTAAGTAAAAATGAGACATCAAAATTTTTAATAGGCTTAGGTGTTGGAGCTTCTGTAATTGGTTTGAATCAAAATATAGGATTGACTAACGAAAAAGAAAAAACGGAAATCACTTCGTTTATGATAGCGCCGAGTTTGGATTATGTGAAATCTTTTAAAAATAAAGAACAGTTAACATTTAGTCTTGGCCTTAATTATTCGCCTTATAAAATAAAAGGAATATTAGACGAAAAGATTGGAGGTTTGGCAATTACGCCTAGACTATTGTATAGTTTCTAAATTAAAAAGCCCATCAAAATCTGATGGGCTTTTTAAATGTATTTCGTCGATTTCTATATGTTATATAAGGATGTTAGGCACTGGCTTGCTTTTATTCTCTAAAATAATCAACCAAATTGAGTCTAAGAAATAGAAACGGGGCTATGTATATTCCCAAAAAACCAGATAATGTGTAACTCACATAATGGATTAGATGACTTAAATAAGTTTGTTCAGACCAATAGACTTTAGAAATTTCGTCTAGCAAAATAAGAGGTGTCATAACTAGTACTATAGTGATTAGCCAACGTATTATTTTTATGGTAATTGTTTTACTTTTAGGATTAAAATTTACGGTTTTTTGCTCTAAATTAAGACCAATTACAAGTCCCAAAATAAATCCCAAATGGCCAACAAATGGCAGAGGTTGAGAAGAAATATCTCCTCCATTAATATAAAAAGTAAGTATCCACCAGATCAAACTTAATCCTACAGTAAGGAGGACTTGTTTCAAAAAATTTATACGTTTCCAAAGATTAGATATAGCATTGGAATATTTTATTACCAATACTACAATAGTAAAACCAATAATCCACCCTAAAGCAATGTCTTCTATAAAATGAACTGCCAAGTATGGGCGCGAAATGCCAATAAAAATTATAATAAAAATTAGAAAAATTCTAAAATAAACGTTTTGGAAAATATGATATAAATATCCGTAAAAAGAAAAGGATGACATAGCATGACCTGAGGGA
>SHBX01000017.1 GCA_004211785.1 Winogradskyella sp.
AGTCTTATCCTATTTAATGAAGCCCTGTCTAAAAAAAGAATAAACAAGAAAACCATTTTGTTCGATAGAATAACTGACGACCATGTTGGTTACTTCCACACATATTTATTAAAAGACAAAGAATACAGTAGCAAAACATACAATAACAAAATAGGAACACTTAGGAGCTTTTTTAAATGGGCCATTGAAAAATTTCAATTACAAGTTTACAATCCATTTGACAAAGTAAAACGCCGTACTGTATCTGTCACAAAAGATACAATTACTAAAAAAGAATTTAAAGAGCTCTTAGAAATTATATCCCCTGAAAACGGTATTGCTTCAGTTGGACTAAAGCAAACAAGAAACAGATACAAGCCATATCTAAAAGATGGTATAGAACTAGCTCTCCACACTGGGGGAAGAAGGGAAGAGGTTGTTGAATTAAAATGGAATATGATTAAGGACATTGATAACGAACCAACATATATAGCAGTTAGGAATCTAAAAGTAGAAAGACAAGTTGGAGATGGTTATAATGACAACATTGCTCCTAAAATCATCCCAATAACCAAAAGCTTAAAAAAGCTATTGTACAGGATGGGATATGAAACAAAAAAAGGTCTTGACCAATATTTACTATCTCCAGATAGATCAGAGACATCTACCTATGCGATTATGGATAATCTCTCAAAAGGTTTTTCTCACTTCTACCAACAATTGGACACTGGCAGAAAACTACAACTTAAATCACTTCGTAAAACATACTTAACATATCTTTCTTCAGCACTAAGCGGAGATGCTAAGTCATTATCTTCTCATTCAACAGATGACATACTTCAAAAGCATTATATTGATGAGAAGGTAGTTAATAAAGCTGTAAAGAATTTAGACATTTTCGAGTAACGAAAAATGACAAAACAGTACTTTAAAACAGTACTTTTTTTAAAAATCAAAAAATGAGGTCACAAAACAAAATACTATTAAACGAAAAAAGCACTGAAAATCAGTGCTTTATCGTAGTAGCGGGAACTGGACTCGAACCAGTGACCTTCGGGTTATGAGCCCGACGAGCTACCTACTGCTCTATCCCGCGATATTGGATGGCAAATATAATACTTTTTTTAGATTATAAAAGAACTATCAAAAAAATAACCTCCAATTTTCATTGAAGGTTATTACTATATTATATGTGTGAAATTTTAGTTATCGTCAACTTCCTCATCGAGAGTTACTAACTCTCCTTTTCGGTTTGAAGCATCTATATCAAATGTTACAACATTTGGCATTTTTAATTGTAGATTGGCATAATTACCTGTGAAATTATTATTCCCTAATAATAAGGTATTTAAGTTTCCTAATTTAGTTATGCTAGATGGCAACTGGCCATAAAAACTATTATTAGATAAAACTAGCTCTTCTAAATTAGATAAAGCGCCTATGTTGCTAGGAACAGTTCCAAATAATCTATTATCAAAAACACTAAGAATTTTAAGATTATTTAAATTTGAGATTTCAGAAGGTAATTTACCAGTAAACAAATTACTGCTTAAACCTAAGTTTTCAATTTTATTTAATTTTCCGATAGCACTTGGTATCTCTCCTGCAAAACTATTATTGTATATTTCTAGAACTCTTAAGTTTTGCATTTTACCAATGTCTTCTGATAGCTCTCCTTCGAAATTATTAGAAAACAATTTTAAAACTTCTAATTGATATAACGCAAAAACCTCAGAAGGAAGCTCACCAACTAAACTATTAAATGATAAATCTAGGATTTTTAAACCTCCTAAATCTTTAATACTTGCTGGCAAAGTACCACTAAGGTTATTAAATGCTAATTTAAGTTCTGTAATTTGCTCATTTTCTATCGTAACACCGTACCAAGTAGAAACTGGCGCTGATAAATCCCATGAACTTTTCCAATTATCACCATCTGTAGAATTATATAGATCTACAAGAGCATCCTTTTGAATTTCTGAGATATCTGCATAAGAAAATGCAGTTATTAATAGGCATATTACTAATGAGTAAAACGTTTTCATATTTGAGCGATTTGGGCGAGGGAACCGTTTTAACTATTCAAATATAGATTTTTATTCGACTTCACCGATAAAACAATATGTTTTTTCGACGAAATGCACTATTTAAGAAAATAATTTGAGCAAAAAAGCTCATTGTTCTATGCTTGATGGGCTAATTTGCTGTACTGATGTACCATCTGACATGACATGTATTTGAATAGGGTTACAACATACTTCACAATCTTCAATGTAGGCTTGCTGTCTTTGAGAAACATCTATAAGCATAGAAATTTGTTCCCAGCAATGCGGGCATTGAAAAAAGTGCTCTTCCATTATATCTAGCTCAAATTATCTATTGCCTCTTGTACAGTTTCCCAGTCTTCCATGAGCTGCTCGAGTTTTTGTTTTTTGTTTTGATAGGTGTCAAAAAACTGAGGATTAGCAGCAGTCTCATCGTAATTAGTGGCTAAAGCCATATCATCTTCTTTAACTGATTTTTCAAGTTCATTAATTTTTGATTCGATATTGCTTAGCTTATTATTTAAAGATTTTATTTTTTTCTGTTCCTCGTAACTTTGCTTATTGTTGGTTGTTTTTTCAGCTTTAGCTACAACGGTTCGCTTTTCGGCCTCTCTTAAGTTTTCAAGATTACGCTGACCTAAATAGTAATCAATATCACCCAAGTACTGTCTTACCTTTTGGTCTTTAAACTCATAAACTGTTTCAGTTAAGCCTTGCAAAAAATCTCTATCGTGAGATACCAAAATCAATGTACCTTCAAACTTCTTGAGTGCACCTTTAAGTACCTTTTTTGATTTAATATCTAAGTGATTGGTTGGCTCATCCATAATAAGCACATTTAGAGGTTGTAACAATAATTTTGCTAGTGCCAATCTATTTCGTTCTCCTCCAGATAAAACTCTAACATATTTATCAACTTCTTCTCCTCTAAATAAAAAAGAACCTAAAATATCTCTAACCTTACTACGATTAGTTTCATTAGCAGCATCAATCATAGTATCTAAAACCGTTTTATTACCATCAAGATATTCGGCTTGGTTTTGAGCGAAATAGCCAATTTGCACATTATGCCCTAAGGACATATTACCTTGATGCTCAATCTCTCCAACTATAATTTTAGCTAATGTTGATTTTCCTTGACCATTCTGACCAACAAATGCCGTTTTTGTATCTCTAGCAATTGCCATGCTCACATTATGAAGCACTTGTAGATCTCCATAATGTTTTGAAACATCTTCAACCTCAACTACAACTTTCCCTGGTGTAATAGATATTGGGAAATTTAAAGTCATTACTGTATTATCTTCTTCATCAACTTCAATACGGTCCATACGCTCTAACTTTTTAATAAGCGATTGCGCCATTGTCGCTTTCGATGCTTTAGCACGGAATTTCTCAATCAGTTTTTCTGTTTGCTGAATTTGCTTTTCTTGATTTTTCTGAGTAGCTAATTGCTGCGTTTTTATTTCTTGACGCAATGCCAAAAACTTAGTGTATGACTTGTTATAATCATAAATACGCCCTAAAGAAATCTCAATAGTACGATTGGTCACGTTGTCTAAAAACATTTTATCATGTGAAACAATAACTACTGCTCCTGGATAATTTTTCAAAAAACTTTCTAACCAAATTATAGACTCTATATCCAAGTGGTTTGTAGGCTCATCGAGTAGTAGCAAATCATTATTTTGTAATAACAGTTTTGCTAGCTCAATACGCATACGCCAACCACCAGAAAATGTATCTGTGAGCTTATTAAAATCTTCACGTTTAAAACCTAAACCTTGAAGGATTTTTTCGGTTTCACCTTGATAATTGTAACCTCCTAAAATTTCGTACTGATGCTGAATCTCATTTAAATCAATCATTAACTGATTATAAGATTCACTTTCGTAATCTGTACGCTCTGCTAGTTGGGTATTTATATCTTCAAGTTGCTTTTCTAAAGTTTTAATCTCTTTAAAAGCTTCATAAGATTCCTCAAGCACTGTTTTTCCGAAATCAAAATCTATGTCTTGTTTTAAGAAGCCAATCTTTAAATCTTTATCCGCTGCAATCTGACCTGTATCTGCTTCCTGCTCTTTTGATAAGATTCTAAGCATGGTAGATTTACCAGCTCCATTTTTTCCAATGAGTCCTATTCTATCTCCATTGCCTAGTTTGAATGTAATATCCTCAAAAAGATATTCGCCTTGAAATGATATGGAAAGGTTATGTATATTAAGCATAGATTTTCAGTATAATACAATTAGAACAAACACTACAATTGTTACAATGCTATAGTCTTAAAAACTATCTTTGCATTGTATTAAAAAACGCAAAAGTAAAGGTTTTTAGCTATGATTAGAAAAGGAATTAAACTTTATAGCATTTTGTTTGGTGCTTGCCCAAAATGCCATCAAGAATCCATGTATGTAGAAAAGAATCCATACCTGATTTCAGAGACGTTAAAAATTAACGATAACTGTTCTCATTGTAATACAAAATATCGGATGGAACCTTCATTTTTTTATGGTTCTATGTATGTAAGTTACGGTGTTGGTATTGCTTTTGCGGTCGTAGCCTTTTTAGTAAGTTATCTATTGTTAGAAACTTCACTTTTCATGGCTTTTATAGTTATAGTAGCAACTTTAATTGGTTTTATGCCAATAATAATGAGAGTCTCAAGAAATATTTGGATTAATCTATTTATGAGCTATGATAAAGAATTGGTTGAAAAACTAAAAAGCCCCTCTTAGTCATATTGTTCTGATGAATTTATTATTTTTTTCCGAATCTCTTAATATCAATCTCACGATCTAGCTCAATACCGTCTTCAATAAAATTGAAAAGCTTACGTGCTACATAAGGTCCAATCATGACGCCACGAGAACCAAGTCCATTTAAAACATATAAATTATCATGTTCTGGATGCACGCCAACTAAAGGCCTTCTATCTCCAGTTGTTGGTCTTATTCCTGCACGATGGTCAATAATTTCAAAATCACAGGTTATAAAAGTTTTTAGTTTTGAAATCAACTCTTCTTTTGCTCCTTCAGTTGGTGTATTAGTTTTGTCCGTCCACTCGTAAGTTGCTCCTACTCGATAAACATCTTCGCCTATAGAAATGATAAATACCGAAGACTTTAAAGCTGCATCTAACTTTAAATCTGGAGCTTTAATAGTTAAGACTTCACCTTTTGTACCATTTAATGGTATATGATTGAAATATGAATTTTGCTTTACACCAAAACCTTCAGCAAATACTATTTGTTTTGCTATAATGTTCTTATATGATAATTTGTTATCGGAAATATTTAATTTATTATAATTAAATCGTTCTTCCAGAATATTACCGTTTGATTTTAAATCTTTTTTATATGCTGAAATAAGATGTTTCGTGTCTACACGACCAGCATGAAGCACTTCTCCAAGACCAAAAGGTGCATCTATATACTTGTTACTATTTCGTTTTATATCTGTTGACAAAAACGATTCTAGTCCCGGCTTATCTGATGCTGTAAACCAAAGGTTTTGCTCTTCAATAGAATTGAAACGTCTAAAAATTGAATGCTGATAATCAACTTTTACATCTAATTCTTTTTCAATTTTAGCGTAAGAAGGTAATGCGATATCTAATTGCGTTTGTGCTTCCCAAACCTTAGTAAAACGTTTTAAAATAACTGGATTGTATAATCCAGCAGCAACGATTGAAGATTGTTGAGAAGCGTCATCAAAGACTATGAAAGTTTTATTATTAGCTTTAAGAACTTCGCAAAACGAAATACTTGCCAAACCACAACCAACAATTATATAATCTACATTTTTCATTTAAGCAAAACTACAAAAAGGCAACGATTAGTATTAAATAAAAAACGCCCACTTTTCAGTGAGCGTTAGTTTTATTAGAATTGCAGAATTAGTAATTCCACATGTCTTGTTCAAAGTTTCTAATCTTATCTTTTATACGTTGTGATTCTAAGAGTTGCATTAAGGCATTATCCTTAACATAATCTTTAACTTCACGATCGCCATAAACATTTTCTTCTTTATACATATAACCGTTATAACGCCTAGAGTTTAAGATATGATCAAATGATATTGGCATAGCACTGTTTTTATTATTAAATGCTTTTGCCTCGTGTAAAATACCCCTTGCTTCAGGATAAAATACCCAAAATAATGGAATAGGCTCTTTATTTGCTTCATCATCAGAATCAATAAAATTTACATCCGGAGCAGCTGGGCCGATACCTAAAAGACGGAACTTCATTTCGCCCTGACGCTTATCAAAATACCAAAGTCCTTTTACTAAGTAAGCTTTAATATCATAAGCCTCAATATCACGTTGTATAATATATTCAGGATCAACATAACCATCTGCATTAAACTGATCAAAACCAATATCTAAGGTATCAATCTTTTGCATGGATTGTTGTAACTCCTCGAATGTGCGCTCTTGAGAAAAATAAGAATCTGCATATACTTTAGGAATATCTCCAGATTTAACTGCTTTCCATAATACATGGAATAACGAGCGACGATCTGGACCAATATTATTGGTATCTACTGGGTAGTATAACGGAAAGTTAACACGCTCATCTAAAACTACTTTTTCCCAAGTCATTTTAGAGTACAAACGGTCTCTATCGTCTACGTAACCATATTCCAAAGGCTCGTCGTTGTCTAAAAGCAACTGCTCTTCAGTTTTTACACCAATTTCTTCAGGAATCTTTGCATTAAGAATATTTGCTTGTGCAAACATACCATTGATGGTAATGATTCCAAGACCGGTTAATAATAATTGCTTTAATTTCATGTGGTACTATTTATTATTTCTTAAAAGACACATGGAACATTCTTGTTGTTATTGATTTCTTTTGCAAGAAAATTATAATTTAGAATGTTTCATTTTAAATCTGTTTTAAACGTTTGAGGCTATTTTTTAAAACGTGTCTATCTTCAATATATTTTAGTTTGCTAACTCAATAACAACTGGTGTTACAGTTTTTATTCTTACTGAAGTACCTGTTGCTTTTGCTTTAATGTTTATAAACTGGACGATATCACCTCTACGTGCTGAACGTAATGCTGTTTTAGCTGCAGGGCTTAATCTGTTACCAGAACAGTTTACTGATGGCTTACCAGGTACTTTCATGGTAAAGGATGTAATATTAAGTGGTAAACTAAAATCAAAATCATCACCAAAACTAGCTGATAATTTTCCTATCTCTACATTATTCCTTGGTAACTTAGCACCGTTCTGACCATTAAATGCGCCTAGAGGTTTTGGTAAATCTTTAATTCTAAATGTTTTGCTATCGCTAGCTGTAGAACCATCATCAAGCGTACCAGTTACAGAAATTTTAACTTCTCTACCTGATTGAGGCTTCATTACATATTTTCCTCCAGAACCTGACAGTCCAGGAGCTGAAGCTCTTACTTTGTTATCTGGTACACCTGCAAATGAAATAGTCATTGGGTTAGATACACCTCGATAAACCACATTCATTTTATCTGCAGAAATAGTTGCAGAGTTTGGTCTTGGTACTACAACATAATTTCCTTCGATTTTAATTGGTAATTCTTCACCATTTTCTAAAAAGGTAAATTGCCCTTCTATTTTGTGCTCTCCAACATTGCCGACATTAAAATCCACTCTAGCTGCTCCTGTTGAATCAATTACTTTAGAAACGTCATATTCCTTACCATTAACAATAAGATCCGTAGGTGGAACATTAGCATATTTACCAATAACTATTCTACCTTGGAATTTCTCACCTGCAAAAAATGCAGATTTATCAGCTAGAACTATTGCTTTATACTTGTCTAAAGATGTAGCTTCGACAGCCGCATTACCTAAAAACAAATTGTTTAAATCTGCTTGGGTAACTTTTACATCATTTTGCATAGCTGTAAGCTTAGTATAAGATGCAATTGAAGGAAAACCTTTGAAATGATAATCTAACCATTTCTTTGTAACACCTTCACTATCTCTAACCTCAGTAATATCAAACTTTTTATCAAAATTTTCAATAAACTTTGTGTAGTACTGATCTATCCCTAATATATCTTTGATTTCCTTTTTGTATTGCTCAATAGCCGCAATCACCTTATCACCTTCTTTAGTCAAACGATCACCAGTAAACCACTTTTCATCTAACTTATCACCTTTTTTCATTTTCTCAAAAGGCAATCTTCCAGTTGTAGCGTCAGCTTCGTAGCCGCCCATTCTTAAGATATCTTTCTTTTGTCCATCGATAAATCTGTAAAACTTATCTGAAGCAATACTTACTTGCTTTGCTCTGTTAGAAGCAGCAGCAAATTCTTTTGGATTTTCCTTTCCTTTAGTATCTAAATTAGCTAGTAATTTAGTGTTCATATCTGTAGTTACCTCATTGGCTTTCTCAAATTTTTCTTCCATCAACCCGAAAGCCGATAGAACTTCTGGAGCCACTGTCATTGCCATAATAGCAATAAACACGAGGTACATTAAGTTAATCATTTTCTGCCTTGCAGATATTTTTCCTTGTCCTGCCATAATTAGTTTTTTGGTTAATTAAATATGTTATACTTAAAAACTAATTAGTTCTTATTCATAGCAGATAGCATGCCACCGTAAACTCCGTTTAATGAAGATAAGTTAGATGCCAATGATTGCATTTGTTCTTTAAGCTTAGTAGCATTCTCAACAGCTTCTTCGTTAATAACTGCTTGACGGTTTGCACTTTCCATTTGTACTTTATACAAACTGTTTAATGATTCCATTTGTGCAGCTGCTAAAGACATTTCTTCACTATATTTCTTTTGAGCTTGTAGAGAATCTACCGTTGGGCTAAGGTTTTTAGCTGCTCCTTCGAAGTTTTTAATGCTGTCTCCAAGACTAGACATTAATTCTCCATCGATTTTTGCTTCTTTAAGAAGGCCGTCTAATTTTTTAGATAAAATTCCTTCAGCGTCTTTAGGCTCTTCTTTACCTTTTTTCTTAGCTGAACCACCTTCTAACTCTGGATAAACTAATGACCAATCTAAATCGTCTTCTTGTTTTTCAAAGGCTGACCAAGCAAATACTCCTGCCTCTACAATCATACCAATTGTTAGTAAAAGACCACCGTAAGGCCAATTTTGAATTTTGAAAAGTGCACCAACAATTACAATTGCTGCTCCCATTCCATATATGAAATTTGTTACCGTAAGTTTTCCTTTTTGTGCCATAATTTTAGTTTTTAGTAGTTGGGGGCTTAGGACGCCCAACATGTAGGTTATTGTTTTAGTTTATAGTTTAGTTTTAATTATTCTTTGCATTTAAAGTTTTATCAGTACCCATATAATCTTGTACCGTTCTAAAACCTATGTAGCTTCTTGCAGAATCTGCATATTCGTAATCTCTTGAGCTTACTTGTAAGTAGTATGCAACATCTTTCCAAGAACCTCCTCTAACCACTTTGCGTTGGTTATTTTTATCGTTAACACTTGGACTGATACTTGACATGAATTCGTAAGAAGATGTTGAGTAAGAACTATTAACCCATTCTGACACATTACCTGCCATGTTATAAAGGTTAAAGTCATTTGGCTCATATGCATCAGCTTCTACTGTATATAATGCTTGGTCTGCGGCATAATCGCCTCTTAACGGCTTAAAGTTTGCCATAAAACATCCTCTATCGTTAAGTGTATAATTATTTCCCCAAGGAAAAGTAGCACCTTGTAATCCACCACGAGCAGCATACTCCCATTCTGCTTCATTTGGTAATCTGTAGATATTTACTGGTTGCTTTTTCTTGCTTTTCTGGTATTTGTTATGGTAGATAGTTCTCCATTGACAAAATGCTTTTGCTTGATCCCAAGACACACCAACTACTGGGTAATCTCCGTAGGCATCATGCCAAAAGTAATCATTGTGCATTGGCTCGTTATAAGAATAAGCAAAATCACGAATCCAAACTGTTGTATCAGGATAAATCATAATTTCTCTTTGCTCTATAACATCAGAACGTTTAAGAGCACGATCTTTTGCTGCAGCTTGTATATCCATTTCTGAATATTTAAAGATGAATTGAGACACATCCCAAGAACGTTGTCCATTGTATGACTCTTCTAATGGTAAATACATACCATCCATAACTTCTGCATATAACTCGTCTGGATAATCTTCTGTATCTAGATGTAAATCTACATCGTAGTTTAATTCTCTTTGATCGTTACCATAAGTATTAATCATATACTTTTGATAAGCATTAAGATTAGTCGTATCTGCATCACTATATGCAAATTCTCCAATATCATTATTGCCAGGTGTCTTACCTTCTAAGTCTGCCATTTCAGCAAGTTTTTCTCTAATGATTTGGTCTCTAACATCTTCAACAAATTGTCTGTACTCACTATTAGTGATTTCAGTTTCATCCATATAAAATGCTGGAACAGTAGCTGTCTTCGTAGGTGTGTCCTGCATACCTGCTAAATCATCATCTGATTTACCCATAATAAATGCGCCACCAGGAATTAGTGTCATTCCGTAAGGCTTTTCGGGGTGCCATTTTTTACCTTTTGCGCCGACGACTTGTCCGCGGTCTCCAGAGTTACAGCTTACCATAAAAGCCAACACTGTGATTAGTAAAACAAGCTTATTAATTTTCATAAAAACTATAGGTTAAATTAGTATCCTTAAATTTTGAGATGGTAAACATATTTCAATTAATCGGAAAAAACAACTTTTTTTCGATTTTTTTTGCATTTCATCCTTGTAAAAATGCATTTCGTCGATAAAAATATCTCTAAACATCGACGAACTGCGTTTTTTAGAAGTTATTCTTCCTGTATGCTTTATACCATCTTTCTGGTATCTTACCTTCTGTTGCAGCCACATAATCTTCATGTGTGCATGGTAATAACGTATGCTTTTTTAATTTATTATTAAGATTTGCTAAAAAAGGAATCTCTATCCACCAACGTCCAGTTTTTATACTTTTGAAGAATATAAGCTCCTCATTTTCAATAAGAACATTGTACTTTAGATAGTTATTAGCATTAGTGAAGTCATCATCTTTAACTCTACAATTTACACCTTCAATAAAATACCATATCATCTGTGCTAATAGCATGGCCGTAATCGTATCCTTAGGTGCATAATGGTATTCATATATACCAAATGAAGAGACTTTATTACTTATACCTGCATAACGCGTAATGGCACAAATTTCTTTTCCGTCTAAACCGTTAGGTGTAAACTTAAGTCGGTCTCCCACTTCTGCAGCACGCACAGATTTTAAATCTACTGTGACAATATGCGCATCACGCATAACAGGTTCTACACTATTTATAGTATTAGAAATCTCGCCTAATCGATATGCCTCGAAGTACAAACGCTCCATTAAATCTATTTCTTCCTGAGAATTGAAATAGGTCTGGTAACCAATGGTAGAATAATTAAATAAGTTATAAGGCTCTTCTAAAATAATTTTACCAAAGTAACTATTGTTTTTTATTGGTAGTGATGTGTCACCTAAATCAAAATTAGTATCTACATTAACAATATTAACCATAGGTTGGAGATTGTCATATGCTCTATAATTGGCGTAAGTTAAATCTTGACTACCTCCTATTATAATAGGTATAATATTTTTTTCTACTAATAATTCAATTGTGGTTCGTAAAGCAAAGTAACTGTCTTCGGCAGACTCTCCTGGCTCTATATCTCCTAAATCTGCAATAATTGTATGCCAGTTTCCTGGAAACAAACTGTAAAGTGTTTTACGAACATCATCAAAGTTAAGTTCAGCTCCAATGTAATTAATATCGTTCCTGTTTTCTTTAACTCCAATTATAGCAAGTTGCACTTCATCTATATCTGGCATGCCATGTTGCTCAGAGTGTATTTTGAATTTTCTACCTAATGTTTGCTGTGATAATAATTCGCTATGGGCTAAAACTGAATCAGAAACTGGAGATAGAAAATTAAAATTCATGAAGTTTTACTTTTTTGCTGTCGTTTTCTTTTTAGTAGTTTTCTTTTTAGCAGCTTTTTTCTTTGGTGCGTTTTTCTCTAAAATGGCTTGAGCTTCTTCAAGTGTCATCTCTGAAACATCTTTTGTCTTAGGTAATTCGACTTTCTGTTTCCCTTTAATAACATTATGTCTTCCCCAACGGGCTTTTTCAACTCTTATGCCTTCCGCTTCCCAACTATGAATAAGCTTATCTTTTTCTTTCTGGATTTTATCCTCGATTAAAGTAACAATATCCTCATCAGATAAATTATCCCAATCGTATTTTTTATTAACATTAATAAACATATTGTTCCATTTAATAAATGGTCCAAAACGTCCTTTACCTTTTTGCACATCTAAACCTTGATATGTATATATAGGCGCATCTGCTTTTTCTTTTTCTAAAATAAGCTCAACTGCTTGGTCATAATCAACACTTAACGGGTCTAAACCTTTTGGTAATGACACGAATTTTTTACCAAACTTTACATAAGGTCCAAAACGTCCATTGTTAACTTCAACCTCTTGGTCTTTATAATGTCCTAATGACTTTGGAAGCTGAAATAAATCCATTGCCTCTTCATAAGTAATGGAATTTAATTGTTGATCTGGAGATAAACTAGCAAATTTTGGCTTTTCCTCATCATCAACAGTACCTATTTGCACCATTGGTCCAAACTTACCTAAACGAACACTTACACGACGTCCAGTTTCAGGGTCCGTCCCTAAAATACGTTCGCCAGATTCGCGTTCTGCATTTTCCTGTACATCTTCAACTTGCGGATGAAACCCTTTGTAGAAGTCTTTCATCATTGCTCGCCAATCTTCTTTACCTTCAGCTATATCATCAAAACTAGCTTCAACTTTTGCTGTGAAATTATAATCGAGAATACTTTCAAAATGATTCACCAAAAAATCGGTAACAATCATACCTATATCTGTAGGCACTAGTTTCCCTTTATCAGAACCTACTTTTTCTGTAAGTCCTTTTTCATTTATAGAATTATGTTCTAAAACAAGTTGTGAATAATTACGCTCAGTACCATCAACAGTTCCTTTTTCGACATAATTTCTATTCTGAATAGTTGAAATTGTCGGTGCATATGTCGATGGACGACCAATACCAAGCTCTTCTAACTTCTTAACCAATGCAGCTTCTGTAAAACGTGCTGGTGGTCTAGTAAAGCGCTCAGTTGCTGTGATATAATTATTATCTAAAGCATCCGACACTTTTAAATCTGGCAATAAACCTGATTGCTCCGTATCTTCATCATCAGTACCTTCTAAATATACTTTAAGGAAACCATCAAAAGTTATAATCTCTCCATTAGCTGAAAATAATTCTGAAACTGGTTGAGATGCATTGACTTTAATCTTAACATTGGTACGCTCTAAATTTGCTTCACTCATTTGTGATGCAATCGCACGTTTCCATATTAACTCATACAATCTCGCTTGGTCGCGCTCTGCATTTACAGAATGACTTGCAAAATTAGTAGGTCGTATGGCTTCGTGAGCTTCCTGAGCACCTTTAGATTTTCCTTTGTAATTACGTGGCTTACTATAAGGGTTACCATAAGCAGTTACAATTTCGTTTTGCGCTCCTTTTTTTGCTTCATCAGATAGATTTACACTATCGGTTCTCATATATGTAATAAGACCTGCTTCATACAAACGTTGTGCATTACTCATCGTACGGCTTACAGAGAAACCAAGTTTTCTTGAAGCTTCTTGTTGTAATGTAGATGTTGTAAATGGTGGTGCTGGTGATTTTTTAACTGGTTTTTTCTCTAGATTTGCAACCTCATATGACGCTGCAATATTTTTATTTAAAAAGACTTGTGCCTCTTCTTTAGTTTTAAAATTCTTAGGCAACTTGGCTTTGAAAGTTGCGTTAGTAGACGTTTTAAATTCAGCATCAACTCTATAAGAAGCTTCAGCATTAAACTTTTGAATTTCACGTTCACGTTCAACTATTAAACGTACAGAAACCGATTGTACTCTGCCAGCAGAAAGACCTCCTTTTACTTTTCGCCATAAAACCGGTGATAATTCGTAACCAACAATTCTATCAAGAACACGACGCGCCTGTTGTGCGTCTACTAAATTATAATCTATACTACGAGGATTCTCAATAGCCTTTTGAATAGCACTCTTTGTAATCTCGTGAAAAACAATTCGCTTTGTCTTTTCTATATCTAAACCCAAAGTTTCAGCAAGATGCCAAGCAATGGCTTCTCCTTCTCTATCCTCATCACTAGCTAACCAAACCATCTCTGCTTTTTTAGCTAAATCCTTAAGTTTCTTTACAACATCTTTCTTGTCTTTAGAAACTTGATATTTTGGCTTAAAGTCTCCATCTACATCAACTCCTAATTCCTTTGAAGGTAAATCAGCAATATGTCCAAAACTGGACTCTACTTTATAATCTTTTCCAAGAAATTTTTCAATGGTTTTTGCTTTTGCAGGTGACTCAACTATGACTAGGTTCTTCGGCATTCTTCGTTTTTTTTGAGGTCACAAAGGTATATGAAAAATAATTTAACTACCTAATTAAAATTCAATCAAGCTTTAGATTTAGCATATTTTTAAGGAAGAATTAATCGATTTATAAAGCTAAAAATTCCGACTAAAACTTAAAGTCCCAAAAGAATGAGATGAAGATAATGGTGTTTCTTTTGTGTTAAAATTATAGATAAGTTTAAGAGTGTTTTTCTTAAATTTTAAAGTGCCTCCAATTTTAAGTTCAAAAATATGAGGCTCATGATTAGTGGTAAACGTCTTATCATTATAATCCAAACTTCCCTGAATTAAAGTATTGTGTAAAACATATCTATGTCCCAAACTTATCAATCCAAAAAACTCATTAGTATTGGTGCTATCTATAAAGTTGTTTCTAGAAGAGCTATTAAACGTATTAAGTTTCCCAAAAGCATATTCAATATTATTAGATAGATAAATATCTTTGGTTCCCAGAGATGGTTCTATAACATATTTAAAAGCTTGTCTTTTACTAAATGGTATATTCCATATGTACCTAGCCTTCAAATTAATTAAGAATTTAGATTCAATTTCTTGTGTCCAAGTCGGTACATCTATATTAAAGAATTCATGCGCCCAGGTTTGTATTTTTCCTGACAAAGCTTCTTCGCCAGTAATACCTGTTTCTAAAGCAATAAAGAACGCTGAGTTAACTTTTATTTTTCCTATTTCAGCTTTTACAAAAAACCAACCCGCATATGGTCTATCAAAATCTCTTGGGTCTATAGACCTAAGATTGGTAGGTGTATAGGTTTCATTCCCAAGAGTAATATTTAATTGTAGTTTATTAGATTCTGCTTTTTTTAAAATGAAATTATTCTTCAGGTCTTTACGATAGGTAAGAAACAAACCACTTGTATAATATCTATCTACTAAAACTAACTTATCATTTTCTATTTTAAGCTCTAACTGCTCATTGTTGTTTTGAGCAAAGGCATTAAAAACAATGAGTAATTTAATTGCAAATAGAAATTGTGTTTTCAATAGTAATAGATTGTGTAAATGTTTTAAGTCGTTAAATATCAAAAAAATTAACGACACCATTCTGCCACTTTGTCATAAGACTAAAAATAATCCTATCTTTGCATGCTTATTGAGAATTTGATAACAAAGAGATATTTCGTTTTATCGAAATAATGCATATGGAAAAAATAATAGACGAAAACAAGCAAGGTGAAAGCCTAACACTTGAAGCAAAGAACGGCAATACTCGCAAACTTTTTATAGAAAGTTACGGCTGCCAAATGAATTTTAGTGATAGTGAGATTGTAGCTTCAATATTATCAAAAGAAGGATTCAACACGACAAAGACACTTGAAGACGCTGATTTGGTTTTAGTAAACACTTGCTCTATTAGAGATAAGGCAGAACAAACTGTTCGCAAGCGTCTCGAAAAATATAACGCTGTAAAAAGAAGCAAAAACCCAAAAATGAAAATTGGTGTTTTAGGTTGTATGGCAGAGCGTTTAAAAAGTAAGTTTCTTGAAGAAGAAAAAATGGTTGACCTCGTTGTTGGACCAGATGCTTACAAAGATTTGCCAAATCTCATTAGTGAAGTTGACGATGGCAGAAATGCCATCAATGTGATACTTTCTAAAGAAGAGACTTACGGTGATATTGCTCCTGTTCGTTTAAATAGTAACGGTGTCACTGCTTTTGTTTCTATTACTCGTGGTTGTGACAATATGTGTACGTTTTGTGTAGTCCCTTTTACTAGAGGTCGTGAACGTAGTCGTGAACCTCAATCCATTATTGAAGAAATTAATGATTTAGCAAACAAAGGTTTTAAAGAAGTAACACTTCTTGGTCAAAACGTAGATAGTTTTTTATGGTATGGCGGCGGTTTAAAGAAAGATTTCAAAAAAGCTACCGATATGCAAAAAGCAACAGCTGTAAATTTCGCAATGCTTTTAGATATGTGTGCCAAAGCACAACCAAAAATGCGTTTTCGTTTCTCGACATCTAATCCTCAGGACATGACGATAGATGTGATTGAAACTATGGCAAAGCATAGAAACATTTGTAACTATGTGCACTTACCTGTGCAAAGTGGAAACAATCGTATTCTTAAAGAAATGAATCGTTTGCACACACGTGAAGAATATTTTGAATTGATTGACAACATTCGTCGTATCATACCAGATATTGCTATTAGTCAAGATATGATTGCTGGTTTCCCAACAGAAACCGAAGAAGAGCACCAAGACACATTAAGCTTAATGGACTATGTAAAGTATGACTTTGGGTTTATGTTTGCCTATTCCGAACGTCCAGGGACATTAGCTGGTCGCCGTATGGAAGATGATATTCCTGCTGATGTGAAACAACGTCGTTTGAATGAGATTCAAGCCCTACAGCGTGAACACAGCCATTATAGAACGCAACAAAATGTTGGTAAAGTTCAAGAAATTTTAATCGAAAAATCATCTAAAAAATCGGAGGCGCATTGGTCAGGAAGAAACTCACAAAACACTGTTGCAGTTTTCCCAAAAGAGCACTATAAAGTTGGTGACTTTGTAAACGTAAAAATTACAGATTGTACCTCAGCAACCTTAATAGGTGAGGCCGTTGGATATTCTGACAATAATTAATAATATGGAATCAATACAAGCCATAAAACAACGTTTTGGAATTATTGGTAACGATGCCAAACTTAATCGTTCTATCGAAAAAGCGATACAAGTAGCGCCTACCGATATTTCTATATTAGTTACCGGAGAAAGTGGTGTTGGTAAAGAAAGTATTCCGAAAATTATACATCAGCTTTCGCATCGTAAACATGGCAAATATATTGCTGTAAACTGTGGTGCTATTCCTGAAGGCACTATTGACAGCGAATTATTTGGTCACGAAAAAGGGGCTTTCACTGGAGCTACACAAACTCGTTCTGGGTATTTTGAAGTTGCTGATGGTGGTACTATTTTCTTAGATGAAGTTGGCGAATTGCCTCTAACAACACAAGTACGTTTATTACGTGTTTTAGAAAATGGCGAGTTTATTAAAGTAGGTTCAAGTAAGGTTCAAAAGACAGATGTTCGTATTGTTGCGGCAACAAACGTGAACATGTTTGAAGCTATTAAGAAAGAAAAGTTCAGAGAAGATTTATACTACCGTTTAAGTACGATTGAAATTAACCTTCCTGCCCTTCGCGAACGTAAAGATGATATTCATTTGTTATTCAGAAAATTTGCTAGTGACTTTGCATTAAAATATAAAATGCCAACTGTAAAGCTTGCTGACGATGCTGTACAATTGCTAACCAGTTATCGTTGGAACGGAAATATCCGTCAGCTACGTAATGTTGCCGAGCAAGTTTCAGTTTTAGAACACAATCGTTCTATTTCTAGTGCAACTTTAAAAAATTATTTACCTACTGGAGCTGGACAGAATTTACCAGCAGTGATTAAAGATACCAAATCTGAAAGTGACTTTAGTAATGAGCGTGAGATTTTGTACAAAGTCTTATTTGATATGAAGAGTGACCTCAATGACTTAAAAAAGTTAACGATGGAACTCATGAAAAGCGGTAACGTCTCTGAAGTCGAAAAAGATAATGAAGGTCTCATTCAAAAAATATATGGTAATAACGAAGAAGAAACTGTACAAGATGTTCCTGTTTTAGCCATACCAGAACACAGAGAAGAAATCGTTGAACCGGTTATTGAAACTGAAGACAAATATCATTTTGCTGAAGAGATTGAAGAAGAGGAAACACTATCGCTTCATGACAAAGAATTAGAATTAATTAAAAAATCGCTTGAACGTCACAGTGGAAAACGTAAATTAGCTGCTGCCGAATTAGGCATTAGCGAACGTACTTTATATCGAAAAATAAAACAATACGATTTATAAAATGAAAGCTGTAGAAATATTTAGAATAAGGAAACGCTTTAGCCCAAACAGTTCTGAAACCATAAGACAAGAAGCAGAAGATTTAGTAAATGAAAAACACTATAAAGGCTATAGATTAATTAATGTAGATTTTGATGTAGCAGACAATGCAGGTTATATCTATGCGTTTATAACTATGAAGCGCCCAAATACATATTAAATGAAATCATTAAAACATCTATTCCTTTCTGTTATTCTTACCACTTTTACAGCATGTGGTTTTTACTCATTTACGGGAGGTGATACAGGTGATGCCAAAACATTTCAGGTTAATTTTTTTCAGAATAACGCCCCTTTAATAGAACCTGGTTTAGATATAAATTTCACGAATGCACTTCAGGATTTAATGCAGAATCAAACAAGCTTAAGCTTGGTGACTTCAGGCGGAGATTTAGTTTTTGAAGGTGAAATCACAGAGTACCGTATTAGTCCAACGACAGCGACAGCTAATAATACAGCCGCACAAAACAGATTGACTATCGGTGTAAATGTTAGGTATATCAACAACCTTGATGAAGAAAAAAACTTTGAACAACGGTTTTCTTTCTTTTTTGATTACGAAGGCAGTCAATTATTAACAGGCGGTCAACGCGATACAGCTTGGGAAACAATTTTTGAGCGTATTACACAAGATATATTTCAAGCTGCTTTAGCTGATTGGTAATAAAACATGCAACTACAAGAACTCACATCCATATTACAACGCCCAGAAACGCTTAATGCGGAACAAACGGATGTGCTTAAATCTTTAGTAGACAAATACCCGTATTTTCAACCTGCACGTGCCTTATATCTTAAGGCTTTAAAAAATAAGGACAGTTACAAATACAACAACGCTCTAAAGGTTACTGCTGCGCATACCACAGATAGAAGTATTTTATTTGACTTCATTACGTCAGATGTTTTTAATCAGAATAAAATATCTCAGCAGATAAAACAAAATTCTGAGTACATTAAGGCAATTGAAGTTGCTGGTATTGATGACATCTCTATAAATAGAAGTGTTACTATTGATGATGCTTTAAAACAACAAGTTGAAGACACACAAGGTGTTTTAGACCCAAATCTTTTCAAACAAAGAGAAGTTGAAATACAACATTTTCAAGCAAGTGAAACTTCAAAACCAGAAGACCTCCTTCAAATTGGAAAGCCATTAGAATTTTCATCCTCTGAAACGCATTCATTTTCAGAATGGTTGAAAATCACAAGCTTTAAACCTATAGACAGAAGTAATAACAAAGCTGTACCTAAAGCGCCAATAGCCAATAAACTAGAAGCTATTGATAGGTTCATCACAGAAAATCCAAAAATAAAACCTACTATAAATACGCCAAAACCTAAGTTAGTAAACAATAACGAAACAGCTGACGACAGTCTAATGACAGAGACTTTGGCACGAATTTATGTAGAGCAAAAGAACTATGATAAGGCCATACAATCTTACCGAATTTTAAGTTTGAAATATCCAGAAAAAAGTAGTTTCTTTGCAGACCAAATTAAAGCGGTAAAAGAATTAAGCGAACGAAATAACACAGACAATGACTAAGTTTACAATATTTTTAATATTAATCGTAGTAGTAGCCTTTTTACTAGTTGTAGTAATTATGGTACAGAATCCTAAAGGTGGTGGGTTATCATCTTCTTTCGGTGGCGGCGGAACACAACAATTAGGCGGTGTGAAAAAGACAGGAGACTTTTTAGATAAGAGTACTTGGTTTTTAGCAACACTTTTAATTGCCTTAATCTTATTATCTAACATTACTATTGATGGTGCTGGAGGTGTTAGTGACTCTAAAGCATTAGATACGGAGGATACAACAACGCAACCTGTTACACCTCCTGCAACAACAAACAACGACGATTCAACTACAGAATAATAAAATTCCATATTATATAATAACATCTTAAAGTCAACTTTTACAGTTGGCTTTTTTGTTTTGTAAAAATAACATTCTGCAACTTTGTCAGTCATTAATACTTGGCAAAATTTTTGAACTACGCTAAAGCGTAAATTTAAATTAACAACTAAAAACACATAACAAATGGCTTTAAATATTAAACCATTAGCAGATCGCGTTCTTGTAGAGCCTTCAGCTGCTGAAACTAAAACAGCCTCAGGAATTATCATTCCAGATAACGCAAAAGAAAAACCACAAAAAGGGACTGTTGTTGCCGTAGGTAATGGTAAAAAAGACGAACCTTTGACCGTTAAAGTTGGTGACTCTGTACTTTATGGAAAATATGGTGGGACAGAACTTAAGTTAGAAGGCAAAGACTATTTAATGATGCGCGAAAGTGACATCCTTGCAATTATATAATTAAGACAAACTAAGAAACATGGCAAAAGACATAAAATTTGATATTGAAGCGCGCGACGGACTTAAACGTGGTGTGGATGCATTAGCAAATGCAGTAAAAGTAACATTAGGACCTAAAGGACGTAATGTAATTATAGGAAAATCATTTGGAGCACCTCAAGTCACTAAAGATGGTGTATCTGTAGCAAAAGAAATTGAGCTAGAAGACGAACTGGAAAACATGGGCGCACAAATGGTAAAAGAAGTGGCTTCTAAAACCAACGATTTAGCTGGTGATGGAACAACTACTGCTACTGTTTTAGCACAAGCTATCGTGAAAGAAGGTCTTAAAAACGTTGCTGCTGGCGCAAACCCAATGGATTTAAAACGTGGTATAGACAAAGCGGTTGCTTCAATTACCGCTGACTTAGAAAAGCAAGCAAAAAAAGTAGGTAACTCTTCTGAAAAAATTCAGCAAGTAGCTTCTATTTCTTCAAATAACGATAGTACAATTGGCGAGTTAATCGCTCAAGCTTTTGGGAAAGTTGGTAAAGAAGGTGTTATTACTGTTGAAGAAGCTAAAGGAACAGATACGTATGTCGATGTTGTTGAAGGTATGCAGTTCGACCGTGGTTATTTATCACCTTACTTTGTTACTGATTCTGACAAGATGATTGCAGATTTAGAAAACCCATACATCTTATTATTTGATAAGAAGATTTCTAACTTACAAGAAATTCTTCCAATATTGGAGCCAGTTGCACAATCTGGTCGTCCATTATTAATCATCGCCGAAGATGTTGAAGGGCAAGCCTTAGCCACTTTAGTAGTTAATAAGTTACGTGGTGGTCTTAAAATCGCTGCTGTAAAAGCTCCTGGTTTTGGTGATCGCCGTAAAGCGATGCTAGAAGACATTGCTATCTTAACTGGTGGAGTTGTTATTTCTGAAGAAAGAGGTTTCTCTTTGGAGAATGCTGACCTTACCATGTTAGGTACTGCAGAATCTGTAATGATTGACAAAGACAATACTACAATTGTTAACGGAAGCGGAAAATCTTCAGATATTAAAGCTCGTGTTAACCAGATTAAAGCTCAGATAGAAACGACGACTTCTGACTATGACAGAGAAAAACTTCAAGAGCGTTTAGCAAAGTTAGCTGGCGGAGTTGCAGTATTATATGTAGGTGCTGCTTCTGAAGTAGAAATGAAAGAAAAGAAAGACCGCGTTGATGATGCACTTCATGCTACAAGAGCAGCAGTTGAAGAAGGTATTGTTGCTGGTGGTGGCGTTGCTTTAGTGAGAGCTAAAAAGACTTTAGAAAAAATCACAACAGACAATCTTGACGAAACGACTGGTGTACAAATCGTAAACAAGGCAATCGAATCTCCATTGAGAACTATTGTTGAAAATGCTGGTGGTGAAGGCTCTGTAGTTATCAATAAAGTCCTTGAAGGCAAAAAAGACTTTGGTTACGATGCAAAATCTGAAGAGTATGTAGATATGCTTAAAGCTGGTATTATTGATCCTAAAAAAGTAACACGTATTGCATTAGAAAATGCGGCTTCTGTTGCTGGTATGATTTTAACAACAGAGTGTGCTTTAGTAGACATTAAAGAAGATGCTCCTGCTATGCCTCCAATGGGCGGCGGCGGAATGCCAGGTATGATGTAATCCGTAGCACGGATAGGCAATGAATTCACTCTTGCATATAAAATGTGAATTACCTAATATTAATAAAAAAGCCAGAATTTAAATTCTGGCTTTTTTAGTTTAATTATGCGCTTTTACAACATCTTCATCTCTGTATTTACAACAGGGATTTACAGAATTATAAGCCTCATCTGTTGCCTTAACGGCCTTTGTATCATGACCAACTGCAGCTAATTTCTTCGAAATAGTTTTAATATCTGTTTTACGTTCATCAAAAATGAGTTTCAACTCATGTGTTTTTACATTCCATATAGCAGATTTTACACCTTTGGTACGGATTGCAGCTTTTTCAATGCGCTCTTTGCACATCATACATACACCATCGACCTCAATGGTTTGTCTTGCATTTTTGTTTTGAGAGAATGCTATCATCCCGATTAGCATTACTGAGAGTGTTATTAATTTTTTCATCTTATTTTATTTTATAGCGTAAGCCCGCATAATACATACTTCCAAAAATTGGACCATACACAAAGTTACTATCAAAATTTGAACCAAACGGATTATTAGCGCTAATTATTGGGTCTGGTTGTCTTACATTAGTTACATTTTCTCCACCAACATAGACTTCGAACTTAGGAGAAAACACTTTAGTGACTTGTAAGTTTAATGTACCAATCGTTGGTGTTTCTTCTGGCAATTGAAACTGCGGTGCACTTAAACTCGTATCTGGAAAGCGTTGTTCGCTTAACCAATTATAAGTCGCATCAAATTTCCACTGACTTCCATTATCTGCTTTATTAGTTTTATAACCTGCATTAGCAAAAAGGCGATGACGAGGTGTTAGGGGTTTTTGCAATCGACCAGAATTATAATCGGTTTGCACATCGTAAAATTTATATGCTGTTCTTAAGTCGAAATTTTCAAAGGCATTGTAATTAACTTCAACCTGAAAACTATTTGCAAAGCTTTTACCATCTAGATTATAGAAGTTAATCTCAAATGGATTTTCCCAATCTACAACAACTTGGTTTTGAAAATCGGTACGGTAATAATCAAATGTGATATCACCTTTTCTATCAAATAGATTAAACCCTTGTAAATAACTAATTCCAAAATTCCAAGCAATTTCTGGATCTAAACCATATATTTTGCCTCCAGAATTAGCAATATTTATTTGTCGTGAACTTGAAAATAGGTTCTGATTTTCAGCAAAAATATTAGCACTTCTAATACCTCGACCTACTGATAAACGTATGGCGGATTTTTCCCAAGGTGTGTATCTTAGATGTAGTCTTGGTGTAACAAAAAATCCTAACCTGTTATGTTGGTCTGCACGAACACCTGCTGTTAATGTTAGGTTTTCTAAATCATCGTATGTATATTCAAAAAAGCCTCCAAAAGAGTTTTCTGTACGCTCAAATGTATTTGTATTTACGAGTTCATCATAATGGTCAAAAGTAAAACTCAATCCTGTTTTTACTTTATGCCGAGAGTCTGAAATAATAGTATTATAAACCAAGTTAGAGTAAAAACTATTATGCTGGATATCATATACATTTAATCCAAAATATGAATCTTGCTTATGATGACTAAAAGCGGTTTGAAAACCTAAGCTTTGCCAAGGCACTTCAGTATTTACGTAACCCAATTTGGTTGTTACTTCAAAACGTTCTGTATTAATCTCACTTCCCCAAGCATTAGTTGTACCTTTATCTGTATCAGGGTTAAAACTTTCTTGTCCTGCTTGAGTATTATCATTCAAATAACGAAGATTTATAAAGCTTACAATCCCTTTTTCAGCATTGGTATATTGCCAACGATTCATGATATTAATTTGCTCTTTTAGAGGTACATCTAAAAAAGTATCGTCATTTTTATCAAACTTCTGATTTCGTAAGTTTCCATGTATGTACAAACCTGTACTCCATTTATCAGAAACCTTTTGATTGATGTGCGTATTTAATTCTAAACGGCCATTAATACTTGCATAAGCATTTACAAATAACTTATCATCCGTTGATGGTTTTACCATTTCTGCATTAATCTGCCCAGCAATACTTTCATACCCATTGATAACACTTCCTGCGCCTTTGGTAATTTGTATACTTTCAACCCAAGTTCCTGGAATAAAACTTAAACCATAGGCTTGAGAAGCACCTCTAATTGCTGGAATATTTTCAGTGGCAATTAATATATAAGGTGATTTTAAACCTAGCATTTTTATCTGACGCGTTCCAGAAACCGCATCAGCAAAATTAACGTCAATAGATGGATTGGTTTCAAAACTTTCAGACAGGTTACAACAGGCTGCCTTAAGTAACTCATCGCTACTTACCGTAAACGTATTTGTAGCTTTAAGATACGATTTTGCTGTTGCTAGTTTACGAGATGTTATAGTTACTTCATCTAAACTTGAAGTAGATTGCATGACATGTTTAATTGCTTTATTAGATGTTATTGTTAATGTATCGGTCTTAAAACCAACATAACTAATAATTAGTTGAGTATATGAGTCATTATAATCAATTGAAAATTCACCATTTTCATCCGTCATAGACCCAACAGTAGTATTTAACCAATAGATATTAGCACCTGAAAGTGGCACTTCCTTATCATCTACAGCTTCTAAAACAACACCTTTAAGTTTGTTTTGTGATTGACTTATACTAGCCAAAAGTATAGCCAAGTATAAAATATATGTTTTCATTTAATGTGTTTTGATGTTATAAATTGAAACAAGACTGTTTCCTATTCTTTCGATAAAAAAGAACAAACATCAAATTAAAAAGACCTCATCCAAGAGCTGAATATCATAAACGATATTTGGCGGTGAATAGTCTTTATTAGGGATTATTCGTTTAGGAAGGCTTTCAAAAAGCGAGGTATATGTATATATGTATGATGAAATAAATAGCTGGACTGAATAATCTAAATCATCAAAACTAGCAATACTCAATTCGTCCTGACCCTCAATAACATCAACCACATCTTTGCAACACGGTTTTTTGAGCTTTGATATTGCTTCCATTTCCATTCCGCAGCCTTTAGCTTCAGAAAACACAGCAACATCTACTAACCTATCACCGCAATAATGCTTCTCAACAGTATATGAAAATGTTGAGAGCAATACCAAAATAGATAGCCCAACAGCAAAGATTTTATGTGACAGTAAATATTTCACACTACAAAATTACTAAAAAACAATAAACAAACTCTTTATTTACAAATCTCTTAACGCTTTAATTTATAATAGTACAGCGCTGGCAAGAGTAAAAGAAGTAATATTGGTTGGATAAGAAAGCGACGCACATTAAAGAAAAGATAATAATCTTCTTGTCGCGGATTGATTACAAAATATAAAAACGGAATTAAGAAGCATAAGTAAGCAAAGACAAAAACTAACGTAGAGAATTTTATCATTTGCTTATCTTGAAAGGCGCAATAAATAATACCTAAAGATAATAGAGTGTTTATAAGATATCGCAATGAGGTAAAGAAGACCAATTTAGCGACTTCACGTCTTGGGCTATCGATGTATAGATAATCGTTTTCAAAAAACAGTAAGTAAGGATCGTAAAACAAAGTATCCTCAAAAGCTCTTACTAAAATTAGTAACACCAAAAATACAAAGGCAATTATATAACCTAATGTTTTAGACATTTGCTGATTTGACTTTTTTCGAAAAATGATTTACCCAAAACATCCAGAGCAAGAAGACCATACCATAAATAGCTAATGGAAAAATTATTTCGTGCATGATTTCACTACGCCATGGATAATTGTATAATCCTATAGTGAGCAATACAATTCTTATAAGATTAACGGCATAAATTAAAGCACTTCCTGCTAATATAAATAAGAACGTACGCTTAAACGTATCTGAAAACGCCACTACAAATGCTATAAATAATATAATAACACTCATACCATTACAACCTTCAATTATCCTTGCTAAATATTTCTGGTTTACAAACACCATTAAAGAGGATTCTTCTGTATGCGGAACAACATTAGTCCTGTAGCCAAGTCCAGTTAAAATAGATTCTGTTTGCTTACCAACTAAATGCGTCATGTAATCCGGATAGTATTTAGAATCTTCAGAAAAATCTAAATAAAACTTATAACCAATAGACAAAATACCATATACCAAAACGAATGTTAAGATAAAGCGAATAACGAGTTTATATTTTGTAAGTAATGACCTCAAAAGAAGACTTATGTTAGCGTGCTGTTAAATTTATAGAATTGGAATTTGAAAGTACCACTTTTTAGATATTTTTACCAAAAATTTTTATCGAAAATGACATTTAAAGAATTAAAACCTAAAATAACCAACATTACTTCTAACACTACAACTACTGTTGATGAGAAGCTTTTAAAAATCTGTGAACTGCTTGAAGAAAGCATCACATATTATAATTGGGTTGGGTTTTATTTTAAAAACGGCGACAAGCACGAATTAAAACTTGGACCATACGTTGGTGAGCCAACTGACCATACGATTATTCCTTTTGGGAAAGGTATTTGTGGGCAAGTAGCTGTGAGTAATCAGAATTTTGTGGTGCCAGACGTAAAAGCACAAGACAATTACATTGCCTGCAGTATTACTGTAAAAGCTGAAATAGTTGTCCCAATTTTTGTAAATGGTGAAAACTTAGGTCAAATAGATATTGACTCTAACACAGCTGACCCATTTACTGAGGCAGATGAGCGTTTTCTAGAGTTTGTCTGCAAAGAAGTTGCAAAATTAATAGCTTAAATTCCAATTCTACATTCCAGTTCTAATCGCCTCAACAGGATCTAAACGTGATGCTCTTAATGCTGGAATTACGCCTGAAATCAACCCTATAAGTGAAGATATTGAACAGCCTAGGAAAATATTTTGAGCAGATAGTATAAAGTTGAAATCTTCAGTGATACTATTAGCAAACAAAGTTCCTAGCCAAACCATTAAAAGACCAACTAAGCCACCAACAATAGCTAATATAACGGCTTCAAATAAAAATTGAAACATTATAAACCTGTTCTTAGCACCTAAGGATTTTTGTATACCTATAAGGTTGGTACGCTCTTTTACGCTCACAAACATAATATTAGCAATACCAAAACCACCTACTAGTAAGGAGAAAATACTAATCATCCAACCTATGAAATTCATACTACCAATAATACCATCAATAGCTGCTTTCAATCCTGAAATAACACTAATAAAAAAGGTATCTATCTCATTTGGCTTAAGGCCACGACGATTACGCATAATCTGTGTGACTTCGGCTTTTAGCTCATCAATATCCTCATTTGGGTTAGGTTTAATTATAACAATGTTATTTATGTTTCTATTATTGTCACCATATCGATTTCTTACAAAATTAGCAGGCAGAAAAATAGAGACATCGTTACTCGCACCAAATAACCCTGAACCTTCTTTTTTAACCACGCCAATCACTGTAAACTTCTGTCCATAAAGTCTAATACGTTTGCCTAAAGGTTCTAATTCTCCAAAAAGCGAATTGGCAATCTCATCTCCAATAACAATAACTGGTTTTCCTGAATTAGATTCCGACTCATTATAAAAACGCCCTTTTGAGAACTCTAGCGTTTGTATATCTGCAAATTGATGAGACACAACAACCGTATTGACATTACTCACTACTTCGGACTCATACCTCACACTTTCTGGGCGCACAAATAATTGATACGCTACATGTTCTGCCCCTGAAAGATTGTCTTTTAAATAGTTGTACTCCGTGAAGTTTACTTTATCAAATTGCTGACGTTTCCAACGTGGCACATCTGTTGGTCCAAATGAAAATCGTGCCAAATACATTGTATTACTATCTAGAGAGCTTAATTGCGACTTAATATTTCTATCCAAAGAATCAACAGCTGCGAGTACCGCTATGATAGAAAAAATACCGATTGTTACACCCAATAACGATAAAAACGTACGTAGTTTATTATTACGAAGTGCATTAAAGGCAAAAGAAAAACTCTCTCTTAATAGTCTTAAATAGACAAACATTCATGGTTGATTTTATTGGATTTAAAGATATAGTCTCTAACTCAAAAAACTGTTACAGAAAGCTTAAAAAAGGTTTATGAAATTTACATACCTGTTCTAATCGCTTCAACGGGATCTAAACGTGAAGCACGAATAGCAGGTAGTACTCCAGAAATTAATCCTATCACGGATGAAAGTCCAAATCCTAATAACATATTATATGACGAAAGCACAAACTCGAAATCGCCAGACATACTTGAAGCAAGTAATGTCATAATCCAAACTAATCCTAGACCTACTAAACCACCAACAACCGCTAAGATTACAGCTTCAAATAAAAACTGAAACATGATGAACCTATTCTTAGCACCTAAAGATTTCTGAATACCAATAAGGTTGGTCCGCTCTTTTACACTCACGAACATAATATTAGCGATGCCAAAACCACCTACTAAAAGTGAGAATAAACTTATCATCCAACCAATACCATTCATAACACCAATAATACTATCCACAAAAGAGACTAAACCTGCAAGTTTATTCACAAAAAAATCATCTTCTTCGTCTGCTTTGAGACCTCTATAAACTCTAAATTTTTGTTTCAGAACACTTTCAAAAGCGCCAATATCTGTTCCTTCTTTTGGCTTTATGACGACAGCTCCAGGCAAGCCATCAGAACCTCCATTTCTAAAACGACGCACAAAATTAGCTGGCACAAAAGCTTTACCATCTGGTGAATCACCGAGGCCAGTACCATACTTATCTAAAACGCCAATAACAGATAATTTTCTTCCATAAACTCTTATTTGCTTTCCGATAGGGTTATCATTATCAAATAAGTTTTCGGCAAGTGTATACCCCAAAACAATCACTGGTGCTCCTGTTTCAGATTCTAACTCAGAATAAAAACGTCCTTGAGAAATTTTTAGATTATCAATTATATAAATCCCTTCAGAAATTGGTGTCACCTCAACATTAGTCAATGTTTCAGCCTGATATCTAATGGTTTCTCCACCGCCAAAAATAACGTAAGCAGATGCTTCTACATTTGTAATATTTCGTCTTACAAATTCGTAATCATCATAATCTACTTGAGGATAATTTTCGCGTTTCCATCTAGGTACTTGAGTTGGACCAAATGAATATTTTGTGAGATATATTGTGTTTTTATCAAGACCTTCTAGACTGCCTTTAATGTTTTGGTCTAAAGAATCGACAGCTGCTAAAACAGCAATTATCGAAAAAATACCAACAGTAACTCCTAATAGCGATAAAAACGTACGAAGTTTATTGTTTCGTAATGCATTTAAAGCAAAAGAAAAACTCTCTTTAAACAGGCGAAGATATACAAGCATTAGTCTTTAATTTTCTTTAAATATACCGATAAGACGTTTTCAACAATTTAATGTTACAAAAAACTGAAACAAAGTGCTTTTTTAGGTTCTCTTTTTTTGGAGTTATGAGTATTTTTATGCCTTTCAAATTTCACAACACAACACAATGAGCAACAAAACCATTTCATCGGCACTAATTTCTGTATTTAGCAAGGATGGCTTAGAGCCAATCGTAAAAAAACTGAACGACCTTGGCGTAACTATTTACTCTACTGGCGGCACTGAAAAATTTATTAAAAATTTAGGCATTAATGTCGTACCGGTAGAAGATGTAACGTCTTACCCTTCAATACTTGGTGGACGTGTAAAAACATTACATCCAAAAGTTTTTGGAGGTATTTTAAATCGTCAAAACCATGAAGGTGATGTTGCTGAATTGGCAGCATTTGAAATACCACAACTAGACTTAGTCATCGTCGATTTATATCCGTTTGAAAAAACAGTTGCTTCTGGTGCGAGTAACCAAGATATTATCGAAAAAATTGATATTGGAGGCATTTCTTTAATCAGAGCTGCTGCAAAAAACTATGCAGATGTCACCTGCGTATCTTCAGTTGATGATTATGCTGAATTTTTAGACCTTCTAAATTCTAAAAATGGTGAAACTTCTGAAGAAGACAGAAAAGGTTTTGCTGCGAAAGCATTTAATGTGTCATCGCATTACGACTCGGCAATTTTCAATTATTTCAATAATCATGAACTAGCAGTTTTAAAAATTAGTGAGACTAATGGAAAGGTTTTACGTTATGGTGAAAATCCACATCAAAAAGGATTTTTCTTCGGTGATTTTGATGCGATGTTTACAAAACTTCATGGTAAAGAGTTAAGCTATAACAATCTTTTGGATGTAGATGCTGCCGTAAATTTAATTTTAGAGTTTAAAAATGAAGCGCCTACATTCGCTATTTTAAAACACAACAACGCATGTGGTTTTGCGCAACGCGATTCTATTCACCAAGCATATGTAGATGCACTAGCTGGTGACCCGGTTTCAGCTTTTGGTGGTATTTTAATTTCTAATACTGAAATTGATAAAGCTACAGCTGAGGAAGTTCACAAACTATTCTGCGAAGTAGTTATCGCGCCTTCTTTTAGCGATGATGCTTTGGAGGTTTTAAAAGGAAAGAAAAACAGGATTCTTTTAATTCTCAACGATATTGAATTACCAAAAACAACGGTAAGAACATGCTTGAATGGTGCTTTAGTCCAGGAAAGAGATACTAAAACAGATGCTAAAGAAGATTTAAAGACTGTAACGAAAACTGAACCGTCAGATTCAGATATTGAAGACTTGATATTTGCTTCTAAAATTTGTAAGCATACAAAATCTAACACCATTGTTTTAGTAAAAAACAAACAATTATGTGCTAGTGGTACAGGACAAACAAGTCGAGTTGATGCACTTAACCAAGCGATACATAAAGCCCAATCTTTTAATTTTGATTTAAAAGGTGCTGTTATGGCAAGTGATGCATTCTTTCCTTTTCCAGATTGTGTAGAGATTGCAGATAATGCAGGTGTTAAAGCTGTGATTCAACCTGGCGGCTCTATAAAAGACGAGCTGAGTATCAATTATTGCGACGCTAATAATGTATCGATGGTATTTACTGGAACGCGTCATTTTAAGCATTAGAATTCGTTTTAAAACACAGCTATTTTCAATAAATTTTTAAGGTTTGAAAATGCTTTAAAAAAAAAGCATGCAATAAACATCCATAAAGCTAGAAATACCGTATAATTTATTACATTTACGTACAGCCAATAATTTAAGATAATACACACCCCAAAATATTAGAATAACGCATGGGATTTTTTGACTTCCTAACAGAAGAAATAGCCATTGATTTAGGTACCGCAAACACACTAATTATTCACAATGACAAAGTTGTTGTCGACAGTCCATCGATTGTTGCTAGAGACAGACTTACTGGAAAAATAATTGCCGTTGGTAAAGAGGCCAACATGATGCAAGGTAAAACGCATGAGAACATTAAAACAATACGTCCTCTTAAAGATGGTGTAATTGCAGATTTTGATGCCTCTGAGCAGATGATAAACTTGTTTATCAAAAACATACCTGCATTAAAGAAAAAGCTTTTTAATCCAGCATTACGTATGGTAGTTTGTATTCCTTCCGGAATTACTGAAGTTGAAATGCGAGCAGTAAAAGAATCTTGTGAACGTGTTAACGGAAAAGAAGTGTATCTAATTCATGAGCCGATGGCAGCAGCTATTGGTATTGGTGTAGACATTATGCAACCTAAAGGGAACATGATTGTTGATATCGGTGGTGGTACAACGGAAATTGCCGTAATTGCACTTGGTGGAATTGTTTGTGACAAGTCTGTTAAAGTTGCAGGTGATGTATTTACAAACGATATTATCTATTACATGCGTACGCAACACAACCTATATGTTGGTGACCGCACTGCAGAAAAAATTAAAATACAAATTGGTGCAGCTACAGAAGATTTAGATTTACCTCCAGAAGATATGAGCGTCCAAGGACGTGATTTGTTAACAGGTAAACCAAAACAAGTTCAGATTTCTTATCGTGAAATTGCAAAAGCTTTAGACAAATCTATTTTAAGAATTGAAGATTCTGTAATGGAAACCTTATCGCAAACACCTCCAGAGTTAGCTGCAGACATATATAACACAGGTATTTATTTAGCTGGTGGTGGATCTATGCTTAGAGGTTTAGATAAACGTTTATCTCAAAAAACAGATTTACCGGTTTATATTGCAGAAGACCCATTAAGAGCGGTTGTTCGCGGAACAGGAATTACTCTAAAAAACTTAACCAAATACAAAAGTGTATTGATTAAATAGAGTTAAATAATGCAACAAATTTTCAATTTTGTAATTAGAAACAAAACATTTCTATTGTTTTTATTACTCTTTGGCATTGCACTATCCCTCACAATTCAATCCCATTCGTATCACAGAAGTAAATTCATAAACTCTGCCAATAGTTTAAGTGGCGGTGTTTATGGCACTGTTAATAGCATTGGTCAGTACTTAGACTTAAAAGACCAGAACATAATACTTGTAGAAGAAAACAAAAAGCTTCGCGAAGAACTTCTTAATACTTCAAAAACTAACCAAAATACTTCATTAGACTCTAATATAGTTGACAAAAAATTCAAAATAATTACTGCTGAAATTTATAAGAACAGTTATAATTCACCAAACAATTACTTAACAATTAATAGAGGAAAACGGGATAGTATTCAGCAAGACTTTGGTGTTATTACCTCAAAAGGAATAGTTGGTATTATTGATAATACCTCAAATAAATTTTCGACTGTGCTTTCGATTTTAAGCAAAAAAAGCCGCATCAATGCAAAGCTAAAATCCTCAAACCAAAGTGGCTCGTTAAAATGGAATGGAGCTTCGCCATATATAGCGCAATTGGAAGATGTTTCAAAATTTGCAAAAGTTTCTGTTGGAGATACTATTGTTACTGGTGGACAATCAGCTATATTCCCAAAAGGAATTGGTATTGGTAGGATTGAAGAATTTACTACTGATGCAAGTGGAGACACCTATACTATACAAGTACGTTTGTTTAATGACATGACCACTTTGCAGCATGTTTACATTATTAAAAACAATGATGCAGAAGAATTAGAAATCTTAGAAGCCTTAAATGATGAATAATAGTCTGGCTTCAAATATCATAAGATTTATTGTTTTGCTTTTAGCACAAGTAACTATTTGCAACAACATTAACTTACTTGGCTATATCAACCCATATATATACATCATATTTATTTTATTATTTCCTGTTAAGAATAATAGATTATTGTTCTTAGTCCTGGTTTTTAATTTGGGACTTATTGTAGATATGTTCATGGATTCTGGTGGTATACATGCAGGAGCTTCGGTGTTTTTAGCATTCGCTAGACCTGTCTTTTTAAAGTATGCTTTTGGCACTATGTACGATCATCAAAATTTAAAGTTTGGTAATTCAGACATTGGAGCACTAATAATGTATGTTAGTGGTTGTGTTATTTTCCATCATCTTATTCTTTTTTATCTCGAAATATTTAACATTTCTCAGATAATTCTTTTATTAAAAAAAGCGTTATTTTCTAGTATTTTTACAGTAGCTCTGAGTTTATTACTCATTCTATTATTCAAACCTCGTAAATGAGAAAACTTCTACTTTTAACGCTAGTTATATGTGTGGGTGTAGCTTTTATTGCTAGACTATACTATCTTCAGGTTCATGATTCTAAGACTTATAATCCTTTAGAAGATACAGCTATCCGTAAGGAGTTTACCTATCCAAAACGCGGTTATGTTTATGACAGAAACGGTGAACTTTTAGTAGCTAACCAACCATCTTATGATGTGATGGTAATTCCAAGAGAAGTAGAACCTCTTGATACTTTAGAGTTTTGCTCGCTTTTAAAAATAACAAAAAAAGATTTCATCAAAACCTATAATAAAGCAAAAAACTATTCTTCAAGACTACCCTATGTTTTCCTTTCTAATCTATCTAAAGATGATTATGCTGTGTTACAGGAAAAAATGCGAAAATATGATGGGTTTTACATCCAAAAGCGATCTATAAGAACATATCGAAAAACCATTGGTGCCAATGTTTTGGGAGACATTGGAGAAGTTAACCAAGCAATTATTAATAAAGATGCCTATTACGGTAAAGGCGACTTAATTGGTAAACAAGGCGTAGAAAAAACTTATGAAAAAACACTTCGTGGTGTTAAGGGCACAAGGTTTATTCAAAAAGATAGATTTAATAGAGATATTGGTGCTTTTGAAGGCGGTACAAACGATACGATTGCACAACCTGGAAAAGATATTACCATAACTATTGATTCAAAATTACAAGAATATGGTGAGCTGTTAATGACCAATAAACGTGGTGGTATTATTGCTATTGAACCGAGTAGCGGAGAAATATTAGCTATGATTTCTGGTCCAACTTATAATCCTAATTTATTAGTTGGTAGAGATCGTTCTAAAAATTTCACTAAACTTTATAATGACAGTCTTTCACAACCATTATTCGATAGAGGTTTACAGGCTATGTATCCTCCAGGTTCACCTTTTAAAACTATTAATGCATTAATAGCGCTTCAAGAAGGTGTTGTGTCTCCAAACGAAAAATTCTCATGCTCCATGGGCTATAAGTATGGTAATCGCAAAATGGGATGTCACGTACATCGCAGCCCTGCAAATATGAATCTAGGTATTTACGAATCCTGTAATGCCTATTTTGCTAATGTATATAGAAGAATAATGGATAAATATGACTCTTCTGAAAAAGCCATGAATAACTGGAGTAAACACGTAAAAAGCTTTGGTCTTGGCAACTATCTAAAGAATGACTTATCAGTTGGTCAACCTGGTAAAATACCTACTTCCGAAACCTATGATAGAACTTATGGTAAAGATAGATGGTATACCACTTTTTCGATGTCAAATGCTATTGGTCAAGGTGAAGTTTTAGCAACACCAATCCAGTTAGCTAATATGGCTGCTGCGATTGGAAACAGAGGTTATTATTTTACACCACATATCATAAAACAAATTGAAGATGATACTATTCCATCAAAATTTACAACTCCAAAATATACAACAATAGACAAGCAACATTTTGAACCTGTAGTTCAAGGTATGTTCGATGTATACAATAAGGGAACTGCAAAATATGTAAAAGTGCCAGGTATTGAAATCTGTGGAAAAACAGGTACAGCAGAAAATTTTGCCATTATAGACAGTACAAAAACACAACTCACTGACCACTCTATTTTTGTGGCTTTTGCACCAAAGGACAATCCTAAAATAGCTATTGCTGTTTTTATTGAAAATGGATATTTCGGGAGTCGTTTTGCAGGTAAAATGGCAAGTTTAATGATTGAAAAATATCTTAAAAACGAAATCTCAAGAACAGATTTAGAAAATTTTGTACTTAAACATTCTCTTGAGCACGAATACCAAAAACCTTATTCTGGCAAACCTTTTAAAATAAATAGAGAAACTACTTTAGAGACTATTCCTGAAGAAGAATTTGAAGCGCTTAAATATCTAAAAGCGAAAATTGACGGCAAATGATAAGGGAAAATCAAAGACGCTATAGATTCGACTGGATAATAATTATTGTTTATCTACTCTTGGTAGGTTTTGGTTATTTAAATATCATGTCTGCTTCACATACTGGAGAGATAACCAATTATTTTGACATGAGTCAATCTTACGGAAAGCAACTTGTTTTCATCGGACTTTCACTTGTTTTAATAGTGTTTATACTTTCTTTTGAAGCCAAATTCTATGAACGTTTTTCCAGTATCATATACATTGTTGCAATTCTATCCTTATTAGGTCTTTTTATTTTTGGGAAAGATGTAAATGGTGCACGCTCATGGTATGGTATTGGGAGTATGACTATTCAACCTAGTGAGTTTGCGAAGTTTGCAACTGCACTGGCTGTAGCAAAACATATTAGTGATATACAAACCAATCTTAAAACTATAAAAGACCAACTAAAAGCAGTAGCACTAATTCTTTTACCAGCGTTATTAATCTTACTACAGAATGATGCAGGAAGCACCTTAGTCTATGGTGCCTTTTTCTTTGTGTTTTATCGTGAAGGTTTACAGCAAATTTATGTTTTAATAGGCTTTTCTTTAGTCTTCTTAGCCGTACTTGTTTTAAAGTTTGATATTACTATTACCACATTGTCTATAGCAGTTATAGTATTCGGTTTATATTTTTTAAAACGAAAAAAAAGAACATCCTTACTACAACCAATTGCCATTCTTCTGATTTGCACCATATTTGCTTACGGTGTAAAACTATTTTATAATCACGGCTTAAAACCTCATCAGCAAAATAGAATTAGTCTTTGGTTACGATTAGAAAAAGACCCAGCCAAGTTAGAATTAATGAAAAAGCGTGAAGCTTATAACTTGATTCAGTCAGAGGAAGCTATTAGTTCCGGCGGTTTTTCTGGCAAAGGCTTTATGCAAGGTATACGTACTACAGGTAAGTTTGTGCCAGAACAAGACACTGATTATATTTTTAGCACCGTAGGCGAAGAATGGGGTTTTCTTGGCTCTAGCTTTGTAGTGATTCTGTTTATAATACTCATAGTTAGGATTCTTTATCTATCTGAGCAGCAAAAATCTCAATTTAGCCGTGTTTATGGCTATGGTGTTGCTTCAATACTCTTTGTACATTTTACCATAAATATTGGTATGGTCATGGGCTTAATACCGACTGTTGGGATTCCTCTACCCTTTTTTAGTTATGGCGGCTCAGGGCTTTGGAGTTTTACCATTTTACTATTTATCTTTATTAAGTTAGATAGTAATAAGATAAATGAATGGTAAAAGGAAAGCCTCGCAAAAATGCAAGGCTTTATTATATTCTTAAGTTCAGAATGTTATTGTAAACTCATTAAACTTTTTTCAATAGTTTCAATCTTAGCTAATGCGTCAGCTTCTTTCTTTTTTTCTGAAGCCACCACTTGCTCTGGTGCATTGTTTACAAAACGCTCATTGGAGAGTTTCTTTTGTACTGATTTTAAGAAGCCTTGGGTATAATTTAATTCTTCGGTAAGCTTCTTGATTTCATCCTCGATATTGATAGCACCTGCCATTGGTATGAAATATTCATTGGATTTTACTCTAAATGTTAAAGCACCTTCAATGGCAGTATCTACAGTTTGCAAGTCTGAGATGTTTCCCATTTTAGCAATTACAGAATTGTAAGAGGCATCCAGATTTTCATTATTAATTACAGACAATTCAATTGCATCTTTAAAAGCGATATTCTTCTCTTTCCTAATAGTTCTAATACCTGAAACAGCTTCTTTAACCAATTCGAAATCTTCAATTAATTGAGAATCAAAAGCCTTTATTTCTGGATATCTTGAAATAATTAATGCATCATCTGTTGTTCTCTCTGCCATAAATTGCCAAATCTCTTCAGTTAAAAATGGCATAAATGGATGTAAGACTTTCAGATTATCTTCAAAAACCTCTATAATAGCATTAAACGTAACTCTATCTATAGGTTGTCCATATGCAGGTTTAACCATCTCTAAAAGCCATCCACAAAAATCATCATAAATCAATTTATAACTTGTCATCAAGACATCAGACAAACGATATTTACTATAATTATCATCCATATCAGCCAATGCCTTTTGGAATCTTGCTTTATACCAATCTAATGCTAATCTTGATGATTCCGGTTGCTCAATATCTGCAACTTCCCAACCTTTTACGAGACGGAAGGCATTCCAAATTTTGTTAGCAAAGGACTTTCCTTGATTACATAATTCTTCATCAAACATTAAATCGTTTCCAGCTGCCGAACTTAATAATAGCCCAACACGTACACCGTCAGCACCATAATCTTCAATAAGCTTTAAGGCATCTGGAGAATTCCCTAAAGACTTAGACATTTTACGCCTCTGTTTATCTCTTACAAGACCTGTGAGATAGACATTTTCAAAAGGTCGTTTTCCTTTAAACTCATAACCAGCAACAATCATACGTGCCACCCAGAAAAATAAAATATCTGGTCCTGTTACTAAATCGTTTGTTGGGTAGTAATAGTTTATTTCTTCATTTTCTGGATTACGAATCCCATCAAAAACGCTTATTGGCCATAACCATGAGCTAAACCATGTATCTAAAGCATCCGCATCTTGACGTAGGTCAGATGCATTTAAATCACTATTCGAAGTCTTTTCTTTTGCTAACTCAACTGCTGTCTCAATATTTTCAGCTACAACAAAATCTTCTTTTCCGTCACCATAGTAATATGCAGGAATCTGTTGTCCCCAACGCAATTGACGAGAGATATTCCAATCGCGAATGTTCTCCATCCAGTGACGATAAGTATTATTAAAACGTTTTGGATACAGCTTTACATCCTCAGTTTCTAAAACAGCTTCAATAGCAGGTTGTGCTAAATCTTTCATCTTCAAAAACCATTGATCCGAAAGTCTTGGCTCAATAATGGCTTTTGTGCGTTCTGAAATACCAACACGATTAACATAATCTTCAATTTTTAGTATTTGACTAGAGTCATCGAGTTCTTTTACTATTTCTTTTCTTACAACAAAGCGGTCTTTACCTTCGTAATGCAGGCCATAAGAATTTAGTGTAGCATCCTCATTGAAAATATCTATGACTTCAAGGTTATGCTTATCTCCAAGTACCTTATCGTTTTCATCATGAGCTGGAGTCACCTTAAGGCATCCTGTACCAAATTCTAGATCCACATACTCATCTTCAATTATAGGGATAATCCTTCCACAGATGGGCACAACAGCCTTTTTTCCTTTTAAATGTGTAAAACGTTCATCACTTGGATTTATACAAATAGCGGTATCGCCTAAAATAGTTTCAGGTCTAGTAGTAGCTATTGTTAGCGTATCATTAGTGCCTTCAATTTTATAATTGATATAATATAGTTTCCCTTGCTTTTCTATATATTCAACTTCTTCATCAGATAGTGTTGTTTTAGCTTCTGGGTCCCAATTCACCATTCTATATCCACGGTAAATCATTCCTTTGTTATATAATTCAACAAAGACCTTGATTACTGCTTCAGACATATCATCATCCAAAGTAAATTTTGTTCTATCCCAATCGCAAGAACATCCTAATTTTTTTAGTTGCTCTAAGATAACACCACCATATTCTTCTGTCCAATCCCAAGCGTGCTTCAAAAACTCCTCACGAGTTAAATCGTTTTTATCGATACCTTGCTCCTTCAATTTAGCAACAACTTTTGCTTCAGTAGCAATAGATGCGTGGTCTGTTCCAGGAACCCAACATGCATTTTTACCTAATAATCGTGCACGGCGAATCAAGACATCTTGAATAGTATTATTCAACATGTGCCCCATATGTAATACCCCAGTAACATTTGGTGGTGGAATCACTATGGTATAAGGCTCTCTTTCGTCTGGTTTTGAATGAAAATAATTGTTTTTCATCCAATAGTCGTACCATTTGCTCTCTACATTTGAAGCACTATATTTTGAAGGTATTTCCATTTTTTGGTATCGTTTTTGCTAATAACCTACAAAAGTACTTATATTTCTTTTTTTGAAGAATAAATGCGAAGATAATGTGTCTAAAAAGTATATATATTGTTAAATAGTGTGCATTACAACGTATTAATTTTGATGAAAGACAAAAAGTACATAATTTTGAATTGAATAATTTAATTATTAAAGTGATGAAAAAATTAATTACAATTTTATTTATTGGCGTGATGAGCTTGGGTTTAAATGCTCAGGACAAGAAGGTTGCGAAAATTGAATTTAAGACTACAACAATAGACTACGGAACAGTTGAAAAAGGAGCTAACGGTATTCGTACATTCGAATTTACAAATACTGGTAATGCACCGCTAATTATATCTAGTGTAAAATCTACTTGCGGCTGTACAGTACCTAAGAAACCTAAAGGACCTATTATGCCAGGTGAAACAGGTGAAATTGAAGTAAAATATGATACGAAGAGAGTAAACCCAATTAGAAAAACAATTACTGTTATTTCTAATGCTGACACTCCAACAGTGGCACTTAAAATAAAAGGCCTAGTGGTTGACCCTAGCAAGACAAGTGTTTTAGAAAAGAAAAACAAAAGCTCTGTAGAGCAATAAAATATTACAGCTGTATTTTAATTAGAGCCTTCAATTTGAGGGCTCTTTTTTTTGAAGACATCATCTAATCTAAACTTAAATGATTTTATTTTTCCATTTCGATCTATCATAACTCTTAATACAGTACCCTTTTTGTTGTAAAAAAACTTATTGACTTCTTGTAGGCTCAGGTTACTAGTTTCTTTGCTATTAACAGATAAAATAATATCACCTATTTCAATGCCTGCAGCCTTTGCATTTGAGCTCTCACGTAGCTCAACAATTCTAAACGATGGTTTTAATGCATATCGGTAGGTATCTATTAAGTCTACACCTTGGGTTCCGTCAAGACCTTGACTTCCATAAGCATCAAAATCATTTTTTCTGAATTTTTCTTTAACCACTCTAAATCCTCTTTGCTCCAGAGTTATCCCACTATTATTATAATAAAAATTAGTTTTGAATTTACTGTTTTTCTTTATCCAAAGTTCTCCACCTTTGTAATCAAAAAACATATTAAAACGTTTTAAGATATTTCCAGATACGCTTCCGTTTCTGGCTTTAAAATTTCTGGCAATACTTAAATAAATTGAATCTGGAAAAGCAACATTTACTTTTTCAAGTTCAAAAGAAGCAATCTTAAAAGACTCCACTTTAGACCTCATGCCATAAACTGGTCCGCTTAAGCCTTTACCTAAAAAATCTTCAAAATACTTCTCTTTAGGTATTTCTATATTTTTATGACTTTTTTCAAATAACCATAACGCATCACTACTCCCAGTGTCCATGAGAAGTTTTACAGGTATATTATTCGAATTTAAAATTACCGATCCATTCAAGTAAGGTTTCTTATCAATAACTTCAATTGGTAAGTTTTTCCATTTAGATGATTTTTTCATTTTAAAAAGTCCATGTTTATACAGCCTTATGTATTTGGAACTGTAATTAACCTCCACAATAAAATCCTTGAATATATCATAACCTATTATACCATGAACAGGAACACCTAATCTTGGTGTAAAATTGATACTTGGATCAAAGACCATGGAAACATCTCTATTAACTGCAATAGCCTCTCCTATTTTGATTATATTTCCTTTTGACCTTACAGCTTGAATAGTACCATTACTTCCCAAACCCCTTAAGTAAGCACGTTCTGTATTTTTAATCTGTAAAGAATCCATATTTACAAGATTAAAAAGTATTGGACGACTGACTCCAGTATCTAGCACAAAAGATAGTTTCACACCATTTAACTCCACAGGCATTACTATGATGTTATTAATGAGTTGAAATCTTATTTTTGAACTTTTAGCAACAGGAAGGTTAAAGCTATTTTGACCTTGTAATAAAAAACAGAAAAATAAAGTTATTAATGGTATTATATATTTAAAACAAATATTCATTAAAATTAAAAATACAATTCTACAAGCAATAGCTTAATTTTACATCAAATTTTTAAACAAACTTTAAGATTTTTTTAGATCTTAGCTTAAAATTATTTTTTTGTTATGCCAAAGATTTCAGAAAAAGGTCATAAAATGCCATCATCACCAATAAGAAAACTTGTTCCTTATGCAGAACAAGCAACCAAAGATGGAAAAACAGTCTATTACCTTAATATTGGTCAGCCTGATATAAAAACACCTCAAGTAGCTTTAGATGCTATAAAAAATACAACACTAGATATCTTAGCTTATTCACGTTCTGAAGGCTCGGAAAATTACAGAAAGAAAATTGCTGAGTACTACTTAAAAAACGATATTTCCGTAAAACATGATGATATTATTGTGACTACAGGAGGAAGCGAAGCTCTATTATTTGCTTTTGGTAGTATTATGGATAAAGATGACGAAATTATAATCCCAGAGCCATTTTATGCTAACTATAATGGCTTTTCAACAGCATCTGGCGTAAATGTAATTCCAGTAATTTCTAAAATTGAAGATAATTTTGCATTACCTACAATTGAAGATTTTGAAAAACTTATCACGTCTAAAACTAAAGCTATTCTTATATGCAATCCAGGAAACCCAACTGGTTACTTATATTCAAAAGAAGAAATAAAGAAGTTAACGAGATTAGTTAAAAAGCATGACCTTTTCTTAATTGCTGATGAGGTTTACCGCGAGTTTGTTTATGATGGTATTAGCCACTACTCAATCTTACAAGAAGAAGGTTTAGAAAACCACGCCATTGTCATAGATTCCGTTTCAAAACGTTACAGTATGTGCGGTGCACGAATAGGTTATTTAGTTTCAAAAAATAAAGAATTTATACAAACTGCCCTAAAATATGCGCAAGCAAGGTTAAGTCCACCTACTCTAGCTCAAATTGCAAGTGAAGCTGCTCTTGATACTCCTAACTCATACTTTACAGAGGTTATTAATGAGTATGTTGGTAGAAGAGATACTTTAATTTCCGAATTAAAGAAAATTGAAGATGTTAAAGTAGCAAAACCAAATGGTGCATTTTATTGTATTGCAGAACTTCCTGTGAAAAATTCCGATAAATTTGCACAATGGCTTTTAGAGCATTTTTCTTATGAAAATGAGACAGTTATGGTAGCTCCAGCAGCTGGTTTTTATTCCTCTCCAAATGTTGGTCTAAACCAAATACGAATTGCATACGTACTTAAAGAAGAAAGCCTAATAAAAGCCGTTAAAATTATTGGAGAAGCTTTAAAAATCTACAAAGATTAAATGACAATACAGGAAAACGTATCCTTAAAAACTTTTAATACGTTTGGCATTGATGCCAAAGCGAATAAGTATGTCAACATCCAAAATTTAGGGAAATTAAAAGAAGTTTTAAAAACTGAAGCTTCAAAACCTTTATTTGTTCTTGGTGGCGGCAGTAATATGTTGCTTACAAAAGATATTGAAGCTCTAGTGCTTCATCTTAACCTTAAAGGCATAGCAATAATTGAAGAAACAGAAGACTATGCTGTTGTCAATGCTCAAGCTGGTGAAAATTGGCATGAATTCGTCCTGTGGTGTTTAGATAATAATCTTGGAGGCATAGAAAATCTTTCACTTATACCAGGTAATATTGGTACTGCTCCAATTCAAAACATAGGTGCTTATGGCGTAGAATTAAAAGATGTTTTTCATTCATGCGAAGCAATACATATTTTAACTCAACAGACAAAGACATTCACTAACCAAGATTGTAAATTTGACTATAGAGAATCTATATTTAAACAAGATTTAAAAGGGCAATACATCATTACGAATGTTAAGCTTAAACTTTCAAAACGCAATCACAAATTAAATATCGCCTACGGTGCTATTAAATCTGAATTAGAAAGCTTAAAAATATCAAACCCTACTATAAAAGATGTATCTAAAGCAGTGATTAACATAAGACAAAGTAAATTACCTGACCCAAAGGAAATAGGAAATAGCGGAAGCTTTTTTAAAAACCCTGTGATTTCTCTAACCGAATTCAAAAAGCTTCAAAAAGACTTTCCTAATGTACCACATTATGTGGTTTCAGATTCAGAAATAAAAGTTCCAGCTGGTTGGTTAATAGAAACCGCTGGTTTTAAAGGAAAACGTTTTGGCGATTATGGTGTGCATAATAAGCAGGCCTTAGTTCTCGTTAATTACAAAAACGCATTAGGTAAAGATATTTATGCTTTAGCACAGCTTATACAACAAACAGTATCACGATTATTTAATATAAAAATAGAAACAGAAGTAAATATTATTTAATTTTAAAAGTGCTACTCCCTAACGCACAAAGCTAAATTAACAACATTGAGTAATAATATAGAACAACGTATCATACAGCTCTTAAAACGCAATGACCAATATGCGCTTAACTTGCTATACGAAAACTATTCAGATAGTTTGTATGGTGCTATACTCAAGGTGACAAAAAATGAAGAAATTGCTGAAGATGCGCTTCAAGAAACCTTCATAAAAGTTTGGAAAAATGCTCAAAAATACGACCCAACTAAAGCAAAACTCTTTACTTGGCTCTTCAGAATTGCTCGTAATACAGCAATAGATAAACTAAGAAGTTTTAACAACAGGTTTCATAAAGAAATCCAAATAGATAAATCAAACGTATATATACTCCCAGGCACAAAGCTTAATCAAGATGTTATAGACATTAAAGAGCATGTTGCCCGGTTAGAAGAAAAATATCAAATTGTTCTTAATGCCTTATTTTTTGAAGGCATGACGCAACAAGAAGCTAGTGACGAGTTGGATATTCCGCTTGGAACTGTAAAGTCTAGACTAAAAATAGGACTAAGAGAACTAAAAAAAGTCTACGATTTTTAAAATAATTATTATGGAAGAAAAACTACATTCTTTTTTACAATCAGGCTTACTAGAGCGTTATTTAGTAGGTGACACTTCCATTGCAGAAAATTTGGAAACAGAACACCTTATAGACAATCATCCTGAAATCGCTGAAGCTTTTGAAAAATTGCAAGACAACTTAGAGATAGTAGCAAAAGCTAATGCAGTTGAGGCTCCGCTTGGTGTTTTGAATAAGATTTTAGAATCTACTAAAGAAGCGCCAAAAGTAATTGCAATGCCAAGACAAAAAACGCCTTGGTATAGTATTGCTGCTAGTGTGGCTACATTTGCTTTTGCAACTTGGAGTATTGTTTTATATCAAAAAAATCAAGCTTTAAATAATGAAAATAATGTTGTAGTTGATGAGATTTTTGATTTAAGAGGTGATATTGACAAAAATAACTCCAAGTTAGATGCATTGGCACTTCAACTTGAAAAACTGAATAATCCTGATTCTAAAAAATATGTTCTAAGAGGTAACGAACGTGCTAAAAATTTAGAAACAGTGGCCTATATTAATCCCGTGGAAAGAACATCCTTGATTGATGTTGTATCACTTCCTATGTTATCAGAAGATCAATATTACCAATTAAGAGTAGAACTCGAAGATAAGATGGTTAGCCTTGGTGCATTAGAAGACTATCAACGTACACTCAAACCAATACCGTATATGGAAGATGCTCTTGCATTAAGCATAACTATTGAAAACAGAAATGGAGAAATATCTTCTGAAGAACAAGAAGTTGCCGAAATTTCTCTAAAAGACAAATAAATAGATTAATAACTGAAAAAAGCCCACATTACAAATTTGTAAAGTGGGCTTTTTGCTTTTATATTATAAAGATTTATTCTTTGTCAAAGAATGCTTTATGAATAACTCCAGCAACAATAGCTCCAGCTATAGGAGCCAACCAGAACAACCATAATTGACCAGTGTAATCTCCTCCCGCAAATAAAGCCTGACTTGTAGAACGTGCAGGATTAACAGAAGTATTTGTAATTGGTATACTAATTAAATGAATTAACGTTAAACCCAATCCAATGGCAATTGGTGCAAAACCTTTAGGAGCTCTTTGGTTTGTACTTCCCAAAATAATTAATAAGAAGAACATCGTTAAGACAAACTCAGCAATTAGAGCAGATTGCATACTATATCCACCAGGAGATAAATCTCCATAGCCATTAGATGCAAAGCCTCCTACATCAGTAAATCCAGCTTTACCACTAATGATTAGATAAAGTACACCTGCAGCTGCAATTGCACCAATAAGTTGAGCCACAATATAGCCTAGCAATGATTTGCCTTCAAATTTTCCACCTGCCCACAAACCCAAAGACACAGCTGGATTAAAATGTCCACCAGAAATATGACCTACAGCATATGCCATTGTTAAAACCGTGAGACCAAAAGCTAATGATACACCTACAAACCCAATACCCAATTCTGGGAATGCTGCAGCAAAAATTGCGCTACCACAACCTCCAAATACAAGCCAAAATGTTCCAAAAAATTCTGCAAATAATTTTTTCATAATTAAAAAAGTGTTAGTTAGTAATAATTATTTAAGACACCTTAACTACACAAAAAGCCATACTGATTTTAGATATAACTTATAGTTTAAAAGGTTTATCTTTGTCTAAATTTAATAAAATATTCTTCACCAATGAAGCTATTAATCATAACCTTAAGCCTTTTACTATTAGCTGTAGCTGGTATCGCTATAAAATTATGGGCAAAAAAAGACGGAGAATTTGCTGGTACCTGCGCTAGCCAAAACCCAATGCTTAATCGAGAAGGTGAAGCCTGCGGTTTTTGTGGTAAATCACCTGATCAGTTCGACTCTTGTTCCGAACCTCAACACTCATAAATATATAAATGAGCGTACTCCAAGTACTATTTTATTTTTTTATAGTAATAGCTGTAGTTCAGTGTATTTATTATATCTGTTTTTTAAATTTTTTCTCATCGCTTAAACCAACAAAAAGGAAACAAAAAAACATACCCGTATCTATAATAATTTGTGCTAAGAACGAAGCCGAGAATTTAAGACAGAATCTTTCGAAAATAATTAGTCAAAACTATAACAATTTTGAAGTTGTACTCATTAACGACAATTCATGGGACGAGACTCTAGATGTTATAGAAGAATTTGCATCAAAACATAGCAATATTACTGTTGTAGACGTAAAACCAATCGAACAGTTTTGGGGAAATAAAAAATATGCCTTGACGCTTGGCATAAAAGCATCAAAGTATGAGTTTTTATTGTTTACAGATGCTGATTGCGCTCCAGTTTCAAACCAATGGTTAAGTGAAATGAGCAGTCATTTTAGTAATAAGAAATCTATTATATTAGGATATGGTGCTTATGCAAAAGTTAAATATTCATTATTGAATGCTTTAATTAGATTTGAAACTATTATGACTGCCCTGCAATATTTTTCTTATGCAAAAATGGGTACTCCGTACATGGGTGTTGGTAGAAATTTAGCTTATAGAAAAGAATTGTTTTTTAACAATTCTGGTTTCATGAAACATATGGAAATTAAATCTGGTGATGATGATTTATTTGTTAACGCTATTGCAAACAAAAACAATACTGCCATTTGTTTTTCCGAAGAAAGTTTCACCATCTCAGAACCCAAGAAAACACTTAAGGATTGGGTTACTCAAAAACGTCGACATATAAGTACTGCAAAACATTATAAGCCATTACACAAATTTTTGCTTAGTTTATACTTTCTTAGTCAGTTTGCATTTTGGGCAATAGTCACTATTCTTCTCTTGTTTTTGTACCAATGGAAAATTGTTTTGGCTATATTGGGCTTTAGAATTTTAATTCAATTTTTATCTGTTGGGTTAGCTGCAAAAAAGCTAAAATCTTCAGACTTAATTATATTTATTCCTTTTTTAGAAATCTTTTTAATTGTTTTTCAATTAGCTATCTTTAGTGCAAATCTTATTTCAAAACCAAAACATTGGAAGTAAAAAAAGCTATTGAACTCGCTAAACAAAATGACCAAGCTGCATTCAATTATTTATTAGACAAGTATTGGAATGATGTTTATGGTTTTCAGATTAAGCGCACAAACAATGAAAATGATGCTGAGGATATTACCATCCAAACATTCTCTAAAGCTTTTGATAAAATAGATAACTATAATAATAAGTATGTTTTTAAGACATGGTTAATTACCATTTCCAAAAACATACATATAGATTTGGTAAGAAAACATAAATCTTCAATAAACAGCAGGATAAACAAAAATAATGATGACATTGTTTATGACATTCCTGATGAATCCCCAACACCAGAAGATAAGATTATTAGAGAGCAAAATTTAGCTAAACTTCTAAAAGACATAAAGAAACTAAAGCCGCATTATCAAGAAGTTATAAATCTAAGATATTTCCAGGAACTGAGCTATAAAGATATTTCCAAAGAATTAGATGAACCTATTAATAATGTAAAAGTGAAGCTCTTAAGAGCAAAAAAACTTCTAGCACAAATTATTACCAAACCCAATGCTTAGCACATTAAAAAAGTTAGGTCCTGGATTATTATTTGCTGGTGCAGCTATAGGCGTATCGCATTTGGTCCAATCTACAAGAGCTGGTGCAAATTTTGGCTTTGGTCTGCTTTGGGCTTTATTACTAGTTAACTTATTTAAGTATCCTTTTTTTCAATATGGCCCAAGATATGCTATGGCTACTGGCGAGAGCTTAATAGATGGCTACAAACGATTAGGAAAAAGCGTTTTAATTGCCTATTTCTTACTCACATTTGCCACAATGTATACCATACAAACAGCAGTCACAATTGTCACAGCAAGTTTAGCATCTCATGTTTTATTTGAATTTCAGCCATTAAATATTGGGAGTTTATCTGTAACTAGTGTACAAATTTGGACCGTAATTCTGCTAGGAATTTGTACAACCATACTTGTTTTAGGACGCTACAAATTATTAGACAGATTAATGAAGGTCATTGTTTTAACACTAACAGTTACAACAATAATTGCCGTGATAGCTTCTGGAGTAAATTCGGAAAGCACTATAAGTTTCAGTCAAGTATTTCCAGAAAAATCTAGTTGGGTATTTTTAATTGCCTTTATGGGTTGGATGCCAGCACCGTTAGATATTTCTATTTGGCATTCGTTATGGTCAATTGAAAAACATAAAGACAATAAAGACTTTGATACAAAAACTGCTCTCTTCGACTTTAATATTGGCTATGTAACTACTCTCATTTTAGGTCTTGGATTTTTAACACTTGGTGCGTTGGTATTTTATAATTCTGAAGAAACTTTAAGTACTACAGCTTCAGGATTCTCTTCTCAACTTATACAAATGTACACGGATAGCCTAGGAAATTGGGCATATGCAATTATTGGCGTAGCTGCTTTAACTACTATGTTTAGCACAACTCTAACAACTTTTGATGCTTCTCCTAGAGTTATGGAGCGGACAACTTCAATTTTATCAAATTCAAAGTTATCGAAGAGTTATAATATTTGGCTAGCAACACTTTTTTTAGGAACATTAATTATATTCTTCTTTTTAAGTGCAGAACTTGGAACACTAGTAAAAACTGCAACAGTTCTCTCTTTCTTAACGGCACCTTTTTATGCCATAGTTAATTATAAACTTATGAGTTCTAACCATGTTCCAAAACAATGGCGTCCAAAAATGAGTATGCATATTTTAAGTTGGCTAGGCATTATATTCCTTATTGGTTTTGGTGTATGGTACGCAATAGTCCTTAGGAGTTTTTAATTATTTACTTCGTATCTTTGTTGGGTCGAAAAAGAAAATTTTAATGGAGACGAAAACAGCATCAAATATACTTCCTGAACGTAAACCAAAATGGTTACGCGTTAAACTACCAACAGGAAAAAAATATACCGAATTACGAAGTCTTGTCGATAAGTACAAGTTAAATACGATTTGTACTTCTGGTAGTTGTCCAAACATGGGTGAATGTTGGGGCGAAGGCACAGCTACATTTATGATTTTAGGCAATGTTTGCACACGTTCTTGTGGGTTTTGCGGCGTTAAAACTGGAAGACCAGAAGATGTTGATTGGGACGAACCAGAAAAAGTCGCACGTTCCATTAAATTAATGGAAATTAAGCATGCTGTACTTACAAGTGTAGACCGTGACGATTTAAAAGACATGGGAAGTATCATGTGGTCAGAAACTGTTAAGGCTGTTAGAAGAATGAATCCTGAAACCACTTTAGAAACTCTAATTCCAGATTTCCAAGGTGTACAAAGACATATAGACCGCATTATCGATGTTGCTCCAGAAGTCGTATCACATAATATTGAAACTGTTAGACGCCTAACCAGAGAAGTTAGAATCCAAGCCAAATACGATCGTAGTATGGGAGTTCTCAAATATTTAAAACAACAAGGTCAGCGTAGAACAAAATCTGGAATAATGTTAGGACTTGGCGAAGCTCGTGAAGAAGTTATACAAACGCTTCATGACTTACGAGAAAATGATGTCGATGTTGTGACCATAGGACAATATCTTCAACCAAGTAAAAAACATCTACCAGTTCAACGATTTGTTAACCCAAATGAATTTGAAGAATATAAAAACATTGGTTTAGAACTTGGATTCAGGCATGTTGAAAGTAGCGCTTTAGTTCGTTCTTCTTACAAAGCTCAAAAGCATATAAATTAATGATAAGAGTTGCCATAAATGGTTTTGGTAGAATAGGAAGACGATTCTTAAGACTTTCTCTTAGTAATTCCAATATAAAAATAGTAGCCATTAATGACTTAGCAGATGCTAGAACCTTAAGTCATTTACTTAAATACGACAGTATTCATGGGATCTTGGATAAAAACATTAACCATTCTGAAAATAGTATTATTATAGAAGAGGAAACGATTCCTTTACTAAACCAAAGTGACATTTCTAAAATTAATTGGCAAGATTACCAACCAGACTTTGTAATCGAGGCAACAGGTAAATTTAAAACCGAAGCACAATTAAAAAACCATATCATTAATGGTGCAAAACGTGTTATCTTATCTGTTCCGCCATCTGACGATTCAATAAAGACCGTTGTCTTAGGTGTCAACGATAGCATTTTAGAAGGTAGTGAAACTATTATCTCCAACGCATCATGTACCACAAATAACGCTGCGCCAATGATGGCGTTAATGCATGAAAATTTCGGAGTAAAACAAGCATACATTACTACAATACATTCATATACAACCGACCAAAGTCTACACGACCAACCACATAGAGATTTACGACGAGCTAGAGCTGCAGGGCAATCTATTGTTCCTACAACTACAGGAGCAGCAAAAGCACTAACTAAAATATTTCCTGATTTAGAAGATGTAATTGGCGGTTGTGGCATAAGAGTTCCTGTACCAAATGGCTCTTTGACTGACATCACTTTTAATGTAGAAAGCGATGTGACAATTGCTCAGGTAAATAATCTATTTAAAAAAGCTTCGCAAACACACTTAAAAGGGATACTTCAATATACCGAAGATCCTATTGTTTCTATTGATATTAACGGAAATACGCATTCTTGCATATTTGACGCTCAGATGACTTCTGTAATTGGAAACATGGTGAAAATTATTGGTTGGTACGATAATGAAACTGGTTACAGTACACGTCTGATTGAGCTTATATGTAATTTATCGGAAAAAAATACACTTTTATCGAATAAATAATTATATTTGTTCGTAAAATATGTTGTAATGTCCCAAACTAAACTTTACATATTCTTATTTTTTATAGTATTTGGCTTAACCAACCAAGCACAAACCACTGACGAGCTAGACATAGGAGAACTTGAGATTTCTCTACAGCAACAGCTAGATCAAGCAAAGCTTCTTACCACACGTGGAGATTACTATAATGCAAAAGACAACCTAGAAAAAGCACTAGATATTGCTACAAAAATTAATGACAGGAAAAGTGAAGGCGTTATTTACACAAAAATAGCTAAGCTTCAATACTTAATTGAGGAGCCAGACCAAGCAATATCTTCTTTAACTAAAGCCATAAGTATACAAAGAGATATTAACGATAAAACTAATCTCGGTCTTACTTATAACATCAGAGGTGTTATACATAGTAATCTTAAGCAATATAAAACTGCACTTGAATATTATTCTAATGCGCTTAATAGTTTTGAAAGTGAAAGCTCTGAAGAATATGAAGCCGAAGTTAACTTAAACGAAGCAAGAGTATACGTTAAACTTGGACAAACTGAAAGGGCACACGAAAAATTAGAACGCGCAATAATTATTGCTAATAAATATGAACTAAAACGCGTACTTAGCAGTAGTTACCTACTAAATGCAAATGTATACCAAAGCAAAGAAGAATATAATTTGGCACTAGATCAAGCACAAACAGGCTTAGATATTGCTGAAGAAAATGAATCTATAGAAAACTTAAACAATGCATATCTTATACTTAGCAAAATATACCAAAGCAAAAAACAATATAAGTCGGCTAATCTGTATCTGAATAAGCATATGCAATTATCAGATTCTCTATTAAATATCCAGAGAGAAAACCTATCTACTGAAAAAAGCACTCAGCATATAGTTAATTACCGTAATGCAGAAAATCAACAACTAGAAAACCAAATAACGGAAGATAATGCTGAAAGTAACCTAGCAAGAATAACGACTGTACTAAGTATTTCATTAATTACAATTCTGTCTCTATTGACGCTTTCTTTATACAAAAACAATAATATTAGACTGCGAACAAACAATATGCTTCAAATAAAGAATGATGAACTTATTCTCGCAAAAGAAAAAGCAGAATTAGCGTCTAAAACTAAAGCAAACTTCCTGTCTACTGTAACTCATGAGTTAAGAACACCTTTATATGCTGTAACAGGTTTAACAAATTTATTATTAGATGAAGAACCAAAAGAGAAGCAAATTCCACATTTAAAATCTCTTAAGTTTTCAGGGGATTACTTACTTACTTTTATCAATGACATTCTTCAAATCAACAAAATTGAAGCCAACAAAGTAGAATTAGACCCAGAAGATTTCAACCTAAAAACAAAAATTGAAAATGTAATTGCTGCACTTAACAACTCAGCTAAAGACAACAATACAAAAATACATTTTGATTACGAAGACCAGCTTCCAGAAACCTATATTGGTGATCAGCTTAAGATTTCTCAAATCTTAATTAACCTATTAGGAAACGCTATAAAATTCACTAAAGACGGAGATATTTGGGTTAGAGTTAAAAAGACTGAAGTCAAGAAAAATCTTTACCAAATTAATTTTGAAATTCAAGATAATGGTATTGGTATTTCTAAAGAAAAACAAGAACAAATGTTCGAGAGTTTCTCCCAAGGCTCAATTCAGATTAACAGAAAATATGGTGGTACAGGTTTAGGACTTTCTATTGTAAAAGGTCTTATAAAAATACTCGAAGGTGAAATATCCCTTAAGAGCCAATTAGGAAAAGGTACAAGCTTCTTTTTCGAATTACCTCTAAAACATGTTGAGCCTAAGAAAAAAGCAATTCCTAAAGAAAGTAAACACATAGAAAACATTAAAGCATTGGATTTAGAGAATATTAAAATTCTAGTGGTCGAAGACAATAAAATTAACCAAATGATTACCAAGAAAATCTTAACCAAAATGGGGCTTGGTTGTGATATCGTGGATAACGGAGAAGATGCCGTGGATAAAGTTAAGAATACAGAATATAACGTGGTCTTAATGGATATTCATATGCCTGGCATTAGTGGTTTAGAGGCAACTAAGCGCATACGTGTTTTTAATAAAGAACTCACCATTTTTGCATTAACTGCTGTAACTCTTGAAGACAAAATGCAAGAGTTTGATGAAGCTGGTTTTGATGATATTATTTCTAAACCATTCAAACAAGAAACGTTTGAAAAGAAATTATATACAGCTCTTTCAGGAAAATCTGAAGCTACTGCCTAATTAACAAACTCCAGAATTAGTGAGTTGAATTCAGAAGGCTTATCTAAAACTATCTCTATAGGCAAGTATAACAATTTTGAACGCAAGCTTTCCACATCTAGCAAACGCATATAATCTTTTTCGGTAGTTAAAATCAGGTCTTTTTGCTCTAATAACTCAATATCCTTAATTGTAAAATTATAGTGGTCACCGTATTCAAGATGTTCAAAATCTAAAGTTTTTGATTTTAAAAATTCTACTAACGGTTTCGCATTTGCAATACCTGTCACTAAAGTAAATGAAACCATATCTTGCAAAGTCTTTTCAGATGATTCTGAAATCACTTTATCGCTGTACTTTATATTACTAAAAAATACATTCTGATGATTCTTAGGAGCAATCTGTCTTACAATTGATGTCTTTTTTTCTTCAGACAAATCATCAGGACATTTTGTAACTACAATAATATCTGCACGCTTTGCTCCTGATTTTGGTTCTCTTAAATTTCCCGTAGGTAAAACAATATCTTTACTATACAACTTGCCATAAGAGGTCAGTAAAATATTAAAACCAGGCTTTACTTTTCTATGCTGATAAGCATCATCGAGCAGAATAACTTCTGGCTTTGGATTTAAGTTTCTTAATTCAGTGATACCATGTTGCCTATTTTCATCAACAGCTACATAAATATTTTTGAATTTTTTATAAAACTGAAACGGTTCATCTCCAACAGTATCCACATTAGCATCCTCATCAGCTAGTAAAAATCCTTTAGTTATACGTTTATAGCCTCGACTTAATGTTGCGATTTTCTTTTTTTCTGACAACAACCTTATCAGGTACTCAATCATAGGTGTCTTTCCAGTGCCGCCAGTACTTAGATTACCTACACAAATTAACGGGAAATCATAAGTCTTTGAAGATTTAATCCCAGAATCGTACAATCTATTACGCGTCCAAGTCACTAAAAAGTAAATTGGCACAATCGGGAATAATAGTATTCTGAGGATTTTCATTAACACGAAAGTAATATATATCTTTAATATTTATATTTACAAAAACACAAATTCAATGGTTGTACAAGATGTCATTAATCATTTACACGATTTAGCACCTTTGGCTTATGCCGAAGATTTTGATAATGTTGGACTTTTAGTCGGTGATAAAAATCAATCTGTTTCTGGTATTCTTGTGACTTTAGACACACTTGAAGCTGTTGTTGATGAAGCTATTGAGAAAGACTGTAATCTTATTGTAAGCTTCCATCCTATTATCTTTAAAGGCTTAAAAAAGCTTACAGGAAAAAGTTATGTAGAACGTGTGGTTATAAAAGCCATACAACATAACATAGCCATATTTGCTATCCATACTGCTTTAGATAATGCATTTCAAGGTGTAAACGCTATCATTTGTGACCAATTAAGTCTGAAAGATAAGCAGATTTTAATGCCTCAAAAAGGCACTATAAAAAAGTTAACCACTTATGTTCCTAAAGCTAATGCCGACAAAGTACGACAATCACTATTTGAAGCTGGTGCAGGTAATATTGGTAATTATGACAATTGCAGTTTTAATACGGAAGGTGTTGGCACATTTATAGGTAATGAAGATTCAAACCCGGTAATTGGTGAATCTGGAACACTTCAGCAAGAAGAAGAAATTCAACTCAATATTACTTTTCAAAAACACTTAGAATCAAAAATTCTAAAAACACTATTTGAAGCGCATCCATACGAAGAAGTTGCTTTCGAGATTTCAACGCTAGATAATACCAACCAACATATTGGTATGGGCATGGTTGGTGAACTTAAAGATTCTCAGTCCGAAAGTGATTTTCTCAAATTTGTAAAAGATAAAATGAATGCTTCGTCTGTAAGACATTCAAAATTCTTAAATAAACCTGTAAAAAAAGTTGCCGTTTTAGGTGGGTCTGGTAGTTTTGCTATAGGTGCTGCAAAAGCTGCAGGTGCTGATGTTCTAATCACTGCAGACCTTAAATATCATGACTTTTTCTCTGCCGAAAATGACATTGTAGTAGCAGACATTGGACATTATGAAAGCGAGCAGTTCACAAAAACGTTTTTAGTAGACTATCTCTCAAAAAAAATTAGTAATTTTGCAATCATTTTATCAAACACAAATACAAATCCGGTAAAGTATTTATAATTATGGCAAAAAAAGCTGAAGCTACTGTAGAAGAGCGATTAAGAGCATTATACGATTTACAATTAATTGACTCAAGAGTAGACGAAATTAGAAACATCAGAGGTGAGCTTCCTTTAGAAGTAAGAGATTTAGAAGACGATGTTGCAGGTCTTAACACAAGATTAGAAAAGCTTAACGATAGCCTTAACACTATAGACGAAGAGATTAAGTCTAAGAAAAATCAAATCGAAGAGTCAAAAACACTTATCAAAAAGTATACTGAGCAGCAAAATAATGTTAGAAATAACAGAGAATATAACTCTTTAAGTAAGGAAATTGAGTTTCAAGAATTAGAGATTCAATTAGCTGATAAGCACATCAAAGAATTTAAAGTTCAGATTGAGCAGAAGAAAGAAGTTATTACTGACGCTAAAGAAAAATTGAAAGAACGTTCTGA
>SHBX01000018.1 GCA_004211785.1 Winogradskyella sp.
CTAATGAACTATTTTTTAATATCTAATGATTACTTAATTGTTAAAAACCATAATCACATTTGGAAAGAAAAAATCTATCATCTATCCAATATAAAAGAGGTTGTTTTTGAATCCAATGGACAACAACCAAATTGCATGAGAATAATAACTAAAGACTTTAAAAATAAGCTATATCCTGCTGGGACTTTAAGAGGCAAAACCTGGCTGAAAATGAAAAAAAAATTAGAATTAAAAGGAGTTATTGTAAGAAACGAATGTATATATGAATATTGAAAAGCCAAATAGGATTTCATTAAGAATTTCTAACCAAAGTTTAACACCATTTTACCATTCTCCCTGCAATAAAGGCACAATCCTTGAGTTATCTTATACCTAAACTTTAACTAAAGCTAATGATATAATTATACGCCAACCAAAGAGATGTTTAACTAAAAATCTTTGATTATGAATCGTATATTATTTGTAGGTCTATGCCTCGTAGGAATTATGGTTTTTGTATTCAATGCGTCGAATACAAAACAGAAAGAACAGCCTAAGACAAAAGTAGCTAAAGAAAGTTATAACAAAACGTTCTATTAGGTCTTTGACCTAAACCCTAATAAATGCTCAATGTTGATTATAAAATTTTCAGCAATGAGCATTTATTTTTTGATAGCCTTAACAATACAATCTTAAATAATATGTTTACTTTGCAACACCTATAACAAGTATCATGGGCGAACAAAAACGCAAACAATCTGCTAAAGGCGAATTTATTTTCGGAAAGAAAAACTATAAATGGTTATTTATTGGCCTAGCTTTTATTGCTGTTGGTTTCATTATAATGGCTGGTGGTGGCAGTGATGACCCAAATGTTTTTGACGAATCTATTTTTCACTGGAGACGTATCCGTTTAGCACCAACACTTGTACTTATTGGTTTTGGCATACAAGTCTATGCTATTCTATTGAATCCTAATAAGAAAAAGGATTAAGACAAAATTCTATTCTATTTTTAATTTTTCCGTAACGGTATTTTAATACTTTTGCCTCATGGATACAATCGATGCTGTTTTATTAGGTATTATTCAAGGTCTTACTGAGTTTTTACCTGTGTCTTCAAGTGGGCATTTAGAATTAGGAAAAGCTATTTTAGGAGACAACTCAATACCTAAAGAAAGTTTATTATTTACTGTTGTTCTTCATTTTGCTACAGCACTAAGTACTATTGTTGTTTTTAGAAAAGATATTTTATCACTTCTAAAAGGCATCTTTAAGTTCCAATGGAATGAGGATTTACAGTTTGCAGCAAAAATTGCAGTATCTATGATTCCTGCGGTTATTGTTGGTTTATTTTTTGAGGAGCAACTTGAAGCGCTTTTTGGGGGAAATATTCTACTTGTAGGATGCATGTTAATTGTTACTGCAATCCTTTTATTTCTAGCTGACAAAGCAAAAGATACAAAGAAAAAAGTAAGCTTTAGTAACGCCTTTGTTATTGGTGTATCACAAGCTATTGCTATGCTACCAGGAATCTCACGATCTGGAGCAACCATATCAACTTCGGTATTATTAGGAAATGACAAAACTAAAGCTGCTCGCTTTTCATTTTTAATGGTTGTACCCTTAATTTTTGGGAAAATCGCAAAAGATATTGTTGGTGGTGAACTCACATACGATGCCGCAAACTTCACAACTTTAGGAGTTGGTTTTATTGCTGCTTTTGTTGCAGGTCTTTTTGCTTGCACTTGGATGATTGCTCTAGTTAAAAAGAGTAAACTCTCTTACTTTGCCTTCTACTGTGTTATTGTTGGTACTATTGCCATAGGATTTTCGTTATCTAATAACTAGAACTAAGATGAAAACTGGCGAAGACTTTAAAAACGGTCAAGTTTTATTGATAGATAAACCATTAACATGGACCTCTTTTCAAGCTGTAAACAAATTGCGTTGGGCGATACGCCAAGCATTTGGCATTAAAAAAATAAAAGTTGGTCATGCAGGAACTTTAGACCCTTTAGCAACAGGTTTATTGGTGATTTGCACAGGAAAAATGACTAAGCAAATCAATACATTTCAAGGTCAAGAGAAAGAATATACCGGCACTTTTGTTTTAGGCAGCACAACACCTTCATACGATTTGGAAACCGAAATCAATGAGACGTATTCTACAGAACATATTACTGAAGACTTAGTCTATAACACAACTAAACAATTTACTGGTGTTATTGAGCAATTTCCACCTGTATTTTCGGCTATAAAAAAAGATGGTAAACGCTTGTATGAATTTGCACGAGCCGGTGAAGCCGTAGAAATTAAGTCACGACAAGTTGAAATTACCGAATTTGAAATCACTAATATTTCAGGAAATAATCTAGAGTTCAGAGTAATTTGTAGTAAAGGCACTTATATCCGCTCTTTGGCTCATGATTTTGGAAAGGCATTAAACTCTGGCGCTCACCTTTCAGTATTACGACGTACCAGAATTGGTGATTTTAAGGTTGAAAATGGTTTAACTCCTGAAGAGTTCATTGCTACATTACCTGAGAAGATATAATACTTAATAATATACTTCTAAACCTTTTTAACGTTATACTCGTATATAATTAGGTACAATTTTTGCTCTAAATAACTAAATGCAGTTTATAGAAAAATACAAAGCTTTATTAATCACAAGCCTTATTACTGGCATTGTTGGTTTTGGTATGTTTAGTATTCAGCTTTCAAACACTAAGGAATTGATTGCCGAAACTTTTTATGAGATAGAACCAAAAACTGAAGAAGAAATCCTTAAAGAGCTTGAAGACATTCAAGATTTAAAATCTCCGACGACAAACAAAGCTTATAATGAAGATGAGGAGTTTAAAAAGCTTATGAAAAACTTCAAAACAGTTCGGGCTGATGATTTTGAAAGAACAACAAAGCAATTGGAAGAAAACAAATCAGAGCGTGAACTAGATGCTGAAACTGATAATATATCAAATTACAGTTCTAACAAAGCTTATGCTCTCAAACAAAAAGAAACCGAGTCTTATAAAAAATTACAAGATTTACTAGACAAAAAGCAAGACGGTATTGCTGAGCACGCTAAAGGCGGAAGTACTTTGAGTTATTCTTTAAAAAACCGTAGACTTTTGAGTTACAACACGCCAAGATATTTGTGCGAACGCTCAGGTAAAATTGTAGTCAACATCAAAGTAGATAATAGCGGAAATGTCTTTGAAGCATACATCAATGGTTCATCAAATAGTGACAATGAATGTTTGATTGAGCATGCTATAGAATATGCGAAATCGGTACGCTTTAATACTTCAAAACGTACCGATCAATTAGGTTCTATAACCTTTTACTTTAAGGGCAAAAATTAGCTTAATAAGCCTACTAAATCTTCAATTGTAGATTGCCCCTTGTCTTTATTATACCAACGCTGTAAATCTTCTTTAAATTCTGGAGTTAGCTTTCCATGTTCTGCTTTATAATCATTGACCAATTGTGTAGCTACAGATGGTCTTGGTCCAAAAGTATTTACGACTTCTTGAGTCTCTTCATCTATAATGATTAATTTAGGAATTGCCTTTCCGCCATTAGTTAAAAACTCATTTATTAAGGTTTCATTCTCATCACGTAAAACCACTTTATAATTGATGTTATCATTAAGTTCTACTACTTTATTAATTACAGGCATAATATGCGCCGCATCACCACACCAACTTTCGGTAAGCACCAACCATGTCATTTTTCTATTAGAATTTTCTATAGTTGACTTAGCCTCATCAGACACCTTAACCGTTTTGTCCCAGCGTTTCATTCGTCTATTATTAAGCATCGTGTAATTAGCTAAAGCTTCTGTTTTGTCTGGACCTGTAGTTGAGTTTTTTTCTGTTAAATCACTTACCAAGTCCTTATATTCTGAATAAGACATGCTTTTCTCTAAGCTTGCAGAAATTATATCGTTTATCATAGTGTGTTGTAACGTTTCCATAATACAAAATTAAAATTCTATTGCTCAAAATTGTGCAACAGTTGTTACATTAGTAGTATAATTATTAAAAGCTTACAACTATGGTAAAACACAAATGTGGATGGTGTGTCGGTGACCCACTTTATGAAGCTTATCATGATAATGAATGGGGCGTACCGGTAAAAGATGATCACCAGCTATTTGAATTTTTAATCCTTGAAACGTTTCAAGCTGGCTTGAGTTGGATTACTATTTTACGCAAGCGTGAAAACTTCAGAAAAGCCTTTGATTATTTTGACTATAAGAAAATAGCAAATTATGACGAAGACAAAATTGCTGATTTACTACAAGATGCTGGAATTATTCGTAATAAGCTAAAAGTAAATGCTACTGTATCTAATGCCAAAGCTTTTATAAAAGTACAAGAAGAGTTTGGATCATTCTCAAAATATATATGGGAATTTGTTGATGATAAACCCATTAAAAATAGTTTTAAAAACTATAAAGATGCTCCAGCAAATACACCATTAAGTGATGCACTTAGTAAAGACTTAAAGAAAAGAGGTTTTAAATTTGTGGGATCTACTGTGGTTTATGCACATATGCAAGCTACTGGAATGGTTAATGACCATGAAGTCTCATGTTTTAGATATAATGAAGTATAGTTAAAGAAATTTTAGAAACTCTTGTCTTGAAATATGCTTCCCACCTAGGCTTTCAAGATGTTTCGTGTGTAATTGGCAATCAACTATATTATATTCTGAAGATTGAATAAAATGTATAAAACCATACTTACTAGCATTACTTTTTTTTGCAAACATACTTTCTCCACAGAAAACTTTATTACCTATATCTACACCATAAAGCCCGCCAACTAAATCTTTGCCTTGCCATACCTCAACAGAAGTTGCATAACCTAGTTTGTGTAATTTGGTGTAAGCCTCAATCATCGTATTTGTAATCCAAGTACCATCTTGTCCTTCGCGAACTTTAGCAGCGCAATTAGAAATTACATCCTCAAATGCTTGGTTCATTGTAACCTTAAATTGCCTTTTTTTGAATAGCTGCTTCATACTTTTTGATACCTTAAGTTCACTAGGGTAAATAACAAATCTTGGGTCTGGTGACCACCACAAAACAGGCTCATCTATTTCAAACCAAGGAAAGATTCCATTTTTATATGCATGTAACAATCTCTTGGATGATAAATCACCTCCTATGGCTAATAATCCATCGGCTGATGCTTCAGAAACATGAGGAAATTCTATTTTATCAGTTAAAAAATACATTTATTTAGGCTACTATATCGTTATAGTTGGCGTTACTAGTGTTAAATCAAGCAATTAACTTGGGAAAATTAGCTTTTTTTCTCATATTTGATGTAACCTTTATGTTACAAATTTTGTTCATCATTGCTTTTTTTTGAGTTTGTTCGTAAAGGTTAAACCTAAAACCACAATATTAAGTCCTGATTTTTCATCAGGACTTTTTTTATTAAAACCAAAAAAGCCTGTTTTTAAAAACAGGCTTTTTTATTCATTATTTCTTTCCGTATTAAAACGGTAAATCGTCGTGATCCTCTGTATTTAAATCTGTAGCAGGTTCAAAAGCAGCAGCTGGAGCAACAGGAGGCATATCGCCACTTGGAGTTTCTGCTTGCATTGCTTCTATTCGCCATCCTTGGATTGAGTTAAAATACTTTACTTCACCTTGAGGGTTTGTCCACTCACGACCTCTCAAGTTAATATTTACTTTTACTTGTTGCCCAACTTGGTAGCTATTTAATAAGTCTGTTTTGTCTTGAACAAACTCTACCATAATATGTTGTGGGTATTGCTCTTCTGTAGTTATTACAAGCTCTCGCTTTCTAAATCCATTGCTACCAAAGGTTTGTGTTTCACCAATAACCTTGATTCGTCCTTGTACTTCCATTTTTAATATTTATTGATATAATTTATTTTTTATTATTAGCTAAGAGCATGATTAGTGCTTCTTTTGCATGACCTTGTTCTATGCATTTTTTGGCTCTTTTGTGAACATCAATACCCAAAACATCTGTATGAGACAAGTCCCCATATTCTTCCGAAGTATTTAAATAGTTATCTATTTCATCTTCACTCGGAAAGACTGCTAAATTACCTAAAATTCCTAAATCATTTCCTGTTAAAACAGAACTTTTTCTAACAAATTCGGGCAACATATCAACACCTATTCCTAAAGTGGTCAATGGCTTTGGTATTTCGAAAAAACCATCTTTTGCACGACTGTAATAACTACCGCCAGCACGAGCTACTAAATCTAATTTTTCTTGGTTGATACTTCCGTTGTCTTCTAAAATATCTTCAGAGATATGTATTTTCAATACCTCACATATAATGAGATTACCTGCGCCACCTTCATTCCCTAATCTTACAATTTCGTTAACCTTACATTCTATCTGTATTGGAGACTCTGCCACTCTAAAAGGTTTGACCAAATCAGATTTCAGCATGGTTAAACCTGATTTTTCAAATTCATTGACACCTTCGGGATATTCTGTACTACTTAAAGACATTTGTTGTACGATGTTGTAATTCACCGTATTTATAACAACTTCATTTACTGCTTCTGCATTCTCTAAAGTATGTTTAATAGTATTGTCTCTAACACGCCTTGCTGGCGAAAATATTAGAATTGGTGGATTTGCACTAAATACATTAAAGAAACTAAAGGGTGATAAATTTGGTTTCCCATCCGCGTCTATTGTACTTGCAAAAGCGATTGGTCTTGGTGCAACTGCACTTAATAAATAGCTATGTAATTTGGCTGTTGTAAGATCTTTTGGTTGGTAAGACACCATAAAAATTCATTTTTATCAAAGATAACCATATTACAGACGTAATAAAATGAATTGTCTGTAGTTTGAAAACAATAATATTTACAGAATTACATTATATTTAGAACCATTAACTATTCTAATTGATGCGCATACATCTTAACAGAAATGTAATCCGTTGGATTATAATTATTTCATCTTTTGTCATTGTATCCTTAATTCTCTGGAATACCTATGTGTTTTTTCAGCATTTTAAGTCTGAAGAGCGCGCCAAGATGAAAAGTTGGACATTTGCATATACTGAATTTGCAAAAAATGCATATGATAACTCTCAAGACTTAGACAATTTTGAGGTAAATATAGTTGCCGAATACATCGTTGTAGACTCTACCTTAAATACTCCAATGTTATTATTGGATAAAAATCAAAATATAATTAGTCACAGAAATATTTTTGCTAAACCTCGCCTTACCGAAAAGAATGAACTGGCTCAAGTATATAATGACAGTATTGATGACAACCTCGTTGAAGCAAATAAAAACCAATTAATTATAAAATTTCAGAAAGAAAATCAACCACTAGTCATGGAAGATTTAGAACAGACGCTTTACTATGGTAACTCGCCTTTACTAAATAATCTCAAATACTATCCTTTAGCATTATTGTTAATTATACTTCTATTTGCAGCCGTGGTATATTTCTTTTACCGCAGTTCTAAAACGGCAGAACAGAACAAACTATGGACTGGTATGGCTAAAGAAACAGCACATCAGATAGGAACGCCTTTATCTTCATTAGTAGGTTGGACAGAAATATTAAAGTCTGAAAACGTTAATCCAGACTACATCGTTGAGATGGAAAAAGATGTTGACCGTTTAAAGACCATAACTGAGCGTTTTAGCAAAATTGGGTCTGTTCCAGAATTAAAAACTGCTGATATAGTTTCTGAAACTCAAAACTCATTTGCTTATTTACAGTCAAGAACCTCAAAGCTTATAGAATTTGATATAGAAATTCCTGAAAAAGAAATTAAGGTAAAACTTAACGAACAGCTTTTTAGTTGGACTATTGAAAACTTAGTTAAAAATGCTATTGATGCTATGAAAGGCAAAGGTAAATTGACCTTGAAGCTTATAGAAAAAGAAAGACAAGTTCTGATACAGATATCCGATAGTGGGAAAGGCATTCCTAAAAGTCAATTCAATACTATTTTTGAGCCAGGTTATACAACAAAAAAGCGTGGTTGGGGTTTAGGCCTATCATTATCTAGACGAATAATCGAAGATTACCACAGTGGGAAAATTAAAGTTTTAAATTCTGAGTTAGGAAAAGGCTCTACAATGCAAATTGCATTGAAAACTCTTAACTAAAGTTTGCAGAAATAGCTTTTGCTATAGCTTTAAATTCTTCTGAAGTAAGCGATGCTTTATTTTTAAATCGTGCATCTTCCATTGTATGCAATGGAATTAAATGCACATGTACATGAGGCACTTCTAAACCTATAACAGACATACCGATACGCTCGCAAGGCACTGCTTTTTCAAGAGCTTTTGCTACGCGGCGAGAAAATGTCATTAAGTTGATATATGTCTCTTCATCTAAATCAAAAATCTTATTAACTTCTTTTTTTGGAACACAAAGTGTATGACCTTTACTGTTAGGGTTAATATCTAAAAAAGCGAAAAAGTCTTCTGTTTCGGCAACTTTATACGATGGGATTTCGCCATTTATAATTTTAGTAAAAATAGAAGCCATAATTGCAAAAATGTTAGTTGTGTAAATATAAAAAGATTCCTGCTTAAGGCTATAAACAGGAATCCTAAATATTTTTTTGGGTTTGGTTTATCTCGAAATCTCAAGAATATCAAATTTCATAATACCGTTGGGCACTTGTATTTCTGCTACATCTCCAACAGATTTGCCCAAAAGACCTTTACCTATTGGCGAGTTTACGGATATCTTTCCTGAAGCCAAATCTGCCTCACTTTCTGCCACTAAAGTATAGGTCATCTCCATACCATTGGTTTGGTTTTTAATCTTTACAATAGATAAGGCTAATACTTTAGATGTGTCTAATTGAGACTCATCAATAACACGAGCATTAGCCAAGGTTTCTTCCATCTTAGAAATCTTCATTTCTAACATCCCTTGTGCTTCTTTTGCTGCATCATATTCTGCGTTTTCACTCAAATCACCCTTATCTCTAGCCTCTGCAATAGCTTGCGAAGCTTTTGGACGTTCTATATCTTTTAAGTGATTTAGTTCTTCTCTTAATTTTTTTAGTCCTTCTGCTGTGTAATAAGATACTTTACTCATCTTTTCTACGTTTTTCTATATACAAAATATCCCGAAACGAGTTCGGGACTTAATGAAAAAATCCCGCTTTCACGAGACAACTATACAAATATATAAAATATTTATGGGAAGTCTTAATTATTGTAAATTGCGGCAAAAGGAAAATAAAAAATTTAATTCTTATACTTTTTGAAATAGTGCTATGAAAAAGTTCTTAATATTAGCTATTTGTGTTCTCTCTTTTGGATGTAGTAATAATAACAACGTCAACAATTGTAATTTTTTGCTTAACGTTAATGTCAATGTAACAGTAAACCTTAACCTTCCGCAATTTAGTCAATTACAATTCACAGGTAATTCTGTACGCCTTGAAGGGCAAGGTAATGGTGGAATTATTTTGGCAAGAACAGGCAGTGAAACTTTACGTGCTTGGGACGGTGCTGACCCTAACCATGCGTTTTCTAACTGTTCTTTACTTTCTGTAAATTCACTTACGGCAACTTGTGGCTGTGAAGATGCAAATGAATACGAACTTTTAACTGGCCAAAACCTAGGTCAAAACCCTGAACCCTGCACATTGTTGCCGTACAGGGTTGAGTTTGTTGGCAATAACCAATATTTAATTACTAACTAGAAATTGAGTGTAACTCCTAGTAAAAAATTGGTTGTCGCTTGCGGATAGAAGCCCGAGAAAAAACCTGTCGTAACACCTGTTGTACTTGAAGAGTCAGCAAAATCAAACGAACCAAAATACCCATTCGAAATATACTTTTCGTTAAAAATATTGTTAACCAACAACGAAATGTCAACGCTATCAATAAATGAATTTACTTTCCAATTATAAGTGGCATTAAAATCATTTACAAAAAAGGCTTCTAACATAGATGCTTCACTTTCAATATTACTCATATATTGCTCCCCAACATATTTAGATAAAAACGCTAGATACAAATTTTCAGTAGGTCGATAAGCTATCGTATTACCTATAATAATATTTGGAGAGAACGAAATATCTGTATTACCTAAATTTGTTAATACACCATCTCTCTGAAAGAAAAAATCTCTATTTTTATTAGCACTCAACGCTAGATTAGGTTGTATATTTAGTTTAGGAGTAATTGCAACATTAGCATCAACCTCTATTCCTAATCGATAGCTACTACCACTATTAGCGCGAATTGGAGCTCCTGAACCATCTAAAGCGCCCGTAAGGACTAATTGATTGTCATAATCCATATAGAAACCATTAATATTTAAGGCTAATTTTTCTGAGTTATGTCGCCATCCTATTTCAATATCATCTAAACGTTCAGGTCTTGGGTTTCCGTTTTCAAAATCAGTTCTGTTAGGCTCTCTATTGGCTCTAGCAAATGATGCGTATAAATGATTCCTATCATTTAGTTTAAAACTAGCTCCAAATTTTGGGTTAAAGAAATTAAAGCTTTCATCTACAATAAAATCGACAACGTCTGAATTCTGACCAGTAGTTGAATAATCTACAAACCTACCCTGAAGATCTAAGTAAAATTGCCATTTATCATTTAATCTATAATCGGCTTTTGCGAAGGTTGAAAATTCATTCTTTTTACCAACACCAAAATAATAACGGTCACCTAATTCTGAGTCACTTGCAAAACGAGACCAGATAACTTCTCCAAAATGATCACCTTCATAAGTACTGTAAAATAAGCCTGAAGTAACATCGAATTGATTGTCTTTATAGTTTACATTTCCTGATAACACATAGAAATCATTATCTAACCAACGTCTTCTTATAATGTCTGAAGTTGTAATAGTTTCTCCACCTATTTGAACTGGTGACAAGCCATAAAAAGCTAAATCATCATCATTTTCATATTCTTCAAAGAATCCACGACCATAGGTATAATTGAAACTTACATTTGAACTCCAATTATTATTGTAGCGTTGCGCCCAATGTAGTTGATAATGATCTTGTTTGTAATCATCTACTTGATTATTATGAAATCCAACTATATCCCCTTGGTCATCTAAAATAGCTCCAGCTGGATTAAATGTTGGGTTATTAATAGCGGTATCTCTATCTACACCAAACCAAGATTGATATGTTACTTCGCTACCTGCAAAATGAATCGCCTTAACTAATGTATTATCATCCTTATAAGCACCTTGTAAGTAATAGGACTTTAAATCCGAAGATGCCCTATCTATATAACCATCTGAAGTAATTTGTGACAAACGCCCAGAGAAGATAAAATGGTCATTTAATAATCCTGTACTAAACTTAACATTATGGCGTCTTGTATTAAAAGACCCTATTGAATGTGATGAACTAGCACTAGCTTCATCTGTATCAACATTAGTTAAAATATTTAAACTGGCACCAAAAGCTGCAGGTCCATTAGTTGATGTACCTACTCCTCGTTGTAACTGAAGGTTCTCTACAGAAGACGTAAAATCTTGTAGATTTACAAAAAAAGTAGTTGCACTTTCTGCATCGTTATAAGGAATACCATTTATGGTTACATTTATTCCTTGATTTGCAGTTCCACGTACTCTAAAGCCTGTGTAACCAATTCCAGCTCCTGCATCAGAAGTTGTAACAACCGATGGTAGGAATTTAAGTTGCGTTGCTATGTCTTGACCTAAATTACGTTTAGCCAATTCCTCTTTTTTTAAGTTCGAATGTGTTATTGGAGAATTAGCTTTTACTCGAACAGCTTTAATTAGGACAGCATCTAATTTTTCAACCTTAGTTGAGTCTTTTTGTTTTTCTTGAGAAAACATGCTTATTGAGAAAACAACTAAGCATAAAAAAGCGAATAAATTTTTCATTACGATTAAAATAATAATCGAATAAAAAGAGGTAATTATTCTTTGTTAATAATTGGCTTAATAGCTTGACATACTATACGATAGCATGTCAAACATTTTAAAATTCCTAAACAGCATTACCTGTTCTAGGTTCTATGGGTATGATCTCAGCTTTTTACAGCACCCCTTTTTTGAGAACGGTGCAAAGATAATAGGGATTTCTGATTTTAGAATTACAAATTGTAATTTTTTCAATCAATCTTAGGTGGTTTTCTATTTGCCTTTTTTTCAGAATTCTTCCTTTTGTTAGTTAAGCGTTTACGTAGTACAGCTTTGGGTATTTTCGTAGGCAAACGTTCTTTTTCTTCTTTTAAACCTTCTTCTATTAGTTCTAAAAAACGCTGAGTTACTATAGTTTTATTTTTTAACTGACTTCTTGTTTCACCACAGCTTAATATTAGAATACCAAACTTAGTTAGTCGGTTTTGAAAATATGCTTGTAACTTTTCCTTTTCTTCTTCATTAAAAAACTTAGAATCATGGAGATTAAAATACAATTCAATCTTAGTGGCTACTTTATTTACATGCTGTCCGCCACTACCTGAACTACGAACTGCTTTGTAAGTAACCTCGTTTATTAATTGAGAAAAATCCATCTTAACTGAGTTGATGTGTAGGCTTCAATAAGTCGTTGACTGTTTTCACTGGGTTGAATGTAAGAATAGGTACTTCTACAAAAATAGTATTCCAATATGCCATACTACCATTCCATAAACCAGGCAATTCAAGTGCTTTTATATCCTTTCCTACTTTTGTTTTCATGGTTATAAAAGCTGCTTTGTGATTAATATATTTTTGCAAATCAAACGTATTGCCTTCATAATCCTTTATTGTACAAACAATATCTACAGGATTAAAATGAGTGGCATTTGCTAAAATTCTTTTTTGTTCTTTGTTCTTTTTATTCACTTGGGCAGATTCTACAATTTGAAGCGAAAGCCTACCGGCTTCATCCTTAACCCAAAATGGCCCACCTCCAGGTTCTCCTTCGTTTTTAACCATTCCGCATACTCGGATTGGTCTATTAAGTGCTTCTAAAAGATATTCGACTTTATATTTATGAGAATATTTTTCAAACTCTTCAGATATTGAAAAATTTAATTTATTGGATAAAAAATCTCCTATTTCATTTAAATTTTCTTCAGATAAATTTTCATTTTTAAGCTGCTTAATATATTCAAAAACAGCAGCTCTAGTTTTAAGAAGTATGCCTGCTAAAACTTTTTTGTATTTAGCTACTTCGGCTTTGTAATGCTTAACCACTACATTATCAATATTACTGATAAAGATTAAATCTGCATCAATAGCATTTAAATTTTTAAGTAAAGCACCATGACCTGATGGCCTAAAATATAAACTACCATCTTCGTTTCTAAATGGTTCATTCTTTGCTGTTAATGCAATTGTATCAGTCGACTGATGTTGGTAAGAAAATGATATCTCATAAGGAAATCCTGTTATAGCTTCAACACGCTCCTCGATACGTTTAAACTCTTTAGTAAACTTATCTCTATGCTTTTCAGAAATTGTGAAATGTAATTTTAATGGTCCTTTTCGCGAACCGTAAAACGCCATTTCGAAAAGATGCTCTTCAAAAGCTGTAGAAATATCATTATTGTATTTATGAAAAGGAAATAAGCCTTTTGGATAGCTTCCAAAGTATAGCTTATCTTCTTCAAGCATAGCTTTTACAAAAGTATGTGCTTTTTGATTTGGATTTAAAGCGTTATAATCAACACCACTGTTTTCAATTTGTTTTAAAACAGTTTTATAAAACGGAAATTTCTCTAAAGCAATTAAAAATAGAGGCAAATCCTTAAGGCTATTTCTATTTATGTATGCATTTAGCGATTGTATTACAGGATTATAGTCTTTTAAGAATTGAAACAAAAACTTAAACATTCTTGTTGCCGCACCAGAGGCAGGTACAAATTTTACAATGTCAATTTTATCTTTTTGCGAATCAAAAAAAGACGCATATTCAGACACATCAAGATATGATGTTTCTATAATACCATCGTTAGTGGTCGCAGCAGAATGAATATTAGAATAATTAACTCCTGTTACAAATTGAGATATTTGATTATTGACTAACTGCTCCGTTAGACCATAACTCTCTATTTGTTTTATATCTTTTTCTTTGAATTTCAACTTTATTTATTCAATAGTTTATTAATATGAAAAACTGCTTTTTTTAAACGCTCTTTCTTTCCGCCCTTAAGTAAAACAAAAGGCTTGTTGTGCTTTTTTAAGGCATCTTCAAAGGCTTTGAACATACGTTCTCTTTCATCTGGCTTATCACGTAAATCATCAGCTTCCCATGGTGTATCAATATAGGTTAAAAAATACAAGTCATAGGTGTTTTCTTGAGCATACTTATCTAAAATTGGGTTGCATACACCTTGATAATAGGCCTCGCTATACACCTTGGTTTCTAACAAATCTGTATCACAGATTAAAACTGAATCTGTTTTTAGTGCCAATTCATTCTCAAGCTTCATCTGTCCAATAGCAATTGGCAACAAATCTTTTGGTTCACAGGTTTTGCGCTCGTTATTCCATTTATTTTGAAGATATTCTCGCGCATATTCTGGCACCCAAACAGAATTATAATATCTAGCTAATTGTCCAGATAAAGTTGTTTTGCCTGTAGATTCTGGGCCAAAAAGCACTACTTTTATGCAGTTTGAAGGTTGTTGTTTAAGCTTTTCTTCCATGCAATATATCCTTGAATTGCTAAAATTGTAAAAATTAAATATTGTAGCGATAGCATCCCCAATCCTCTATAGGCATATAAAGGAGCAGTAATTAAATCTGCAAAAATCCATAATGTCCAATTCTCTATTTTCTTATTTGCCATAAACCACATAGCGGTAAAGAAAATTCCTGAAGTAAAAATATCAATATAATTTGCAGTTTGAATATCATAGTTATTGGCTTTGTAAACCAAATAAGTTACAATCATAGTAGCAAAAAACAAAACAAAACCAATTACTTTTTCCTTAGCGTTTGTTCTAGAAATTGGAACAACATATTTATCATCTTTTTTCCGGGACCAATTCCACCATCCATATACACTCATAACAGAATAATAAAAATTCATCATCATATCTCCAAAATATTCATTGACATACAAGAGATAAACCGTAATTACAGTGCAAATAATTCCTGTTGGATAAACCATTATATTTTCTTTTTTCGCATACCATACACTTGCAATGCCAAATACAAAAGCTATTGCCTCTAATAAGATTTGAAAAGTTGGTGTATTCTTATATGCATCAAGAAAAAAATCAAAAATAGGGCTCATAATCGCTTCGGTCTGTTTTTACAAGTTTTATTTGTAACACGGCAATGCCAACATTACTAAATGCTTTCTCAATTTCTAACTGTAGAAATGACATTACTTTATTATAGTCTCCATAAACCTGAGTGCTTAATGGGTTTTCCAATACTTTGAATTCAGAATTACGAAGTGCTTTTATAAAAGCAATAATGTGTGGTTCATAATCGTCCTTTAAAGGCGTGAATGTTAATTCTACAGATATTTTCATATTCACTTTTTTAATTCTTCAAAGAAATGTTCATTTTCTTCAAAAGCTGTACCAATAACAACCATATCTGCACCTGATTTATACGCATTTTCTATTTGCTGTTTTGTTCTAATTCCTCCGCCAACAATAAGTGGAATATTCAAGCGCTTTTTTACTTCAGAAATTATCTTTGTGTCGACAGCTTGTTTTGCACCACTTCCTGCTTCTAGATAGATTAATTTCATGCCTAAAAATTCACCAGCTTTTGCAGTATTAATAATTTGCTGAATATGTTCTGTTGCCATTGGACTTGTATTACTTATACGTGCAACGGCCGTTTCATTTTTGCCATCAATGAGCAAATATCCTGTTGGAATGACTTCCAATTGCGTTCTCCATAATTTTGAAGCCGCATCTACATGTTTACCTACTAAATATTCAGGATTTCTTCCAGAAATTAAAGATAAAAACAAAAGCCCATCTGCTTTTTCCGTAAGTTGTGTTACATCGCCAGGAAATAAAACAACTGGTAGTTTGGTATACTTTTTTATTTCTATAACTACCTTTTCAGTTGTAAATTCTTCAACGGTACTTCCTCCAACAAAAATATGAGTTGCTATAGATAGATTAGCTTTATTAATAAAATCAGAAACCTTTTCAAGCTTCATTTTATCAGGGTCAATTAAAACAGCTAATAATTTTTTCTTGCTTTTAGCGGCAGATTTTATGTTATGGTAAATTGAATTCATTCTCCTAAAACATAAGCACAAGTAAAACCATCGAACTCTAAGTAATGAGAGTTATAGCGGTATTTTCTATCTTCATAATCTATCCAACAAACAGTACCTGTTTCTTCAAAAGTAAATGGTATTACTAAAAAATGCTCTCTAAATAGCATTCCTGGTGTTGCAAATAACTTGTATAAAGATTCCTTAATCCCCCATATAACAGTAAGCTTTCGTATGTAATCTTTTGCTTCAGTGTTTAAATAATTAAACTCATAATTAACAAATTTCTTTGCGATAACGGCAATTTTGTCTCGCTGTTTTTCAATATCAATCCCCACTTCTTTATCACTTACAATTACTCCCGAAAAGATAAAACTATGGGTTATGGAAATATGCTTTCCGTCTTTGAGATGTGGTTTTCCATTGCTATCATAAAACAAATCTTGATCGGTATACCCAAACTCACGGAGTAAATGACGGACACTCAAAAAGCCGCGTTGATGTAATTCACTTTTCATTCCTAAAACGCGCTCCAAACTATTAGGTTTTAAATCTAATGGTGCCATTAAATCGTCGTAAGATTCTTCAATCTTCCAAATTTTAACAGTAGTTTGTGTGTTAATACTAATGGATTTATACAGCGGCATTTAGTAATGTTAATGTTATGTATTATCTTTGCAGCGCTTAAAGCGCATTTGGCAATTTTTTAAAGGCGAATTTAATTAAATTAAGTGCTAAAACCCAAAGGCGTTTCATTTATAAATAAAGAAAAAATATGAGTACAAAGACTATTGCTTACGTTCCAAACAAAGTAAAAGACATGTCGTTAGCGGCTTGGGGAAGAAAAGAAATTGAATTAGCCGAAGCAGAAATGCCAGGTCTAATGAGCTTACGTGAAGAATATAAAGATGAACAACCGCTTAAAGGCTCACGTATTGCAGGATGTTTACATATGACTATACAAACTGCGGTTTTAATTGAAACTTTACAAGCACTTGGAGCAGAAGTGACATGGAGTTCTTGTAATATCTTCTCTACGCAAGATCAAGCTGCTGCTGCAATCGCTGCTGCTGGAACAGCTGTTTATGCCTGGAAAGACATGACTGAAGAAGAATTCGATTGGTGTATCGAGCAAACGTTATTCTTTGGTGAAGATCGTCAGCCATTAAATATGATTTTAGATGATGGTGGTGATTTAACTAACATGGTTTTAGATAAATATCCACACCTTGCTAAAGATATCAAAGGGCTTTCTGAAGAAACTACAACTGGTGTTCACCGTTTATACGAGCGTGTAAAAAATGGAACATTACCAATGCCTGCTATTAACGTTAATGACTCTGTAACTAAATCTAAGTTTGATAACAAATATGGCTGTAAAGAATCTGCAGTAGATGCTATTCGTAGAGCAACTGACGTGATGTTAGCTGGTAAGCGTGTAACTGTTTGTGGTTATGGTGATGTTGGTAAAGGTACTGCAGCGTCTTTTAAAGGTGCTGGTTCTATCGTTACCGTTACCGAGATTGACCCAATCTGTGCTTTACAAGCCGCAATGGACGGTTTTGAAGTTAAAAAATTAGAAACTGTTGTTGGTAATTCTGATATTATTATCACAACTACAGGAAATAAAGATATCGTAAGAGCTGAACATTTTGAAGCTATGAAAGACAAGACTATTGTTTGTAACATTGGTCACTTTGATAACGAAATACAAATGGCTTGGTTAAACGAAAACCATGGCAATACTAAAGACACGATTAAGCCACAAGTTGATAAATATACTATCAACGGAAAAGATATTATTGTTTTAGCTGAAGGCCGTTTAGTAAACTTAGGTTGTGCAACTGGCCACCCAAGTTTTGTAATGAGTAACTCATTTACTAACCAAACTTTAGCTCAAATCGAACTTTGGAACCATAGTGACAAATACGGAAACGACGTTTACATGCTACCTAAGCATTTAGATGAAAAAGTAGCAAAATTACACTTAGAAAAAATTGGTGTTGAGTTAACTGAATTAGCAGAGTACCAAGCTGAATATATTGGTGTAACTGTAGAAGGCCCATACAAACCTGAACATTACAGATACTAATCTATTTGTCATGCTGAACTCGATTCAGCATCTCATTATAAAATTAAACCCTTGCAGAAATGCGAGGGTTTTTTATTTGGGTAATATTAATTGTAACTTCACAACTCCATAAAACAGTATATATGAGCTCCGAAAAAATAAAACACTACATCACTACTTTAGAAGCCCATATTACAAATCATGAAACTGTAAATCCTAAAATTTCTAAGGCCACAATCGGTTGGCAAATAGACCACAGCCTTAAGGTTATTAATAGCGTTTGTAAAGCTATCCAGTCTTCTGATTCTAAAGCCTATAAAAACAACTTTAGTTTTATGGGAAAGTTTCTGTTTACAATAGGATTTTTTCCAAGAGGGAAAGCAAAAGCTCCAAAACATGTAAAACCACCAGAAGTTATTTTAAAAGAAGACCTTGTATCTCAAGTTGAAGACGCCAAGGCTAATGTTGAAACTATAAAAGATTTGAATGATAATGCTTTCTTTAAACATCCACTATTTGGGCACGTTAACAAAAAAAGAGTAAATCGTTTTTTAGAACTCCACACCAATCATCATTTGAAAATTATAAATGATATTTTGAAACAATAATGCAACACAACTCCAAGCTCCCAAACGTCAGTACCACAATTTTTACAGTAATGAGTGCTTTGGCTAATACCCATAATGCTATTAATTTGTCACAAGGATTCCCTAATTATCCTAGTGACCAAAAACTGATAGATTTGGTGAGTCAAGCTATGAATTCTGGTTACAATCAGTACGCACCAATGGCTGGTAATTTAGAGTTGCGCCTAGCTATTTCTAATAAATACCAAAAACTATATAACAGCACGTATCACCCAGAAAAAGAGATTACTGTAACAGCAGGAGCAACACAAGCAATCTACTGTGTAATTTCAGCTTTTGTAAGGCCAAATGATGAAGTGATTATTTTTAAACCTGCATACGATTGCTATGAACCAACAGTTGAAGTCAATGGCGGAAAAGCAATTCCTATTCAGTTATCAGCTCCAGATTACAAAGTGGATTGGAACGAAGTCGCTACAAAAATATCATCAAAAACCAAAATGATTTTAATCAATTCGCCTCACAACCCAAGTGGAACGATTTGGTCTAAAAACGATATGCTTCAACTTCAAAAACTAACAGAGAATACTAACATTATAGTATTAAGCGATGAGGTTTACGAACATATTGTATTTGATGATGCGCAGCATCAAAGCGCATGTCTATTCCATGATTTAAAACAACGCAGTTTCATTACAGCCTCTTTTGGGAAAACATTTCATAACACCGGTTGGAAAATAGGCTATTGCTGTGGACCAGAGATGCTTATGAAAGAGTTTAGAAAAGTACACCAATTCAATGTTTTCTCGGTACATCATCCGTCTCAAAAAGGCATTGCTGATTATATGCAAGATGCCGATACTTATTTAGGTTTGAATGCTTTTTTTCAACAAAAGCGCGATTTGTTTTTAAGTCTAATCTCTGAATCTCGATTTAAAGTAAAACCTTCGCAAGGCACTTATTTTCAAGTCTTAGATTATTCTGAAATCACGAATGAATACGATGTAGATTTTGCAAAACGTTTAACTACAGAATTTGGAATTGCTTCTATTCCACTTTCAGTATTTAACGAGAATAATCAAGATGATAACGTATTGCGTTTTTGCTTTGCTAAAACAGATGAAACTTTAGTAAAAGCGTCAGAAATTTTGAATAAAATTTAATCTAGTGCTTTTGTTAGTTTTAGCATAAATTCTCCAATTTTTGATGGCTCTAACCAACGCGTCACCACCACAACGTTATGGGTTCTATCAACTACTATAAAATTTCCTCCAAAACCAGCTGCGTAATAAATATCTTCAGATACATTCTCCCAATGGCGCGGTCCTTTTTTGTTAAGCCACCACATATAGCCGTAGTTTACATTTGGCCTAGATGTTGTAATGGCACGCACAATCCAATCTTCGCTGATGAGTTGCTCGTTTTTCCATTTACCATTGTTTAAAAACAAGAGTCCAAAACGTGCCATATCTTCTGCGGAAATAAACAAACCTGCACCAGAATGTCCACCGCCAGTAACCGATTTCATTTTGATACCATCAATTGTTGTCCACGCATTATCATAACCAAACCAACGCCAAGTTGTAGAAGCACCTATTTTATCCATAACCTCTTCTTTTAAAACTTGAGGTAATGGTTTTCGCCATACTTGTAAAGCAGAATATGCCAGTACATTAACACGTACATCATTGTACTCCATATGTGTTCCTGGCTCTCTTAATTCTCTATTTTTCCAATCGTCTAAATCTCCTTTTCTTGGAGGTCTGTCTGCCCAATCTTTTCCGCCCCAAAGCTCACCTGACCAATCAGAATTTTGCTGTAATAAATGCTGCCAAGTAATTTTTGAGTTATGAGCACCATTGAAAGTACCATCCCAAACATAATCTTTTACAAAATCTGTTTCATTAGCTATGAAACCTTTATCAACAGCTAAACCCGTTACCGTTGACAAAAAGCTTTTAGTGACACTAAATGTCATATCTACACGCTTAGTATCTCCCCATTTTGCAACTATATAACCGTCTTTAAGAATTAGTCCAGCTGGCGCACCACGCTTTTTAGTTGGTCCTAAAATGTCATGAAATGGCTCTCTTGCAAAGCCTTTAAGAATAGCAATCCGTAAATCTCTTGAGCCTGAATATTCATTGTTTTTGGCAAACTCAACAACATCATTTAACCATTCTGAATCTACTTTTAACTCTGAAGGTGTCTTTTCTATCCAAGTATCATTCCTGTCTGGGAAATACTCAATTTGTGCAGAAACACTATAAAAACAAAACAAGAAGATAATTAGTAAACTTCGATGAGCTTGAAACATAGAATATATTGGTGTTAATTAATTTAATAAGCCCTGTAAATTTACTAATTTTAAATCATGAAGAATGAACTAAAAATTGCACTGATTCAATCTGATTTGGTTTGGGAAAATCCTGAAGAGAATCGTAAAACTTTTGAATCGAAAATTGACACTATTTCTGAAACCATAGATCTTATCGTTCTACCAGAAATGTTTACTTCTGGTTTTACAATGAATGCTTATTCAGTTGCAGAAACAATGAGTGGTAAAACCTTAACCTGGTTAAAAAAAATAGCTAAAGAAAAAAACGCGGCTATCACAGGAAGCTTAGTTGTATCAGATGGTAATCTCTTCTATAATCGTTCTGTTTTTGTTCATCCTAACGGAAAGGTAGAAACTTATGATAAGCGTCACACATTTACTTTAGCTGGTGAACATAAAGTATACACTGCTGGGACTTCTAAAACTATAATTAATTATCAAGGCTGGAGAATTTGCCCTTTAGTTTGTTATGATTTACGTTTCCCTGTTTGGGCAAGAAATACTGAAGATTACGACTTACTACTTTATGTTGCCAATTGGCCAAAACCGCGAATAAACGCTTGGGACGCTTTACTAAAAGCACGTGCTATTGAGAACATGAGTTATAGTATTGGAGTAAACCGTGTTGGACAAGATAATACTGGCCACGAATATCCAGGGCATTCTGCCTGTTATGATGTTTTAGGAAAAAAACTCAGTAATATTAAACCAAATGAGGAAACCATAAAGGTTGTAACACTTGAAAAATCTTCTATTGAAAAATCCCGTAAAAAGCTTAATTTTTTAAACGATCGAGACCGTTTTACTCTTTTAAAATAAACTCAATAACAAAATCGAAATTTGGTCTTACTGGGTCAATAGGTTGTGCGTAGCTTACACGCTCTGGCTGAATCTTCTTTAAATAATTACCAGAATCGTATTTGCCGTTTTTATTGGTATCAAAAATAGCACGAAGCTGATATTGCTTAGCGTCAATATCACTAAAGTCTACTACAGGATATTCATCAGCATATTGCTCATACAAAACTTTTCCTCTTTCATCTACTAACTGAACAATTAAAGGGAATTTTGCATTAATTAGATTAACTCTTATACTTCCAAAATCTGATTTCTTTCTTGTGTTAAATGTAAAGTTGAGCGTGTCATTAACCTCGCCATAAAAGTCTGTAAATGCAGATGGCAACACCTCCATTTTGTATTTTTCGGTCTCTTTTAAATCTATTTTAAATTTATAACGGTTATAAATCTCATTAAACTCAATATCATATTTTACAGGTACAGAATCATTATCAATTAGCTTAATCTTTGTGGTGTCTATTTTAACAAAAGGTGTTGATGCTTCAAGCTCTATATCATCATTAAAACTTAACGTTCCAGGTTTAAATGCCGTTATAGTCAAAGAGTCTTTATCTGCCTTTCTAAGCTTATATTTAAACGATTCTGAATAGTCTTCATTCTTTACTAAAAATAAAGCTGAATCCACTTCAACTTTTGGCTTATACCAATAATACAAACTATCGGTTTGCTTATCTCTTGTTAGCCTGTATTCTAGATTTTTAATAGAATCAGATTGCACTTCAATATCAACCTTTTCATATTCGCCCTCAAACGGAAACATAATGCGTTGCTCAGCAACTTGGCTAGGTTTTAAAACTTTAAAATCTAGAACTTCCTTAAAAAGTGTAATGTCATATGTGGAATCACTAGGCACAGTGATTTCCTTATCATAATAACCAATTTTATCTGTTTTAGGTTGATACGTGAAGTTTGAGTTTTCTTCTTTTAAAGCGACTAATCTATATTTACCTGCTTTAATATTATCGATACTAAAAGTCGTTAAACTATCTAGTGTATTGGTGATGAATTTTGGTTTCTCTTTATATACAATTGAATCTGTGTAAGAGGTATCTACTTCATATAGCATTACAGAAATAAAAGGGTCTGCATTTCTGTTCTCTGCATCAAAAACAGCTCCTTTTACTGATAACGAATCGATAGTTTCGCCCGTAGAAAACACATAACGGTAATATGGGTATGGATTTTCTTCATTATTATCTACAATACTTTGTCCAAAATTGATTGCGTATGTTGTATTATCCTCTAAAGTATCTTTAATTTTTATCGTAATGTATTTGCTTGCCGAGCCCTGAGGTGTTATTAATGGCTGCGTATCCATCGGTGGTGAGATAATTAACTGCTTCTGCAAATCTTTAAGTTTGATAAACTCATCGAAATAAATTTTAATCTCTCTATTTCTAAAGTTTGTAGAATAGTTTTTAGGGCTCTCACTTGTAATTTCTGGAGGTGTAACATCTTTTTCACCACCAGAAGGTCTACCACGGCTGGCACAGCCCACAGCGAAAAGAATAGCTGAAACTAATACAAAATATATCCGATAAGATTTCTTAAACATTGACTCTAAAAAATTTAAGCAAATTAACAACTTAATTCTATTAATAACGAACATTCTACTCTGCAATTGCCATAGTTGCAACACTAATTTTTACATCTGGAATACGCTCTAAAAGCGTCACACAAGCTTCAATGGTTGCGCCAGTTGTTATAATATCATCAACTAACAAAATATGTTTACCACTTAAACCATCTGTGTTACCAAGAGCAAAACGCGTATTAGCATCATCAAATCGGGTAATTCTATCTTTAAACACTTGTGTTTTAGAATGTTTTACTTTTATCAAAACACCTTCATCATATTCTGTATTTAAAGCTTTGGCAATAGCTTCTCCAAATTTTGTAACCTGGTTATAACCTCGCTCTCTTCGTTTGTTTTTATGCAATGGCACAGGCACAATAACGCCAATATTTTTATAGACCTCTATAGATTGTAACTCACCACCAAGCCAATCACCAAGAAATTTTCCTATTTGCTCATGTCCACGATACTTTAAGTTATGTAATAATTCTTGCACTAATCCTTTTTTTGAAAAATGAAGTAATGCAGTTGCATTTTGTAATTCTACTCTACCATAAAGCATCTTTTTTACTGCATCATTATTTTCAAAATGAAAATTGGTGACTGGCAGCTCGTGTCTACAACTAATGCAAATCACTTTCTCGTTATCCTTAAGAGGCAGCTTGCAAGCTTCGCATATTTGTGGAAAGAATAAATTAATGAGGTTTTGAAACACTTTAAATAGATATCAGAAAACTATATGTTTTTACACTTTATAACTTAAATGTAATATTTATTTTTGAAGCCACTATAAATTACCAAAAACCAACCGTTAATTGTGGCGGTTTTATATTTTTGCAGCATGGCAAATAACGATGATAAATTTAAGAAGGTAATCTCACATGCAAAGGAATACGGATATGTGTTTCAGAGCAGTGAAGTTTACGACGGTTTAAGTGCAGTTTATGACTACGCTCAAAACGGTGTTGAATTAAAGAAAAACATACGCGACTATTGGTGGAAAGCCATGGTACAAATGAATGATAATATTGTAGGTATTGATGCGGCAATTTTTATGCACCCAACCACTTGGAAAGCTTCAGGTCACGTGGATGCATTTAACGACCCTTTGATTGATAATAAAGATTCTAAAAAGCGCTATAGAGCTGATGTACTAGTAGAAGACTTTAGAGAGAAGATTCTACAGAAAATAAATAAAGATGTTGCCAAAGCAAAAAAACGATTTGGAGATGCCTTTGACGAAAATGAGTTTAGATCTACAAATGGAAATGTTCTTCGACGTCAAAAACAAATAGATGATATTACTGAAAGATTAACTGAAGTTCAGGAAGAAAGTGACTTGGCGGCTTTTAAACAATTAATATTAGATCTAGGTATTGTTTGCCCTGTTTCAGGCAGTAAGAATTGGACAGATGTTAAGCAATTTAACCTTATGTTTGGCACCAAATTAGGTGCTTCAGCAGAATCTGCAATGGACTTATACTTAAGACCAGAAACAGCGCAGGGTATTTTTGTCAATTTCTTGAATGTGCAAAAAACGGGACGTATGAAAATTCCGTTTGGTATTGCACAAACAGGAAAGGCCTTTAGAAATGAGATTGTAGCACGTCAATTTATCTTTAGAATGCGTGAGTTTGAACAAATGGAAATGCAGTTTTTTATCAAGCCAGGTTCACAAGGCGAATGGTTTAAGCATTGGAAAGAAGCGCGATTAAAATGGCATTTATCACTTGGATTAGGAGAAGACAACTACCGTTTCCATGACCATGAAAAATTAGCACATTATGCCGATGCAGCTACAGATATAGAATTTAGATTCCCATTTGGGTTTAAAGAATTAGAAGGTATCCACTCGCGTACAGACTTTGATTTAAAACAACACGAAGCATACTCTGGTAAAAAGTTACAGTACTTTGACCATGAAGACAACGCAAATTATACGCCTTACGTTTTAGAAACTTCGATTGGTCTAGACCGTATGTTTTTGGCAGTATTCTCTAATGCTTTACAAGAAGAAGAATTAGAAAATAATACAACGAGAACGGTATTAAAATTACCAGCAGTTTTAGCACCAACAAAAGCAGCAATTTTACCGCTAGTTAGAAAAGATGAAGCCTTAGTTAAATTATCTAAGCAAATTATAGAAGATTTAAAATGGGATTTCAGCGTGACTTATGATGAGAAAGATGCCGTTGGTCGCCGTTACAGACGTCAAGATGCTAATGGTACACCATTTTGTATTACCGTAGATGGCGAAAGTTTAGAAGACAACACCGTGACGATACGTCATCGTGATACTATGGAACAGCAACGTGTAAAGATTGATGATTTAAAAGCTATCATTAAAAAAGAAGTTGATGTCAAAGAATGGTTGATGAGGATGTAAAAACAAAATAATTTATAAAAAAAGCACCTAATTTTAAATTAGGTGCTTTTTTATTTATATGCAATTTGTTTCTAAAAACGATACCCTAAAGTAATACCAAGTTTTGAAACAAAATCTATATCTGTTTTATCTGTGTTAAATAAATTTCTACCAACACCTAAACTTAATTCTCCTACAAAACCACCTTTTGTTACCCACTTGCCTCCAAGACCAATACCTAAAGCAAAATCAGTTTCAAAATCATCTGTATTACTAAATAAATCTGGCTCAATTGAATTAAGCATACCAAAACCTTCTAAGAAAAATCCAGCGGCATACTTTTTACCAAAATAAAAGCGGTAATAAGGCGAAATATAATATTGAATGTCATCTTTAATATCAGAATCATATGGTAAAAAAACACTAATTCCTATGCCAGATTCTTCGTTTAGCAAATATTCATAAGTAACATCAAAAGCACCTACAACAAGAAACAACCCATTAATTTTGAGTTCGTGATTTCCTGAATAAACGTCTGATTCTGACTGCTCTTGAGCCTGTATGCTAACAAAAGAAATACATAATAGTATTAAAAAGATTTTTTTCATAATTGATTGAATTGTTTATTGATTATAGTTTATTTCAGAATAGTTATACTACAAAGATGCATTTTTCAACAAAAGGTTGCGTTAAAGAAATCACATTTTTAAAAATAAGCTTTAAGCTGCACAGTACCAGTGTGAATCGTTTTTGAAGTCTCCGTTTTTCTACCAAAATAATTAAGATTTAAGTCTAAGAACTTGGTCAATTTCTTCTGTGCAATTACACTCCAAGTAAAGTTTTTTCCTGGTTGTAAACCTTCAAGTATTTGAAACGCCACAGGTGTATTTGCATTGCCTGTATAATCATTTTGAAAATAATTAAATTCTCCTGTTAACGCCACTTTCTGAGCGTTGTTATAGGTAAATGAAAAGCCATAATTATTTTGTAATAACTCCTCAGAGTTACCTGTCGTATTTTTCTTATTTGTATATTGATAAAAGACATCAAACTGTGCATTTTCATTAAATATGTAAGATAGTTTTGGCTGAAACTGTGTCTCATCAATATTAAAATCTCGATTAACAAAACTCTGGTTTAAGCTTCTGCTATTACTAATACTTCCTTCAGTATTCAATAGCCAACTTTTAGCAAACTTATGATTAAAATTGAACTGGTGACTTCGTAATTTACTCAGTAGTGCACCAATAGATAATAAACTCTGACTCTTGTTTGTTAGATAGGTGTAAGATGTGGTGTATCTCTGCTTTCCTCGGTTATAAAACAATACATTTCTTAGGCTGAAATTTAGTCCTAAACGATTTGGGTCAGTATCATTATCGTCATTTAATGCCTCAAACGGATTTAAGTTAAATGAGCTACCGTTACGACGTAATTTGTTATCTGCCAAAAATGAAGTTTGGTTGTAAAAATGTGACCAGAATTTTTTGGATTTGTTTTCTGAAGAATTCCATTGTTGAGGATTAAATGTCACTGTTTGACTAAAACGGTTTTGATGTGTTTGCACAAATACCTGATTGGGTAATAACACTCTGATATAATTGCCTTGGTCTGCAAATTGAGCGACTTCAAATTCTCCTAATTCTTGTATGCCATTTTCGTTATAATCTATCCACGTAAAATTACCTTGACCAGGCTCAACCTCAACAAATGTAAAATCTTGCTGTGGTAAGGTTCCTGAATTGGTTTCGTAACTTGTATTGAGAATTAAAGTGTTTTTAAATAAACGTTGATTGTAGTTTAATCTACTATTAAGTGATTGCTCATCTTGTGATGTGTTATCTTCTGCTTTTAGTGTTCTGTAATTAACAAATAATTGCAGATTTGACGTTTTATTCTGTATTAATCGGGACTTTAAATAATAGGTGTTTGAGGTATTAACGTGTTGTAAATTATTATTTCTTAAGCTATCATTAAGTCGATGTATGTAACCTAACTCGACAAATACTTTTGTACTATCGCCAACGCCCACAAATGCTTCGTAAGATGTGAATTTTTGACTTAAAGCGGTTAAGTTTCCTGTCGCTTTTTCGGTTTGTTCATTATCTTCTAGAGCAAATTTTACTCCGGTCCATTTGTTCTTTTTACCATAAATCACACGATTAAAAGAACGAAAAAACTCAGATCTATTTAATGTAGAATTATTACTCAAAGTACTTGATTGCGAATACATCGTAAAATTTCCTAAACGTAAATCCGCACTGAGATTATGTCTATTTCCATTAAAAGCTTCAGAATAATTTAAATGCTCAAAATTATAAGTAGCTCGGCCTTTTTTATGATGAAATATTTGAACACCTGAATTAAAGAGTAATTGATCTCCCAAGCTCACATTACCTTGATTGGCATCAGAGTTATCCAAATTCCAATCGCGAGTAAATTCTGGTCGATACAGGCGTTGCACCGTTCTAAAATCATCCTGTAAATAATCAACATCGGCAATTGCAGACACATTCCAAGCGCTATCTTTTTTTACAATATTTTGTTGAACCTTAAGTTTACCAGCAAATCCATCATTGTCATTGTCGTCTGCACTGGAGAATAAGTTCAAATCGTTTTTACTTCCAGCGAGTTCAAAAAATACATTTGCTTTTTCGGATGGTGTATAGGTACCGTTTAGAGTTGCAATTTGCAATCGCTCTGGCGCCACAAGCTGAATAATAGGCTCAAAATTACCTTGAGGAATTCCTGCTATTGGCGGCACAAACTCATAAATATTAGCAATTGTACTATCGTTACTCAAGACATAATTTCCTAGATTATTACCAACCAAGGTAAATCGCACACTGAATAATTGGTCATTTGGGTCATTTGAGAATACAAATACTTCTTCAGTACCAAATAGTTCTTTACGGTATAAGATTCTGTTTTCGGAAAAGGTTTCTTCGACTGCAGAAGGCGCTGTCATTAAACTTCTATCATCTCCAGCTGCTGCTAAAATCTGCACTTGCTCAGTTGATAAATTCTGCTGCAAAGGTTGATTTTTTGCATCACTTTCAGAATACACAGAGAAATTCAACTTTAGTTTTTCGCTTTCAAATTTTCCTCCGCCATAAACCGTAAATCTTGAATAATTACGTTCACTAAACTGATAATCGACCGTAATTCGCATTTCGGAAGTAATCGGAAACGTAGAGCTAAAAATTATTTCACCTGCATTATAATCAATAATATAATCCTTGTTTTCGCCACGCTGTAAAGGCACACCGTTGACATAAACGGTTTCGCTACCTGAAACGACTAAAACAAACAGCTCATTATTTGGTCCACGAAGTTTGTAAGGTCCTTGATTACCTTCTTGTGCGGTAAATTGACTGGTTGTAAACTGACCACGCACCAATGCTCCAGAGGCAAAAACCGAGGTCTTCTCACTCAGATTCGCATTGACTAGAAGCCCTTGAACACGCTTACTGAATCCGTTAAAGTAACTCGTGTTATTATTTAAGTCTATATCTCCAGCTCGTATTCGCCAATCCTGGCTAAATATTTCAATAAAAATCTGGTCGAATTCATCCAATCGTTGCGAAAATCCACTTTCTTGCAAAGGAATGTTAGCATCTTGTATTGATGCTCTTAAAGAGACTTTTTCACTAAGCTTTCCAGAAATTTGAAGGTCTAATTCGCTATTTAAAACCGAGTTTTGATTATTTCCAATGGTTACACCACGAGAAATACTTCCTGATGTGGTTAAACCATCAAAAGGTGTAAAGTTATTTGTTCTGTTTGTGTTCTGAATTTGAAATAGCTTCTGCCGTGCTTTTGTGTTTTTAACTATGATATTATCATCAAGCTGTCTATAAGTCTTAGTAATAAACTTAGGATACTTAAGATATTCAACAACAATTGTATCCATATCCATTGGTTGCTTGAAACGTAATATGGGTTTCGAAAAATCTATAGAATACAAGCTAGAATCTATAAGAATTCCCGCCTTGGTTCTTATCTTAAACGAATTTGGGTTGATACTTACGGAGTCTATTTTAATAGAATCTTTAATAGCTATTTTTTTAGTACGATAATTACTAGACTTGTCCTGTCCCAGCGCAGCAAACGAAAGTAGAAAACACAGAAAAGTAATTATTATTCGCATATAGAACAGTAACGCCTTTATTTAAGACATATTTCACAATAAAAAGCATTGTAAAAGTACAGTATTATTTATTTTTGAAATTGAACTAATTCTTCAACATGAAAATAGCATCATACAACGTTAACGGTATTAGAGCCGCATTAAAAAAAGGATTTATAGAATGGCTAACGGCTACTGACCCAGATGTCATTTGCTTACAAGAAATAAAAGCACAAGAAGACCAATTAGATTTAGAACTTTTCTCTGAAGCTGGGTATAAATACAACTACTGGTTTAGTGCACAAAAAAAAGGATATAGTGGCGTAGCTATTTTGAGCAAAACCGAACCAAACCATATCGAATTCGGTACAGGAATAGCATCAATGGATTTTGAAGGCAGAAATATTAGAGCTGATTTCGATGATGTTTCTGTAATGAGTTTGTATTTACCTTCTGGAACAAACGATGCAAGACTGAGTTTTAAACTCAATTATATGGACGAATTCCACGATTATATCAATGCCTTAAGAAAAGACTTTCCTAGGCTAGTTATCTGTGGTGATTATAACATTTGTCACGAAGCTATAGATATTCACAATCCAAAGATGAAAGGTGTTTCAGGGTTTTTACCCGAAGAACGTGAGTGGTTGGGCAACTTTTTGGACAGTGGACTCGTAGATACATTTAGATACCTTAATCCTGAATTACAAAAATATTCATGGTGGAGTTACAGAGCAAACGCTCGTGCTAATAATAAAGGTTGGCGTTTGGATTATGCATTAGCCACAATACCTTTACAAGAAAATCTAAAACGAAGCGTTATACTCACCGAAGCAGTGCATAGTGACCATTGTCCTATTTTGTTAGAACTAGAATTTTAAATAAAATCCATTAAACCCAAATAAAAATCTATGATTAAAAAAGTAACAATCCTTGCCTTAAGCCTAAGTTTATTTTCTTCTTGTGTATCAAAAAAGATTTACACAGATTTAGAAGACAAATATGCAGATCTAAAAAAAGAGCATCGTCAATTGTCTGATGATAATCAATCACTTTCTGAAGCAAAAACAAAACTCGAAAATGATTTAGACAAACTCCAAAAAGCTTATGACGATGCTGTAAAAGATCGTGATCAATTAACTACTGAACTTGCAGCAGCAAAAACAAATTTGGAGAACCTTAAAGCGTCTTATAAGGCTTTAGAAGAAAATAGCTCTGCTTCAATTGCAGCAAATTCAAAAAAGAACAGAGAATTACTAGCACAACTTGAAGCCAAAGAACAAGCCTTGGCAGCAGAAAGCAACCGATTGAACAAACTCCAAAAAGAACTAGAGGCTGGTTCTAAGCGAGTAGCTGAATTGGAAAGTGTTATTGCAACAAAAGATGCGGCGATGACTAAATTAAAAGATGCCATATCAAAGGCATTAACCAATTTTGAAGGCAAAGGCTTAACTGTTGAACAACGTGATGGAAAAGTATATATTTCAATGGAAAACAAACTACTTTTCAACTCTGGGAGTTGGTCTGTTGGTTCAGAAGGGCGCAAAGCTGTACAGCAACTAGGAAGTGTTTTAGCAGACAATCCAGATATTGATATTTTAATCGAAGGACATACAGATAATGTCCCTTATAAAGGCAATGCGCAATTAAGTGGTAACTGGGATTTATCAACTAAACGTGCCACCGCAATTGTAAATATTTTAAGAGAAAATACGTCAATAAATCCTGAGAATCTTACTGCTGCTGGTCGTGGTGAATATGCGCCAATTGCAAGTAATGATTCTGCTGAAGGCAAAGCTAAAAACAGACGTATCGAAGTGATTTTAACACCGAAGTTAGATGAGATCTCAAAGCTTTTGAATGATATATAACAATAATATTGGTGGCTGAGCGAAGTCGAAGTTAAACCTTAACATAGATTTAGACCTTTCAAGTTTTACTAACCTGAAAGGTCTTCTTATTTTTGTTGATTATTAATGTCAGGTTGAGCGCAGTCGAAACCTAAACGAAAGAGTTATTAATGAGACCCTGAAACAAGTTCAGGGTGACAAATTAAAATTTGCCATGAAATACACCAACCTTCCAAATACAGATATAAAAGTTAGCAAAATATGCCTTGGCACTATGACTTGGGGAAATCAGAATACTCAAGACGAAGGTTTTGCACAAATGGATTTAGCTTTAGACAAAGGCGTTAACTTTTTTGATGTTGCCGAACTCTATCCTGTACCTGCAACTGCAGAAACTTATGCTGAAACCGAACGCATTATTGGAAACTGGTTATCAAAAACAAGCAATAGAGACAAGGTTGTTTTAGCTACCAAAATCGCTGGACCTGGTGATTATACAGCACATATCAGAACTACTGGCTTTAGCAAAGAAGCACTTAATGAAGCTGTAGATAATAGCTTAAAAAGATTACAAACCAATTATATAGATTTATACCAATTACATTGGCCAGAACGTGACACAAAGGTATTTGGCATTAGAGATTACCAACACAATCCTAATGAAAAATGGAAGGATAATTTTAATGAAGTTCTTCATAACCTAGATGAAATTGTTAAATCTGGAAAAGTAAGACAAATCGGAATTTCAAATGAAGGTGCATGGGGGACCATGCGTTACTTGCAAGAATCTAAACAACATAATTTACCAAAACCAATTACTATTCAAAACGCATACTCATTATTATGTAGACCTTTTGAGGTTGAATTAGCCGAAATTGCTCACCGCGAAAATATTGGTCTTTTAGCCTATTCACCGATGGCATTTGGTGTACTTTCAGGAAAATATATTAAAGGAACAGCGGCAGATAATGCGCGTTTAAAACTCTTTCCTCGTTTTGCAAGATATAGCGGAGAGCAAGCTACAGAAGCTACAAAACGTTACCTCAAAATTGCAGAAGATAATGGTATGAGTTTAGCACAAATGTCATTAGCTTTTGTAAACGAGCGTCCGTTTTTAACAAGCAATATTGTTGGGGCTACCAATTTAGAACAGTTGGAAGAAAATATTGATAGTATTAATATTTCATTATCTGATGATGTTATGAAAGCCATTAACGAAGTGCATTCAGCAATACCAAATCCTGCGCCTTAATTGAACTTTTATTAAAACAAAAAAGGCAGAATTAAAGTCATGGATTTTTTTTTGTAATAAAAAAAGAGGACATTAGAACCTACTTCATTTTCTAAATGTTTTGTGCTAGCTTTCAAAATGAAGTAAATGGATAAATATTATCTAATTTCTTTAATAAAGTATAGCAATGACACTTCAACACATTACTTATCGCTCCCTTTTGCTTATAAGTTTGTTATTTGGGTGTTTAAAAAACACCTTTAGTCAACAAATTAACAAAAAGCACATTGATAGTATTGTTAACCTATTTGAAGTAACTTCTGAAGATAAATTTGATAATCAAATAACTATCTTAAGCTCTAAAATTAATAAACAAAAAAGTTCGTTTGAATTATTCCAATATCTAGATTCTATATCTTATAATAAGCCTAAATTAAGATTGTCATTCTATAATCAATATGCAAGCTATTTATACAGAAACGGTAAAAATAAAGAAGGTTTAAAAATTAATTCTAAAGGAATAGAATTATCAAAATCTTATGATTATAAAAATATTCTTTTCGAATACTTGCAATTAAAATCTTATGGTTTTATAAATGAATCCATAGCAGATTCTGCATTGTATTATGCTAATGAAGCTGAAAGAATAGCATTAAAGCACAATGATTTATTAGAGTCAAAACTTTATCAAGTTTTCTTACATAAAGCTTTAATTGAAAGCTTATTGGGTAATAACGATGAGCGTGATCGATTTTATGACAAAGCTGCTGAAAGTATAGAGTCTTACCCTGACAATAAAAAGTATTCCTATGTATTGTCATCTATTGTATATCATTATAAAACAACAAAAAACTATGAAAGACATGCCTATTATGCTAATAAGTTAAAAGCTTATTATTTTAAAAAAGATGGGTTTAGTAACCCCGACAAACATATCTCTTTATCTAGTTTTTTAAGTTTTGAAAACTCTGAAGAACAAGTCCAAGAATTAAAAAAAATAATTGGCTTTTTAAATGATTCCACAATAAACAGTGGCAAACATTATCAGATAAATGTAATGGCTGATGAGCTTATTAATATTGGCAAACAAGATGAAGCCATCTATTATCTAGAAAACTCACTCAAAAGAGATAAATCTATAGCACCTTTTGATAAACTATCAAGCTATATTTTATTAGAACAATCTTATATTTTAAATGAAGATTGTGAAAATGCACTAGAAATTCTTCAGAAGAAAACTATCCTACATGATTCTATTAGGCGACAAGAAATGATTACTCAAGTTGCTGATTTTAGGGTTAAATACGATACAGAAAAAAAAGAAGCTCAATTACAGATTTTAGAATTAGAAAAAGAAAAAGAAAGACAACAAAAAAACCTATTTACCATTATTGCAATTTTAGGTATAATTCTAGTTGGGTTAGTTACATATTTCCTCTATAAAAACAACTTAAAAAACAAGAGATTAAATAGTCAAAATATATTACTAGAAAACACTATAGGCGAAAAAAATACGCTGTTGCGAGAAATACATCACCGTGTTAAAAATAGTTTTCAAATTGTGTCGAGTCTATTGTATTTACAATCCGAAAACATTGAAGATAAAGAGGCTAAAATTGCTATAAAAGAAGCTGAAAACAGAGTACGCTCTATGGTCCTTATTCATCAAAAATTATATAATAAAGATGAGCTTGTTGGTATAAATACTAAAGATTATTTTCAAGACTTAACTAAAGATATTTTTGAAAGTCATCAATTTCAAGAACAATCTATTACTTACGAATTAGACATAGAACCTATTGTACTAGACTTAGAAACCATCACACCAATGGGTTTAATCCTTAACGAACTTATTATAAATGTATTAAAACATGCTTTTAAAACCGTTGATGAGACAAGTAAATTAATGATTTCTTTTTCTAAAAATAATGGCAAATTACTACTTAAAGTTAAAGATAACGGTAAAGGTTTTAAAGGTGATATAAAAACGACCTCATTTGGTATAAAGTTAATAAAAGCACTTTCAAAGAAATTAAAAGCTACTATTGATTATAAATCTCAACCTAATTTAGGAACGGAAGTAGTTCTAAACGTAAAAAAATTCAACATCCTTTCTTAATTCATTCACTAAAAATAAAGCTTGTTTCACTAAGTATTTAAAGAGTTTATGTAGCTTTAACAGTAAATTCCCTGCGAAAGTAAATAGAATTAGTGAAGGCATTAAGCATATATATTGTAGAAGATGAACCCTTAATAGTATCTACTATTGAAACAGCCATGTTAAAACAAGGTTTTAAGATTCTTGGTGATGCTGAAGATGTTATCACTGCCATAAAAGACATCAATGCTTTACAGCCAGATCTTGTTCTGATTGATATTCAATTAGATGGCTCAAGAGACGGCATTGATCTTGCTTTAGAGTTAGATAAACAAAAGTTGCCATATATCTACTTAACATCTCAAACAGATCCAGATACAGTGGGTCGTGTTAAACAAACAAATCCATTAGGTTATATTGTAAAACCTTTTACAGAAGCTGGATTACGGAGTAATATTGATTTAGCCTGGCATAATCATACTTCTAAAGAGTATAATTTTTTAATGCTGAAATCCGAAGGGCGCTTACATAAAATAAACCAAAAAAGTATACTCTATCTCAAAGCGTTTGACAACTATTGTTATGTCTACACTTCATCAAAAACATACTTAGTTCCGCATACTCTTAAACGCATGGCAGAACAGTTAGATAAAGATTACTTTATAAAAACCCATCGATCTTATTGGGTAAACACAAACCATATTGATTCTGTTGGCGTTAATGAACTCGTTTTAAAAACAGAACCCATTCCTATTAGTGCATCTCAAAAACCTCTGGTATTAAGCAAGTTAAAAAAAGCAAATAAGTAAGATTATTTGCTCTTACTAGAAATTTAAGCCTCTTCACTAAAAAAATTAAAGTACAAATACCATTGATTCTATTTTTATAATGCTATTAATCAATGAAATGCCTTAAACAAGGTTTTCATTTTTAAATCATACTATTATGAAAATAAAATTACTTTTAACACTAACATTAATAGTTCTATTAATAACTTCTCTTGAAGCTCAACCAGCAAATGATGATTGCGCAAATGCAGAATTCATTACAGTAACCACATTATTGCAATCAATTACTTTTGATTTAACAGACGCTGTTGTTAATAGTGAATCTGGTTGTGCTGGTGATGGCTTAGCTGATTATATTGATGTTTGGTATGAATTCATAATGCCTACCTCTGGTAATTTATATATCAATGGAGGCGTCAGTGTTAACAAGTTCAATATCTATGATAGTTGTAATGGTAATGAACTAACATGCTTTAGCACTAACGAATACGTAGAAAACCTCATACAAGGGAATACATACGTATTAAGAGTTCATAGGTGGTTACCACAACACACAGAAAACAATCAATCATTTTCTATTTATGCATTACAGCCATTAACAAATGACTCATGTGTTGATTCAACAAATATTACTGTAGGCGAAACATTGCAAACCATAGATTTTAATATCGTAGAAGCTGAAATAAATAATGAAATTGGATGCGATGGAGAATCACTTGACGATTTTAAAGACATATGGTATAATTTTACTATGCCAGTTGATGGCATTCTTGAGATGTCTAGTGGCACTAATAATCGTTTCTCAATATACGATTCCTGTAATGGTAATCAAATTGTTTGCTTTGATGGTAACTTCAATAATACTCCATTTATTATTGATAATTTAACTCAAAATGAAAACTATACTTTAAGAGTCTTTAGAAGTAATTTAAATAGTTCTATTAATCAATTTTTTACTATTAGGTATATTGAACCTACATATCCAAATTGTAATAATGTAGAGACAATTACTGTAACAACAGATTTACAAACAATAGACATAGGTTTAGATAATACAACATATAATTATGAATTTGGCTGCGATGAAAATGATTTAGACCAGTTTGGTAATTACTGGTATGAATTCACAATGCCAGTAAATGGGAATTTGTATATAAAAACATCCATCCGTAATAGATTAGCTATTCTAGACAGTTGTGATGGGACTGTATTAAAATGTTTTGATAGTTCGATGGAGAATATGGAAGATGAACTGTTTTTCTTAAACAAAGTGATAGAAGATTTAGTTCAAGGTCAAACATATACACTAAGGATATATAGACCCATAAATACGCCTTCAACTATTTTTGACGAACAATTTGATATTAGAGCTTTTGAGCGTTTATCTAATGATAATTGTGCAACTCCAGACATAATTTCAGGGTTAACTTCAGAAAACACTCAAATCCCTTTTTTCTTAAAAGCTGGGAATGTAACAACTGATGATACCTGTGAAGGCGAAAGTGATTTTAGAATTTTAGAAGCATTTTGGCAAGTCACAATGCCAATAACCGGGAACTTATTTATTGATACTCCTAATGGAAATGGTATTGCCGTTTATGATGCATGCAGCGGTAATGAGTTATTCTGTAATGCTTCAGAAGGTAGCCTTGAGTCATTTAAACTCATTTCAAATTTAATAGAAGGAGACACTTATATTATTCGTTGCTTTAATACAGAACGTGGGCTTATAAGTGATAGTTTTCAATCATTAAATGTTAGAGTTTATAATCGTGCTGCGAATGACGAATGTATTGATGCAGAAGTAATACCATCTATTACAGAGGTCTCTCAAGAAATATCATTTGACACCTTTGGATCTCTTATTAATCTAGAAGAAAGTTGTAGTGGCTTTATACCTGAAAATTTTGTAGATGTTTGGTATGAATTTACTATGCCCGACTTTACATATTTAAATTTTGAAAGCTACCAATTTAATTTTTTTAGCATCTATGATGCCTGTAACGGAAATGAAACTCATTGTTTTGCTGGCTTTGAAAGTGTTGAAAATTTAGTGCCAAATCAAACGTATATATTACGTGTTTTCCAAAGGCAAACAGAAATGTTTCACCCCAATAAATCCTTTAACATTTATGGCTCAAATACAGTATTAAGCTTAGAGGATTTTAATGCATCTTCAATAACATTATACCCAAATCCAACTACAAATTATATAACAATAGATACAAAAGCTATTGTTGAAACAGTAGAAATTTACAGTATCTCAGGAAAACGAGTATTACAAACATCACAAACTCAAAACATTTCTACTCAACAATTAGAAAAAGGAATCTACATAATTAAAATACAGACAGATTATGGACAAATTACTAAAAGAATGATTAAAAGATAAGTTTATAGTAGGATAATAGTTTTAATAGAGAAAAAGCCTAAACTCAAATTTTGGCTTTTTCTCTATTAAAACTATTCTACCAAATGTAACTCACCTTTAGCATCTAATGTTTTTAGCTTTTTTACTAAATCTAAAGCATCAGGAACCACATCACTACATAAAATAATCAGTGATCCTTTTTTAGCATTTTTAACCGCATATTTAATCGCTTCTTTTTCTGAAGGTATTATCGTTGTTTTCTTATTCGGGTCTTTACTTTTTATACCATCATTGAGCATTTTAATAAGCTCTTCTTCTGTTTTTCCTCGTAAACGTTTATCTTGTCTAATAATAATTTCGTCAAACATTTCTGCAGCAATACTTCCCATTTCATTATTATCTTCAATACGCCTATCACCTATCCCTGCAATAATACCAACTTTTACAGTTGCATCTAATTCGTCTGTAAATTTTTGTAATGCTCTCATTCCGGCTGCATTATGAGCATAATCTAAAAGTATATTGAAGTCATTAAACTCAAACAGATTTAAACGTCCAGGTGTTTGAGATGCAGATGGAATAAACGTTTCTAACCCAGCCTTAATATCTTCATTACTTATCCCTTGAATATTTGCAGCTAATACAGCAGCCAGTACATTTTGTATCATGAATTTAGCTTTTCCTCCATAAGTTAGAGGGATACTCTCTACTTTCATAAGACGCATTTTCCATTCGCCTCTACAGATAGTTACAAAGCCATTTTCAAAAACTGCGGTTATACCATTTAATCGCTGTAATGCCTTAATACGAGGGTTATTTTCATCCATAGAAAATAATGCCACATTACAATCTACATTACGTCTCATATCATAAACTAAATCGTCATCTGCATTTAAAATGGCGTAACCATCTGGCAAAACCGTTTCTGGAACCACTGCTTTCACTTTGGCTAATTGTTCTATGGTGTTAATGCCTTTTAAACCTAAATGATCTGCTGCTACATTGGTAACTACTGCTATATCACATTTCTTAAATCCTAAACCTGCTCTTAATAATCCACCTCTCGCACATTCTAAAACTGCAAAATTCACTGTTGGATCTTTTAGTACAAATTCTGTACTTGCTGGTCCAGTACAATCTCCAGTCATTAATAGTCTGTTCTGGATATAAACACCATCGCTAGTTGTATAGCCAACGCGATAACCCTTCATTTTAGCAATATGGGCAATTAAGCGAGTGGTGGTGGTTTTTCCGTTTGTCCCAGAAGTCGCAATAATAGGAATTCTTCCTGTATCACCTTTTTGAGGAAATAATTTATCAATTACTGGTGCTGCCACATTTCTTGGTAAGCCAGTTGTTGGTGCTAAGTGCATTCTAAAACCTGGTCCTGCATTTACTTCTAAAACAGCGCCTCCAGTTTCAGATAATGGTTTGGTAATATCAGTAGTCATAACATCAATACCACAAATATCTAAATCAATAATTTTAGAGATTCGTTCTGCCATGCTCACATTTGCAGGATGTACAATATCTGTAACATCTTCTGCAGTACCACCAGTACTTAAGTTGGCAGTATCCTTTAAAATCAATTTTTCGCCATCAGCGATAACAGAATCTAATGAGTATCCAGCCTCTTTAATAATTTTTTGGGTTAATTCATTAGTTGTGATTTGAGTCAAAACCTTTTCATGGCCGTATCCACGACGAGGATCACTATTTACTTTATCAATTAATTCTTGGACAGTAGATTTCCCATCACCTATAACATGCGCAGGTGTTCTTATTGCTGCAGCTACAAGTTTATTATTTATTACTAATAGTCTATAATCTTCACCTGTAATAAATTTCTCAACAATGATAGCACCACTTCTAGAACTATCTTTTGCATGTCTAAAAGCTATCAAAGCATCATCATAGTTTTGAATATCTACAGTAATTCCTCGACCATGATTGCCATCAATTGGCTTTATTACTAAAGGAAATCCAACATAACGACATGCTTCCTCTAAACTTCTTTCACGTCTAATGATATCACCTCTTGGCACTTCAACTTCAGCTTGTTCTAACAAGTATTTTGTATCTTCTTTATCACATGCTAGTTCAACACCAATGCTACTTGTTTCGCTCGTCACAGTGGCCTGAATTCGTTTTTGATTTGCGCCATAACCTAATTGACATAATGAATATTTGTTAAGTCTAATCCAAGGAATTCCTCTAGCTTCAGCTTCTTCTACTATAGAACCTGTGCTAGGTCCTAATCGATCTGCTTCTCTAAGCTCTCGCATTTCTTGTATGTCTTCAGTTAAATCATAATCTTCACCTGCAATTAAAGCTTCACATATTCTAACGGCTGATTTAGCGGCATAACGTCCAACCGATTCTTCCATATAAGAGAACACTACATTGTAAACACCTTCTTCGCCATAACCACGTGTTCTTCCAAAACCAGTATCCATACCTGCCAACGTCTGAATTTCTAAAGCAATATGTTCGATAATATGCCCCATCCATGTACCATCATCTACACGCATAAAGAATCCACCTTCACAACCTTCGGAACAGCGATGAGAATACATACTGGGAAACATCGTTTTTAGCCTTTCTGGAAATCCTTCAATTTTATTTGAGGGAAACTCTTCCATTTCTTGAAGGTCTAAAACCATTACAATTAACTTATGTCTTCTTACAGACCAATAATTTGGTCCCCGCATTGCATTAATACTTCTTATCTCCATTATGGTTGGTTTTTATTTAGTGAAAGATTATAAATATAGCATTTTTCAATAGAAATTTTGGCTTATTTTTGCCCAATATTTTTAGATTAAAATTATGCAGAAAGCAAAAGGGATATTGATACCAATTGGAGGGAATGAAGATAAAGGTATTGATGCAAATGAAATGTACACCTTAGAGTTTATTGAAGAAGGAATATTAGCACATGTTGTTAAAGAGGCTGGTGGTATAGATTCTAATATTGTTGTAATTCCTACAGCTTCAAGTATTCCTGTAGAAGTTGGTGAAAGTTATTTAACAGCTTTTTCAACATTAGGATGTAAAAATGTAAAAGTTTTAGATATTCGTTCTAAAGAAGACTCAGAAGCAAATTGCTCAATTGAGCTTATTAGTAAGGCAGATTGTGTTATGTTTTCTGGAGGAAATCAATCTAAAATCACAGACAAAATAGGTAATACTACAATTCACAAAATCTTAGTAGAACGCTACAAAAATGAAAAAGGCTTTGTAATTGCTGGGACTAGTGCTGGCGCTATGGTTATGGCTAACGAAATGATTGCAGGAGGAAGTGCTTCGGAATCATTTATTAAAGGCGCTGTACTAATGTATAAGGGCTTAAGCCTTATACCTGAGTTAATCATTGACACACATTTTATCCGTCGCGGAAGGTTTGGTCGTATTGCTGAAGCAGTCGCTCAATATCCAAAACTTATAGGACTTGGTTTAGCAGAAGACACTGGCTTGATTATTAAAAATAATTGCTTTGAAGTTATTGGCTCAGGTATGGTTATTGTTTTTGATGGTAGAAAAATAAAGCATAATAATCATGATATTCTTGAGGAAGGCACACCAATGTCCTTGACCAACTTAAAAACCCATATTCTTTCTAATGGGGATCGTTTTAATATCAAAAAGAAAAAGGTTGAGGTTTTGCCTATAGAGGCTCCTTTTATTTAAGAAACAATTCCATCTCAAACTGGTCAACGTTATTTTCTAATCCAAATGATTCAACCGCTACAATTTTATCGATTAGTCTATCATCAATATTATTGATTCTTATATTTTGATTAGTGGTTTGTATTGCCGAAAATAGATTCTGCCATTGTAAGGTTGAGCTATCTAAAACTTCAAATTGAGCAATATACCCACTTTGAGAATCAATAATAAAATAGGATTGTATTTTACCTTTACCTAATATTTGATAGTAATCAAAATTTAGCTTTACCAAACTCTCTTTTTGATTATCCCAAGAATATAAATCTTGATTTGGAAACACGTCCCAATTCATATTCTCATATGAAAATTTACTCAAAATGAAATCAGTCTTGTTTTCAGTTTTAAGCATTCCTTTATAGCATTTATAATGCTTACAGGTTTTAAATCCTATACCTTGATAAGACTTAATAGCCTTCTCATTTTCGGTAATAACTTCAAGTTGACATTTTGTAATGCCATTTTTAATCAATTCAGGAATAGCATACTCATAGATAGATTTTACAATACGCTGCCCTCGATATTCTGGTATAACTCCTGTGCCAGAATTATAAGCCGTTAACTGATTTTGCCGTTTATCAATCGCATTCATAATAAATCCAACTAACTTATTCTTATCAAACATACCATAAGATAAATCATATCGAACTCCTGTGGCTTTCCATCGTTCACGATAAAAATCATAATCAGTTGGCATTTTTACAAAATAATTCTCGAATGCTGAAAGAAAGCATTCCATAATAATATCAAAATCAGTATGTCCAAGGTGTTTTACTTCCACTACTTATAGATTGAAATTTCTTCGATCCCATTAGAAGATTTACAACCACGATACATACCTTCAGTATTAAACGGCATAACAATATTGCCTTTAGCATCAACGGCTATTAATCCTCCATCTCCATTTATTTCTAATATTCTTTTATTAATAACTTCATCCGCAGCGTCAATGAGTGTCATGTCTTTATATTCCATTAAACAAGACACATCGTAAGCCACCACACCTCGGATAAAAAACTCACCACTTCCAGTACAGCTTACGGCGCATGTTTTGTTATTGGCATAATTTCCTGCACCAATCATTGGACTATCACCTACACGACCCCATTTTTTATTAGTCATCCCACCAGTAGAAGTAGCTGCAGCGATATCTCCATTTTGATCGCAAGCAACAGCTCCAACTGTTCCAAATTTTGAATCTTTTTTTACAGAATGATCTAATTGAAAACTATCTGTATCTCTAATTTCTAACCATTGATTATATCTTAGCTCATCATAAAAATAGCTTGCATCTTCAATCTTATAGTTCAACTCTTTGGCAAATTGCATAGCACCGTTTCCTGCTAAAAAAACATGTTCACTTTTTTCCATTACATCTTTACACAAACTCACTGGATTTTTAATTCCCGTTATTAAGGATACCGCTCCAGCATTAAGTGTTTTTCCGTCCATAATTGCTGCATCCATTTCATGTGTGCCTTCAGCCGTAAAAACAGAGCCTTTTCCAGCATTAAACAAATGAGAGTCTTCTAATAACCTCACCGCCATTTCAACAGCTTCTACTGCAGTTTTTCCATCTTTCAAAATTTTATAGCCCGCATCCAAAGCCTCTTTTAATGCTGATTTGTATTGCGTTTCTAATTCTGGTGTCATCATACCTTTTACCAAAGTACCGGCACCACCATGTATGGCAATTGAGAATGTTTTCATTTGTAAATTTTGAATGGTGAAAATTACGAATTGCTTTTTAAATAAACGTTTTAGTTTTTGTAGATTTATAGACTTCAAAATTTAATTTCATGTCAGACCAAAAACGTCTCTTTCTAGTTGATGCCTATGCACTAATTTTTCGTGGGTATTATGCCTTTATAAAAAATCCAAGAATCAATTCTAAAGGTGAAGACACTTCAGCTATAATGGGTTTTATGAACTCCCTTTTAGACGTTATTAAACGAGAACGCCCAGACCATTTGGCTGTTTGTTTTGATAAAGGTGGAAGTGCAGATCGTGTTGAAATGTACCAAGACTATAAAGCCAACAGAGACGAAACTCCAGAAGGCATAAAAACAGCTGTACCATATATTTACGAAATTCTTAAAGCCATGCATATTCCTATTATGGTAAAAGAAGGTTTTGAAGCAGATGATGTTATCGGCACTTTAGCAAAAAAAGCCGAAAAAGAAGGTTATAAAACTTTTATGGTAACCCCAGACAAGGATTTTGCACAATTAGTGTCTGAAAACATATTTATGTATCGTCCAGTATTTGGCGGTGGTTACGAAACTTGGGGTATTCCAGAAGTACAGAAAAAATTTGAAGTCACAGATCCATTACAAGTTATTGATTACCTGGGCATGATGGGAGATGCTTCTGATAACATCCCAGGATTGCCAGGTGTTGGAGATAAAACGGCAAAGAAATTTATCAACCAATTTGGTAGTATGGAAGGATTATTAGCCAATACTGACCAACTCAAAGGTAAGATGAAAGAAAAGGTTGAAGCTAGTGGCGAACTCGGTTTACTTTCAAAGAAATTGGCAACTATTATGCTTGATGTACCTGTAGATTTCGATGCCAAAGATTTTGAACTTGACCATCCTGATGTTGAAAAAGTAAAACAGATATTTCAGAGTTTAGAGTTTAGACGACTCACAGATAATTTCTTGAAAACATTCTCCACAGAAATTCCAACCACAAATAACGGAACTACTACCGAGACAAAAACCGAAATTAAAGCTACACCTAAAGAACAAAAATCTGCAGGTGCTGGTCAGTTTTCATTATTTGGCACTTCGACTTCGCTCAGTGACCAAAATTCTGAAGCAACTTCAGAATTTGCTAGAAAAACTGCAGAAACAAACGCCCATTTTTACCAGAGTATTGCACCTGGTATGGCAACAAAATTATTTGTCAAAAACTTGATGAATCAAACTTCGGTGTGTTTTGATACTGAAACTACAGGGCTAAATCCATTAACTGCAGAATTGGTTGGTATTGCTTTTTCATGGGAAGCTGGTAAAGGATTTTATGTGCCATTTCCTGAAGATAAAAATGAAGCTCAAAATCTAATTGAAGAACTACGTCCTTTCTTTGAAAATGAAACTATTCAGAAAATCGGTCAAAATCTTAAATATGATATTAAGGTTTTAGCCAAATATAATGTTGAGGTTAAAGGCAAATTATTTGACACCATGTTAGCGCATTATTTGATTAATCCAGATATGCGCCATAATATGGATGTGCTTGCAGAGACTTATCTCAATTATACACCAATATCTATTACGGAGCTTATTGGCAAAAAGGGAAAGAATCAACTCTCAATGCGAGATGTACCTTTAGAAAAGCAAACCGAATATGCAGTTGAAGATGCTGATATTACGCTTCAACTTAAGGAACATTTTGAAAAAGAACTCGGCGAAGCCAATACTCAGAAACTTTTTGATGATATAGAATTGCCTTTACTCCGTGTTTTGGCTGATATGGAATTAGAAGGTATTAACTTGGATAGAGGCTTTTTAAATTCGCTTTCAGAGGCTTTAAATAATGATATCGAAACACTTGAGAAACAGATTTATGATTCCGCTGGAGAAGAATTTAACATTGCTTCACCAAAACAATTGGGTGTTATTTTATTTGAAAAAATGAAATTGGTAGACAAGCCTAAAAAAACAAAAACAGGTCAGTATTCTACCGCAGAAGATGTATTGAGTTACCTGGCAAAAGACCATCAGATTATTCAAGATGTTTTGGACTTCCGTGGGCTTTCAAAACTAAAAAGTACTTATGTTGATGCATTGCCGCTTCAAGTTGAAGAGAGCACAAATCGTGTTCACACAGATTATATGCAAACTGTTGCTGCTACTGGGCGTTTGAGTAGTAACAACCCCAACTTACAGAATATCCCAATCCGAACAGAACGTGGTCGTCAGGTTAGAAAAGCTTTTATTCCTAGAACTGAAGAATACACCTTATTGGCAGCAGATTACTCTCAGATAGAATTACGAATTATTGCTGCTTTAAGTGAAGAAGAAACCATGATTGAAGCCTTTAAACAAGGCGAAGATATTCATGCGTCTACCGCCTCAAGAGTTTTTAATGTACCAATTACTGAAGTTTCTCGTGAGCAACGAAGTAACGCTAAAACAGTGAATTTTGGAATTATTTATGGTGTTTCAGCTTTTGGTTTAAGTAACCAAACGGATTTATCTCGTGGTGAAGCCAAAGAATTAATTGACACCTATTACGAAACCTATCCAAAACTAAAAGCTTATATGAGTAAGCAAGTTGATTTTGCTCGTGATAATGGTTATGTACAAACCGTTTTAGGTCGTCGTCGTTATTTAAAAGACATTAATTCTCGTAATGCTATTGTTCGAGGAGCAGCAGAACGCAACGCTGTAAATGCACCCATTCAAGGTAGTGCGGCAGACATTATTAAAATTGCGATGATTAATATTCATCAGAAGCTTAAAGCAAGTGATTACAAATCTAAAATGCTATTACAAGTACATGATGAATTGGTTTTTGATGTCTATAAACCAGAGCTCGATAACATGAAATCTTTGATTAAAACAGAGATGGAAAATGCATATAATCTTTCTGTTCCTTTAGATGTAGATATGGACATTGGTGATAATTGGTTGGAGGCGCATTAAAACATCATTTTTTTGAAGTAGATTTGTATTTTATGAGTATCATTTCAAAAGACATATCAAGAGCAGTTGAATTATTAAACGCTGAAGAGGTTATAGCAATACCCACTGAGACAGTTTATGGTTTAGCTGGAAATATATATAGCGAGAAAGCAATTAAAGCTATTTTCGAAATAAAAAAGCGTCCGTTTTACAACCCACTAATTGTACATATAGCATCTATTGATTATTTGGATAAAATTGTAAAGCATGTACCAGTAAAAGCCAAACTATTAGCTGAAAATTTTTGGCCTGGTCCTCTAACATTGGTATTAAAAAAGAAAGATACAATCCCAGACTTAATTACTGCTGGAAAAAATACAGTTGCTGTAAGAGTACCTAATCATCCTTTATCACTAAAGTTATTAGAACAACTTTCATATCCTTTAGGTGCACCAAGTGCTAACCCTTTTAGTACCATAAGTCCAACTAAAGCTGAACATGTTGAAAATTATTTCATAAACTCGATAAAAATGGTTATTGATGGAGGTCCATCAAAAAGTGGTATAGAATCTACAATTATTGGTTTTGTTGACGATGAGCCTATTATATACAGGCTGGGCTCTATACCTTTAGAAGCAATAAGTAAAATTGTTGGCAACATCAAAATAATTAATAACCAGTCAGAAACTCCAGAAGCTCCCGGAATGCTTGAAAGACATTATGCTCCTATAACAAATACTATTCTAACCGACAATTTACTCAAAGCTATTTCTCAGCACTCAGAAAGAAAGTTAGGAATCCTATCATTCAAATCTAAAATAGAAGGTAGTAATATCAAATTACAAATCACCTTATCTGAAAATGGTAATATGAAGGAAGCTGCATCAAATTTGTATGACGCGCTTCACAAACTTGATAAGGCAGATTTGGATATTATCATCGCAGAGCGTTTACCAGATTATGGTTTGGGTAAATCAATAAATGATAGATTAGAAAGAGCTACTAAATTATGATTTTAAACTAATCTAGTTTAAATATTAAAGTCTTATATTTAGTTAAAATGTTTTAACTAAAGTGAAAAAAATTGAAATAACTTCATTCAAAGACTTTTTAGATTTAATTGATGGTTTTAGTTCTCTTAGTAATAATATTACTTTATACAGAGGACAAACATTTAATCATGATTTATTACCTTCTATAGCCAGAAAAAACAATAATGTTGACACTACTAACTTAGAAAGAAATATGCTTAAAGAGTTCAAAAGAAGAACTTTAAATACTGGCTTATTAAATATTTTAAAAACAGAATGTGATTGGCTAATATATGGCCAGCATTATGGACTGAAAACCAGATTATTAGACTGGTCTTCTAACCCATTAATATCTCTCTGGTTTGGGCTATTAACTACTTCAGATAATGGGTACTTATATATACTATCTGAAAATCAAGAAAAAATATTAACCACTAATGAGATTAGTCCATTTGATTCAAAAGAAATTCAATTATTAAAACCAAGCTTCAATAATAAGAGAATTATATCACAATCTGGATGGTTTACAGTACATCCATTTAATGATTCCGAAAAAAAAGTAACTCCATTAAATGAATGTAAAATAAACTCAGATAAAATAGTAGAAGTGAAAATTCCTAATAGATATATTTCTGATTTTATAAAAAAACTTGATATAATGGGTATTAATTCTGAATTTATTTTCCAAGACATTACAGGAACATGTTCTTACATAAATTGGCAATTTAACATATAACTTTTATGGAGTTTAAAGGAAATAGAATTATTGTAACACCAGGAGGCTCTATATCTTATCAACACTTAGGTGAAATTAAGTATGTTCTTGAAAATGGCGGCATTGTTATTTTGCCTTCAGACACTTGTTATACTCTGGCAAGCTTACCCTTTAACATTGATTCATTAGGGCGAATAGCAAATATAGAGCCTCATTCAATAAAAAATGAAATTCCGTTATCTTTTAGTGGACGAAAAATGTTAGAAAAATATTGCACCCCTAATGAGAAAGAGATGAGAGCTATAGATAAGTTCTGCCCAGGTCCTTTAACTTTAGTCTGCAAAATGAAAAAAGAAATGATTGATAAAAAATTAAATTTATTAATACATACTGACAAAACCATTGGAGTAAGAATTCCTGATAGTGTAATAGAAAGACAAATATCCGAATATTTAAATTCGCCAATAACGACTTGTGCATTAAGAGATTATGAAGGGAAAATAATTCAAAATTATGACAATGTAGTTTCCACTGTTAGAGACAGAATTAAAAATGTAATACATAAATATACAATCTTAGCTATAGAAGTCCCCTATTTTATATACAAAGAAAACTCTTCTGTAATATCATTTCAACCAAATATTGATGGAGCATATGAAATTAAAGTTTTTCGAGAAGGGATGATTGACGTAAAAAAAATCAAACGTGAGGCATCAAAATTTACTTGGTCTGACATAAAAAAATTTGATAGAAAATAGTATGCGGTTTACCTAAACTATTCGTTTTTTGACAAAATACCTGAAGCCGCATCTACCCTTTATGATACATTATATAAAGTTGATAAAGAAGGTTTAGACATCATTATCACAAAACACTTTCTAAATAAAGACATAGGTAAGTCTATAAACGACCGGTTAGAACGTGCCACGAAGTAGCTTTTGTTTCGCCTTGGAAATATTCAAAATTAGTAGGTTTAAAAATTCTTGTATTTTTAACATTGAATATTCTTTTTTAATCCAATGGAAGAAAACCAATCACTCAAAAAACTTAGAACCCCAAAAAACACTGAAATACCTAAAGCTAATGACCTAGCTTTTCATTATTGGGGTACATTAAAACATCTAACACTTCTTATTAAAGCTTCAGAATTAAAGGCAGGTTTAATTTTATCATTTTATGGTATTCTACTCAATTTTGTCTACAAAAAAATAGATACAACCATGGAGTATCTATCATATGGCATTATACTATATGTGCTTTTGGGTTTATGGTTTTTAACCACGGTTATGTCTATATATTATAGTATTAGAAGTTTTATTCCTCGAATAGAAAATAAGTACGATAAAAATGTATTCTTTTTTGGAGATATTATTTCAAAATTTGGAGATATTAATGAGTTTTCTCAAACATTTTACGAAACTAGTATAGATATTGAAGAACGTTACGAACAGCTAGGACAGCAAATATATATACACGCAAAAATATCAGGCGTTAAGTTTAAATACGTAAACAAGTCTTTACGGTTTTTAGCTTATGGATTGGCAATTTTACTTGCTATAATTCTAACAAGTGTGTTAAAAGTATTCCTTTAAGATAAAGTCTGAAATATGGATGCAAACGACATAAGAGAGATCTTTTTTAAATTACCAAAAGCAGATGTACATAATCATTTGCATCTTGGTGGTTCTCAACAAAAATTTATTGATAGATATCCTGAAGCAAATCTAAACTTTCCAAAAAGCTATAATGGTTTAACCGGAATGATAGATTTTATATACGGCCACCTAAATACTATTATGGTTACCGGCAAAGACGTTGTAAATTTCATGGAAATAGCTATTGAAAGTGCAATTGAAGACAATGTCACTTTACTCGAAGCCAGTGTGGATCTTAATTTGGCTCGATTTTTTAATAATTCTATAGATCAGGTTATTGACGTCACTCGTAGCTTGAAAGAGAAGTATAAATCTCAAATAGAATTTAAACCAGACTTAGGCGTCAATAAAGATTTAGAAATAGAAAAAGTCTATTCTAATGGCGTTAAGTGTATTGAAAGTGGTGTTTTTAATGCTGTAGACTTATACGGTCAAGAAGTTGGCAAAGACCTTAACCCTTTTGTTAGATTTTATGATATGGCAAAAGATTTAGGTTTAAAAACTAAAGTCCATATAGGCGAGTTCTCTAATTATGAGAGTATAGATTACAGCATAAAACTTTTTAATCCCGACGAATTACAACACGGTATCCGTGCTGTGGATTCAGAAGCTACGATGGATTTAATTGCTAAAAATAATATTCGTCTTAATATTTGTCCTACAAGTAATGTATTGCTTGGTGCAGTAAGCGATTTAAAAGAGCATCCATTACGTCAATTATTTGACCATGGTATAAAACTGACCATTAATACTGATGATTTAATACTCTTTGATGCAACAGTTACAAACGAATTTGAAAAACTTGCAGCTGCAAACGTCTTCTCTTTTGAAGAGTTAGACACCATAAGAAAAAATGCGTTTTAGTTAAAGCACAAATCTATAGGTTGCTTTAATTAAAAATGTGTTTTCTGGTTTTGCATTAAGAAGTTGATTATCTATAATACTTCCAAAATCATTATTAACATCTCCAAGACCTGTAACGCCTTGCGACCATACCAAAAATATTTCCGAACCAGGTATGTATTCCCAGCGCAAAACTAAATTAGATCTAAACTGAACAAACGCAAAATCTGGATTTCCAAACGTGTAATCCGTACTACCATTTCTATCTTCATCAATACTATAAATATTATTTGAAAAAGAAATTTGATTACTATCAAAATAAGTTATACGATCATTTAAATCTTCTGCAGTTGCATTATTCACCAAATTGAAATTGCTAAAGTCTGCTTTGAAAATAAAAGGTTGTCCATAATATTGAATTGTCAAATTTGGATTAATATTATAATTAACTCTCAACGTAGCACTTAAAGTTTCTTGATTGATATTACCTAAAATATAACGTCTTTGATTTCCAAAATCACGCTGGGTTACATACTGAGTTTTACTTGGGTTTTTATCGTATTGCGTTTCTAAAGAAAGACTTAGTGCGTTTAGAGGTTGGTATCTAAACCGTAGCTCAAATCTATCTAAACTAAAGTTATCTTGCTTAGCTTGGGAATTAACATAACCCGCTATAACACTAAGTTTTTTTCGTTGATCTGTGCCTGCAAAAAAGTAATAGAAATTCTCCTCATTATAACGCCAACGTGGTCCACCACGCAAAAAGGAATTTGTAAAAATGCGAGGTTTATGAGCACCGCCAAATTCTGTAAACCAATTGTTAGTATAATTAATTTCGCCACGCCCTTCATATTGTATTCTATTATAATTCCCCTGAAAGTCAAAAGCTGATGTAAGACTTGCTCTTAGGTTAGCTCTTCGATACCAGCTGGTAGGTTTATTAAATAAGCGCGTTACATTTGCAAATTGGCGTATATCATCTGCTTGACGTAAAAAACCGATATCGTTAAGTTCTAACTCGGGTGATTTCCAATTAGCACCAACATTATAGTTCCAATTTCCATTTCCGCCTTTTCCGAATTCTAGTTGACCGCCAGTTCCAGTTAACGATGTTCGAGTTGGGTCAAAATCCACATGATCTGCATCTACTCGTTGAAATAAATGTGTAATTGACGCTTGTGTTCGGGCAATAGCTTCAGGAGTTCCATTTACGTTGCTTAATGTAAAATTTCCTTGAAGGTAATACGTTCTGTTTTTCCAATTGTGTCTAAAATCTAACCCTCCAGAATATGCAGATTTATGTAAAAAATTTACACTATCTTCTATATTTCTGTTTGTAGCTGTAAAAATTCCGCCTATATAACTATTCCTATCATTGAAATCTTTTTGAACACGTGTGACAAAATAATTGGTAAAAGGCTCTACTAATTCTTCTCGTTCTTCTCCTACTTGTGGCAAACCATTAATAACATCTGGTCGCTCATCTAATTTTATTTCGGCGAATTCTTTAGCTGTTATACTCTCTAAAACACCAATTGCCCATCCGTCTTTAGTTTTACCGCTGAATTTTGCTGCACCAAGAATTGTGCTAAAATTTGGAATATCTTCATATTCTCCAAGTTCACTATTTGCTGTGGTAAAACCTTGAGGTGTCCTTCCTATACGTCTTGAGAAAAAAACATTATCTGCACCGCCGCCAAGCCTAAAATCGAATACGTTTTTATTTTCTACAAAAAAAGGACGACGCTCCTGAAAGAAAATCTCAAATCCGTCTAAAGCTATGGCTCCAGGATCTGCATCTACCTGACCAAAGTCTGGATTAATCGTTAAGTCTAAAGTCAAATCATTTGTAATCCCAATTTTTGCATCTAAACCACCTGTTATTTTAGCATCACTTCCATCTCTAAAGGGATTTCCTGCTTGTGCTTCATAAGTATCTAATTGTGCGACGGTATAAGGCTGAATTTCTAATTGTTTTTGAGGTTTTAGCCCAATAAGTCCTCTTAACTCACCAAACTCACTAACCCAACCTGGCGGATTAGCTTCTAATGGTTGCCAAGTAGAACGCTCCTCATTATTAAAATAACGTCTCGTAGATTGCAAGCCCCAAATTTGCTCTTCTTCGTTTCCGAAACGCAATTGACTTAATGGTATACGCATTTCGGCAGTCCAGCCTTCTGCATCTATATTAGTATCTGTATACCAAATAGGATTCCAACTCGAATCAAAATTTCCATTATTAGAAATAAACTCATCGCCTTTTACTCCCGAAGCAGAAATAGTAAAAGAAAACCCTGTCCTATCATCATTATAGCTGCCTAAATTAATTTCAACCCAGTCTCCTGGAAAATCATCTCGACGTCCCATTCGCTTCTCAATAGTATTTGGATCTTTTTGGTAACACTTAAAGGCGACATAAAGGTTTTTGTCGTCATAGACAATCTTCATCTTGGTTTGCTCTGTTGGTGGCGTACCAACATCAGGTTGAAACTCGGTATAATCTGTTGCCCATTCTACAGCATCCCATGCTTCATCATTTAACAGTCCATCAATAGTAGGTGGATTTTGCTTTACAGGCTTAGTGGTATATATCCGTTTTGGAATTTTAGTGCTTTCAGATTCTTGTGCATGTATTGTAAAAGAAAAGACGCATAAAAAAGCATAAACTAAAATAGATTTCATTCTGTGATTGATTGATAGTTGGACACAAGTTAAAGACTTTGTAAAAGCGCTAGTGTTACACTTTTCTTAAAATTATTTGCGTTGTATTTATACAAAGACACATCTAAAAAATAATCTCAAATCAAACCCGTTGATTTTCAGCTTAAAAAAACATTAGCAAGGGTTTGTCAATCCAATAAGTTATCGTAAATTTGCAAACTCTTTTTCGGAAGAGGAATGTTTAATCAATTGTATCATAGTGGTACAAAATAAATCAAATTAGTGTGGATACATTAAGCTACAAAACAGTTTCTGCTAACAAAGCTACCGTTAATAAGGAGTGGGTTTTAGTTGATGCTGAAGGACAAACTTTAGGTCGCTTAGCTTCAAGAGTAGCAATACTTTTAAGAGGTAAGCACAAACCTAATTTTACGCCACACGTTGATTGCGGTGACAATGTAATTGTTGTTAATGCAGAAAAAATCAACTTAACTGGTAACAAGTGGACAGATAAAAGTTATATCCGTCATACAGGTTATCCAGGTGGACAAAGAAGCCTGACAGCTACTGAATTGTTTGAGAAAGACCCAAGCAGATTAGTAGAAAAGTCAGTAAAAGGAATGTTACCTAAAAACAAATTAGGAGCAGTTCTTTTTAGAAACTTAACAGTTGTTTCAGGTACTGAACACGCTCACGAAGCGCAGAAGCCTAAAGCAATTAATTTAAACGAAATTAACTAATGGAAGTAATTCACAAAATTGGCCGTAGAAAGACGGCTGTTGCTCGTGTGTACGTTGCTAAAGGAAAAGGCAAAATCACGGTGAACAAAAAAGACATGG
>SHBX01000019.1 GCA_004211785.1 Winogradskyella sp.
CTCAGTGAAATCTGTATCTAACCACATGTTTTGGTATTGTGTTCTATCTGCTAAACCATAACTACCAAGTAATGAACTTGCTAAACTCTCTGCAGTAGGATAATCTCCTCGTGTTAAAGCCATTCTTGCTCTCATCGCGTTAATTGCATCTCGAGATACAAATGTAGAATTTGACTGGTCAATAATACCTGCTTGAGCTATTACTAAATCATCATTGATGTAATCCCATACCTCTCCAGTTGTGTTTCTTAACGGCTGGATTGTTAATGGTGCTATAAAATCAATAACTGGTACAGCTAATGTTGCATCATCCGTTGGATCTGGGCTAAAATATATTAGCATCTCAAAGTTAGCAAATGCTCTGATAAAGTGAGCCTGTGCTAATAGGTTATCATAATCCGCTTGCTCTGCAGCAGTTGGTGTGATGTTAGCAGCAGCTTCGATAAGTACAGTTGCTCTGTTGTTTACTCTAAAGTTACGTACCCAGAAGTTAGACGCAGCTACACTACCCGCATTTAATACGAAATCATATAGTGCAAAACCTTGACCTCCTGAGTCAAACCCTACAGCTATCTCATCTGTGAAATTTGATGAAAGTGCTATTTCAGGCGTAGTATCTACCTGAGCGTAGACAGCTAACAAACCACTCTGTAAATCTGCTACAGTCTGGAAAGCATTGGCAGCATCTAAACGACCAACCTGTCTAATGTCTATTGCGTCGTTACAACCCATTAGCAATGCTAAGAGCCCGACAAAAATTATTTTATTTATTTTTTTCATGTTACTTTTTTTTTAAAATCCTAATTCTAATCCGAAAGATATAGTTTTTGGTGTTGGATATTGTCTAGAACCATTACTTCTTGTTTCAGGATCAAATCCTCTCCACTCAGTAAATGTTAATAAATTCTCACCGTTTAAGAATACTCTAGCATTTGTAAGACCAGTATTCTCAAGTACGTCTTGAGAGAAAGAATATCCAAAACTAGCAAAACGTAATCTTAAATAGTCCGCACTTCTCAAGAATCTATCAGAGTTAGGGAATGAATTTAAGTTAGAGGCATTAAATCTTGGTTGATCAGTAATATCACCCGGTTGTTGCCAAGCTCTTAAAATATCAGTAGATAAGTTAAACTGTCCTACTGCAGTAGGATCAACTAAATCTGCATAATCATTATCAAATCTATCAACTCCTAATACATAGTTCCACTGTGTAGTTAAGAAGAAACCTTTATAGTCTAAATCTAAGTTAAAACTACCATTCCAATCTGGAACAATGTTTTTACCAATCCAAACTCTATCTGTATCAGCATTAGGGTTTTCAGTTGTATTACCATTAGCATCTAAGTATAATAAGTTACCAGTTGCTGGGTTAATACCTGCATAACGTAAAGTAAAGTATTCTCTAAGGATTCCTCCGTTACGACCAAGACCTATAATTTCTCCTTGTGCATTAGGTATCTCTTCTAATTCAGTTTCATTGTAGTTACCTACAACTCCTACTGTCATACCAAATCCGCCTTCAGACTTAGGTCTGAATACATCGTAATTAACTTGAAAATCAATACCTCTGTTATATAATAAACCAGTATTTGCATTTAATTGAGTAAATCCTGTTACAGCAGATAATGGAGTAGACTGGAATAAATCACTAGTCTCTCTTTCGTACCAATCGATACTACCTCTTAACTTGTTATCCCATACACCGAAATCAACACCAATATTTAATTGAGTAATAGTTTCCCATGATAAATCACGGTTACCTATTTGTGCTAATGCGATAGAAGGCAAGTTTCCATATCCTGATGCCGTATTAAAGAAATCTTCAGTTAAATCTGGAGAACCAAATACACCACCACCAGTAATATCCTGGTTACCTGCAGTACCATAAGATGCTCTTAATTTTAAGTTGTTAATATCAGAACCATCCATAAAGCTTTCGTTTGAGATATTCCAACGACCTGCAACTGAGTAAAAAGTTGCCCATCTGTTAGAACCTGCAAAACGGAAAGAAGCATCACGTCTAACTGTAGCACTAAAACCATACTTAGTATCGTAATCCCAATCAGCAGAACCAAAATAAGAGAATAAACCAGAGTTTAAGATGTTAGCCGTAGCTTCATCATTAAATAATCCGTTTGCTTGAGGCACTAATCCACTACCATCTCCAGGAGAGAATGTTGCTGGGTTTAAACCATTAGCAAAATATCCAAATGTTCTGAAGTGACCTTTAAAGTACTCCGTGTATAAACCTACATCTACTGTATGCTTTCCAAATGACTTGTTAGCATTCAAAGATGTTACTTGGTTGTATGTAAAAGCTCTATTCGAAGCTTGTTGTTGGAAACCAGAAGTAGGATTCTCAGCACCACCAAATAATAAAGCGTTAAAAGAAGTTGGTCCTTCTGCTCTTGTAAAAGACTCTGCTTGATAATCAGCTGCCATTACTACATTAGCACTTAACCAATCCGTTAACTTGTAGTTAAAGTTTGCACTTGCTACAATTTTAACCTCTTCATCAAATCTTGTATACGTATTTAAACGGTCTAATAAGAAAAGTGGAGTGTTTGTAAACGATAATGGTGATAATAATGCTGCACCATTTGTATAGTCATCTGCAGTAACATAAGGTACTGAGACGAAAGCCCCTAATACATAGTTACGGTTAATTGCTCCAGAACCAATACTATTTGGCTCGTTAGACTTAGAATAGTTAAGCGTTAAGTTAGTACCGTAAGTAAACTTTTCGTTACTTGACTTACCACTAACGTTAGAACGAATATTGAAACGTTTCAAATCACTTCCCTGTAATATACCTTCAGTATCTTGAAAACCAAATGATGTAAATTGAGTTGTCTTTTCACTACCACTAGATAATGACACTGTATGACTTTGTGTTACACCTGTACGGAAAAAGAAATCTCTCCAACTAAAGTTTGGAGCAGCTGCAATTTGCGCATCTGTTAATGGTGTACCAGCTCCAGGGTTAAATACACTAGAACTGTTACCAGCACCAGCACCGTTACCTCTGTCTCTTTCATAAGTTAATAACTGCTGAGATGTCATTGCGTTATAATCGTTGTCCTGTAAAGTACTGTAAGAAACAAAACCATTATAGTTAATCTTAAGTCCTTGACCAAAATTACCTTGTCTTGTTTTAATAACGATTACACCATTTGCACCTCTGTTACCATATATAGCAGTTGCACCAGCATCCTTAAGTACATCAATAGATTGAATGTCCTGAGGGTTTAAAGAACGGAAGTTGTCTTCATCTACAGGAGCACCATCAATAATGAATAAAGGCTCAGTGTTACCATTAATAGAAGATACACCACGTAACTGCACTAAAGAGTTACCACCTGGCTGACCACTACTAGTTGTAATATTCAGACCTGGAACTTGTCCTGATAATGTCTGAACAAAACTTGCGTTTGGTCTATTCTCGATTGTTTCACTTGATACTCTAACTGTAGCAACACTTGACTTTGCTTTTGTTGTTGTTGTGTATCCAGTAATAACAACCTCGTCTAAAGATGCAACATCATCAGCCATAGCCAAATCAATTACACTTCCAGCGCCAACTGTTCTTTCGGTAGTCTTCATACTAACGAATGAGAAGACAATAACTTCTCCTGATTTTGCTTTGATAGAATACTTTCCATCAAAGTCTGTTTGTGTACCTCTTGCAGTACCTTTAACAATTACATTTACTCCTGGCAATGGTAAACCATCCGAAGCTGCAGTAACTGTACCCGTAATGTCTTTCTCTTGTCCAAAAGAAAGCTGCATTACAAACGCCATAAACAGCGTTAATAACCATGTTAACTTTAATTTCATAAAACAATTATTTGAGTTAGTCTTCCGCAAACATCATAATAAAATATTAAAAATCCAAGGGAATAGCATAAAAAAATGTTAAAGGAAGGCGCATAAAACTTAATAATACAGCAATATCCGATTTATTCTATTGTAGAATAAAAAAATACTTACAGTATATATTGATTTTTTGATAATTGAATGTATTTTTCAATTCTTATAATTATGAATTTAATAATTCAATATTCAAAAGAGGAATTAGAGTGCGGAACTGACGAAGCTGGTCGTGGCTGTCTTGCTGGTCCAGTAACTGCTGCTGCTGTTATACTAGAACCTAGTTTCCAGAACAATATACTTAATGATTCAAAGCAATTATCCGAAAAAAAACGCTTTCAACTAAAACCAATTATCGAATCTGAAGCTTTGTCATTTGGTGTTGCCCATGTCTTCCAAAAAGAGATTGATACTATTAACATATTAAATGCTTCAATTAAAGCTATGCAGCAATCCATAGCAAAATTAAAACCTGAACCGAACTTTATAATTGTAGATGGGAATCGATTTAAACCCTATAAAACAATTCCCCATCAAACTATAATTAAAGGTGACAGCAAATATCTTAGCATAGCTGCAGCATCAGTTTTGGCAAAAACATATAGAGATTTGTATATGGATAGGATTCATGAAGAATTCCCAATGTATAATTGGAAAAAAAATAAAGGCTACCCAACAAAAGAACATAGAGAAGCTATAAAAAAATATGGCATCACAAAATACCATCGCAAATCTTTCCGTTTACTTTCCGAACAATACCAATTAGATTTATGAGTCTTAATATATTTGTAAAAAATTAATCCTTGAATGAAAAAATCCTTCCTTTATATTATTCTAGCTTCCGTTTTCTTTTCCTGTTCCGGACGCTATAAAACCAAAACAGCTATTGCGGATATCATTCCAAAATCTAGTCATACTATTATAAAGGTAAATGCACTTAATGATTTTAAAACACTTTCAAGTAGTAATTCCCCTTTTCCTGAAATACAAATAGATTCGCTTTTAAATAAAACTGACATTTTAGATATTACCTCTCCTTTATATATATGTATATCGGATAGCAGCTCCATTTACATTACTAAATATTCTGAATCTTTAATAAGAAAAGATTCTACATTAAATATAATTACTCACAAAAACCAAAAAAACAATATTTATAAGACTATATATAATAAGGATACACTTTATCATAGAATTATTGATAGTCTATTCTTTGGTTCTTATAATCTAAAACTTGTTAAAGAGGCTAAAAAAGAAGGTAATCATGAGTTAAAAAACTTACTCCTAACTTCTAACGACAAAAACTTAGGGTTTGTAGTTTTTAAAAACAAAGCCAAAAACGCATTACTATTAAAAGATAGTCTTTCATCTAAATATGACATTATAGATATTAATGTAGAACCTAATACGATTACATTCAATGGCATTACCAAAAGTTCAGATAGTCTTTTTCAAATAAACGTCTTCAAAAACACTATTCCTCAAGAGTTTAAACTTTCTGAGATAATTCCTGCCAATTCAAAAGCTGTAACTCGTATTGCCTTTGATGATTTTACAGTTTTTTCTGAAAACCTTTCACATATAAATCTCTCTTCCAAAGATTCAATTCCCAATTTTTTAAGTTCTTCAAACGAAATTGCGTTAGTAGAAACTAATACAGGCAAGGCTATTACCATTAAAGCACTTGACGAAAGCTTGATTAAAGAATCATTAAATACAAACTCAATTAAAGAAATTTATAAAGGTATTTCAGTTTTTAATTTTGACAGTCCAAATGTTTTTAATAACTCTCTAAAACCTTTTATAAATCTAGATAATGCCTCTTTTGGTTTTATTTATGAAAGTTTTGTCGTCTTCTCAGATAATGTTGAAACACTTAAAAACATTATCTCTAATAAGTTAAATAACCAAACCTTATCTAATTCTGACAAGTACAAAAGCATAAACAATAATTTAGCAAATGAATCATCTTACTTAGTGTATAAAGATGGTGAAGGTTTATATGAATTTTTAGACCGAGGTGCAAAAGGTTATAATGCAAACGTTGTGCAATATGCATATGATACAGATTTTGCGCACATCAACGGTGTTCTTTCTAAGTACAAAAAACGCGCTGCAAGTAATTCTGTAACAGAAGACTTTACTGTAAAATTACCATTAGAAATACTAATACAACCGCAAACGGTAAAAAACCACAGAAATAACACTCATGAGATTGTTGCGCAAGATATTGCTAACAATCTTTACCTTATTTCTAGTGGTGGACGTATTCTTTGGAAAAAACAACTCAATAGCTCAGTTCTTGGAAAAATAAAGCAAATTGATATTTACAAAAACGGAAGGCTACAATTAGCGTTTGCAACTCAAAGCCGAGTATATGTTATTGACAGAAATGGTAAAGATGTTGGTCCCTTTCCAATGAAATTTAATGACGTTATAACCCAACCACTATCAATATTTGATTACGATAACCGCAAAAATTATCGTCTTTTGGTGACACAAGGTAAATCGTTGTTGATGTATGACACCAATGCAAAACGTGTTAATGGATTTAAATACAAAAAAGCATCAAATCCCATAAGTTCTCAACCAAAACATTTTAGAATTGGAAGCAAAGATTACATTGTCTTTTCTCAAGGTCAAAAACTTGAAATATTAAATCGTCAAGGTCAAGAACGTATAAAGATTAATAGCAACATAGATTTTTCAGAAAATTCAATTTTTCTTTATCAAAACAAATTCACATCACTTAACAAAAAAGGACAGCTAGTGCAAGTTGACACAAAAGGGCGAATTAACATAAAGGCTATTGGTCTAGGTGCTAATACAAAACTTAAAACTACAAGTAAAACTCTAGTTGCGTCAAAAGAAAATAGACTAAAAATTAAAAGTCTAATTGTAGATTTAGATTTTGGCAATTATACAACTCCAAAAATCTTCTATTTACAAGACAAAATTTACGTTACAACTACAGATTTACAATCTAAAAAAGTATATGTTTTTGATAGTCAAGCAAAACTTTTACCAAATTTTCCAGTATTTGGTACAGCATCCGCAGAACTACAAAATCTAGACAATAGACGTGGTTTGGAACTCATCACTCAAAGTGATGACAAAACAATTACTGTCTATAAAATGAATTGATTTTTTACCCACAATTTGACACCTAATTTTGTACTATTGTAATTCGTTAATTTTTAGACGAATTGCACTCATGATTAAACGCCAAAAAGCTTCAATAAAAAACTTAATTATCCATAAAGTTGGAAACAAATTCAATGGTACAAAAAATGCATTTTCTGATGCTGCTGTTCATTTTGATGAAGCTACATATCAACTAATTTTACCATACCTACTAAAGCCTTTTGTTAGCATATCAGAGACTTATCGTTTTAATCACCACTCAGACGTTAACCTTAATGAAATTAACACTTACAGCGAGCAATTATTTTCTGAAGAAGGTGACTTTATAGATATATCAAAACATATAGTTACTCATTTATTTGAGCAAAGTAATTCTGCACAAATAAAAACTGGTGATGTTATGGTTTGTCATTTTGAAAACATACAATATCAAGACTATTTTACAGATGCTGTTGGCGTCTTTAAAATTGAGAATAAAACGGAGTTTTTTCAAACCTATTTAGAGCAAAATAGCTATGATATTTTGGTACAAAAAGGCATACAAACAAAAAAGGTAGACAAAGGCTGTTTAATTTTGAATACCTCTGATATGGAAGGCAAAATTGTACTTAGCGTAGACAACAACAATTACGACGCCCAATACTGGATTAATAGCTTTCTCAATATAAAATATCCAGATGACAGCAACCAACACACCAAAAACTATATTGAGCTCTGCAGAGAGTTTTCTAAAGACGTCTTGCATTCCAATTTTGGCGGTCAAGAACAAAGTAATTTTTTGGCAAAAACTGTAGACTTTTTTAAAGAAAATGAAATTGTAAACATCGAAACTTTTAAAGAAGATGTTTTTGAATCTGAAGATCAAATAAGACAGTTTGAGGATTACAAGAAAGCTTATGAAACTAACAATAGTGTTTTAATTAGAAATCAATTTGATGTCTCTGAAATTGCTTTAAAAAAGCAAAAACAAAAGATAAAAACCGAAATTAAACTCGATACTAATATTCAAATAAAACTAGATGTAGATGCCCCAGATGCTTCTGCAGAATATTTAGAACGCGGTTACGACGACGAGAAGAAAATGCATTTCTATAAAGTGTTTTTTAACGCCGAGAATTAGACATTAAATGTCATTCTTTTTCTGTACTTTCGAGAAACAATGGCAAAACACAAAAAAGAGAAATTTAATGATTTTGGTTTAGGCGAAAAATCGTCTTCAAATGGATATCGTGCTTTAAATAAAGATGGCACTTTTAACATCTCAAAGACCAATATACCATTCTTTGAACGTCTAAATTTCTTTCACTCGCTTGTAACAATGAAGTGGTCACGCTTCTTTGGTCTTATAATACTTGGGTATTTTATCGTTAACCTATTATTTGCTACTATTTATAGCATTATTGGCGTAGAACATTTGACAGGTACAAAAGGCTTGACTCCTTTTGAGCAGTACATGGAAGCTTTCTTTTTTAGTGCACAAACCATAACAACTTTGGGCTATGGTCGTGTAGCACCTTTGGGATTGGCTGCCAATATTGTAGCTGCTATTGAGTCCATGCTCGGTTTATTATCATTTGCCTTAGCAACAGGTTTACTTTATGGACGTTTTTCTAAACCAAATACTAAAATTAAGTACAGTGATAAGGCTGTAATTGCTCCTTATCGAAACATCAACGGCTTTATGTTTAGAGTTGTAAACCCTCAGAAAAACCAATTGTTAGAAGTCGAAATTAATGTAAGTCTTTCTGTAAAGCGAGATGATTCTGACTTAAGAAATTTTTACAATCTAGAGTTAGAACGAAAGAAAGTCATGTTTTTCCCAGCAATGTGGACACTTGTGCACCCTATCGATAAGGAAAGTCCAATGCATGACTTATCTAAAGAAGATTTATTAATTAAAGATGCAGAATTTATTGTAATGCTAAAAGCTTTTGATGAATCCTCTTCTGTACCAGTATATTCAAGAACATCTTATAAAGCAGATGAATTATTTTGGGGCGAAAAATTTATTTATGCAGCAAAGCGAGAAAATGGAAAACTCAATATCGATGTAGGTCTTATAAACCAAACAGAAAAAGTCAAATTAAATACTATAAAGAGTTAAAAGATTATGTTTATATATAATTACGGAAGTGCGCCTATAAAATATGACTCCAAAAGACCTAAGAACATTACTTGTCATAATTGTAAGGAAAAAGGACAAACATTTGTAAACAGATATCTCAAGTATTTTTACATTCTTTACATACCTATTTTTACTTATAAATATTGGACAAAATATGAATGTGTTAGATGTAAGTTCTCAGCAAATGAAAAAGATTTAACTAAAGAGCTACAAGAGGCTTATAGACCATACAAAAAGAAGAAAATATTACCAATTTGGACGTTTAGCGGATTACTAGCACTTATTATAATACCCTTAGCATATAATATTTTCACCTCTAATGGAAATCAACGAATGCTTAATCAAGTAGATTTCTTAGAAATCAATCAAAAGTTTGATTTTAAAACAGAAAGTGATAATTATTCAATATTTAAAGTTGTAAATATTAACACAAACAAACTAGGTATTATATACAATAAACTTGAAGTAAAATCAAAGGATAACCTTGTGGAAATTGATAGTAAAAACAATTACAGTGATGATACCATAGCATCAAGCATTGCAGAACTTAAAAACTGGATAGAAGAAGATAAAATAATATACATCTACAAGTAGTTTTTACCAATACAAATTAGAGTACAACCCTATAAATGAACACCTCATCTAATTTGTATTTAATAATTTGAATTAATTGCTACATTACTCTCTAATTAGTTAATCTATTTACATAGAACCCCATGAATATAATAGTAAAGTACTTGATGCTCTCGTTTATTTTAAGCTTGCCATTTATGGTCAACGCTCAAATGAGTAGTGACTATATGATTGACATGGAATCTGAAAAGATGCCTATGCTTGTGCATCTTAAAAATGGCTCAACTTTTAGGGGCTATGGCTATATAAAAGATAATGATGTGCATTTTACTAGAGATGGTGATAAACATATCAAAACCTATAACGACCTTTCAATCAAATCCGTAGACATCAAAGAAAATGGAGACATTGTACATTTTGATTATAAATTTCTAAAGAAAGAAGATAAGCGTGCTAGATTGTTAAGATTAGTAAGCACTGGTAAAATTGACTTATATCTCATATCAAATTCTACAAAAAGGAAAGGCTTAAATACTAACCCAATTACTACAGAAAGAAGCACAACTTTCCCTAAAAGGAAAGCACAAGCATACACTAAGAAGGCTTTTAATCCATATCTCTTTCATGATTTAAAGCTGTACTACTTCAGCGATGAAGAGAGTGATGTTGTTAGAAAACTAAGACCATCAAAATATCTATTCAAAAAAAATCATAGAGAATTAAGCCTGAAATACTTTAACAAATGCCCAAGTCTATTAAAAGAAATTGAGAGTAGCAATTACAGGTTAGATGACATTACAAGAACCATTGACATATGTAATAATACGTGTAAATAGTATTAATTAATTACAAATTCCGCCTCAAAAAGCGTTGTAAAATGCTTTAAAATCTTAGATTTCACTTCGGCTTCATCTACGTTATCGACTCCTAATTCTACATTTAGAGACGTAACAGCTTTTCCTCTGATTCCGCATGGTATAATATTGTCAAAATAACCCAAATCCGCATTGACATTTAATGCAAAACCATGCATTGTAACCCATCGACTAGCACGTACCCCTAAAGCGCAAATCTTACGAGCAAATGGTGTGCCTACATCTAACCAAACACCTGTTTCTCCGGGGCTACGCTCAGTTTTTAAACCATATTCTGCTAGTGTAAGAATCATGCATTCTTCCAGAAAACGTAGATATTTATGAATATCTGTAAAGAAGTTATCCAAATCCAGAATAGGATAACCAACTATCTGACCAGGTCCGTGATAAGTAATATCACCGCCACGGTTAATCTTATGAAAAGTGGCTCCTTTTTCAGTGAGTTGCGCTTCAGAAAGTAATAAGTTAGACAAATCTCCACTTTTGCCCAAAGTATAAACATGAGGATGCTCTACAAACAAAAAGTGATTATTTGTTTGTAAGCCTGCATCTTCACGCCTATTTTTAATTTTAGTATCTAAAATAGTTTTAAAAAGCTGTTCTTGATAATCCCAAGTAGCTTTAAAATCTTTAGAGCCTAAATCTTCAAGTTTTATGATTTTATTCATAGAATGTTACAGCGACATCTAAAGATTTTGGATTTTTAATATAATTCATCCAACTAGTTTTGTAGGTCACTGTTTTTCCATCTTCAGATATAACAGCATCTTCTACATTTGCAGATTTTACGCGCTTAGGAAACACCAATTTTACGGTGTAATATGATGCTTCAAAATATTGCATAAACTCTTTATCTGTTTCATCTTCTCCCTCAAAAAGAGAATTTAATTCCTCCAATTCTTCTTCTGTTTTTTCAGCTATAGTTGTTGTTCTAGAGAACATGGTATCAGAATAATTATAATCAACATTATCATCACTTCCAGACAAAGCACCCAAAGGCGTCTGACTTTTCATCATATCTACTTGTCCACTCTGAGAGTTTAAACTCTGCGCTTTTTTGATTTTGTTTTGAATGTCTTTTAAATCACTGATAGAATTAAATTTCATACCAATACCCATATTCATTTTACCCGCATCTTCATCCATTTGCATGGTCATATACATATCTTTCACATATTCCATAGCTAAACGTTGTTCTTCAGGCAGAGCAGCAACACTATCTTTGTAAGTCTCCATAATATCTGCAAAAACCATAGTTGTATCCATAACTTCTCCTGGTTCTTTCTTTTCAGAATCATCAGCACCTCCACCCATAGCATCTTCCATCTGGGCCATTATTTCGCTCATATCATAGCTTACTAAAAACTCACCTGAACCATCTTCAGTAAATACAACTGTTTCAGTAACATTACAACTGGTCAATAAGCTCAGAAACACCAAGCATGCAATAAAATTTTTCATTTTTATGTAGATTAAATTAGTGATACAAAGATACGATATTATCGTTCAGGGTTATTCAAAATAACCAATGCTGCAATGACACCTGGCACCCAGCCACATAGCCATAATAAAAATACAATAAGAATAGATCCACAACCTTTACCAATAACAGATAATGGCGGACAAATAATAGCGAGAAGAACTCTCCAGAAACTCATAATTTTGTTTTTTGATTTGATGTACTTGTATGACGCAACTTGATTAAAATTGTTACATCACAGATTGCATACTATTATTTCTGAAAAAAATCACTAGTTTCGTCTTATGAGATTAAAGCTCACAGTACTACTTATATGTTTTTGGTCTTTTGCAGAAGCACAATATTCGTTTTCGGGTTACATAGAACCAAACGAGTGGCAAAACTCTGTTTATCTTTCTATTGTTGAAGATTACAGGAAAATTTCTGGTGTATATTCTGAACAGATTATTGCAAAAACTACTGCGGATTCTACTGGTTATTTTGAATTTAAAGGCAACATGCTAGAAACAGAAAATCGTATTTATCGCATACATGTTGACAAATGCTCGGATGCAACTCAAGACGCCAACCATTTTAATGGCCATTGTAGTGATAGCAAAGAGGTTATTTTTATTGCAAATAATAAGGATACGCTCAAGCTTCCTTTTTCATTTGAAAATCAGGTATTCTGTGACATAAATTCTACCAATGATAAAGCAAATGCATTTGTCCGTATAGACTCTTTAAAAGCAGATATGCGTTTTGCTTATGGCGAATTTAGAAGTGAAGCCAACCGAAAATTGAATAACAAAAAATGGTTTAAAACGCTTCAAGATTTCGGGAAGTCTCTCGATGAGCCTTTAGCAGAGCTTTATATTTATTCATACTTATCTGACAGAACTAGTGACCTTCATGCCTATTATGTTGAAGATTTAAAATCTAACACTTATTACGAAAACTTAAAATCTAGACTTCGAGAAAATTACCCTGAAGCTTCGTATACAAAACAATATAATAACGAATTAGCTTCAGACTCCTTCATGCTAGAATCTTCAGAAAATGACTCTGGTTTTAATTGGTCGTTTCTCATTGCAGGTTTGCTTGCATTATCAGTTTTAATAAATCTTATTTTCATTTCAAGATTTATTAAATCCAAACAACATAGAAAAACTGAATTGAAAGGCAAACTCTCTAAGCAAGAACAAGTTGTTTTAGAACATTTACTCCAAGAAAAAAGCAATAAAGATATTGCCGAAGCACTTTTTTTAAGTGTAAGCACCATAAAAACGCACACAAACAACATTTACAAAAAACTAAACGTTCAATCTAGAGACGAAGTTAACTCACTGTTTAAAAAGTAGTTAAATTATTTCAACCAGGTACTAGTACCGATTTCAACCTTCCTTTTTCTAAAATTTTCAAAATTAAAATTGATGTTTGCCTCAGTATTAATTTAAAAACATTTTATCATGAAACGAACATTAAACACATCGTTCTTAGTATTATTTGTCGTTGGTCTATTAAGCATGGCGCCAACAAAAAACAACAATGAATTTGCTTACGCTGCAATTGCTTTTGAATCTGAAATTATCGATTACGGTACAGTATTTCAGAATGAGAATGGCGAAAAAATCTTCAAGTTTAAAAACACTGGAGATGCGCCTTTAATCATTTCTAAAGTAAAAACAAGTTGCGGTTGCACTGTGCCTAAATACTCTAAAGAGGCAATTGCTCCTGGAGAGTCTGGTGAATTAACGATACAATACGATACAAAAAAATTAGGCAATTTCACAAAAACCATAACGGTTATGTCTAATGCAAAAGATGGTAACAAAATTTTGAAAATCAAAGGCAATGTAGTTGCTAAGAAATAATAAGATTTCAAAATATTTAAGACCCGTTATGATTATAGATATTCATAGCGGGTCTTTGTTTTTTTCTTTCTATAAATAGCTTAATTTTGCAGTCTAAAAATTTATTATAAATACTACATGCAGCTTTCAGAACAAGAATTAGTTAGACGCGACAAATTAGCAAAATTAAGAGCTATGGATATCAATCCATACCCAGCAGACTTATACCCTGTAAACAACACCTCTAAAGACATAAAACAGGATTTCACTGAAGGTAAACAGGTTATTATTGCTGGTCGCTTAATGTCTAGACGTATTCAAGGAAAGGCATCTTTTGCAGAACTTCAAGATAGCAAAGGTCGCATACAAGTGTATTTTAATAGAGATGAAATCTGTACTGGTGACGATAAAACATTATATAATGATGTTTACAAAAAGTTATTAGATATTGGAGATTTTATTGGCATTGAAGGCGAATTATTTACTACTCAAGTTGGTGAAAAAACGGTGATGGTGAAGAATTTTACTATACTAAGTAAAGCTTTAAAGCCATTACCATTACCAAAGCAAGATGCTGAAGGTAATTCTTTTGATGAATTTAACGACCCTGAAATGCGTTACCGTCAACGTTATGCAGATTTAGCAGTAAACCCACATGTAAAAGAAGTTTTTGTAAAGCGTACAAAGTTATTTAATGCCATGCGAAACTTCTTTAATGACTCTGGTTATTTTGAAGTTGAAACACCAATTCTACAACCAATTCCTGGTGGCGCAGCAGCACGCCCATTTATAACACATCACAATAGTTTAGACATTCCGCTATACATGCGTATTGCCAATGAATTATACTTAAAACGTCTTATTGTAGGTGGTTTTGATGGTGTTTATGAGTTTTCTAAAAACTTCCGTAATGAAGGCATGGATAGAACTCACAATCCAGAATTTACAGCCATGGAAATCTATGTTGCATACAAAGATTACAAATGGATGATGGATTTCTGCGAAAAACTTTTAGAACACTGTGCAACTGCCGTAAACGGAACAACAGAAGCCACTTTTGGAGAGCATAAAGTAGATTTTAAAGCACCATATAAACGCATTACAATGCGTGATTCTATTTTAGAATTCACTGGTTTTGATATTAATAATAAATCTGAAGACGAAATTAGAACTGCTGCTAAAGACATGGATATCGATGTTGATGACACTATGGGTAAAGGAAAACTCATCGACGAAATTTTTGGTGAAAAATGCGAAGGCAATTACATTCAGCCAACATTCATTACAGATTACCCAAAAGAAATGAGCCCGCTTTGTAAAGTGCATCGTGATAATCCTGAATTAACTGAACGTTTTGAGCTTATGGTTTGCGGTAAAGAAATTGCAAATGCATATTCAGAACTTAATGACCCAATAGACCAACGCGAGCGTTTTGAGCACCAATTAAAACTAGCTCAAAAAGGTGATGATGAAGCTACAGAATTTATAGATTTTGATTTTTTGCGTGCTTTAGAATATGGTATGCCACCAACTTCTGGGATGGGCATTGGAATGGACCGATTAATTATGTTCTTAACCAACAACCAATCTATACAAGAAGTATTGTTCTTCCCACAAATGAAACCAGAAAAGAAAGCTGTGGAAATGAATGATAACGAAAAAACAATTTTCGAAATATTAAAGTCAGAAAACCGAATGGGATTAAACGACTTAAAATCTAAATCTGGCTTAAGCAATAAGGCTTGGGATAAAGGTATTAAAGGGCTTGGAAAACTAGGTGTCACCAAAGTTGAAAAGACAGATGAAGGCCTTTTTGTAGAGCTTTTGTAAGCTTAAATGAAATATACAAAAAAGGCGCTGTGGATAAACCTATAGCGCCTTTTTACTAACAATCAACTTTAACTTAACTTTTCTTTTTTTTAGTTTTTGCCGACTTTACAAAGACATCGTTTTCCCAAATACCGTCTCTGATTAATTCGCCCGCTTTATTATATTCTTGACCTTTACCATTCTTTTTATTGTTTTTCCACTTGCCATAATGACGGGAGCCATCTTTATAAAACATGGTTCCTTTTCCATGGCGCATGTTGTTTCTAAACGCACCTTCATAACGTTCTCTATTTGGCCAAACATATGTTCCATTTCCTGAGATATCATAACCCTTTAGAGTACCTGAATATATAGATTGATCAAACCAAACGATGTTTCCTTCTGTTAGGCTTTCTGCTTTTACTTCTACATCAAATTTAGCACCTTGAAAAGTGAATTTGTGCCATCCATCAGGAATGTTTTTTGCAGTTCCTGGCACAATAACATTTAAGTCTTGCGCTTGACTAACCATATTAAAAGTTAGTATTACTATAAAAAGGCTGATTATCTTTTTCATTTTTTATCAATTTTTACATTATGTCGAAAAGAGTTTATTAAAACTTACAAATCGCTTTAAAGTTTATCTCCAATTAAAAAATAAAGTGGCGTTAAATAAATACTAAATAACATTTCTAATTATCCAAAAAGTATCTGTTTGTGTATTTTCATGCGAAATTTAAAACCAACTTATTTTGAAACATTTACGCATTAAACTACTATTTGTAGCTTGCGCGTTTTTGGTTTTCTCTTGTGATACTGCAAAAAAAGCAAGTAAATCAAAAAAAACTGGCGCAAGTGCAATGGCAAAACCTCCAGGGAAAAAACCTGGTAAAAACGCTATCAAACCTTATAACAAGGTTATTACTAAAGACGCAAAAACAGACAAGGGTCTATTTGACGTTCATAAAATTGATGAGAAATTCTTTTACGAAATTCCAGATTCTCTTTTCGAAAGAGAAATGCTAATGGTAACTCGTATTGCAAAAACTGCAAACGGCATTGGTTTTGGTGGCGGTAAGCAAAACACACAAGTATTACGCTGGCAAAAGAAAGATAAAAAAGTACTAGTAAGAGTTGTATCGCATCAAGTTGTTGCTGCTGATTCTTTACCTGTACATGAAGCAGTAGTAAACTCTAATTTTGAGCCAATTCTTTATGCGTTTCCTATTAAAGCATTTAGTAAAGATTCTACAAAAACAGTAATTGAAGTAACGCCAATGTTTAGTAAGGACGTTAAAGCCTTGGGATTCCCGCAAGGAAGACGTCAAGCTTATAGAATATCAAGAGTGGATTCTGAAAAATCATTCATTGAGTCTTTAAAAAGTTATCCTGAAAATATTGAAGCAAGACACGTAAAAACATACATTGCTGGTCGTCCGCCTTCAAATTCAAGTACAGGAACTATCTCTTTAGAGATTAACAACTCAATGATTCTTTTACCTAAAGTGCCTATGCAACGTCGTAATTTTGATCAACGTGTAGGGTGGTTTGGTAGAGGTCAAACAGATTATGGTTTAGATGCTCAAGAAAGTAAAGTTATACGTTACTTAGATCGATGGAGACTTGAGGTTAAGGATGAGGATATTGAGAAATTTAAGCGTGGTGAATTAGTTGAACCTAAGAAACAAATTGTCTACTACATAGACAGAGCCACTCCTGACCAATGGAAAAAATACATCAAACAAGGTATTGAAGATTGGCAAGTTGCTTTTGAAGCTGCAGGTTTTAAAAACGCAATTATTGCAAAAGACCCACCAACTGTAGAAGAAGACCCAGAGTGGTCACCAGAAGATGTACGTTATTCTGTTGTACGATATTTAGCATCACCTATCCCTAACGCCAATGGCCCTCATGTAAGTGACCCACGTTCTGGAGAAATTTTAGAAAGTGATATTAACTGGTACCACAACGTAATGACATTATTACGTAACTGGTTCTTCGTACAAACTGCTGCTATCAATCCTGATGCTCGTGGTGTTGCTTTTAAAGATGAAGTTATGGGACGATTAATTCGTTTTGTATCTGCTCATGAAGTAGGACATACTTTAGGCTTACCTCATAATATGGGAAGTAGTGTTGCGTATCCAGTTGAAAAATTACGTGACCCTGCTTTTACTGCAGAATATGGTACTGCACCATCAATTATGGATTATGCACGTTTTAATTACGTGGCTCAACCTGGAGATGAAGGTGTGGCTTTAATGCCAAATATTGGGCCTTATGACAAGTATGCTATTAATTGGGGTTACAGGCCTATTTTAGAAGCTAATACTGCAGAAGACGAAAAGAAAACTTTAGATAGCTGGATTCTTGAAAAAGCAGGAGACCCAATGTACCGTTTTGGAAGACAACAATTTGGTGTTATTGACCCAAGCTCTCAAACAGAAGATTTAGGTGATGATGCTGTTTTAGCAAGTGAATACGGAATTAAAAACTTAAAACGTATTGTTCCTAACCTAATAGAATGGACTGCTGAAGATGGGAAAAATTATAGCGACTTAGGCACAATGTACGGTCAAGTTTTAGGACAATTTAATCGTTACATGGGACATGTAGCTTCTAATATTGGTGGTGTTTATGAATACTACAAAACATACGATCAAGAAGGTGCTGTATATACTCACGTAGCTGATGATCATCAGAAAAAAGCAATGCAATTTTTACAAGATCAATTGTTTACAACTCCAGACTGGATGTTAGACAACAACATTTTCAATAAAATTGAAAGTGCTGGTCATATTGAGCGTGTTAGAGGTATCCAAACACGTACATTAAACAATATGATGGATTTTGGAAGAATGCAACGTTTGCTTGAAAACGAATCTGTTAATGGAGATAAAGCTTATGGACTCTACGACATGATGAAAGAATTACGTCGTGGCTTATTTAGTGAGTTACGTTCTGGCCAGAAAATTGACATCTACAGACGTAATCTACAGCGTGCTTATATTGAGCGTATGGAATATATCATGAAGAATGAACAACCTTCTATTCCACCGCAGTTTAGACGTTTCTTTGGTGGCACTACAGTAAATGTTAGCCAATCTGACATTAGGGCTGTTGTAAGAGCAGAATTAAAGTCTCTACGTTCTCAATTAAGAAATGCTCGTGGCGGAGATTCTATGAGTAGAATACATATTTCTGATGCTTTAGAACGCGTCAACAACATCTTAGACCCAAAGTAATCTAAGTAGTTACAAATATTCAAAAAGCTTCAAACTTAGGTTTGGAGCTTTTTTTATACAACTGTCTTAAAATTAATTTGTTATATCAACATATCAATAATTAAATAAAAAGATTAACTTTACTATATAACGAACCCAAACAGCTTATATTAAACTTAAAACCAACTTGTTATGAAATCTCATTTTTTAATTTTTATCATTTCATTTTTTATATTTAACTCTTGCAACACTTCAACTAAATGCGATTGTAAAAAAGACTGTTCAACTGAAAATCTTATAGTAATTACTCCTGAAAATTCTATATCTAGCGAAAATTTATATGCTGCATATCTGACAAAAGAAAAAATTATTATTTCAGAAAAATTATCTAACGAGGATTCAGGCCAATTAAATGACGAAGAAAAAGAAAAACTAAAAAATGCATTACGTTATGCCAATAAATTTTTACTTAGTCTTGACAGTAAAATAGGTGGAGGAATTTGTCCACCTTGCCCAGATGGTATTTGTTGTTCTAAGTTCAACTATTTTAGATTTAATAAAAACTTTAAACAAGTAAAATTGACTACAAACCCTACTGATAAAGTAACTCTAGATAATCAAACCATAATACAAATTAGAGACCCTAAAACTAAAGAAGTTTTAACCGATAAGGTTTCCTTGAAGGTTTTAAACTTTGAGGGAAAACTTGTTGATTTTAACATAAAAATTAAATAACAATACCATGTTTGTTTTTAAACGGGCATCGATAGTAATAATACTACTTAGCCTGAGTCTTAATTCGCAAACAAAGTATTCGGAACAAACCACTTACCTATTAAACAAAGCAACGGAAAACACTTATAAGGACAAGGATTCTGTATACTTTTATGCAAATAAGTTAATAAAACTATCGCAAAGTAATAAAAATTGGAGTGATTATATTGAGGCTCTTTTTAAGATTAATGACGCTGCATTATATACTTATGATTTTAATGCCGCTAATAGTTCCTTAAGGCAATTAGACTCTATTTTCTCTAGTCAAAAAGTATATATAGATAAGCTTTCAAACACTTTAAGTTATTATAACTATCTAAATTATTATCATGGTGTGTATCATTACATCTTGAATGATTACGAAACGGCAATAGTTTTTTTCAATGACATTTTAGTAAATACATCAAAAATTCCAGAGAAATTGCTTACTGAAGATAATAAATTCGAAATTTCTGTAGCTTACAGCCGTATAGGGAAAATGTATACAGACGAAGGGAAATACGATAGAGCAAAAGCCCTGTACAAAAAAAATATTCGATTTTTAAACACCCACTACAAAGACAATAAAGATCTGCTATACTCGATATATAACCTCTTAGCTGAAGTACTAAAAAAAGAAGGGGACTTCAAAAACTCAAATGCTTATTTATTAAAGACATTTCGTTTTCACAAAAAAATTAATAGCAAAAACAGCATAATAACTTCAGCATTTAATATTTCTGAGAACTACTCTAATTTGTCAAAGAATGATAGTGCACAAATCTTTTTAAATATTGCAAAATCTCATATTGAAAAAGATAATAAATACACCTCCAAATATCATGAAATACAAGCTACTATTTTTAGTAAGAAGGGAGAGTTTCTTTTAGCTAAGACTCAACTCGATAGTGCAATGGTATTTTTAAAATCAATGATAAGTAATAGAAAACATTCTAAAATAGGACAACTTTACAACAAAATGGGTGAGCTAAATCTAAAGTATAACTTCCTTGATAATGCACTGCTAAAATTCAATTTAGCAGAAAACGAATTTTCTAATGAACTTAATCTTTCAGCTATTAATAAAACTATTCTATTTAAAATTCTTAAAAACAAAGCCATTACACAAAACTCCCTAGAAAATGAAAATTCAGCTTTAGAGATATCAAATAAAGCTACTTTGATTTTAGATGACTTAAAACCAAGCTTTAAATCTACAAATGATAAACTTCTATTAAGTGAATTTGCCTTTCCTTTTTATGAAAACGCCATAGAATCGGCATATACTCTACACAAAAAAACAAACAACAAAAAGTACATTGAGACTGCTTTTTTATTCTCTGAAAAGAGTAAAGGTTCTTTTTTATTAGAATCTCTTTTAAGCATTAAAGCAAGTTCGTTTTCTAAAATACCAGACTCATTAATTAATGAAGAAAAAAGACTAAAGTCTAAAATTGCATATCTAGAAAAGAAATATAGAAATACCTCTGATGCAAATATTACAGATGAGTTATATACTACAAAAGAAACATATTTTAAATTGATTGATGTATTTGAAAAAAAATATAAAAATTATTATGACCTAAAGTATAATTCAAAGGTTGTAAATGTAAATGAAGTGCAAAATAGACTAGCTCCTCAAAGTGTATTATTGAATATTTTTTATGGGAAAAAACACATTTACATCTTCAAAATAAGTAAAAGTGATAAAAAAATTATACGTCATAAGAACAGTAAAAAACTAGAACTACTAATAACTCAATGTTATAATTTATTGAGCAATCCTGATTCTGATATATCTGTCCTGAATTCAAAAACGTTTAAATTATACAGTACGATTTTAAAACCAATACTAAATGATGATTCTAACAAAAACTTAATTATTATTTCAGATGGTTTATTAAATTTTATTCCTTTTGGTAGCTTATCAATTAGTAGCTCAAGGCTAGAATACATGATACAGAAGTATCATATTAGCTATATTAATTCAGCCACACTACTCTATCAACTTCAAGATAAAAAGAAAAACAACAATAGCATTTTGGCTTTTGCTCCTGAATTCAAAAATAACAAGAACAACTTATTACCACTTCCTAATAACACCAGAGAAGTAAAGAATATTCTTAATTATTTTAAAGGCAGCTCATATATAAATTCTGATGCCACTCTAGAACGCTTTAATGAGCTTAATACAGATTACAGTGTTTTACACCTTGCTACTCATGCCATTTATGACAATGTAAATCCTGAAAGCTCATATTTAGCTTTTGCTTCAAACAATTCGAACGACTACTTACTCTTTGTTAATGACTTATATAATTTAGAATTAAATGCCGACATGGTAACCTTAAGTGCTTGTGATAGTGGTATTGGCAAACTAAAAAAAGGTACTGGCTTATTAAGTATCGCAAGAGGGTTCTATTTTAGCGGAGCTGCAAGTATTTCAAGTACATTATGGAAAATAAATGATGCTGCTTCGGTTACTCTTATGAATAACTTTTATAAAAACTTATCTAAAGGCTTATATAAAGATGAGGCTCTTCAAAAATCAAAATTGAGCTTTATAAAAGCAAATAAGGATAATGCTTTGTCTCATCCTTACTATTGGTCTAGTTTTATTATTTCTGGGAATATTACCCCATTAACCTCTAACAATATGAGGGTTTATCTTTGTTTTGGGCTGATAATTACAGTGTTATTAGTTCTGTTTATAGGGAAGTTTAAGTTACCTAAGTTGTTTTAATAATGCTTTGGCCTCTTCATTTTTATAATCAAAATTTCTGACCAAATTATTTAAATAAAATACACTCTTAATTTTGTCTTTCTCTTTAATAAAGATTAATGCAAGATACCAGTGAGATTCTGCAGTAAACTTTTGATTGTTTTTAATTATAGATTTAAAGAGCTGTTTCGCTTCAAAATTATTGTTGAGATTTATATATGATTGGGCTTTATAAAAATTCAAATAATTTTTATCAGGTAATTCTTTGAACTTATTTAATGCCAATTGATAATTTTCAGATTCATAGGCAAAAAAAGCTTCACGCTCGGTAGAGTTTATGGTATCACTTCTTGTAATTTTAAAAACCGTATTTGGATAAGTATTATAACTGTCTTGATAAATAACTTCGTAATCCAATCCAAACATAGATTTATAACCAAACCAACCCACAGATAACAAAACTAATATAGATGCCGCTATCTTTAAATAAGAATTATAGGAAACATTTTTAGTTTCACTATCTAAATTAACTTCAAAGCTAGTGAGTTTAGCTTTTAGTTTATTGTAATTATAGGCCTTTGAAACTCGTTTCACATCAGTTTCAAAATCAAATTGTCTCTTAAATTCAGCATCTATTTCCAGTAAATTATAAAACTCTTTCTCCTCTGCTTTAGATAAGCTGTTAGAAAAATATCTGTAAAGTAATTCGTCTTTATTCATATGTAATAGCCTAATTAAAAATACGCTCTTTTAGTGTTTTCATACATCTAGATTTTGCACTTTTAATTACATTTTCTGTATTATAACTGGTATGCTCTAAAATATCTTTAATTGTAAAGCCTCTATAATAAAATAAATTTAAAAGTTCTTTGCACTTTTCACCTAAACTATCAAAGTGTCTATAAAGTAATTTTTGTTCTTTAGTTAATATTTGATTTTCAATTTCTAAATCTTGTACCAAAACAGTTTTTTTATCTAAAGTTGAAAAATCAAAATCAGTAGTTACCATTCTAGATTTTTTCTTCAAAGTATCGAAAATCAAATACTTGCCGATACTTATAATATACGTAGAAATAGCACTAGTAAAGCTCTTTATTTTATTATTCATTACATTATCATAAAATGCTATATAAGCATCTTGATAGATATCTACTAAATCTTCTTTTGGTAGATTATAACGTTTTGCGTAGTTAAAAAACTTATCCCTATTAGCCTCATAAACTTGCCTTAGTACTTCATCAGAACCTTTCTTTAAATCTTCAAGGGTAATAGACTCCTTCTTATCCATTAATGTATTTAATGATTTAACAGTTAACGTATTTACTCAAATTTAATATTTCTTTTTCAAAACTGTTAACCTTTTAAGAATTGCTTCCATAAAAGAGTATTAAAAACCATTTAATACAAAAAACCATGGGGAATGTTATGCAAATCGCAACTGCCGAAATAGGAATCAAAGAAATTAAAGGCTCTCGTTCTAATTCGCAAATTTTAAAATATGCAAAAGAATCCGGTTTTGGAGGCTATAATTCAGACGACATACCTTGGTGCAGCTTATTTACAAATTGGGTAGCATTCAAAGCTGGCCTAGAACGCTCTAAATCTCTAGCCGCTAGGTCATGGCTTAACATAGGAGTTCCCGTTAACTCACCGGAACCAGGTGATATTGTGATTTTTTGGAGAGAACAAAGAAACTCTCACAAAGGTCATGTTGGTTTTTTCCAAGGTTTCTCCAAAGATAAATCTAGAGTGTATTGCTTGGGTGGAAACCAGAACGATATGGTATCTATAACTGCAAAACCTATCACTAAAGTTCTCGGTTACCGACGCCTAAGATTTGCAAATCAAATTACATTTTCAAGAAAAAGTCTAAAACACGGAGACACCGGATTAGAAGTTATAAAACTCCAAGATTTATTAAAACAATTAGGCTATAACTGTGGCACCTCTGATGGAATTTTTGGACCTAAAACAGAACAAAGCTTAAAGGATTTTCAAGCCTCCTATGACACACTTAAGATAAGTGGAATTTTAGATACATCCACTAAAAAATTAATGAAAGAAATTTCAAAAAAAATAAATCAATAAAGTCTAATATTTAAAACCAAAAAATCATGTCAGATGTAATGAAAGTACTAGAAGATTTAAAGTACAAAGCAGTAGGCGTAGACCCTACAACAAATGAAATGCCGGAGGGCTATTTTGTTTCCTTCCGTCCTATTGGACTTCCAATCCCAAAAGAAGACTTTAAAAATCCATGGACTCCAACAGGATCTAACTTAAAGGAAATTCTTTCCTCTAAAGCAAAACATAATTCAGAACTAGCACAAGCAGAAGGGCAAGACCCTGCCAATGTAGACGTCGTTTCGGCAAGTAGTCAGTTAGATGATATGCAATTTATGAGTGCTGGTATTGGAGCAAGTATGCAAGCATTTTTACAAACTTTTGCGCTTACAGACTCTAAACTTGTTATGGATAATAAATTCCGAGTTGCTCCAGGGACAAGCAAATTAAATGATACTTGGTTTGCCATAATTAATGGCGCCAATGGTATTGCTCCAGATATGGAATTAAATGACGAAATGAAGGAAGCTGTAGAAGAGGCAAAAGCAGTTTTAATGACTCCTGAAGGGGATTCTACTAGAAAGTTTGATCGTTACGAGGAATATAGGGAGGAATACCTAGATACTGTTAGAGCACGTGACAGGCAATTTGCTAATGCTATGTCGGACCCGATGAAACTACAATTATGGCCAGTACAGGGAAAAACATATCAAGATGATGTTGATTTTGCTTGGGATAAATGGCAATCACGTGGTCATAAACAAGAAATTGATGCTGCAACTGCAATCCTATCTAGTCAGGGAATTGACCCAGCTATTATTTTAATAGCTCGTGCAAAACGCAAATATGAGAATAGCTTAATAAACATTCCACAAATAGGCAATATCCCATATACATTTATATCACCTTCAAAATGGTACTCTCAAAATAGTCTTGGGTGGAATTCTTACTCTAAATCAGATTTTCGCTCAGAAACCAATATCTCTAACAGTAGTACAGAAACAAGAGCTGGCGGCGGTTTTAATATTGGGTTCTATAGTGCTGGAGGGCATGGAGCATCAGAGGAACATAAAACTAAACTAGATGTCAACACCGAAAATCTTTCTATAGAATTCGACTATTCCGTAGCAGATATTCAGAGACCATGGTTAGATACCACACTCCTAAACTTAGACAATTGGTTTTTGGTTGGAGATTACCCAAAAAGTTGTATTTCTGACGGGACGTTTAATCAGCAATTTAAAGTAAATGACCCAAATGAAATGTTATTTATGCCCTCGGCAGTTACCAGTTTTATTTTGGCAAGAAATGTAAAAATAACTTGGGAAAAATCAACAAATTCTATGGAAACTCTTAAAACAGCAATCTCTGGTGGCGGTTCTGTAGGTATCGGCCCATTTAGAGCATCTGCATCACATTCTGAATCTAATTTTGAAGGAACTTTCATTAATGAAAGAAACCGAGAGGGAATAATTATCGATGGCGTACAGCTTATTGGCTATATCTCTACAATTATGCCAGGTTCTCCAAAGAAAAATGGCAAAGATTATATGCAGAAAAAAAATAGTGATGAAGAGTCGCCTTCAAATGAACCTGCAGTCTCAAATACTAATGTTGAAAATTAGTCAACGATAGTGTGACTAACTAATTAGAAGCATGTTAAATACAACAATTATGGAAAAGGGTAATTTGATAGAAAATATTCGAGATTTTTTTAAAGAAAAATATAATGGAATAAAAGCATCTGAATCTTTTCTGTCTTTTGAACCCGTTGGAAGTCCGATAGATTTTACAGACTTTTTAGATTCTGAGGGCAATATTTCTGAAGCAAAAGCAAACGAAGAACTTTCTATAATTGGTGATCGCTTACCAGAGATTAACGATTTATTTTTTTCTAATACCTCACGGCTAAGCAGTGCTTATTCTTTGTTAATTGATACTTCAGAGTTTAACACAGGTCTTATGGAAGAGGGCGTTTTATCCAATTTTGCTCAGATGAAATCTGATGCTATTGCAAAACTTGAATTTTTTGAAAACTCATCATTAAAGACACCGCAAGGCAGGTACCTATCTGTTCTACCTTCAATAAAAAAATGGTATGACCCTGAAGGATCGTTTTGGAAGGAAAAAACATTTTCAATTGAAGAAAAAGACAAAAGTAAATCAACGAATGGTAATGAAACACCTTCAAAATTAAAGGCATTGAATTGGAGAAAAAATTTCATCACAAACCCATCTGTACTTAAGTCTGCAACAAATCATAAAACACCTAAAAAACAAATAGTCTATAATGCTAAGATTGCACACTTAAAACCTGCTCTTTTAAATCTTAATCTTATAACTAATAGTACTGCCAAACCTCAAAAAAAACTAACACGTCTTAAACTTAAAGCAAATAAAAAACAAGGAGCTTTAGCTTTAAAAAAACGCAATGAAGTTTCTCTTATTACAAATGTACAGTGGAATAATCTTTCATTATTAAAGCACTTAAGTGTTTCTGAGCGATTACAATTTACTGGACAAATAGCTTTAGCTGATACTGCTGATTTAAAAAAATTTGAATCAGATCATTTTAAAATGTCATTTGAGTATTGCATTGTCAATATCGATAGACCTTGGTTAGATCGCATTCTTTTCGATGTCCCAGAGTGGTGGTATTGTAAAAGTTTGGAAAAAGGATTCTTTTCTAATGGTAAGAAAGACGAAACCAATGAAGGTATTCTTAAATGCTATACAACAGCAATGATCCTTATCAAGGATTTAGAGGTAAGTGCAGCCTGGTCGGATGAAGATAAGGCAAATGCAAAAGATAGTATTGCCTTAGGTAATTTTAATATTTCTGATAGTGAGTTTCATGGCAATACACTTAAATGCAAAGGCATACAAATCATTGGCTGGATGTGTAATGTTTTACCTGAATTGCCTTTAGTATCTAGTCCACAAAAAATAAAAAACTAATTATTAAAAAACCAAAATTATGTCAAAAACAAGAAATAATTCAGGCAACTCAAAAGGAGGAAGCCGTTCTACTTCAACAAGAAGTAAAGGAAACTCAAGATTGAACTCAAATCGAGGAGGACAATCAAAAGGACATCACGATACTAATCCTTATCAAGATGAGGATTACAATTCTAATGAAACTAACTCGCACAGAGAAGGTCAAGGTGGAAAAGGTGGTAATGGTAACTCTAGTAATTCTAGAGGATACGGTACAAAACCTGCTCATTCATCATCATCAGGAATTAGAAGTCATGGAAACTACGATGATTACAATGATAGAGACTATGATTCTAGTACTTCTCGTTCTTCAAAAAATCCTTCAAATTATAATGATGAACCCATAAACGATCCACCTCCTTACGAGGATTATTCAGGCTCAAGAGATTACAACAATGATGGTTCCAACGATTCTGGTTCTTATTCTAAAACACCTTCAAATCCAAGAGCATCTACTTCAAATAGAGGGAATAATAACGAGGCAGATATGGTCTTTACTGAAGAGGAAGTATATGGTAAAAATGGTTCTGGCAATCATAATTCTAACCAAGGAAATGAAGAAGCAGATATGACATTTACAGAAGAAGAAGTGTATGGAAACTCAGAGGATCCTCCACGTTCTAATGAAAATACAGGTAGCGGTGCTTCTAATAGAAGACCTCAAAATTTTCAGATTTGCTCCCCATTTAAAATAGATTATGAAGATTACAAAGAGACACTTGTCCAAAATGCTCCCGAATTAAGACGTCAAATGATTTCTAGAAGTAATCCATCACATATCGGGACTGTAATTGACAGAACTCCACATTTAAGAAACATTCATAGATCCTATAGAGATGCTGGCACAAGAGAAGGACAAAGAATTTGTGTAAATGTTAGAATTATTAGAGATAGCCGACGCTATGTTAGTGAAATACATTTTACGGCTCCAGACATGCATACTTTTGAAGACGAGCCAATAGAATCCGATATTCTACAGAGAAGAAATAGAGAAATTGCTTCTTTACGAAGACGTTTTAACCGTTTTGCAAATAGTGTGATTGGGACAGTGCCTACATATTTTGGCAGACCAGATAGCCATGATGTTACTCTAGCATCTGCAATTAGTATGTATTCTAATAATATGATTAGGCTTTCCAGAGGAAGTAGAACAATGATTCCTGCTGAGGCATCTAGACAAGCAAATACGCCTTATGTTAGAGTTGCTCAGAGAGATTGGGACTCCTTAACAAATGGTAATCAAAGGCCCGCGCTTTACAGGCAAGATGAACGTGTTATAAATAGATATAGAACTTGGGCAAGACGTGTTCTGTTGGAGCATGGAAATACCACAGATGAAGCAACAATAAACAATTTTGTTAGAAGCTTTAATGGTTATAGAAATTATTAAAAATTTAAAATTATGAGTGATAAAAATATACAAATAGGTCCTTTTTCGGCTGGTACCAGAAGAAATAGAAACGTAGTTAAATCAGCTAACGAAACAACAATTAAAACATTTTCTTTTAAAATGGAAGGTGCTGATGTAAAGTTAGACCATAAAGCAAGACGTAAAAACAAAACTCCAAATCGTAGAGCAATGGTTCATGATTTTAATGATGGTCTAACTCTAAATTGGACAAAAGACTATCCGGGCGGAGTAACTATTAACGGAACTGTAAAATGCCCAGACAAGTTAGTTGTAAAAAATAAAGACGTACTTCGTATGATTACAGAATTACAAAAAAAAGTAACTGACCTAGAAAAGTTGTACCAGATGATAGATTGGGGTGCTAGTAAATAGAAATGAATACTAAAAAGAGCTTCAAACTTAGGTTTGGAGTTTTTTTATTTATTTATTTTAAATCAAATATTATTTTTGCGCCATGCAAAAAACTCTACTTAAGTTATTTTTGATTATTTCTTTTATCGGTGTTGCGCAATCAAAGGATAGTTTATCTATTAAAAATGGTATTGACAATCCTAATATGCAGACAACGCATCATTTTGGAATATTCAGTTCGCGCATTCAACAAAATTTCAAAATAAAACCTTATCAAAAAACCAGATTTTCATTTAACTACGCTAGCGGCAACAACTTTCAGCCATTTGTAGAAACTCATCTACCAAGAGACCCTGATGTTAGAGAAGCGCTTAGTCAAGTAATTTGGTTTCAAAGGCGATTCGATTTTATAGATCAAGAAACTACACCAGCAGATTATTATAATATAGTTGTTGATGCTGTAATCAAAGAGTTTAGAGTAGATATTACTTTCCCTATTGCAAAAAAACATGAGTTAGGAATTAACTTAAGATCTTATTTGATTACAGATGGTAGTTATCCTTTTTCATTTTTTACTAGTGACGAATCCATTGAGTGGTTTCATAGTAATATTGCTGGTGGCGAAGATCCTTTTGGCAGACGCTTTTATGGTCTAAACCAAGTAGATTATAATTACACAGACCGAAATGGAAACACACTACAACTAGACAATGATGATTTTTTTATTGGTGGTATAGAACTTAATCATCACTACTATCCCAATTTTGAATTTAGTAAAACAAGAAATTTAAGTTTTAATTTTGGAAGTCATATAGGAATAAACATGTCTAAATTTAATCCTTCAATTGATATAGGCATTTCTGCAAACGCTATAAAAAAAATAAAGTTTAAAAATAAAAACGAACTCGATTTTGCAGCTGGCGCAAGTCTATTAAGAAAGAACATTATAGATTTTGATGACGTTATAGATTTAGGTAATAATTCTTTTATTGCTACTCTTGAAGGTGATGTAGAATTCACTAAATACACTAATAAAGGCAACTACAATGCGTTTGGTCTAAACTATCAAATACAATCACGTTATAATAAAAAAGAAGAAATAGATTATTATAGGTTACTTGGAGATTTTGCATCTATTAATGCGGGATGGCATAATGGTGTTACACGCTTGTATGTACCGCTATCTAATTGGTCTCTGATATACACTCACGGAAGAAAAGACTTTAAATTATCAATGTATTTAAAACAAGATTTCTCTGTAAATAATGCCCCAGACATTCAAACAGGGATTAATATAAGTGTACCGATTGTTAAAAGTTTATAAGCTACTTACTTTAAAATATTAGTAATTGCATTTTGGTATTCATTAAATTCTATAAGATTATTATGACTACCTCTAGGAACTGTAATAAAATTTAAATTTTCAATATTTAATTCTGACAGTTTTTTCCCTGAAGAATATGGTACAATAGTATCATCAGTTCCATGAATTATAGAAATATTACAACTCGCTTTAGGCAGGTATTTGTATGTAGGGAATTTGTATTTCAACAAGTACTTCACTGGGAAAATTGGAAATCTGCTTTTGGCAACATCTTCAATACTATAGTAAGGCGTTTCTAAGATAAGTTGATATGGATTATTCTCTGAGGCTAAATAAGATGCTGTTCCCGTACCTAAAGACCTTCCATAAAGCGTTATATCTTTTTCAGAATATTGCTTTAGCAAGTAATCATAGCAGTACTGAGCATCCTTATAAAAAGCTTTTTCACTTAACTTTCCTGAACTTTTTCCATAAGTTCTATAATCCATAACCAAGACATCATAATTCATAGCGGTAAAATACTCAGTAATTTTACCCCAGCGACTTAAATCTCCAGCATTACCATGAAAATATAAAATAACGCCTTTAGGGCTTTCAGCTTTAAAATGAAGCGCATTAATAACAGCTTCTTCATCAGTTTTTAGGAATAACTCTTCAAATGGATAATTGAATTGATACTGATAATCTTGACTCAGTTTTGTTGGTAAAAACAATAATTTTTCTTGAAAGAAATATAATGATGCTCCAATCATAAGATATAATGTCAAAAGTACAAGTGATGTTCTTTTAAGCTTTCTTTTTAGTCTTTTTTGCACTATGAATAACGTTAATACTTGTAGTTTCTAAGTCAATAGTTTTTGGCTCGCTATTGAGAATATCATCTAACATTTTGTGATACGATTCAAAATTATTTAGATTCTTATGTCCTCCTCCAATAACTGTATACAGTTTGGTAAGTTTTGCATTGACTTGAGATAGTTTTACGCTTGATTTATACGGAATCAATTTGTCATGCGTACCGTGAATAATATGTATAGGACATTGTACATATTTTAACCATTTGTATGTTGGTAATGGGTATTTTAGCAAAATAGAAAGCGGCATGAATGGCATATACCTTCCCGTTACTTTGGTTAGACTGTAATATGGAGCATCCAAGATTAGCTTTTTGGGATTGTTCATAGATGCTAATTTTGCTGCAAACCCTGAGCCCAAAGAACGTCCGTAAAGTATTATTCTATTTTCAGTAGTTTGCTCTTTTACCTTATTGTAAACTAGCTGCAAATCTCTTTTAATGGCTTTTTGAGAACGTTTTCCCGTGCTTTTACCAAAACCACGGTAATCTACCATTAAAACATTATAACCATGCCTTGTAAAGTCCACAGCAAACTTACCCCAACCTTTAATACTCTTAGAGTTTCCTTTAAGATAGATGACAACACCTTTACTTTCCCCTTTTGGATAAAAACGCAACCCATTAATAATGGCGCCATCACGAGTTTCTAAATTGTATTCTTTTGTTTCTTGATTCTCGTAGTCGAACTGAAAATCTTCAGGTAATTTTTCGGGCTTAAATAAAACATAGTCCTGAACATAATACAGCACTATACTAATAATAGCATAGATAATAAAAATTGTAACTAATGTCGAGACCCAATACTGCATTTATCTTTGTAGGATTATTTAACAATATAGTAAATATAGGTTTAAAACATTAAGGTTTGTTTTGCTCGACATAATCTTTGATAGAAATGCTATTGATAATAACATCTTTTAACACAGATGTGCCATCCTTAATATGTACCAAACCATATACACTTTTTATGGTGCTATCGTTACGTCTAAACCTTACTGCATCTTCAGCAGGCTTTGCTTTATTTTCATTCATATAAAAACGATTGAATGGCAAATTAAAATTTAAACGGGTTGGATTTTTATTCCAGTTATTTTTGCGATTTAACCACTTTGCTTTGCCAATGACATAATCTGTATCTCTAACTATTTTTTGTTTAGAAATTGTATCGAGTTTAGCAAACCCAAGACTATCTTTTATATAAACATAGACATCATCACCACGTTGCCAAGTTGTATCTAAAGTTTTAAAAGAACTAATCTCATATCTTAAGGTAATGTACTTGCCTCTAAACGGGTCATTAGGATCAATTGGACGCGTGATAAATTTATATGGTTTTCCTTTTTCTAAGACCGTTTCTTGACTTAAGACCATTTGTGCAGGAATGAAAATCTGAATTAAAGCTAAGACGCAAAATGCAATGAGTATATATATTTTTTTCATATTATTATTATTTTGAAATTGATTTAGTTGTCTTTTTTTGTTTTTGTAACATGATATAATTTGTTGCAAAAAAACCACCACCAACACCTACAAATAGTAATCCACGTAAAACAAAAGACATATCGGTATCAAAAAAACGACAAACGATAAGTGAAGTTATAATCAGTAACCCATAATTAAGGACTCCAAAATGAAATCTATCCGCTCCAATCTTTATGGCATTTACACCCAAGACTAAGAGTAAAACATTAATTAATACTAGCGGAATTACTTCATCTGTTTGAGCTACAGAAAATAACAGTACAAAAACAAAGAACACAATTTGAAATAAGCTAAAATCATTATTCTTTTCTTTTTGAGTTGTTCTGTAAACTAATAGACCTGCAGACACGAATAGCAACACTGCAATTGCTGCTTCTTGAGGACTGAAAACAAATTCACTTCGAAAGATATCATTCCAAATCCATTTGAAACTTGTAATCAAGAGTGTAATAACTGTTCCTAAAGAACCAATGATAAGATAACCGTTTCGTCTTAATTTTTGATTATAAAATAATTTAAGCTTGCCTATATTATAAAAAACTCCAAACAACAATACATACATCAAAAACCCAAAACCACTATGAGTCTCAGTAAAAGCACCAAGAACTGTGACCAGACTTAAAGGAAACAACCAATTACAAATAGAAGCAAAATTGAAATCTTTCTTGGATTTTATAAGCTTAAAATATTGAGGTATTAATGCTATAACCATTAATAAATACCACCAAGGTGTATGACTGCTCGAGAAATATCCGTAGCCGTAATTACAACCATAATAAGTTGCAAACACCAAGCACAAGAATACTAACGTATTTGATTTTAGTATGTAAACTAACGGTATACATAACAAAGTCCAGGTAAGCAAGTAACTACTTAAATCACCAGGTATATTATAGATTTGACTCACCAAACCTATAGATGAGCCAACTGCAAAAAACAAAAACGTTCCTGAAGCTTCAACCCAAGACTTGCCTTTTACTTTAAATAGCGAATACCCAACAAAAAACTGGCCAATAAGCAAAGGTGCAAATGCCAATATCGTTTTCATTAATCTTGAAAAGTCGTCCCAATTGTGAGCTAATATGAGTATAATTCCTAAACCAACCAAAGCAGCACCTATTACACCAAAAATGGTAAATAGTCGATTTGGTTTTTCTTCGTTTTTTGATGCATAAAACGTTTCAATACGCTTTACTGTATCTTGATTAATCACTTCATTGTCGAGAAGCAATTGTATTTCTTTTTGAAATTTTGAAGTCATAAATTATATTTCTTTTGATTAAAAATAGGTATAATTCTATATTTAAAACCTCGCAACATTCAATCAAATTGTTACGAGGTTTTTGGTTGCTAACTACCAATCATCAAAACAGAAAAATCATATATATGATAATGCCTTCAGCTATACCAGTAACTATAGACATGCCTAAAATATCCTTAATCTTACTTCTTAGAAAAAACACCATACTTAAAATAGCTATTATTCCAGCAAGAAGAATTTCTAATGCATCAATTACTGAGAGCAAATATGTAATTCCGGTAAAACCAATAGTAATAGCAAGGGTCAATAACCCAAATTTTATGATTTCTTGTTTTGTATAGTTTCCTTCAATAAAACCTTTACGTAAATCTCGTAAAATTGAAAGAATGAAAAGTAACGGCACTACCGATAAAAAAGGTGCAAAAATCACCTTAATACCCTTTACTACAGTTAAATGATTGTAAAAGAAAAAAGCAATCGCTGTAAAAGCTAATAGCCCAGCAACAATAATAGTCTGAAACGTAAATAACAATTCTCTTTTTTCGGAATTTGTTTGATTTTTTTGTGGTTTGATGATATTCATAATTTTTAATTTAGTGCTGAAAACCTTCAGCAGTTATTGATGATTTTTAAGCAGATAAAAAGAATATATGTATTGCAAGAGCCATGAGCACTCCACTTAAAATACCATTGGCTCTTAAATTGTTATACAACAAAAAATTAAACACATAAGAGCTAATTGTTGTTGAGTTAATTAAATGTGCGAGTATTAAAGAATCTTCCAATTTTCTTTGTGTAAGAAGCTCAAAAAATTGCAATAAAAGTATAGTTCCAATTACTGTCATTATTAAAAAATTCACAGCAGGTCTTTGATGTTTTGCTTTATAAGCATCTGTATTCTCTGGCAAAAAATTTTCTATTGCAACAAGTCTAACAAAGAATAGAACAGGAATAGGAAACAAAACCGATGCAATAATTTTTACAACATCTTTAAGCGTTTTTATTTCGTCATATCCCAAAAAAACGAGATATATAAAAACAACTACAGAAACCCCAGTTGTGACAAAAAAAGCAGTATTAAGATTTTTTTGCTTCATCCTAATACTTCATCCAATTAATAGTCCAAGAACTATAAAAATACTCTAGTAGATTATTTACATAAGATTTTAGATAAGCTGTAGATAGAATAAAAATGATAAAAACCAGACCTAGTTTAATAGTATATACACGATTAAGGTTTAATTCACAATTCATGATACTTTGTTTTGATGATTACAAGACAAAAGTGCAATCAAAACCAGTAGTACAAAAATTAAATTTCCTTAAAAACTTACGATATATTTAAGTATAATTATTAATTAAATACTATTTTTATTGAATAATTCTGATATTTAATTACGATTAAATGATAGACATTAATTCTATAATAAAAACCTTAAGCAGTAAAGACAAGTATGATTTCACCGTCTATCTAGATCGAAAGAACAAGCGTAATGATACTAAAAACATTCAACTATTTAAGTTATTAGCCGAAGGAGAAACTAACTCTAATATAATTTGCAGAAAGCTTTATAATTCGGATAATAAAAATGCGTATCACGGCTTGAGGAAGCGATTATTTGATAGTCTTATAGATTTTACCGCAAACAAAAATCTTGAGGACGAAAACTCTATAGATATACAAATCATAAAATACATATTGGCATCAAGAACGTTCTTACTTCAAAAAAACTTCTCTACTGCCTACAAACTTTTAGACAAAGCAGAACAATTGGCGGACGAAGATTCATTATTCCCAATTCTTAATGAAATCTACCACACTAAAATTCAGTATGCGCCCGACTACCCAAAAGTAGATTTAGAAGACCTCATAAGAAAACAAAACGAAAATCGAAAAAAGCATCATTTAGAAGACCAATTGAATACGGTATATTCAAAATTAAAATCAGTTTTACATCTTATCAGCTATGAAAGGAAAATTGTCGATTTCGAAACAATTTTAGAACAAACTCTAAAGGGTTCCGATATTAAATTAAACGAGTCCCTTTCTTTTAAATCGCTCTATCAAATTTTAGCAATAGCCAACATATCTGCATTTATTACAACACGTTACTTTGAAATTGAAGATTTTGTTTTAAAAAGCTATGATATACTTAAAAACAAAAAAGAAACAAATAAACAACTCTACTATCAGATACAAATCGTTTACATTATTGCAAATACACTTTTTAGAAACAAAAAATTTGAAGAATCTCTCAAATATATCAATGAGATGGAACAGCTGATGTTGCTCAAAAAAAGTGCTCATTATAAAACCTTTGTATTAAAACGCACCTTAGTAAAAGCCTTAAATCTCAACTACAGTAATTCTGCCAAAGAAGCGATATTAATTACTAAAGACAGCATCACAAAAAAACATAATGACATAGAAGCTTTACTAGACCTACATCTATCATTACTGATGTTCTATTTTCAACAGAATGATTTAAATAATGCAAAATCAATTGTATCAAAATTTTACCATACTGATAATTGGTACATCGAAAAAGCAGGAATAGATTGGGTAATTAAAAAAAATCTTGCTGAGCTATTATTATATATCGAGCTAAGTGATGAAGACCTCTTCTATTCGAGATTAAAAAGCTTTAAGCGATTATACACAAAACATCTTAAGAACACAAATCAAACCCGTATTCTTACTTTTCTGAATTTCGCAGAAGGTTATTACAAAAACTCTCAAATAGCATCAACTAAAAACTTTAAAAGTAAAGTTGAAGAAGGTTTTAAATGGACACAAACTCACGAGGAAGATATTTTTGTGATAAGCTTTTATGCTTGGTTAAAAAGCAAAATAGAACATAAACCTTTATACGAAACCACATTAGAACTTGTTAAAAAATAGATAAGTGTTAAATAATGTGTTAAAAAAAGCAGTACATTTAAACGCTTCTAATTATTAGAAGTCATAGAAAAGAACAAAATGTTTAACGAAGGTTTTTCACTTATGAAATTCCAATCAATCGATTAAAAAACAATAAAATTTAACACATGAAAAAACTATTAGTACTTGCATTAGCTCTATGTACATTTACAGGCTTTGCGCAAAAAGACAAATCAGACAAGAAAAAAGCGTTAATGGAGCGCTTAGCAAAGAATTCATCTCCGGAAGAACGTGCAGAAATGCAAACAAAGCAAATGGCTTTAAGATTAGATTTATCGCAAAAACAACAAACACAAGTTCAAGAAGTTTTGCTTGCGCATTATAAAGAAGGTAATAGCAAAATGGATATGGACAAAAAATCTCGTAAAGAGATGAGTGATGAAGAGCTTAAGAAAATTAGATCTGAAAGACTTGATTCTCAAATAGCCTTAAAAGCAAAGATGAAAACTATCCTTGATGATAAGCAATATGCCAAGTTTTCTCAAATGATGGAACGCAAAATGCAAAAAGGAAAAAGGAGAGGAAAAAGAAGAAAATAATTCTTTTAAAAGATTAAAAAGAGCGCCGATAGCGCTCTTTTTTTATGCTATTCCTTTTACAAATTTCTTGACAGCTGCGATAGTCTCATCTAAATCATTATAAGATAAAGCATCTGTTATAAACCAAGTTTCAAACGCACTAGGCGCTATATAAATACCTTGATTAAGCATACTATGAAAAAATGTTTTAAACGTTTCGTTATTTCCTTTAGCTGCAGTATCAAAGTCACTAACTTTTCCTTCATCAAAATGAACAGAAATCATGGAACCTACTCTATTAATAGTATATTCAATATTAAATTCATCCAACACTTTAGCAATACCTTTATGCAAATACAGCGTTTTCTCATCAAGGCGTTTAAATAAGTTTTCATCAGAATTAATAGCCTTCAGCATTGCTAAACCAGCTGCCATAGCCAATGGATTTCCGCTTAAAGTTCCTGCTTGATAAACTGGCCCTAATGGTGCTAAATAATTCATTATTTCATTTCTAGCTGCAAAAGCACCAACTGGCAAACCTCCACCGATTACTTTACCAAAGCATACAATATCTGCATTAACATTATACAATTCTTGTGCGCCACCTTTAGCTAATCTAAAACCGGTCATAACTTCATCAAAAATTAATAGAATATTATTAGAATCGCAAAGTAGCCTCAACGCCTCTAAAAACCCTTTTTTAGGAGGAATACAACCCATATTACCTGCTACAGGTTCAATAATTATTGCTGCAATTTTATTAGAATTTGCCTCAATAAGCTGCTTTACATTTTCTATATTATTATAATCCGCAAGTAATGTATCTTTTGCTGTACCCTGAGTAACTCCAGGACTGTTTGGTGTTCCAAAAGTTGCACCACCACTTCCTGCAGCGATTAGAAAAGCATCGCTATGTCCATGATAACAACCTGAAAATTTTATGATTTTATCTCTACCTGTAAATCCTCGCGCCAATCTAATAGCACTCATACAAGCTTCTGTTCCAGAATTTACAAATCTAATTTTATCAATATTTGGGACCATTGACACAGCCAATTCTGCAATCTCTGTTTCTATGGCTGTTGGCATCCCGAATGAAGTACCAGACTCTGCTTTAGCCTTTACTGCTTCAACAACTGGTCCAAAAGCATGACCCAACAACATCGGACCCCAAGAGTTTATATAATCGATATAACGATTTCCATCTTCGTCGTAAACGTAAGCTCCTTTAGCAGATTTTGCAAAAATCGGGGTTCCACCAACACCTTTGAAAGCTCTAACAGGCGAATTTACGCCTCCAGGAATGACCTCTTGGGCTTCTTTAAAAAGCGCACTGCTTCTTTGATATAACATAAACTTATTCTGATTTTATAATCAAGACCTGACCAATGGTTAAGTCATTAGATGTTAAACTATTTTTTTGTTTTATAGCATCTACCGTTACACTATATCTCCTACTCAAGGAATATAATGTATCTCCTTTGATAACCGTATGAGATATCGACTCTGTAGCTTTATTTTTATTCTTTCTTTTAGTATTTCCTAATACTTGTTTATCATATTTATAAAGCTCATAGCGCTCAATAAGACTAATCAATTTTTGGGGATACTTTCTATCAGTAGCATAACCCGCAGCTCTCAAACCTCTCGCCCAACTTTTGTAATCATTAGGTTTTAGTTTAAATAAACTCGCATAACGTTTTCTACCCGTCAAAAAGTCTGAATGGTCTTTATATGAGGTTGAAGCGGCTTTATATTTTCTAAAACATTCTTGAGAACGATCATCATCATGATAGATTTTTGAACCTTTCCATCCGTGACATTTTATTCCAAAATGATTATTGGCTTCTTTTGCCAAACGTCCATTTCCTGAACCCGATTCCAAAATACCTTGTGCTAAAGTAATACTCGCTGGAATTTTTGAAGTGCGCATTTCTGTCATTGCAATATCAGCAAAAGTATCTATATAGGTATCAACAGAAGTTCTCTTTCTTGACGGTTTTTCTATAGGTTCTGATGGCTTTTCAGTTGGAGTTTCTTTAGGTTCGTCTTTAACTACAACTTCTTTAGTCTCCTTTTTAGTCTTCTCTTTTTTGGTAACTATTCCTTTTTTAGGACCGCAAGCCAAAACAAAAGAGGATAAAATTATTAATAAAATTCTTTTTTTCATTTACACTTTGATTAAGGGCATTGATTTGTTTTTTAATCGTTGATTCATCCCTTCAATACCTTGAAGTCCTCCAGTATGAATTATCAAAATTTTTGAATTGCTCTCAAACCAATCTTTGGCAATCATATCTATAATTCCAAATAGCATTTTACCTGTATATATAGGATCTAGTTGTATATTATATTTGGATTTAAAATCATTAATAAACGTGACTAGTCGCTCATTTATTTTAGCATATCCACCAAAATGATAATCACTGATTAGCTGCCAATTTTCCTTATTTGCAAATTTACTAATTTCTTGATTTAAAAAATCACCCTTTAATACAGGAAAACCCAATATTTTCTGACGCTCTTCAGAAGCATTTATGAGTCCTGAAATTGTTCCACCAGTGCCAACACAAGTACATATATAGTTGTATTGTGAATCTTCAGAATCGAGTATCTCCTCGCATCCTTTAACAGCCAAATGATTTGTGCCACCTTCAGGAATTAAATAGAAACTACCAAATTGATTTCTCAAATCATTTCTATATGCTTCAGATGTTTTTTTTCTATAATCTTCACGGGAAATAAAATGAAATTGCATTCCGTTTTCTTTAGCAAATCTTAAAGTCGGATTAGCCTCAATTTTAGATCTTAATTCTTCTCCTCTAATAACACCAATAGTCTTAAAACCAAGACTCTTACCAGCATAAGCTGTGACTGCAATATGATTAGAAAACGCGCCGCCAAAAGTCAGAAGCGTGTCTTTATTCTGATGTTTTGCTTCAGCTAAATTATACTTAAGCTTTCTGTATTTATTTCCAGAAATTAAAGGATGAATCAAATCTTCACGCTTTATAAAGACTTGAATATCTTTATCATTTTCAATATGAATTTGCTGTATCTCTGACTTCATTTCGGTTTCAAAAATAATGTATAAAATTCCAAAACGGTCGCTTTTTCAGAAACTTCAAGTCACTTTCATTTTTATAAGCTTCTTTTTCAAAAGAAATAGATAAATAGGCCTGTTTCCAATTTTTTAATTTAATAAGTCTAATCAAAAATTCAATGACGTAAATCAAGTAAAATAAAACTATTAATAACTCTATTTGCTGCCTAAGATGAATCTTCTCATGATTGATTAAAGTTTTATTTAGAGCTAAATCCTTTCGTTTTAAAAAAATAAACGGAAACAAAGTCAAACCTAAATAGCCATTGGGCACTATATATTTCGAAATCAATATCACCTTTAATCCTATTCAAAAATCACTCCAAAATAAGCTATCTTTGTTTTCTATGAAAAAATATGTCCCAATAGAAGATGGTGATTATTATTTAACACCTGAAGGCTATCGCTGTTTTACAGAACAATACCACTTAAAAAGAGGTTACTGTTGTGAGAGCGGTTGCAGACATTGCCCTTACGGATTTTCAAAAGAAACATTAAAAAAAAAGTAATGCAGACAACGCTTGCAACATTCAAAGACCAAATACTACAAGGTATTCCTGACCAATTACCTGCTTCAAAACCTTATGACAAAGCTATAAATCATGCACCTTTTCGAAAAGATATTTTATCTACCGAAGAAAAGAAACTTGCATTACAAAACGCACTACGGTATTTTGATAAAAAACATCATAGCGTTTTAATCGAAGAATTTAAAAACGAGCTCGAAACTTATGGCCGCATATATATGTACAGGTTTAGACCAGATTACAGAATGTATGCAAGACCAATCGGTGAATATCCTGCAAAATCAAAACAAGCAGCAGCAATAATGCTGATGATTCAGAATAATTTGGATTATGCTGTAGCTCAACATCCACATGAACTTATTACTTACGGAGGAAATGGTGGTGTTTTTTCCAATTGGGCGCAATACCTTCTCACTATGAAGTATTTGGCCGAGATGAATGATGAGCAAACACTTGTTATGTATTCTGGTCATCCGATGGGGTTATTCCCAAGCCATAAAGAAGCTCCAAGAGTTGTAGTAACCAATGGCATGATGATTCCTAATTATTCTAAACCTGACGATTGGGAAAAATTTAATGCGCTAGGCGTTACGCAATATGGACAAATGACTGCTGGCAGCTATATGTATATTGGTCCACAAGGCATTGTTCACGGAACAACAATTACCGTATTAAATGGATTTAGAAAAATAGGAAAAGAACCTAAAGGTAATTTGTTTGTAACATCTGGATTAGGTGGTATGTCTGGAGCACAACCAAAAGCAGGAAACATTGCTGGTTGTATTACAGTTTGTGCAGAAGTAAATCCGAAAATCACGCAGGTGCGGTTAGATCAAGGTTGGATTGATGAAAAAATCACAGATTTGGACGAACTTGTTTTAAGAGTCAATAAAGCTAGAGCAGAAAAAGAAACTATTTCTCTAGCCTATTTAGGTAATATAGTAGATGTTTGGGAAAAATTTGATGAAGCAAATATCCATATCGACTTAGGGAGCGATCAAACCTCACTACATAATCCTTGGGCTGGCGGTTATTATCCTGCCGATATTTCTTTTGAAGATGCCAATGATATGATGGCAAATAACCCAAAATTATTTAAAGCCAAAGTACAAGAAACTCTTCGCCGTCATGCAAAAGCTATAAATAAACATACAACAAAAGGCACGTATTTCTTTGATTATGGAAATGCATTTTTACTTGAAGCCTCTAGAGCTGGAGCGGATATAATGAACGAAAACCCTACTCTTGGAAGAGAGTTTAGATATCCAAGTTATGTCCAAGATATTATGGGACCAATGTGTTTTGATTACGGTTTTGGACCTTTCCGTTGGGTTTGCGCATCTGGAAAACCTGAAGATTTAAAAAAGACAGATGAAATTGCTTGTCGTGTACTTGAAGAGATGATGAAGAACGCTCCTAAAGAAATTCAGCAACAAATGGCTGATAACATTCAATGGATTAACGGTGCTCAAGAGAATAAGCTTGTTGTTGGCTCACAGGCAAGAATTCTTTATGCCGATGCTGAAGGACGACTAAAAATTGCTGAAGCTTTTAATAAAGCCATCAAAAATAATGAGGTTGGATATATAGTTTTAGGACGCGACCATCATGATGTTTCAGGAACCGATTCTCCATATCGCGAAACTAGTAATATATATGACGGTTCTCGATTTACTGCAGACATGGCCATACACAATGTTATAGGCGATAGTTTTAGAGGAGCAACTTGGGTAAGCATCCATAATGGTGGAGGCGTTGGATGGGGCGAAGTAATTAATGGTGGCTTTGGTATGGTTATTGATGGTAGTAATGAAGCATCCAGACGTCTGAAACAGATGTTGTTTTGGGATGTTAATAACGGTATTTCAAGACGAAGTTGGGCTAGAAATGAAGGTGCTATTTTTGCTATAAAACGCGCTATGGAAAGTGAACCTAACTTAAAAATTACTTTACCAAATACTGTAGATAACAAACTTTTAAACGGACTCGAACTTAAATAAAACTACTCAGATTATGAAAAAGACAATTAAATTTCTTCCAGTATTATTTTTAGCAGTATTAATGAGCTCATGTAGCTCTGTACGCGTAGCATCAGACTATGATAAAGAAACTCAATTTAATGATTACAAAACTTTTGCTTTTTTCAAGCCAGGAATTGACAAAGCTGAAATCAGTGACTTGGATAAACGTCGAATACTCAAAGCCGTTGAAACAGAATTAATGGCGAAAGGCATGACCAAATCAGAAAATCCTGATATGTTAGTCAGTATTTTTACAAAATCAAACCAACGTGTAGACATATACAATAATGCATGGGGACTCAACGGCTGGGGTTGGGGTGGCTTTAATCGTTGGGGCTGGGGTCCAGGTTGGGGTGCAGGATTTGGCGGAAACCAAGTTTCTACAAGAACAGAAGGTATTCTCTTTGTAGATTTTATAGATGCAAATAAGAAGCAGCTCATCTGGCAAGGCTCTGGAACTGGTTATTTAGCCACAAAAAATATTGAAAAGAAAGAAGCTAGAATTAAAGAATTTGTTTCTGAAATGATGACAAAATATCCACCAGAAGCGACTACAAAATAAAAGATATAACACTTATCTAATCAAGGGCATCCATAATTTGGATGCTCTTTTTTTTGAATACTCAATTTATAAGTCATCTCCTATAAAAGTTTATCTTTGCGCACTTTTAAGACGAAGTATTATGATATTAGGCCAAACCACTCGAAAAAATTTCACGCAGAATCCTAAGAACGATATTCTTTCAGGGCTAACAGTAGCATTAGCTTTAGTTCCTGAAGCCGTTGCTTTTGCATTTGTTGCCGGTGTTGACCCATTGGTTGGCCTATATGGTGCTTTTATGATGGGAATTGTAACTGCTCTTTTTGGCGGACGTCCTGGCATGATCTCTGGTGCAACTGGTGCTATGGCAGTCGTTATGGTACACCTTATTCAAAAAGGAAATGAAGTAGGTTTAGCCTTAGACACGCCAATTGAAAACCTTGGTTTACAATGGCTATTTATAACATTATTATTTGTCGGTTGTATTCAAATTTTAGCAGGAGTTTTCAAGCTTGGGAAGTTTGTTAGACTTATTCCACACCCAGTAATGATGGGGTTTGTAAATGGTTTAGCAATAGTAATTTTTATGTCACAATTAGGCTTATTTCCAAATGCAGTCCCTAAAGATATTTCCTTTTTTAGCAATACTTCTGATTGGTTTTCAGCATTATTTACAAACGTTGATTTTTGGAAAATGATGAGCTTTATTGGCTTAACAATGGGCATCATGTTCGGGTTACCCAAATTAACAAAAAAAATCCCTGCTGCATTAATTGCAATAATTGTTGTGGCCAGCATTACCATATTTGGCGGTATAGAAATGAGTACTGTTGGCTCTTTTATTAGAGATGGTGGTGGAGAAGGATTACAAGGTGGATTACCTACTTTTCAAGATCAAATATTTGGCTTTTTCGGAACTCTTGATGGTCACTTCCTAAAGACAATCTTACCAACAGCATTTATATTAGCAGCCATAGGGCTAATAGAGTCCTTAATGACCTTAAATCTTATTGATGAAATGACTGAAACTCGAGGTAACGGAAACCGTGAATGTATCGCCCAAGGTGGTGCAAATATATTAAATGGCTTTTTTGGCGGAATGGGAGGTTGTGCTATGATTGGGCAATCTATAATCAATGTAGACTCTGGTGGACGCGGACGTTTATCTGGTGCTGTTGCAGCAATTGCTTTATTATGCTTTGTATTGTTTGGCGCACCTTTAATTGAGCAAATCCCTATTGCCGCATTAGTCGGTGTTATGTTTATGGTCGTTATCGGAACATTTGCGTGGTCTAGTTTCAGAATTATAAGAAAAATACCATTATCTGATGCTATTGTTTTAATTGCTGTTTCTGGAATTACGGTTTGGAAAGACTTAGCTGTAGCTGTTATCGCAGGTGTTATTATATCTGCATTAGTTTTCGCATGGAAAAACGCAACTATGATTAGAGCGCGAAAGCGTGTTAAACCTAACGGGACTAAAACTTATGAAATTTGGGGGCCATTATTCTTCGGTTCTATTCAAAATTTTAATTCTAAGTTTGATGTGAAAAACGATCCTCAACATATTGAAATTGATTTTGTAGAATCACGCGTAAGTGATCACTCCGCTTTAGAAGCTATTTTTAATTTGGTTGAAAAATATGAGGCTGAAGGAAAGTCTATTAAACTAAAACACTTAAGTAAAGACTGTAAAGTACTTTTAAGAAAAGCCAGTCCTATATTTGAAAACGTTATTATTGACGATGTTGATGATCCGAGATATCACTTAGCTGCTAATCCAGAAAAATTTACTAAACCTCTTTCTGAGTATAACATATAAATGAAAAGCCATCTTAATTAAGATGGCTTTTTTATTACATTACTATATCATTTTTCCATTCATAAGGTTTTGGTATATCTGTATCGTCAATAAGTTGACGAATATCGATTTCTATACCTCGACTTAAATCTGTAATCGGCACATCATTTGGGCCACCTTCAAAAGGGTTTTCAGAATTCTCACCAATAGCTTCCATCGTATGAAACACCCATGCTAGTAAAGCACTAAAAGGGATAGAAAACCACACAAAGTGTTTTGCTATAAATTCTTGGATTAAATGACCCCAAGATGTTCTTGATTGATGCACAGACAACTCATTCAAAATATGTTTCCCAATCGATTCGAACTCTTCCATGATACCATATGGTAGCATCAATATGAATAACCAAACAAAAATATAATTCATTGTAGCATATTGTCTTGGATATGGAAAATTCTTAATACGTTCACTCTTGCCCTGTAGCGTATAAAATTCGACTAAAATATTTTTCATCTCCATATGCCTGAAATCATCAATATAGCCTGATGCTTTTAACTCTTTTAAACGTCGAGATTGTATTCCTAAAATTTGTGAAGCCTGATTACCTTTAGCAAATAATTCATCATATTCTTTATCAGAAATATACTCGCTGATGGCTTCTTTGATAGGAATAGTGTCCTCACAAACTAAATATTGCGACTCACGAAACTCTCTATTGGATTTCGTGTTTTTTATGTGCATTTCCCAAGGCTTGTCCTTTCTTAATTGATAGCGCAATGCCGTTAACCATGCAATATGACGATACACAAGTTCTTTGTGGACATCATGAAGTTCTTGTTCTGACAAAGGCTTTTTTGAAAACTCATTTGTTATATAATCTTTCACTTGAATAGTCCAAGAACGTGAAGAATTTACAATGCCTCCCCAAATTTTTCTGGCTTCCCAAAGCCTATCGTAAGATGCATTATTTTTAAAACTAACCAAAAAAGCTACAGCAGTACCTAAAACACCTAAAGGTAACCAAGGCACATGCAGCCATTTTAAACCAACAATATCAAATAAAACAACAGGAATAGTGGCTAAAACAAAAAAAAGGATTAGGTGTCTTCGTGTCCATTTAATGACACCTTTAACAGGAAAAATTCGTTTAGTATACATGAAATTATTTTATATCATGTAAGATACGAAAGACTAGTAATTGAACAAGTCTTGAATCTTAGTCATGACTTTTTCTGTTGAAGGAATCATGGTTTGCTCTAAGGTTGAATTCAAAGGAATTGCTGGCATATTTTCACTACCAATCGTCATAACAGGTGCATCTAAATATTTGAAGCATTCTTCTTGAATTTTTCCAGCTAAGGCTCTTGCAAAGCTATTGTTAGAGGGCTCTTCAGTTACCACCAAACACTTTCCTGTTTTCATAACCGACTTCATTATTGTGCTTTCATCAAGCGGAAATAAGGTGCGTAAATCAATCACTTCAATCTGATTTTGCATACTCAATTGTTCGGAAGCATTCATTGCCCAATGCACGCCCATTCCATAAGTCACAATAGTTAATGTTTCTAGATTATCTTGCTTCCATATTTCTTGCAAAACCCATGCTTTACCAAAGGGTAATACATAATCTTCAGCTGGCTCGACTGATGTAGCTCCATTGGTTCCTGGCACTTTAGACCAATACAATCCTTTATGTTCTAAAATCACAACTGGATTTGGATCATGGTAGGCGGCCTTCATTAACCCTTTTAAATCGGCTCCATTACTTGGATAAGCTATTTTAATACCACGAATATTTGTAATCACACTTTCTACTGAAGACGAATGGTATGGCCCACCGCTTCCGTAAGCACCAATAGGCACACGAAGAATCATACTCACTGGCCATTTGCCATTTGACAGATAACAACTTCTACTAACTTCTGTGAACAACTGGTTGAGTCCTGGCCAAATATAATCTGCGAATTGTACCTCAACAATTGGTTTTAATCCAACTGCAGACATACCAACGGTAGACCCAACAATAAAAGCTTCTTGAATTGGTGTATTAAACACGCGATTATCACCAAATTTTTGTGCTAAGGTCGCTGCTTCTCTAAAAACACCACCTAATCGCCCACCAACGTCTTGTCCATAAAGCAAACACTCTTTATGTTCTCGCATTAATTCTTCAACAGCGAATAAAGCGCAGTCAACCATTACTACTTTTTCGGCACCTTCAGGCGAACGTGTTCCTTTTTCTTCGGTAATTGGTGTTGGTGCAAAATCGTTTGTAAATAAGTCTTCAGGTTTTGGATCTTCAGCTTTTAAAGCTTTTTCAAAACCTGAAGCTACTTTTTCTTTTGCCTTATTTTCTATAGCATCGACTTCAGTTTCAGAAAACCCATTATCTAATAATTGTTGCTTTAAAACTGGATAAGGGTCACGAGAACGTGCTTCATCTAAATCATCACGATACCATTCCATGCGTACCCCAGATGTATGATGATTTAATAACGGCACTTTAGCATGAACTAAAAATGGACGACGTTCTTTACGAATCGTTTTAATGACTTTTTCTATTGCTTCATAACTTTCAATAAAATTAGCACCATCAATTGAAATAGCCTCCAAACCATGAAAACCTTGTGCATATTCGTATGCGTTTTGCGCTCTGGTTTCTGCAGCGTTAGCTGAAATATCCCAACCGTTATCTTGTACTAAATACAGAATTGGCATTTGCTTTAATGCTGCCATTTGGAAGGCTTCTGCTATTTCGCCTTCAGTAACTGAAGCATCACCAAGAGAACACACCGAAATAGGATTTTCTATTGAAATATTATTTAATCCTTGTAATTCTTTGTATTGCATTCCCATAGCAACACCAGTAGCCGGAATAGCCTGCATACCTGTTGCAGAAGATTGATGTGGGATTTTTGGCTTATCATCATCCTTTAAACTTGGATGCGAATAGTATGTCCTCCCACCAGAAAAAGGGTCATCTTTTTTTGCTAATAATTGCAACATTAAATCATAAGGCTCTAAACCAAACGACAACAACATGGCATCATCTCTGTAATACGGAAACGCATAATCTTGAGGCAATAATTGTAAGCCTAAAGCAATTTGAATCGCTTCGTGGCCGCGAGATGTGGCATGTACATATTTGGAAACTTGTTTGAAATTTTCTTCATATAATTCTGCCATAGCTTTTGCTGTGCAGAGTTTTGAAAATCCTTTTTCTAATATCTCTTTCTTCATTAAGTAATTTCTTTTTCAACCTTAATCATCCATCCAAATTTATCGCTAACTTTTCCTGTTTTAATAGCATTTAAAGCGTCATTCACTTCTAAACCAACTGGACTTTCATCCGAAACATGAATCGTGTCGCTATCCAAACCAATTTCCTGAATGTAAGCAATGCCAACCGCAGTTCCTGTTCCGAAAGCTTCTTCTAAAATGCCTTTTTCTGATGCATCTTTGATTTCATCAATAATAATTTCACGCTCAATAACCTCGAATCCCTTATCTCTCAAGACATCAATAACACTCATTCTCGTGATACCATCTAAAATAGAACCATCGCGTTTTGGTGTAATAAATTTTCCATCAATTTTGAAGAAAATATTCATCGTTCCTACCTCTTGAATGTATTTGTGCTCAACAGCATCTAACCATAAAACTTGGTCATACCCTTTTGCTTTTGCTAACTCTGTAGGACGAATCGCTGCTGCGTAATTTCCTGCTGCTTTTGCCTCTCCAGTTCCTCCATTGGCAGCACGTATGTATTGTTTTTCTGCCCACAACTTAATGCGCTTACTAAAAAATGGACCAGCTGGTGATGCCATAATTATAAACTTATAATGTGTCGCAGCACGCATGCCAATAAACGGTTCGTCTGCGTACATAAATGGTCTTAAATACAAGGCGCTTCCGTCAGTTGGTGGAATCCATTTGCGTTCTAAATCGACCAACTGTTTTAAACCTTCCACAAACAATTCTTCAGGAAAATTAGGCATTCCCATGCGATCTGCACTGGTATTTAATCGTGTAGCATTTTTATTAGCACGAAATAACATCGGATTTCCTTCAGTATCAACCGTTGCCTTCATGCCTTCAAAAATAGCTTGCCCATAATGTAACGCCATAGCTGCTGGATGCGTTGGGATTAATGCTAATGGTTCAATTCTTGGATTTGTCCACTCTCCATTTTCGTAATCACAAATAAACATATGGTCTGTGAATGTGGTGCCTAATGGAATGTTGTTGAAGTCTATGTCTTCAACTTTTGATTGTACAACTTTGGTTATTGATATATTGTGTAACATTACTGTAATGTTTGTGTGTTCTTATATTTTTCGGTTGACATCAAATTGCTCGAAATAATCAGCAACTCTACGTACAAAACTTCCACCTAGAAAGCCATCAACGACACGATGGTCAAATGATAATGATAAGTACATCATGCTTCGTATAGCGATTTCGTCTCCGTTTTCGGTTTCGATAACTTCTGGTCTTTTCTTTATAATACCAAGCGCCAGAATAGCTACTTCTGGTTGATTAATAATTGGTGTTCCCATCACACTCCCAAATGTTCCAACATTTGAAATGGTAAAGGTGCTTCCTTTTATATCATCGCCTACTAGTTTATTCTCTCTAGCTTTTCCTGACAGTTCATTCACATTGGTCGCTAGTTGTTTTAAATCTTTAGTCTCTGCATTTTTCACAACAGGAACAATTAAGTTTCCACTTGGTAATGCGGTTGCCATGCCAATATTAATATCTTCTTTTACAATGATATTGTTGCCATCAACTGAAGCATTAATATTTGGAAAATCCTTAACTGCTTTTGCCACAGCCTCTACAAATAATGGTGTAAATGTTAAGCGTTCTCCATATTTTTCTTGAAACGCTACTTTATTGGCATTACGCCAATTCACCATATTCGTTAAATCCGCTTCCACATAAGCCGTTACGTGAGGAGATGTATGCTTAGAATAGACCATATGGTCAGCAATCATCTGACGCATACGGTCCATTTCTACAATTTTCCCTTTTCCTTTATCGAACGTTAATTGTGGTATTCTATAAGCTGTTGGGTCTTGAGTTACTGGTTGCGAAAATTGATAAGGTCTTCCGTCATTGATATAATTAAATACATCACTTTTACGCAATCTTCCATCATTACCAGTAGCAGGAATTCTAGCCAGTTCTTCAAAACTTATATGTTGCTCCTTTGCAATTGAAATTATTAATGGTGAAAAAAAAGTATTTGAATTGGAAACACTAAATTTTTCAGTTGAAGATTTTTGAATTGGTTTAGATGCTTTAACCTGCTTATTTTTTAAAGGTTTCTCAGGACTCAGTTTGACATCATTCATTTTATTTTGAACCTCATCAGAAACTTCTAAAATCGCCATGACTGTTCCAACAGGAACCACATCTTTAGTCTGAAATAGTATTTTAACTAAAGTTCCTGCAGCTGGTGCTGGAACTTCGTTATCTACCTTATCAGTAGCTACTTCAAGAATAATATCGCCTTCTTCAAATGTATCACCTTCATTAACTAACCAATTGATAATGGTGCCCTCTGTAATACTTTCGCCCATTTTGGGCATTTTTAAATCAAATTTCTTCAATTTTCGATTTTTTTAGCAAGTATTAAAAATATGAAATACTTCGATTTACTAATGTTAACAACTTCTATATTATCTCAATACAGAATTAAATTCTTTTTTATGATACTATATTAGTTTTTTTTACTTTTGATATAACTATATTTAATTACAACTATCCTTTTTTTCTTATGGCAAATACATTGGACAAAATAGACACACAAATCTTATCTATTCTTCAGGAAAATAGCAACCGTACAACAAAAAGTATTGCTAAAGAACTGGGAATGACGACCTCTCCTATTTTTGAACGTATTAAAAAGCTTGAAAAAGAAGGCTATATCAAGAAATATGTAGCCGTACTAGACAACAAAAAAATAGGCTTAAAATTGACAGTTTTTATTGGCATTACCCTACAAGGTCATACAAGAAGTTATCTTGAAAAATTTGTGAAGGAAATCAGCAACTTCCCTGAGATAGTAGAATGTCACCGCGTTAGTGGAAACTTTGATTACCTGCTAAAGCTTGTTGTTGAGGATATCGAGGCTTATGAGACTTTTATTATCTCAAAATTAACCTTGCTACCTTATTTAGGAAATGTACAAAGTCTGATTACACTGTCGACCGGGAAAGAAACTAATGAAATTGATTTGAGTAGAATATAAGGATATCTACTTTTTAAAAGCCTCCCTTAAAGTCTTATACACATTATCTTGAACTTTCATGTTTTCGGGAACTTCTCGAAGTGGCTCTACTTCTTTGAGTGTTTCATGACAATCTTTAGGTAATTGTTGATAAAGTTCAGTCCCTTTTGTCTTCCAAACAATCATTTCGTCACTCACTTGCTTTACTACTTTTGCTGGATTTCCAACAACCAAACTTCGTTTTGGGATTATGGTTTCTGCTTTTACAAATGCCATAGCACCAACTATAGATTCATCACCAATGTCTGCATCGTCCATAATAACGGTATTCATGCCAATCAGGCAATTTCGACCTAGATTCGCCCCATGGATTATAGCACCATGACCTACATGTGCGCTTTCTTTTAACACGATAGATTTGCCTGGAAACATATGAACCGTGCAGTTCTCCTGAACATTGACTCCATCTTCTAAAATGATTTGTCCCCAATCTCCTCGAATCGCAGCGCCCGGACCGATGTAACAATTTTTACCGATGATAACATTTCCTGTAACAGCAGCCAAAGGATGCACAAAACTAGATTCGTGAACAACTGGTGTATAACCTTGAAATTCGTAAATCATACTATAATTCTTCTATTATTGAATGTCCTTTACTTTTATCTCCAGAAGTCCATTCCCATTCTTCATGTAGTCTAATTTTTCCATTAGCTAAAATATCCGGAACAGATTTACATTTTCCTGTCATTAAAATTCCTTCAGTATTAATCTGATGATATCGCATATCTATATCACCCTTAGATGAAACTAACCCAATAAGATGTCCTTCTTTAATTTTACCTCCAGAATATCTAGA
>SHBX01000002.1 GCA_004211785.1 Winogradskyella sp.
AACCCTGAAGTCTTTGCATATCCTGTGACCGTAAGTCAGCGTGCAAAGCTTATAAAGCAATAAACTGACAAAATTTCTTAACACGGATTTGGCGTGCTTTTTGCTTTATATGTCATAACTTTATAATTCAAAAAAGAAAAGATTATGTTTGGATATTATATTTTAATTGGAGCCATAGCACTTGTAAGTTGGTTAGTTAGTAACAAGTTGAAACAAAAGTTTGCTTTCTATTCTAAACGCCAATTACAAAATGGAATGTCAGGAAGAGAGATTGCAGAAAAAATGTTATCTGACAATGGTATATACGATGTTGAAGTGATTTCGGTAAGAGGTCAATTAACAGATCATTACAATCCTAAAAACAAAACGGTAAACTTAAGTGAAGCTGTGTACAATCAGCGTAATGCAGCAGCAGCAGCTGTTGCTGCTCATGAGGTAGGTCATGCGGTACAGCATGCACAAGCGTATAGTGCTTTAGAAATGCGTTCAGCATTAGTGCCAGTAGTAAGTGTAACTTCTGGGATGTCTCAATGGCTAGTTATTGGAGGTTTAATTATGGGTGCTGCTGCAGGTGTTGGTATGGGCTATTGGGTTGCTGTTGCTGGATTAGTATTTATGGGAGCTGCTACGTTATTTAGCTTTATTACTTTACCAGTTGAATACGACGCGAGTAATCGTGCATTGGCATGGCTAAAGAATAAAAATATGGTTTCTCAACAGGAATATGAAGGCGCCGAAGATGCACTTAAATGGGCGGCAAGGACATATTTGGTAGCTGCAATAGGAGCCTTAGCTTCTTTATTATATTGGGCGCTACAAGTTTTTGGCGGAAGAGATTAATATTTGATAATTAATAGCATAAGAGCTCTGAGAAATCAGAGCTTTTCTTGTTTCTGCTTGAGAAAAAACCTACATTTATAAAAATTAATCAATTATTATGGAAAATCACTTACCTCAAAAAACAATGCTTAACGATTTGTCTGAAATAGACCGTGTGGCATTTTACAAAAAGACCTATTCTCATGTTGCTGGAGGCGTTTTAGTTTTTATTTTATTCGAATATTTATTGTTACAAAGTGATACAATTGTGGACTTCATGCTATCGATGACTGATGGCTATAAATGGTTACTACTACTTGGCGGATTTATGCTAGTTACAAATTATGCGGAAAGCACTGCTATGAAAACAGCTGATAAAAGCAAACAATACTTAGCTTATGGCGTTTATATTTTAGCACAAGCCTTAATATTTGTGCCGATGATTTATATTGCAATTGTTTATTTAGAGGATGGTACAGCTATCTTAAATCAAGCAGCAATTGTAACGTTAGCCTTATTTACTGGGTTGTCGGCTGTTGTGTTTTTAACAAAAAAAGACTTTTCATTTTTAAAAACAGGGTTAACTATTGGCTTTTTTATAGCTATAGGACTTATTGTTGCTGGAATTCTTTTTGGCTTTGATCTTGGGCTTTGGTTTTCTGTTGGGATGTGTTTATTAGCTGGTGGAGCAATTTTATACCAAACATCTAACTTGGTGAATAAATACTCAACTGATGATTACATTCCTGCAGCGATAGGCTTATTCGCTTCATTAATGTTATTATTCTGGTATATCTTAAGAATATTTATGTCGAGAGATTAATTTTCAATATAACTATAGTATAAAAAAAGCTCTGAAATTTTAGAGCTTTTTTTATACTTTATATTTTTATTTGCCTATCTATCTGTTGCTGTAATGAGATAAAGGTTTCTGTTCGTGAAACACCTGTTATACTTTGTATTTGAGCATTCAATACATGCATTAAATGCTCATTATCTCGAGATAATATTTTAATAAAAATACTCCAATGGCCTGTCGTATAATGACATTCTATAACCTCTGGAATACGTTTTAATTGTTTTACAGCTTCAGGATTACTCACCGCTTTATCTAGGTATACACCAACAAATGCCATAGTTGTGTAGCCCAAAACTTTAGGGTTAACAATAAACTTAGAGCCAGCTAAAAGACCTGACTTTTCAAGCTTACGAAGGCGTTGATGTATTGCGGCTCCAGAGATACCAACATTTCTAGCAATTTCTAGAATAGGAGTTCTTGCATCTTCCATTAAGGCACGAAGTATCTTTTTGTCAATACCATCTATAAAAATGCCTTTATCGTTAACTTTCATTTTAATTATGATTAAAAATTGAAAGGTAAAAATACTAAATCAATTTCAGAATGAAAGTTTTTATACGATTTGCTTTAAATTAATCTTCAAACTCCAGTTCTACAAATGTACCAACCATTGTAGTTGTAGTTGGGTCATTAATAGGGTTTGCAGTAATCTCAAAATTACCAGATAGTAATCGTACTCCTGACTCGGTTGGATGAGCTCTATTACTTGTAATAGTTACATTGCCGATTGATGAATAATAACTTAATTGGGGATTGTTTTGTCTAATTAACACGTAGGTTACAAAGTTATTGGAGTCAAAGTCACCCATATTTTTGATTGTGCCAGAATCAAAGCCTCCAGAACTATTTAAAAATAGAGTTATTTGGTTGCCAGTAGTGTCGCCAGCATCTATACTAATGGTATTATTATTAGTCTCTTTTGTTACTTGGTAAACACTGTCTGAGAAGGCATAATTATTAAATGTACCACCATTTATAGTAGCGTTGATGCCCTGATTCTCAGAAACAGGTGCGTTATTATCATCGTCGCTGCTACATGATAAAATAAGAAGTGTTAAGATTACGATTGGTAATAAGCGTAGGTTTTTCATAAGTAGATAATTTTGAAAAAAACGACAACAATAGTCATTATTTTTCAGGTTTTCAATTTGGGTTTTTTCAGCTTGATTTGGGATAAGCCGATATGTAATGTAGTAAATTCTAATTAAATCAAGACTTTTACCTTATTGCTCCTACAATATTCAAAGAGTTAACGGATCTAACCTAAGATTTAAAGATTAAGAGGATTGTAGCCTAAATAAGGTACTTCTTTTTCAGAAAATGCAATACCATAGTCTTTTAACTCTTCAAGAATAGGTGTATAAACTTCTTTGGTGATTGGTATTTGTACACCAGGTGTTTTTATTTTCCCGTTAAGTATGGCTAATGTTGCAATAGCTACAGGTAGTCCAACAGTTTTTGCCATTGCTGTATAGGTTTGGTCTTCACCTATGGTTACCATTGTTGCATCAATTTGATGTTGTTCTCCATTATGTTCGTAACCAAACTTATGGTACATGACAATCATATCTTTATCGTCTTTATCTAAAGTCCAACTGTCCATTAAAACTTTTTGAAGAATTTGGGCTGGAGTAGCTTTTTTTAGCTTCACCATTTTTGAGCCATTAAAGATGTCTAATTCCAAAAATTTCTCCCAGACAATGTCATCTTGGTCAATCTTAAGCGCATGTCTGAATTTTAATTCAACAGAATCTGTAGGACTGTATGGTAAAAAGGCGTTAATAAAATCGCGATAACTCATGTTTTCACTGTCATCAATAGTGTAACTATCATCCGTCATTCCTAACTGTACAAAAACATTCCATGCGCGACTAAAACCAACACGGCGCATGGTGCCGCGATATAAGGTTTTTACATAGTCAAGTCCGTAAACATGCTGATATTTTAAAGAATCTCTGTTAGCATAAGCTTCAAAACGGCCATAATCATCAATCTCTAAGAACTCGGTACGTCTAAATAAACGGTCATATGGGATGTACTTAAACTGGTTTTCTTGTAAAAATTTTGCAGCACCACCTTGTCCAGCAGTAACTACATTTCTTGGGTTCCAAGTAAACTTGTAATTCCAAAGATTATTATCACTTTGTGGAGCAACAAGTCCGCCTGTAAAGGATTCAAACAAAATCATTTTACCGCCATTGTCTCTAATACGGTCAATAACCTGCATCGCACTCATGTGGTCAATACCTGGATCTACACCAATCTCGTTCATGAAGACCAAGTTATTAGCTTTAGCGTCTTCGTTTAGCGCTTGCATCTCTTTACTTACGTATGAGGCTGTTACCATATGCTTTTTATAGGCAATACAATCTTTAGCAGCTTCAATATGAAAACGTGCAGGAAGCATTGATACTACGATATCAGCATTTTTTATGGCTTCGGTTCGCGATTCAGCATTAAAAACATCTAAATGAATAACAGATACATTATCGTAATTACCAGCTAGTTTTTTTGCGTTCTCAACATTAAGGTCTCCGATTGTAACATGAAGATTTTCAGTATTAGACTTATCTAATAAGTATTTAATGAGGTATGATGAAGACTTTCCTGCTCCGATAATTAAAATCTTTCGCATAATGGCTTTATATGACTAATTTTGTTCACCACGAATGTAATAAAATAGATAAGAGATTTAACAGTATTAATTCAATTTAATTATGAACAAAAAATTATTAATTACGGGTTCTGTATTAGGAATTATAGCAATTACCCTTGGGGCATTTGCTGCTCATGGTCTAGAAAAACTAATTGATGAAAAAGCGATACAATCTTTTGAAACAGGTGTACGCTACCAAATGTACCATGCGTTTTTTCTATTAATACTTGGAGTGACATCTTTTATTAAAGAAAAAGCAAAATATGATATACTCATTTTGGTTAGTATTGGTGTTGTTTTCTTTTCATTTTCTATATATGCATTAGCAACTAATAGCCTTTCTACATTCGATTTTAAAACAATAGCTTTTATTACGCCAATTGGTGGACTATTACTTATTTTGGCTTGGGTATTATTGTTAATTAATATCTTAAAAACTAAAAACTGATTAACAGTTTTACCACTTCATATTCTAAAATAAAGTTTTATTTTTGCCGGATAACACAACACAAAAAATATGGTAAATTCAGACCAATCTACGAAAACGATTTCGTTAGAAAAGTATGGGATTAAAAACGCTAAAGTTAATTATCAATTATCTCCAGATCAGCTGCAGTCAAGAACCATTGAAAAAGGTCAAGGTTTAGAAACAGCTAATAGAACTTTGGCTGTAAATACAGGAGAATTTACTGGACGTTCTCCACAAGACCGTTATATTGTAAAAGACGATATTACCAAAGACCGCGTTTGGTGGGGTGATATCAATATTCCTTTTGATAGTGATAAGTTTCAGAAACTTTACGATAAAGTAGTGGATTACTTATCTGAAAATGAAGTTTACGTCAGAGATAGCTATGCATGTGCTGATGAAGACTACAAATTAAACATTAGAGTTATTAATGAGTACCCTTGGAGTAATATGTTTGCTTATAACATGTTTTTACGTCCAACAGAAGACGAGTTAAGAGATTTCACACCAGAATGGACTGTTGTTAATGCTCCAGGCTTTATGGCGGACGCCGAAATTGATGGTACACGTCAACACAATTTTGCGATTCTAGATTTTACAAGAAAGATTGCCCTAATTGGCGGGACAGGTTATACAGGTGAAATTAAAAAAGGAATTTTCTCTGCGTTGAACTTTATTTTACCAGTATTTAAAGATACATTACCGATGCACTGTAGTGCTAATGTTGGTAAAGAAGGTGATACAGCAATTTTCTTTGGTTTATCAGGAACAGGAAAAACAACTTTGTCTACGGATGCTAATAGAAGTTTAATTGGAGATGATGAGCATGGTTGGACAAGTGAAAATTCAGTTTTTAATTTTGAAGGCGGTTGTTATGCAAAAGTGATTAATCTTTCTGCAGAACAAGAACCTGAAATTTTCGGTGCTATAAAAAAAGGAGCTATTCTTGAAAACGTTATCCTTAATGATGAAAATGTGGTAGATTTTGCAGATACATCGATTACTCAAAATACCAGAGTAAGTTATCCAATCTATCATATTGAGAACATCAAGAAGCCTTCTTCTGGTAAAAACCCTAAGAATATCTTTTTCTTAACTGCAGATGCTTTTGGAGTATTGCCTCCAATATCTAAATTAACACCAAGTCAAGCAGCCTATCATTTTATATCTGGGTATACAGCAAAAGTTGCAGGTACAGAAGCAGGAGTTGTAGAGCCACAACCATCTTTCTCAGCTTGTTTTGGAGCACCTTTTATGCCATTACACCCAACCAAATATGCAGAGATGCTTAGTAAAAAGATGAAAGATGCTGGTGTAAATGTGTGGTTGGTTAATACAGGATGGACTGGCGGACCTTACGGTGTTGGTACACGTATTAAATTAAAATATACACGTGCTATGATTAATGCAGTATTGGAAGGTCATTTAGGATTATATAATTATGAAAACTACCACATACATTCTGTTTTTGGAGTAGCACAGCCAAGAAGTTGTCCTGGAGTGCCAACAGAGGTTTTAAGTCCAAGAACAACATGGAATGATGACAAGGCCTACTATAAAATGGCATTTAAGCTTTCTAATGAATTTAGAAATAACTTTAAGCAATTTGAAAGCTACGCATCAGAAGAAATTAGACGAGGTGGCCCTCAACGTTATGCTTTTTAAGCATAATAGAAAACAATAAAAAAAGCGATTCAAATATTGAATCGCTTTTTTGTTTTATATAAATGAGAAAATTATTTCCCTTTATTCACGGCGTCAATATATTTTTTTAATGCCATAGTCATTGAAGGCGTTTCTGGAGTTGGTGCAGCAATATCTACACGAAGTCCTTTTGCTTCAACAGCTTTAATAGTTGTGTTTCCAAATACAGCAAGACGTGTTTCGTTTTGTTTAAAATCTGGAAAATTATGGAACAAAGATTCAATGCCTGATGGGCTAAAGAATACCAAGATATCATAAGTTACATTCTCTAAATCAGATAAATCGCTAATTACAGTTTTGTAAAACGTAGCTTGTGTCCAGTTTACACCTAATTTATCTAAAATGTTAGGTATTACAGGCTTTACCTTATCAGTTGTAGGTAATAAAAACGTTTCGTCTTTATATTTTTTGATTAGCGGAGAAAGCTCTTCAAAAGTGCGTTTTCCAACATAAATTTTACGTTTTCTATAAACTACATATTTCTGCAAATAGTAAGCTACAGCTTCAGACTGGCAGAAGTACTTCATAGAATCTGGCACTTTGAAACGCATCTCTTCAGCAACCCTAAAAAAATGATCTACTGAGTTTCTACTAGTTAAGATAATAGCAGAAAATTTGGTAAGGTCAATCTTTTGTTGTCTAATGTCTTTGGCTTCCACTCCTTCAACATGTATAAACGGTCTAAAATCAACTTTTACTTTCTGACGATCTTGCAAATCGAAATAAGGTGAATTCTCAATTTTAGGTTCTGGTTGCGAAACCAATATCGTTTTTACTTTCATATGCTAAACGCTTTTTTACCCGAAATAATCTTTAAATACCTTATACAAAATAACATAAGGTCCGATTTCGAGAGCGCAAAGATACAATAAAAAATAGAAAAAATTAGAAATTATGGCTTTTTGATAGTGTCGCAAGAATCTTATAAATCCAATGATATTAATTAAAAAGAATAGTGTTAAACCTGAATAAATCACTAATTTTTTGTCTAAATCACTGAATAATAATAGGATGTTAGCAAGAAGTAAAAGGAAACTAGAAATGTTTTTGTATGCGTTTTTTTGAAATATATATACTTTTATAAACTCTGAAAACTCGAAGAAATGAGCAATAACACGCTCAACGGCAATCTTTAAAAGCGTAATTATAAATATCCCAGAAAATAAATAAGCTAATAACAAAATGTCATCTGACAAGGACTCTTTTAAAGTAGAATACGCAAAATGTATAAAAACTCCAGAGGAAAGAACATAGCTTAAAAACAGTAGAATATTAAAAAAATCTAATTTTTTTCGTTCCCGAGAATAGAGTTTTATGTACCTGTCATTCCATATAACTTGTAAAAAATCGGCAAAACGGGTGCCAAACAACTGTCTAGTAGAGACAATAAGAACTAAGCAAGCTAATATTAGCACGGTATATATATCTTGTGAAAAGTAGTCTCTTAACATTGAGCTAATTTATAAAGAAAAGTTGAGCTAAGTATTACATTCAAAAAAGGAATTAAAAGCAGCTTAATTGCTTAAAAATTTTACATTTGCTAAAATTAAAAGATATATGAGTGATGCTATTGTCATCATACCAACTTATAACGAAAAAGAAAACATCAAAGCCATTATTGAGGCTGTTTTTGCATTATCTAAAAGTTTTCATGTATTAGTTGTTGACGATAACTCACCAGATGGTACAGCGTCTATTGTAAGTAAATTACAATCTGTTTTTAACGAGAAGCTACATCTGCTTTCCAGAGCTAATAAAAATGGTTTAGGAACCGCCTATATTGATGGTTTTAAATGGTGTTTACAAAGAGAATATGAGTATGTTTTTGAAATGGATGCCGACTTTTCGCATAATCCAAAAGATTTAGTAACCTTATACCAAGCAGCAAAGAAAAACGGAGCTGACCTAGTTGTAGGTTCTAGATATATCAAAGGTGTAAATGTTGTTAACTGGCCATTGGCTCGTATTCTTTTATCTTATGGTGCATCATTATATGTTAGGATTATTACGGGGATGCGTATAAAAGACCCAACAGCTGGTTTTGTTTGCTACAAACGAAAAGTACTAGAGGTAATTAATCTTGATGAAATAAAGTTTATCGGTTATGCGTTTCAAATTGAAATGAAGTTTAAAGCTTACAAAAAAGGCTTTAAACTTGTTGAGATTCCCATTATCTTTACAGACCGAATTAAGGGTAAATCAAAAATGTCTGGAGGTATTATTTCTGAGGCCATCTTCGGAGTGATTAGCCTTAAATGGAAGAGCCTATTCAAAAAAGATTAAACAATGAATAACCAAACACTTATAAAAAACGCCAAGATTGTAAATGAAGGTCAGATTATTGAAGGCGATATATTAATTGAAGGTAATTTAATTAAAGAAATAGATGAATCCATAAGTGCAAAGTCTGCATATGTTAAAGTAATTGATGCTGAAGGCAATTATGTGTTTCCTGGGATGATTGATGATCAAGTGCATTTTAGAGAACCAGGGTTAACGCATAAAGCAAATATAGAAACCGAATCTAGAGCTGCTATTGCTGGCGGTATTACGTCTTTTGTAGAAATGCCAAATACCAATCCGCAAACGACTACCATAGAAAAGCTTGAAGAGAAATTTGATATAGCATCAAAATCTTCATATGCTAATTATTCTTTTATGTTTGGCGGCACAAATGATAACCTAGACGAAATATTAAAATTAGATCCAAAAGCTGTTGCTGGCTTAAAGTTGTTTTTAGGATCTTCAACAGGTAATATGTTAGTGGATAATCCAGAGGTGTTAGAAAAGATTTTTTCTAGTACAGATTTGGTTATTTCTGTGCATTGCGAGGATGAAGGAACTATAAGAGGAAATTTAGCAAAAGCAAAAGCTGAGTATGGTAATGATATTCCAATGGAATTACATCCAGTAATTCGAAGTGAAGATGCATGTTACATATCATCTTCTAAAGCTATTGAATTGGCTAAGAAAACAGGAGCGCGCTTACATGTGTTTCATTTGTCTACAGCAAAAGAAACTGACCTTTTCACAAATAAAATCCCATTAAAAGATAAAAAGATAACAGCTGAGGTTTGTATACACCATCTATGGTTTTCTGATGAAGATTATAAGACAAAAGGTAGTCGCATTAAATGGAACCCAGCTGTAAAGACTGCCAATGATAGAGAAGGATTGTGGAAAGCATTATTAGACGACCGTATTGATGTTATTGCTACAGATCATGCACCACATACTATAGAGGAAAAAGACAATACGTATACAACTGCTCCATCTGGTGGGCCATTAGTTCAACATGCGTTTGTAGCATTATTAGAAGCTCATCATAATCAAAAAATATCTTTAGAAACAATTGCTCAAAAAACAGCTCACAATCCTGCAATTTTATTTGATGTTGAAAAAAGAGGTTATATAAAAGAAGGCTACTATGCAGATTTGATTATAGCAGATTTAAATAATCCTTGGACGGTTAATAAAGAGAACATACTCTACAAATGCAGTTGGTCTCCTTTTGAAGGTAATACATTTAAAAGTCGTATTACGCATACATTTGTTAATGGTCAATTGGCGTATAACAATTTTAAAGTGTTAGATATTAGAGCAGGACAGAGATTAACTTTTAATAGATAATGAAACAGGTTTTAGTCATATTATTAGTAGCAGGTCTTTTTTTAGGCTGCGAACCAAAATTACAACCTAAAAAACCAGAAAATCTTATACCTAAAGATAAAATGACTAAGATTTTATCGGATATGTTTGTTGTAAGTTCGGCCAAAGGTGTTAGTAGAACTAAACTAGAAGCAAAAGGAATAGATCCTGAAGCATTTATTCTAAAAAAATATAATATAGATAGCTTACAATTTGCCCAAAGTAATGATTATTATGCTCATGATATTGAAGCTTATAAAGAAATTATTGAAGATGTAAAGGCAAAATTAACTTCCGAAAAGCAAAAATATGAGGCTATAAACAAAAAAGAAGAAGCTATAAATAAAAAGAAAAAGGATTCTCTCCGCGAATTAAGACAGGTGCAAAGAGCTAATCCTAATCTAAATGAATCTTCGGGAGGTATTAAAACAAAAGACTAGTCTTTTAAATCCTTTAAAAAGAGCTCTGAGACTTTTTTTATAGATACCTCTAAAGGAGTAAATTTGTAGTCAAGAGCAGATTTTATTTTTGAGTTGTCATGTTTAGTTACTGATGTAATGGTTTTAGCCAATTGCTTCGATAGTCTTCGTCTTTTTCCAAACAACTTATGTTTTAACCAATCTAATCGCCATAAAACATTTAATTGCCATGGTTTTATTCGCTTTTGTTTCTTTGAAACACTTAATGCTTTAGCTGTTTTTGTATTAAAATCTTTAAATAATAGATTTTCGGCAATTAAAATATAGCCTTCATTTTTAATTTCGCTTTGCATTAAACGAATCATTATATCAACTACGTCATAAACATCAACATAGGCTGAGCCGCCTTCGGTATAAAAAGATAACCCATTATATATCTGTTTAAATAAACTACCGCTGCCACCACCGCGCCAAAAACCAGGACCTAAAATTATTCCTGGGTTTACAACCACAACATCCAATCCTTCTTGTGACCCACGCCAAACCTCTAATTCGGCACCATATTTAGTAATAGCATAAACACTATTGTCTTCTTCTGGATTCCAAGATGAGGTTTCGTTAATTAATTTTTCAGGATTATTAGTTTGTCCTATAGCAGCAATAGAACTTACGTAGCAGAGTTTTTCAATCTTAAACGAAATACATAGGTTAACAATATTGGCCGTGCCTTTAATATTAATTTTCCGAAGAGTTCTGTACTTGTCAGGTTCAAAAGAAATAAAAGCTGCACAATGGTATACATGCGTTATATCAATAAAAGCTTCTTGTAATCTAGGAATATTGGTAATATCTGCTTCAACCCATTCAATAGTATTATAAAGTGCTTCCCAATTTTCAGAATAATAAGAAAACACATGCTTTGCAGATTCTAATTTGTGGGCACGCCTATAAATAGCTCTTACTTTTTTTCCTTCACTAGTTAGTTTATAAAGTAAATGTGAACCTACTAATCCTGTGCCGCCTGTAACTAAAATCATAAAACGAATTTACGCTTTTTTGCATTTGTCTTTTGTCTTTTAAAGCGGAAACATATCTTTGCCAAACAAATTATAGAATTTAAGTATCCAATGGGAAAGAATTTTGTTGAAGAGTTGCAATGGAGAGGCATGTTACATGATAGTATGCCAGGCGTTGAAAATCACTTAAGCGAATCTATGCGAAGTGCTTATGTAGGTTTTGACCCAACAGCAGATTCACTCCATATAGGTAATTTGGTGCCAATTATGTTGTTGGCACATTATCAGCGTTGCGGGCATCAGCCAGTAGCATTGGTTGGAGGGGCAACTGGTATGATTGGTGATCCATCAGGAAAATCAAGTGAACGTAATCTTTTGGATGAAAAGACCTTGCGTCATAATCAAGAAGCTATTAAAGGACAGTTAGCTCACTTTCTAGATTTTGAAAGTGATGCACCTAATGCTGCAAAATTGGTAAATAACTACGATTGGATGAAAGAGTTTTCATTCCTAGAATTTATTCGTGATGTTGGTAAGCATATTACTGTAAACTATATGATGGCAAAAGATTCTGTAAAAAACAGAATTTCTGCAGAGTCTACTAATGACGGTATGAGTTTTACAGAGTTTACATATCAGCTAGTTCAGGGTTACGATTTTTTACACTTATATAAAGCGAATAATTGTACCATACAAATGGGAGGAAGCGACCAATGGGGAAATATTACAACAGGCACAGAATTGATAAGACGCATTGGTAACGGTAAAGGATTTGCAATTACTTGTCCGTTAATAACAAAGAGTGATGGTTCAAAATTTGGTAAATCCGAAGGCGGAAATGTTTGGCTAGATGCTAAACGCACATCGCCATATAAGTTTTACCAATATTGGTTAAACTCAAGTGATGAAGATGCTGAAAAGTATATTAAGATTTTCACATTTTTAGAACAAGACGAGATTAGAACAATAGTTGATGCTCATAAAGAAGCACCACATTTAAGAGGTTTGCAAAAACGATTAGCGCAAGAGATTACAAATATGGTACACTCTAAAGCAGATTTCGAAAATGCAGAACGTGCATCAAATGTGTTATTCAGCAAAACATTTAAAACTGATATCGCAACTATTGACGAAGACACTTTTTTAGATGTTTTTGAAGGCGTACCTCAAGCAGAATTGCCTAAGGTAGAATTAGAAAATGGCCTGGATATGATTGCGGCTTTAGCGGCTAAAACAGAGTTTTTAAAATCTAATGGAGAAGCAAGACGTGCTTTAAAAGAGAATTCTGTTTCTGTAAATAAAGAAAAAGTAAAAGAAGATTACACAATTACTTCTGAAGATTTAATTAATGGTAAATATATTATCCTAAATAAAGGAAAGCGTAATACTTATATTATTAAGGTGGTATAAAAAAAGTGCCCAGAGAAGCCTCCGAGCACTTTCAACCAATCAATCAACTTTCAACTATTTATTAATCTTTCTTTTTCATAAAAAAATTAATTTTTAATAGCCTCCCAATTTAAGTCGGCTTTTTTCTGTAAACCTTTCACATTTTCTTTTTTCCATAATTCTAAGGTATTTGTACCCCAAGAATTGTAGAATAGATAAAGCTTTCCATCACGTATTTCAAATGTTTCAGGGTCAATACTTACTTTTTTAGATTTTACGGCTACAGCATACGCGCAGTAACCTCCATATTGTGGAATATAATTTTCAGGAGCTTTTAAAAAGGCGTCTAAGTTTTTCTGTGATGCAAATTTGTATTTCACATCATCATGAGTAGTAGTAAAGTTTTTATCGCCCTTAACAGCGTTGTTGTTAAAATATTCAACAACATCATAGCCTTCAGCTACATAGCCTTTTTTAAGATTGTAATCTATAGATTGTGCGTTTAAACCTGTGACACTAATTAATAATGCTATTAGTATAAATCTCATAATATTTTGTTTTAATACTATGTCGAAAACTTAAAAGCTTGCTTACAGAACCATAAGATTGCAACCGCGAATATCAGAATTGTCAAAACGCCCAATAACTTCAAAAGTATTATCACTATAGACCTTTCCAAGGTCTTGAGTAGCTATAAAAGAACAAGAATTAATATTAGCTAAGTCTATAACATTGATGCCTCCAGATTTATTTTTTTTCTGAATAGAGAGCGCATTTTCAGTATCACGCGTTAGGGTTTTCATCCATGGTGGACACTTAAAAATACCATTGCCTTTAGAATACGCTTGACTTAAAAGCTCTGTCATTCCATATTCACTATGAATTTCATTGACGCCAAAGCCTTTTTTTAAAGTGTCATGAAGTTCTGCTCTTATTAGTTCTTTTCGCCGGCCTTTCATACCACCAGTTTCCATTACAATGGTGTGCTCTAAGTCGAATGAAAATTGCTCTACTAAATCTAATAAAGCAAAAGAAACACCTAATAAAAGTGTTTTTTGTTTTCTTTGCTCTAGTGCTTTTAAAGTGTTAGTTAGTTCTTGTAGGTTGTCTAAATAAAAATCACTTTCAGAATGCTTGGAAGATGTTATCAAATTATCTGCCATATAAATTAAAGATGAGCCTTCACGTTCTAGATAAGAAGGCAAAAGTGCCAGTACTACGTAATCTTCTATATTACCATAGAAATGTTTGAAGCCTTTTCTAAAGCTTTGTTTGTAGATGTCCAAATTGGTCACATAGTGTTTACTAGTTATACTTCCAGTGGTTCCTGAGCTAGAAAAAGTCTTTTCAATCGTAGTTTTAGAACTTAAAACTTGATGAGATTTAAAAAACTGAATGGGCAAAAACGGAATATCTTCAATGGCTTTAATATCTGAAGGATGCTTAAATAACAAATCACAAAATGAGCGGTAAACAGGATTGTTTTCAAACTGAAATTTAAAGACGTCTAGTGCCAAATCTTTAAATTCCTTTTCAGAAGATATATTGAAAATTCTGTCCGTTTCTATCATGTGGTAAAATTAAGCAAAACAAAAAGCGCTACCAATGGGTAGCGCTTTTTAGAATTAAAAATTCTTTATGATTATCTAATCACTAATTTTTTAGTGCTTGTTGCACCATCTTGAGTGATTCTTAATAGATAGATTCCAGATTTTAAGTTAGAAACATCTAATTTATCGTTAGAAATCGTTTCGTTTTTAACTTGCTTACCTAATACATCAAATACAGTAATAACTATTGGTGAAGCATTTACTGAAGAAATGTTTACCTCACCAGTATTTGTTGGGTTAGGGAAAATTGAAAATTGATTTCTATCAAAATTATCTGTTGATAAAGCAAATGCATTTGCTACGCCAGGAGTTCCTAAATCACCAGCTCCATATGTATTACCTGCAGGAACTAAGCCCCAATTTGCACCATTGTCATTATCTAAGTTGTTAAATCTTGCCAATAAGGTATTTGATAATTCCATTGCTATACCAGATGTAGCAGGAGGAAAAGTTCCATCCCAAATAACTTGGTCGATTATAGTACCTCCACATTCAATGACTATTCCGTCAGAACTTGAGCCGCTATTACTCAAAGATATATCTCCTTCGTAAGAATAAGCTCCTGTTGGGCCAATACCACCATTTACCATACTGTCTCCATTAATAACAAAAACAAAATATCCTCCAGCTGGCACAACAACCGATGTGGCAATAGTATGAGGGTCTTCAAAACTTGAATTAATATCTTCATCTCTTATTACCCAGCCTTGCATATCTATATCACCACCAGTATTGTTATATACTTCAAAATACTCGCCATCTCCATCACCCACTGCACTAGGATTTCTCATGATTTCAGATATAAAAATATCTCCTGGGTTTTCACAAGTTGTTGGGACACAAACTGCGCCATTAATATCTACTGAAAGAGCGCAACTGCTATTAGCGCTATCACCAGTAATATTAAATGTAAAATCTACATTTTCATCAATCATGGTAATTAGCATATAACCACTAGCGTCTACAGACGGGTTTCCATTAGACACATCTAGTGTGCCAATTCCACCAGTGTCTACTGTGTAATTTGAAGTTCCACCTCCAGTAAAATCTATCCTTGCGGTATATGTGTCAGGATTATTAGTGTTGGCATCACATGTAGTTATTGGAGTATCTAATACTAAATCACAAGGAAATTCAACTGTAAAAGATATCATATCAGAATCAAGAAGCATATTTCCCATGTCTCTTAGTTCGACTGTAACATCGTAACTTGTACCATCTGTAGTAGCAATATCAAAAGGAGTTGCGGTTGTTGCAACACTACTTGGTGTACCCATATTCACAATTACATTAACAAATTCACCTCCTGATAAATTGTTTGTAGTCCATTCCAAACTTGCAGGATTACTCCCTGAAGGTAATGTAGCACCATCTGATGGCGATGTGATAGAAATTGTTGGCATAGCAGCACCAAAAGTTTGACCAGTATTTACTGAGCCATTGGTTTCAGCGACGTTAGCAGACCAAGTAAAATTTTCATAAGTAGTTCCTGAGCCTGTAAGTTGTAATGATTCTCCAGCAGCTGTACCACCACCTTCTGATACTCCAATATCAGTTGAGGTAAGACCATCTGCAGGACCACCAGAGGCTGTTATTGTACCTTCATAGCTTAGAAACTGAATTACATTTCCCATATCATCTACCAGAGCAATTGCATCAGGTGAACCGTTTTGTAACGAGTTAGAACCAAAGAGAAATCCTAATGTACCAAATCCATTGTCTTGGTTAGGTATAGTGCCAGATAAAGTTTCAGATCCATAAGATCCACTATTACTACCATTGTATTTTTCTATTGTCCAACCAGTTAAATCAGTACCAGCTGGGCCAGCTATCTCAAGGCCTTCAGCTACATCACTACCAGCATTATCATAGTGTAGTTCATTTATAAAAACTGTTGTTTGCCCAAAAGAGGCAGCAGTCATTAAAATTGTAAAAAGTAAAAAGTAAAGTTTTTTCATAATCGATTAATTATAGTTTTAGAACTCCAAATATAAGAAGAATATTGACTTTAAGTAAATGACATTGAGCAATTAAGGGTTCATTTTACAATTATTTAAAATAAGCTTTCCTTAATCGGATAAAGTGTAATATTATCCGACAAATGTTAGGGAATTGTTACCAATTTGTAATCAGTAAATTTTATTTGGGAGTTATAATTATATTTACCGTAAGTTATAATTCTACTTTATTTTGAAAAAAAGAGACATTAAAATTTTACTAGTTGACGATGAAGCCGATATTTTGGAAATAGTTGGTTACAATTTGTCATCAGAAGGCTATCAGGTTACTACAGCAAAGAATGGTATTGAAGCTATAGAAAAGGCTAAAAAGCATAAACCGCATCTTATAATATTAGACGTTATGATGCCAGAGATGGATGGTATAGAAGCGTGTGAGAAAATTAGAGAAATTCCAGATTTAAGCAATACAGTGATTACATTTTTAACAGCTAGAGGTGAGGATTACTCTCAGGTTGCTGGTTTTGATGCAGGTGCAGATGATTATATTACCAAGCCTATAAAACCTAAAGTCTTAGTGAGTAAGGTTAAAGCGCTTTTAAGACGCCTCAAGGAATCTGAAAATCCATCAGATGCAATTATGAAAATTGGCGAGCTAGTTATTAATAGAGAAGAATATAAAATCACTAATAAGGGCAAAGAAATCATTTTGCCAAGAAAAGAGTTTGAATTACTATCTTTATTGGCAACCAAGCCGGGTAAAGTGTTTAAGCGCGAAGAGATTTTAGATAAAGTCTGGGGAAATGAAGTAGTCGTTGGCGGAAGAACCATAGATGTACATATTAGAAAACTCAGAGAAAAAATAGGCGATAAATCTTTTAAAACCGTTAAAGGCGTTGGTTACAAGTTTGTTGACTAATGCAGAAACCACTTAAAAAATCTTATAAGTTTACATCGAGAACAGCAGGTTATGTTACCATAATCGCTTCACTCCTAATGGCCTTATTTCTATATGTTTTTCACACCTTAGATTGGGAGTTTTTAATTTTTCCGTTTACATGTTACATTGTTTGCTTTATTATTATTCAGTATAGAATAGAGCATTTTATATACCGTCGTATAAAAAAAATATACGATGATTTAACACTTCTAGAGTCTACAGATTTAAGGCAGCAGCCAATTACTACAGATATGAGTACGCTTACCAAAGAGATTGATAAGTATGCCAGAGATAAAAAACTAGAAATAGAAACACTTAAAGTCAGAGAAGAATATAGAAAAGAATTTTTGGGTAATGTGTCTCACGAATTAAAAACACCATTATTTACCGTACAAGGTTATATTGAAACACTTTTGGATGGTGCTATGAATGACGAAAAAATCCGAAAGAAATACCTAAGTCGTGCAAGCAAAGGTGTTGAAAGATTAACGTATATCTTGAAAGATTTAGATATGATAACCAAACTTGAGGTTGGAGATTTAAGTTTGAATATTGAGAGATTTGACATTGTAGAGTTAATTCAAAATATTTTTGATCTCTTTGAAATGAAAGCTTCAAAAAAGAAGATTACACTCATTTTTGATACAGATTATACAAAGCCTATTTATGTCAATGCAGATAAAGAAAGGATTCAACAAATACTGAGTAATCTTATCGTAAACTCTATAAAATATGGCTCTGAGCACGGCACAACAGAGGTAAGTATAGAGAATTTAATTAAAAACAAAGTTATTGTTCGTGTAACAGATAACGGTGAAGGTATTGAGCAAGAGCATTTAAGTAGATTGTTTGAACGTTTTTACCGTGTTGATAAGAGTGGTTCTAGAAAAGAAGGTGGTTCTGGATTAGGACTTTCTATTGTAAAACATATTATTGAAGCTCATAACGAAAAAATATATGTTGAAAGTGAGCCTGATGTAGGCAGCGAATTTTCGTTTACTTTAGAAAAGGCTAAATAGCTTTTTATAATTTATCTCAGAATCAAATTTTCTAAACCCTGAATATAAAGAGTCAATATTCAAATTATTCTTTGTTAACTTCTCTTGAGATATGGAAGGGATTATTAGGTTTTTAGCTAATATCTTAGCAAGATAAATTTGTTCAAATTGTCCTGGAGTAGGAATAAAAATGGCCTTTTTTTCCAACTTTGCCAAATCCATAACTGTAGTATAGCCAGAGCGAGAAACTATTAAATTACTAGAATTTATTGTCATTTCAAGTTCGTTGCTAGTCATATAGTTGTACAATTCTATATTCTCAATTTTTGTAATCTTTTGTTTGTTCTCAATGATGCCTCTAACAAAAATTATTTTCCCTTTTTTGTTTTTTAATGTAATCAATAATTTTTTTTCTAACTGTGAGCGTTGTGGCTCAGGTCCAGATAGAATTATAAGTATGTCAATTGTTTTTTCAGAATCTTGCTTTTTAAATCGGCTTAAAGGTCCAATATACTTTACATACTCAGGTTTTTGTTTTAAATGGCCAAGCTGACCACTAAGATTTGGCTCATGCTCAAAGTCTGGGACCCAACATTGGTCAAATTTTTTTACAATTTTTTGATGCCATCTACTGCTAAACCATGTGGTCTTACCACTAAGAACATTAAGTTGATGTGTTATATAAACAGAAGGAATATTGTTGTGTCTAACACCAAAGCGATTGTCAGATATAATACCATCTATATTCTGGGTTTTTACCAATTCTTCAACGTATTTTCTTTCACGCTTTATAGTTTTTAAGATATGAGGAGAGGCTTTTAGAAACTTTAGTTTAAAAGCATTTTCTTTTTTTGAATAAGAAATATTATATGATGGTAATTCAAAAGCGGATAGTTTAGGAAATTCTTTTTTAAGTAATTCGAGTGCGCCACCATCAGAGGCAATAACTGGTTCAAATCCATGAGAAATTAGGGCATTAATAATAGGTATGCATCGTGTAGCATGACCTAAACCCCAATGTAATGGTGCGACTAAAATTCGTTTCATCTTAACAAAGATAAACCTAAAATGTTTCCTTAATTTTGCCAAAAGATTAAATAATTGTGGGAAGCAAAAACAAATTAAAGCGCTTTAAGGAAAACGAAAAATTCGAAAACGTTTTTCAGCCTAAACGAGAAGAACTTACAGATGGAAATTTCAAGAATAAAGGTAATTGGAATAAAGACGTCTTCAAAAACGACAATCCAATTGTTTTAGAATTGGGCTGTGGTAAAGGTGAGTATACTGTTGGTCTTGCCAAGCGTTACCCAAATAAAAACTTTGTTGGTATAGATATCAAAGGCGCGCGTTTTTGGAGAGGTGCAAAAACGGCACTAGAAGAAAATATCGCTAATGCAATGTTTATAAGAACCCAAATAGAGCTTATTGATTATGCTTTTGCAGAAAACGAAGTTGATGAAATATGGATTACATTTCCTGATCCACAAATAAAATACAAGCGTACAAAACATAGAATGACTAATCTACAGTTTATTGAGCGCTATAAAAAAGTACTAAAACCTAACGGCATTATGCATTTAAAAACAGATAGTGAGTTTATGCATGGTTATACTTTAGGTTTGCTACATGGTACTGGGCATCAAGTGCTTTATGCTAATCATAATGTTTATAAGCAAGAAGGTAGTCCTGAAGAAGTTACCGAAATACAAACCTTTTACGAGAGCCAATATTTAGAACAAGACAAACCAATTACGTATATTAGATTTCAAATCAACTAAATCTTGAGTATAACAATCGTCTTTTTCCTTGGTCTTTTTGTGGCCCTAATTGGGGTAATTCCGCCTGGTTTGCTCAATATGACGGCAGCAAAAATAAGTCTTAAAGAGGGCGCGGGAAGAGGCATTATGTTTTCAACAGGTGTTTGCCTAGTTGTTTTTATACAAACATATATTGCGGCTATTTTCTCAAGATACTTAAGCAATAGACCGGATGTGGTAGAGATTCTCCAACGTGTTGCTTTTGTGATTTTTGTGCTAATAACAATTTACTTTTTAGTATTAGCTTCCAAACAAAAAGATGAAACCAAAGAAATTGTAGAACCAGAAATCAGAAGTAAAAAAAGTCGTTTTTTTTATGGAATGTTACTCTCCGGTTTAAACGTTTTTCCTATTCCATACCAAGCCTATATGACCATTACATTGGCGTCTTTTGGGGTCATGGATTTAGAGCGCCTTAGCATTATTACTTATGTTACTGGTGCGGCAATGGGAACTTTTGTTATGTTATATGTTTATATCTTCTTTTTTGATCGGATAAAGGATAAGGCCTTTACATCTCAAAAAAACATGAACTATATCATAGGAAGCGTGACGGGTTTAGTGGCTTTAGTAACATTTATAAATATTCTTAGAGAGTTGTAGATGAAGCCAGAAACAGAATCTTTTTTTGAACGAGTATATGAAGTAGCACGATTAATTCCTTATGGGAGAGTAACTAGTTATGGTGCAATAGCAAAATATTTAGGCGCAGCTAGGAGCGCCCGTATTGTTGGTTATGCAATGAATGGGTCTTCGGATAAAGATGTACCTGCACATCGTGTTGTAAATAGAAAAGGGTTATTGACTGGTAAACACCATTTTGAAGGCACTAATTTGATGCAACAACTTTTAGAGAACGAAGGCGTTGAAGTTGTAGATAATCAAATTCAAAATTTAGAATCTATTTATTGGGAGCCGTCTAAAGAATTATAGACCTATTTATAAAGCTTATCCACACATTTTTCATTTCAATTTTATTAACGAAAAATCTAAACTTTTCGCTGTATCTTTGCATTTAGAATTAATCTAGATAAAAAGGTGAAGCTTAATAAACAAGATATATTAAATGCTCTTAAGGCCATTACGGTTCCAGGTGAAGGACAAAATATGGTTGATAGTGGCGCAGTTACAAATGTAGTGACGTTTGCCGATGAAGTAATTGTGGATTTGACGATAAAAAACCCGAGCCTTCAAGCACGTAAAAAAGCAGAGGTAGAAATACTGCAAACCATTCATCGCGAGGTATACGAAAAGGCAAAAATAAAAGTCAATATAAAAGTTGAAGTACCTGCTCCAGCACCAAAGCAAGCTAATGAAATAAAAGGAAAACCAATTCCAGGAATTTCTAATATTATTGCTGTAGCTTCAGGAAAAGGAGGAGTAGGTAAATCTACTGTAACAGCCAATTTAGCAGTAACTTTAGCTAAAATGGGTTTTAAAGTGGGTGTGTTAGATGCTGATATTTATGGGCCTTCAATTCCTATTATGTTCGATGTCGCTTCAGAAAGACCATTATCTGTTAATATTGATGGTAAGTCCAAAATGAAGCCTATAGAAAATTACGGTGTTAAAGTCTTATCTATTGGGTTTTTTACCAAACCAGACCAGGCTGTTATTTGGCGTGGACCTATGGCCAGTAAAGCTTTGAACCAAATGATTTTTGATGCGGCTTGGGGAGAGTTAGATTTCTTGCTATTGGATTTGCCTCCAGGAACAGGAGACATTCATTTAAGCATTATGCAAGCTTTACCAATAACTGGAGCGGTTGTTGTAAGTACACCACAGAATGTGGCTTTAGCAGATGCTAAAAAAGGCGTAGCAATGTTTCAGCAAGATAGTATTAACGTACCTGTTTTGGGTATTATAGAAAACATGGCGTATTTTACACCATCAGAATTGCCTGAAAACAAATATTATATCTTTGGTAAAGAAGGTGCAAAGCATTTGGCAGAAGATTTAGAGGTGCCATTTATTGGAGAAGTGCCTTTAGTACAAAGTATAAGAGAAGCAGGAGATGTTGGACGCCCAGCAGCTTTACAAACCGCAACTCCTATAGAAGAAGCTTTCGAAGAGTTGACAAAAAGAGTTGTAGAGCAAGTGGTTTATAGAAACGAAGCTTTGCCTGAAACAGAAGCAATTAAAATTACAACAATGGCAGGTTGTTCTGCTGTAAAAAAGAAATAAATGAATTCAGAAGAACTAAAACTAAATGTAGAGAAGGCACTAGACGAAATCCGTCCATTTCTTCAGAGTGATGGTGGCGATATTTCTTTACTATCCATAGAAGATGACAAGCTAGTTAAAGTGCAATTAGAAGGTGCGTGTATTGCTTGTAGTGTTAACCAAATGACACTTAAGTCTGGTGTAGAAATGACCATTAAAAAATATGCGCCTCAGATTGAAAAAGTGATTAATGTCGAATAGCTAAAATGATTTTGTCACATTCTGAAAAGAAGCAAAGTCTTAGTTTTGCTTTTAATATTACTATTCAATGATTACAACAGATATAATAATTATAGGTGCTGGCCCAACTGGGCTTTTTGCCGTTTTTGAAGCTGGATTATTAAAATTAAAATGTCATTTAATAGACGCTTTGCCTCAACCGGGCGGACAATGTTCTGAGATATATCCTAAAAAACCAATTTATGATATTCCTGCTTATCCAGAAATTTTAGCGGGTGATTTAACCGACAAATTATTGGAACAGTGTAAGCAGTTCGAACCTGGCTTTACACTTGGAGAACGTGCTGAAACTATAGATAAGCAAGATGATGGTTCTTTCATTGTAACAACAAACAAAGGAACACAACACAAAGCACCTGTTGTGGCTATAGCTAGTGGATTAGGAAGCTTTGAGCCTCGTAAGCCACTTATAGAAAATATCACCCAATTTGAAGATAAAGGTGTAGAATATATTATTAAAGAACCGGAACTCTATCGCGATAAAGATGTAGTTATTGCTGGTGGTGGAGATTCCGCATTAGATTGGAGTATCTTTTTAGCGGATGTTGCTAAGAGTGTCACTTTAGTTCACAGACGTAATGAATTTAGAGGGCATTTGGATTCTGTTGAAAAAGTACAAGAATTAAAAAATTCAGAAAAAATAAGCCTAATTACACCTGCTGAAATCACCGGGATTATTGGTGATGAAAAAGTTGAAGCACTTGAAATTACCAAAAAAGATGAAGCACCATTTACTTTAGGGACTGACCATTTTATTCCCCTTTTTGGCTTATCACCTAAACTAGGTCCAATAGCCAATTGGGGCTTAGAGATTGAAAAAAATGCGATTAAGGTTAATAATGCGTTAGATTACCAAACTAATATTCCAGGTATTTTTGCCATTGGTGATGGAAATATATATCCAGGAAAATTAAAACTGATTCTTTGTGGTTTTCATGAAGCGACTTTGATGTGTCAGGCAGCTTATCAAATTATTAACCCTGGTAGACGTTATGTTTTGAAATATACTACGGTAGCAGGAGTAGATGGTTTTGATGGTACGCGAAAAGAAGCACCAAAAGCTGTGGTGAAAACAATAAACTAAATTTAAAATAAAATGTCACCTTGAGCGCAGTCGAAAGGTCTCACCATATAACAACATGAAACAAGATATCGACATAACAATCATTGACCGCGATGGAGTTACTCACAAAATAGAGGCTCCAACCGATATGGCTATGAATCTGATGGAAGTTGTAAGGTCTTTTGAGTTGGCACCAGAAGGTACCATAGGTGTTTGTGGCGGTATGGCTATGTGCGCATCTTGTCAGTGTTATGTGAATTCTGAGCACAATCTGCCAGAAATGCAAGATGATGAAGAAGCTATGCTTTCGGAGGCATTTTATGTAAAAGACAATAGCCGTTTAGGATGCCAAATACATATTTCACCAGAACTTGAAGGTTTAGAGGTAGAGTTGGCACCTGAGAGTTAATCATTCCGTCTTATAATCAATCAACTTAGTAGGTCCTTCTAAAAGTACGCGTACTATTTTCAGTGTGCCATCTTCAGCAGTCGCGATTTGCCATTTTATAAGTGAAATTTTTCCGTTTTCAATTTCAAGACCAGTAATACTTCTGGGATGTACACAACTCCCGTCATTAAAAAAAGCAATATCACCAGGTTCTGGAAAACGAGGTCTATGTGTATGTCCGGCAATGGTAATTAAATTATTGTTTTCTGTAATCCATTTTTTGGTACGCCGTTCAACTTTTATAAGTTCCTTATAGTTTTTAGCAGGACTTGTAGGGTCTGCAATACCCATGACGTTTAATGGTTTCCATAGAACGCGGACCATAAACCGACTCCATTTCCAAAAGAGGTAGTTCCACCAATCTGCTTGATGTCCATGACATAAGAAGAGTTCTTGGTTTGTTTCAGAATGCTTAAGTACTAATCCTTCATGATATTTTATATCACAAAATAAATCTTTGTTTTCGCCAGTCTTTGCATCAAAATACGTATTGAGGTGTTTTTTTACATAGTTTTCATTACGATAAACCATATCATGGTTTCCCCAAATCATATGTAATCTGCCTTGGTCATGAAATTGCTTCATAAGCATATACACATTTTTGTGAGCGTGAAGAATAGATTCAAATGATAAATTTTCCCAGAGTTCATCACCATCTCCAAGTTCAGCATAATTAAAACCTTCGTTATAATAATGTTTTAATGCGTGAAAGTAAATATTACGATTATTTGCAAAATCATCAGCAAAACTATTATCACCACGATGACAATCACTAAATAAAATAAACTTACTAGAGTCATTAAAAGGGATGACTTTAGCTTCGCTATAAGCTTTGTCTAATCGTTTTTTCGCTGAAAACATATAGTAAATGTAACTAAAAAATGCTTCACGATTAGGTGAAGCATTTTTAATATTTATATTTTCCGAATACTGCTTAGCTACTTACTTAAAAGCATTTAAGCCAGTGACGTCTAAACCAGTAATTAGTAAGTGAATGTCATGTGTACCTTCATAAGTAATAACGCTTTCAAGATTCATTGAATGACGCATAATTGAGTACTCACCAGAAATTCCCATACCGCCAAGCATTTGTCTAGCTTCTCTAGCAATATTAATAGCCATTTCTACATTATTACGTTTTGCCATTGAGATTTGTGCCGAGGTAGCAGTCCCGTTTTCGCGCATGACACCAAGTCGCCAAGCTAATAATTGTGCTTTGGTGATTTCGGTAATCATTTCAGCTAACTTCTTTTGTTGTAGTTGAAACTGCCCAATAGGTTTCCCAAACTGAATACGTTCTTTACTATATCTTAAAGCAGTGTCGTAACAATCCATTGCAGCACCGATAGCGCCCCAGGCAATACCAAAACGAGCCGAATCTAAGCAGCCAAGAGGAGCGCCTAAACCAGATTTGTTAGGCAATAAATTTTCTTTTGGAACTTTGACATTATCAAAAATAAGCTCTCCAGTTGCAGAAGCTCTCAAAGACCATTTATTGTGCGTTTCTGGTGTTGAAAAACCTTCCATACCGCGCTCAACAATCAACCCATGAATACGACCTTCTTCATTTTTTGCCCAAACGACGGCTATGTTACAAAACGGTGAATTTGATATCCACATTTTTGCTCCATTTAAAAGATAATGGTCACCCATATCTTTAAAATTTGTTACCATGCCGCCAGGATTACTTCCGTGGTCTGGCTCAGTTAGTCCAAAACTGCCAATCCATTCTCCAGAGGCTAATTTTGGCAAATATTTTTGACGCTGTGTTTCATTTCCGTATTTCCAGATTGGATACATCACTAAAGACGATTGTACAGAAGCCGTACTTCTTACACCAGAATCACCACGCTCAATTTCTTGCATGATTAAACCATAAGAAATTTGGTCTAATCCAGCACCGCCATATTCTTCAGGGATATATGGTCCAAAGGCTCCGATTTCTGCCAATCCACCAACGATAGATTTTGGAAATTCTGCTTTTTGTGCAGCTTCTTCAATTATAGGAGAGACGTCACGCTTTACCCATTCACGAGCTGCGTCACGTACTAATTTATGTTCTTCAGTAAGTAATTCGTCAAGATTATAATAATCAGGCGCTTCGAATAAATCTGGTTTCATTATAAGTCAAAATTTAATGAAACAAATGTAACGAAAACGTTTTCAGTGAACAACCAATATATTACATTTTAAGATAGAAATCTTTAGTAAGACTAATGTAGTCTTCAGTATAGTTGTGTCTACCATTTTCAATAATTAATTCTGAAGTTTTTATAGTTTCATTTTGAAATGAAAGCTCTATTAAACTGCGTTTGGTTTCAGCTTCTGAATTTCCTTTAACGTGAAGAATACGATTTGGAAAGAGATTTACTTTTGTAGCCAAGTCAATAAATTTTTCTTCTTCTTTAAAAGGAATGATGACAGCTAATATGCCATTTTCAGATAATAGTTGGCTAGCTGCATATACTAAATGTTCAAATGGCATTGCATCAGTAAAACGTGCTAAATCTCTAGAGCTGTTTTCTGTTTTATAATCTTCGGAATAGAAAGGTGGGTTACAAATTATAATATCATATTTGTCATCAACTTCTTCTATGTATTCCAAAAGTGATGCATGGTAGCAGAATAGTCTATCACGCCAAACGGAGTTTTCAAAATTATCAGCGCATTGCTCATATGCTTCAGCATCTATTTCTATGGCTTCAATAAATTGCGCGTTACTTCGTTGTGCTAACATTAAGGATAAAATACCTGTGCCAGCACCAATATCTAAAATAGAAAACGGATTATTTTTAATAGAAGTCCACGCACCTAACAAAACACCGTCTGTTCCAATTTTCATGGCACATTGGTCTTGATTAATAGTGAATTGTTTGAATTTAAAAGGAGCAGAACTCATTATTCTGAAAGGTATAAATCTATTAAGCCTTCAGGTGTATTTACAACTACTATTTTATTATCTCGGTCAACGTTGATAATAAATTTGTCATTCATAGGAATAAGAATTTCAATGCCGTTTCTGTCGACTTCGAATAGAGCTTGAGAAGTGCTGTCATTAATTCCTGTGATTGTTCCAACCTTACCAAAGTTTTCGTCTTTCATTATAAAACCAATGACTTCATGAAAATAAAATTTGTTGCCTTCAAGTTTTGGAAGTAAATCTAGAGGTAAATATAAATCGCATTTTAAAAGCGCATCAGCATCAGCCTCGGTATCGACGTCTTCAAAGTTTAATCTTAATAAATCTGATTTGTGAAGTTGGGAAGATTCAATAAAAAAAGGAACTAAATTGCCTCTTAAATCAATAAATAGGGCGTCAAGATTATCATATAAGTCAGGTTCATCTGTGTCCAACTTTGCCAAGACCTCACCTTTAAAACTATATTTCTTAACTATTTTACCTAAATAAAAACAATCGTCTTTTTTCATTTGAATGATAGAAATAAAAAACCCCAACGTAAACCGTCGGGGTTAAAAGTATAAAAATAAATTTTTTATTCTTCTTCGTTAGATGCTGTAGTGTCTTCAGCAACTTCTTCTTCGACTATAGGAGCAGCTGCAGCAATACGTGCATCGTTAACTGCTTTTTCAGCTTCTAATGCTTTAGCTCTTGCATCTGCATCTGCTTTAGATAAACCATCTGCTTTTGCTTGAACCTTAGCTGCTTTTTCTTCTAACCAAGCATCGAACTTAGCTTGTGCTTGTTCTTCAGTAAGTGCACCTTTTGCTACACCACCAGCTAAATGCTTTTTCAGCATAGCACCCTTATAAGATAAAATAGCTCTCGCTGTATCTGTTGGTTGTGCACCGTTGTCTAACCATTTAACAGCACCATCAATATCTAATTCGATAGTTGCTGGGTTGTTGTTTGGATTGTAAATTCCTAATTTCTCTAGGTATTTACCATCTCTTTTTGAGCGAGCATCTGCCGCTACAATCCAATAAAAAGGTTTTCCTTTTTTACCGTGTCTTTGTAATCTGATTTTTACAGGCATAATAATTAATTAGTTGAGGTTCTCGACCTCTGTTATTAATGAGGGCGCAAAGATAGTATATTTTTTTAATTTTCAAGACTTTATAATTTATAAAGAAATCTCAAAAAAATAATATACTTTTGACAGCAATCAAACGTTGTAAACATAGATATTTTTAAAGTAATTAAAAATGAATAAGAATTTACTTTTATTGTTATTAGTTTCTATATTTTTTGGCTGTGCTGATGATGTAGAGTTTAATAATCCAGCTGTACAGGCAAATTTCGAAGGTCAATCGTGGGAAGCTGTTGCTCAAAGTGCTTCAACTAAAGATGGAGGATTAATTATTAGAGCGGTTAGAGGAACCGAAACATTACTCCTTTTTACGACACGTACAGATGCGGGAAACTACCCTTTAGGAGACAATAATCAAAGTGAAGCAAGGTATAGAGCAGCTGACGGAACAATATACTCTACATTAAATGCACCTGACCCATCAGTTCAGGTATTTCCTTCTGATGGATTGATAGAAATCTCGAATGTGGATTTGGTAAGTAATACTGCTACAGGAGAATTTTGGTTTAATGCATTTACAGCTGATGGTTTAAATTCAGTTAATTTTATTGACGGTGTATTTTTTCAAGTTCCAATACTTCAAAACATCCAGGAAGATACAGGAGGTTCTACATGTGATTTAGCTATGGCGACAATTAATGATTTGCAGGCAGAAATTATGGCTTTTGAGCCATCTCCTGATGTAGACTTATGCTTGCAATATCAAGTTGCATTAGAGGTTCAGGTGTTATCCTGTGTGGATAGTGATGGAACTTTACAAATGATGTTAGATAATGTAGATTGTAATGATGATGATGGTGATGGACTGCCAAACTCATTTGAAGATGTAAACATGGATGGAAACCTTGACAATGATGATGCTGATATGGATGGTATTCCTAACTATTTAGATAATGATGATGATGGAGATGGTGTTCTTACAAACTTTGAAAACATGAGAGGTGATACAGATGAGGATGGCATACCAAATTATTTGGATATGGATGATGATAACGATGGAGTGCTTAGTATTTTTGAAGGTGCTAGCGCATCTCAAAACACAGATGGAGACTCTTTGGTTGACCATATAGACCCAGACGATGATGGAGATGGTATCTTAACAGCGAATGAAAACCCAGACCCTAATGGAGATGGTGACCCAGCAGATGCTTTAGATACTGATATGGATGGTACACCAGATTACCTCCAGAATTAGTAAATAATATTTAATCAAAAAGCCACGCATTGCGTGGCTTTTTTTGTTTACAACTGTTTATAACTTCATTTTTTAAAAGTAGCATTATTACTTAATTTTAAAGTTCTTATTTTTTACTACAAAAGAACTTTATGTATTTAATTTTTGATACCGAAACTACAGGTTTACCTAAGCGTTGGAACGCGCCAATAACAGATACAGATAACTGGCCAAGAGCGATACAAATTGCATGGCAATTGCATGACGAAATGGGTAACTGTATCGAGCATCAAGATTATTTAATAAAGCCAGACGGGTTTAATATCCCTTATGATGCCGAAAAAATCCATGGTATCTCTACAGAATTGGCCCAAGAACAAGGTGTCGCTTTAGTTGAGGTTTTAGAGAAGTTCAATATTGCAATGTCCAAAACAAAGTTTATTGTTGGACAAAATGTTGGCTTTGATGTAAATATTATGGGCGCGGAATATGTTCGTGGAAATGTTGCAAATCCATTACAGGAATTACCAGTTCTAGATACTTGTACTGAACATACAGCGACCTTATGTCAAATACCTGGAGGTCGTGGAGGAAAATACAAACTTCCAACTTTAACAGAGTTACATCAGTTTTTGTTCAACACTCCTTTTGGAGAAGCACACAATGCAACTGCTGATGTAGAAGCAACTACACGTTGTTTTTTGGAGTTAGTAAGACGAAGAGAATATACAAAAGAGCAGCTTGATGTTCAGCCAGATTATTTTGAAGAATTTGGACAAGCAAATCCTTCTAGAATTGAAGGTATAAAGCTAAAGCATGTAAACCTCAAGCGCGAAAGCGCAAAGATTAATGAGCGTTTGCAAAAAGAACAGGTAGATATTGTTCCTGCAGAAACTAATAAAGAAGCTGCAGCTAAACTTGCTGATGCCGAGTTTGTGCATTTGCATAATCATTCTCAGTTCTCTATTCTTCAATCTACAATAAGTGTTAAGGATTTAGTATCCGCAGCGGCCAATGAAAATATGCCAGCTGTGGCATTGACTGATCATGGAAACATGATGGGTGCTTTTCATTTTGTAAGTGCGGTTTCTAATCATAATAAAGCTATAAAGACACAGCATGCCGAAGCTAGCGACAATGGAGAAGAGAAGAAAGGACAAATCATTAAGCCAATCATTGGTTGCGAGTTTTTTGTTTGTGAAAATCATGAAGATAAAACTCGAAAGGATAACGGCTATCAAATAATCCTTTTAGCTAAAAATAAAACCGGTTATCACAACCTTGCAAAGTTGTCTTCTGCAGCATTTACTAATGGTTTTTATTATGTCCCAAGGATTGATAAAGCATTAATTGAAAAATATAAAGAAGATTTAATCTGCCTTACAGGAAACCTTTATGGCGAGGTGCCAAGCAAAGTGTTAAATATTGGCGAGAAACAAGCTGAAGAAGCTCTGGTGTGGTGGAAAAACATCTTTCAAGACGATTTGTATATCGAGTTGATGCGCCACAATCAAGAAGATGAAAATCGTGTAAATCAGATCTTGATTCAGTTTGCACAAAAACATGATGTAAAACTTGTAGCCTCAAATAACACGTATTATGTTGAGCAAGACAACGCCAATGCACATGACATTTTACTTTGTGTAAAAGATGGCGAAAAACAAGCTACTCCAATAGGTCGTGGTCGTGGTTACCGCTACGGATTACCAAATCAAGAGTACTACTTTAAGTCTTCTGAAGAAATGAAGGCATTGTTTAGGGATGTTCCAGAAGCTATTGTTAATATTCAGGAAGTTGTAGATAAAGTCGAAGCTTATGAATTAGCACGTGATGTTTTGCTTCCAGCTTTTGATATTCCAGATGAATTTAAACACGAAGAAGATAATGCAGATGGAGGTAAACGAGGTGAAAACGCCTATTTAAAACACCTTACTTATGAAGGCGCAAAAAAACGTTATGGCGATATTACTCCTGAGATAAAAGAGCGTCTCGATTTTGAGCTTTCTGTTATTGAGAATACAGGATATCCAGGGTATTTCTTAATTGTTGAAGATTTTATTCGCGAAGCTAGAAATATGGACGTGTCTGTAGGACCAGGTCGTGGCTCGGCAGCAGGTTCAGTAGTTGCCTATTGTCTTTGGATTACTAATATAGATCCTATTAAATACGACTTACTTTTTGAGCGTTTCTTAAATCCGGACCGAGTAAGTATGCCAGATATTGATATCGATTTTGATGATGAAGGTCGTGGACGCGTTATGCAATACGTAATTGATAAATATGGTGCTAATCAAGTGGCACAGATTATTACTTACGGAACCATGGCGGCAAAATCTTCGATTAGAGATACCGCTCGTGTTTTAGATTTACCTCTTAATGAAGCCGACCATATTGCCAAACTGATTCCAAATATGTCCAAGCTTGGAAAGATATTTGGTAAAAGTGAAAAAGAACTCGCAGGAAAATTCAGAGCTGAAGAATTAGATAAGGTTAACCAACTCCTTAATATTTCGGATGGAGAAGATTTACAAGCCGAAACTGTAAATCAAGCACGAGTGCTTGAAGGCTCGGTAAGAAATACGGGTATTCATGCTTGTGGTGTAATTATTACACCTGGAGATATCACTAATTATGTGCCAGTTTCTGTTGCAAAAGATTCCGATTTATATGTCACACAGTTTGATAACTCCGTTGTGGAGAGTGCAGGATTACTTAAGATGGATTTCTTAGGTTTAAAGACTTTGACGCTTATTAAAGACACAGTTAAGATTGTAAAAGCAAAACACGGTATTGAATTAGATCCAGAGAATTTCCCACTAGATGATGAAGAAACTTATGCCTTGTTCCAACGTGGAGAAACCGTAGGGATTTTTCAATATGAATCCCCTGGAATGCAAAAACACATGAAGCATTTAAAACCAACAGTTTTTGATGATTTAATTGCCATGAATGCACTCTATCGTCCTGGACCAATGGAATACATCCCGAGTTTTATTAGGCGTAAACATGGGGAAGAAGATATTATTTACGATTTACCTGAAACCGAAGAATACCTTAAAGAAACCTACGGAATTACGGTTTACCAAGAGCAAGTGATGTTGCTCTCTCAGAAATTGGCAGATTTCACCAAAGGTGAAGCCGATGTACTTCGTAAAGCAATGGGCAAAAAGCAAAAGGCTGTACTTGATAAAATGAAACCTAAGTTTATTTCTCAAGCTGCTGCAAAAGGTATGGATGAGGAAAAGCTTGAAAAAATTTGGAAAGATTGGGAAGCTTTTGCAAGTTATGCCTTTAACAAGTCGCACTCTACATGTTACGCATGGATTGCATACCAAACGGCATATTTAAAAGCACATTACCCTGCAGAGTATATGGCGGCGGTATTGTCTAATAATATGAATGATATTAAGTCCGTGACCTTCTTCATGGAAGAATGTAAACGTATGCGATTGCCGGTTTTAGGACCAAGTATTAATGAGAGTTATTATAAGTTTTCAGTAAATAAAGATAATGCGGTAAGATTTGGAATGGGGGCGATAAAAGGCGTTGGTCATAGTGCTGTAAAAACGATTGTACAGAACAGGAAAGAAGATGGTAACTACAAGTCTATTTTTGATTTAGCAAAGCGTATAGATTTACGAGCGGCAAACAAAAAATCATTTGAAGGTTTAGCTAATGCTGGTGGGTTTGATTGTTTTGAAGACACCCATCGTGCTCAATATTTTGCCCATGATGGCGATGGAATTACATTCTTAGAAAAAGCGATGAAGTATGGTGCAAAACATCAAGAAAACGAAAACTCAGCGCAAGTGAGTTTGTTTGGTGAGGCTAGTGGTGTTGAGATTGCAGAACCTCAAGTGCCGCCATGTGAAGATTGGGGAACAATGGAAAAATTAAGTCGTGAAAAAGAAGTCGTTGGGATATATATATCTGGACATCCTTTAGATGATTTTAAAATAGAAATGAAGTCTTTTTGCAATGGTGTTATTGCAGATTTCAACGATTTAGAAGCAGCAGTAAACCAAAACTTAAAGTTTGGAGGCGTAGTTACAGATGTACAACACCGTATAAGTAAGCAAGGTAAAGGTTGGGCAATATTTACGATTGAGGATTATACAGACAGCTTCGATTTTAGGATTTTTGGAGAAGATTATTTAAAGTTTAGACACTTCTTAGTTCAAAATTCGTTTGTTCATGTGCAAGCTTTTGTAAAAGAAGGTTGGATAAATAGAGATACTGGTAAAAAAGGAGACCCGCGTATTCAGTTTAATAATTTTCAGTTGTTACATGATGTTATGGATGCTTACGCTAAAAAGCTATCTGTACAATTAGATATTAATGAATTAAAGGAAAACACAGTTCAGGATTTAGAGGAAATATTTAGGATTCATCAAGGCACAAATTCATTGACTTTTATAGTATATGACAGCGAAGACAAAATAAAACTGAATATGCCTAGTCGAAAGCAGAAAGTTAAAATTTCTCAAGAATTATTGAATACCTTAACTGAAAATGATATTAAGTATAAGTTGAATTGATTCATCTAAAAACAATAAATCTAAGCAATAGAATCATAGTCAAATCAAATACTGCAACTGTAAGGTTTGGCAGAATTTTTGACTAATATTGCATATTAAACTGAAGTAGAATACAATTAAAATAAATATTATGGCATTAGAAATAACAGATGCAACTTTTGAAGAGCAAGTATTAAATAGCGATAAGCCAGTAATGGTAGATTTTTGGGCTGCATGGTGCGGACCTTGTCGTATGGTTGGACCAATCATCGATGAGATTAGTACTGAGTACGATGGTAAAGCTGTTGTAGGTAAAGTAGATGTAGATGCTAACCAAGAGTTTGCTGCTAAATACGGCGTAAGAAACATTCCAACTGTATTGGTATTTCAAAACGGAGAGGTTGTTGGTCGCCAAGTTGGTGTAGCACCAAAAAATGCTTACGCTGAGGCACTAGACGCACTTTTATAATAAAGACATCTAAAAGAAATGATAAAAGGTTTGCCAATACGGCAAACCTTTTTTAGTTTCGGTAACTCATGGATTTACAAAAAGAGCTTAATAAAGCTGGAGGCTTTAAAAATTTAGAATTGTTGGCTAAACAAGTTGTTGAAGGCTTTATTGCGGGCATGCATAAAAGTCCGTTTCATGGGTTTTCTGCAGAATTTGCTGAACATAAAATCTATAATCAGGGAGAAAGCACGAAGCATATCGATTGGAAGCTATATGCCAAAACGGATAGATTGTACACTAAGCGATATGATGAAGAAACAAACCTACGTTGCCATCTTATTGTAGATAATAGTGCATCTATGCATTACCCAGAGTTATCAGATAATTCAATAAGTCATCTCAACAAAATAGGATTCTCGTCTTTAGCTTCAGCAGCTTTGATGCATATTCTTAAGAAACAACGGGACGCAGTAGGATTAAGTATCTATAGTGATAATTACGATTTCTACTCACCAGAAAAAGGAAGTGAGCGCCATCATCATATGTTGCTAACAAAATTAAGCGAATCAGTTTCTGATAAAAAAGAATCAAAGACTACTGAAACTTTTAAATACCTACATCAAATTGCCGAAAAAATACATCGGCGTTCTTTAATTTTTGTGTTTACAGATATGTTTCAAACTTCAGAAGATGATGAAAAAATATTTGAAGCATTAAGACATCTAAAGCATAATAAGCATGAAGTGGTTGTGTTTCATGTTTTCGATAAGTCCAAAGAGCTTACTTTCGATTTTGATAATAGACCCAAACGTTTTGTAGATGTAGAAACAGGAGAGACCATAGACTTGTATCCAGATACCATTAAAGAAAACTACGAAAATGCAGTTTCGGAGTATTTTAATAATTTAAAATTACGTTGTGGTCAATACAGAATAAAATATGTAGAAGCAGATATCAATAAAGGTTTTGATAAGATACTAACTACGTATATGATAGAGCGTCAAAAATTTATATAAATAAAGCAATATTTTTTTCTATTTTGTTTGCGGAATTAAAAATGCAGTGTATATTTGCCCTCGCAATTAAGCAACGGTCTGGTAGTTCAGTTGGTTAGAATACCTGCCTGTCACGCAGGGGGTCGCGGGTTCGAGTCCCGTCCAGACCGCAAAAATTGCTAAGGCTCTAAGAAATTAGAGCTTTTTTTAGCAACCAAGATGTTGTGTTGTTCTAGGAGAAATCCTAGAGTAGTTGTAAAATTTCTAAGTAAATTAGGATTTTACCAATGAGAAGCTTTCCTTTTTTCTTTACGGAAAATAGGGATGCTTTTTTGTTTTACTTCATGTTAAGGCTTAACAATTAAGTTCTATTTAACATCTTTTTTGTCTGTTTTCTTTACCTTCGGAATACCAGAAAAATTAAAATGAAACAAGTCTTATTTCTCTTAATTGGAATCTATTGCCTTAATAGTAATGCGCAAGTATTTAAGGATGCATCTTCAACACATTTACCAGATATAACTAAAAAGGCTTATAACTCTATGGATGCAAATGTGGCTGATATAGATGCAGATGGCGATTTAGATATTGTTATTGCTGTGGAGTTTCGTAAAAATATTATCCTGATTAACGATGGAATGGGTAACTTTAGTAATGGTTCAAACTTATTACCTGATAAGGTCGCAAAAGCAGATTCAAAACCTTATCAGTATTATCCTTATCACGATTCAGAAGATGTCATGGTAGAAGATGTCAATAAAGACGGATTGTTAGATATTCTTTTTGTGACTGAAGATGATAAGACCAATGAACTATATATTCAGAAAAAAGACGGCACTTTTATAGATTTATCTCATGAATTCCCAGTTGCTAACGTTTCAAACGCATTAATAAAAGGTGATTTTGATAATGACGGTTGGGTAGATTTTATTGTAGGTAATAATGGTCAAAATAATTATCTGAAAAATAATAAAGGTGTTTTGGTTGATGAAACTAATAAAAGATTGCCACAAATTTCTGATGTGACACAAGATATTGAAGTGGCTGATTATGATAACGACGGTGATTTGGATTTGCTTATTGGCAATGAAGATGATAATCGTTTACTACAAAATAATGGTAAAGGAGTCTTTACTGATGTCACTAAAGATGTGTTTACTACAGGTATTTCTGAGGAAACTCGAGAAGCCGATTTTGCAGATATAGACAAAGATGGCGATTTGGATATCTATTTTGCAAATGTGATGATGTTTACAAAAAAGAACCCAATACAACGCTTACTTATTAATGAGAACGGAAAATATATTAATAAAGGCACTGAGCAATTAAAGTTTAATACCATAAGCGGCTTGTTAGACGCCGATTTTTATGACATCGATAATGATGGAGACCAAGATTTATTACTTGGTAAATTAGACGGACTTTCAATAGGTATTAATAACGGAAAAGGAATCTTTGAAGAACAAACTACCAAATTTGTTAAGTCATCTATTGGAGCAATTATTGTAGATATTGAAGTCGCCGATTTTAATAAAGATGGTAAGTTAGACATATATTTAGCCTGTTTTCGAGGTCCAGATAGGTTATTATTGGGGCAATAATAGTTACGAATTTTTAAGCTATTTGCTTGTTTTTTAATTAAAAATAAGCGTTTAATCGATAAAAATATGTCTTTCGTCGATTAAAAGAAGCTTAGCCACTAAGTTTTGTTTAGCTTGCAGGTTCTTAAGTAAGGCCCTTAATCACTCACTCAAGAAATTTTATTAATCCATTGAAAGTCTAGCAGTTCTGTTGGATGAATTCTTTTTAGTACGGTTGTTTGGAAAATAACCCAAACATTACTGTGTCTTATAAGTTTAAGGCACCATTAAAATGACCAATATTAAACTAAAAAGAATACTTATGAAAGCTTTAAAAATTTCCCTATTATTAGTTGCTGTTGTCGTGCTAACTGTGTCTGTTATATCTAAAGATGCTGTTGTACAGGAAGAAACAAATACTTATAAAGAGTACACTCCTAAGAATCAAGTTGTAATAGAAAGAAAAAAAGGTAAAGTTATAACTGCAGGATAAAATTATAGCATATTTTTTTAATAGTCTTAGACTGTCAAGTTTAAGACTTTTGTTGTTTATTTAAATTTCCTTATTTCTTTTTCTATATTTTTGATATAAACAACAAGTAATTGAGAACACACTATTTTTTTGTTTTTATAGCGTTTATAGGTTTTAGTATTATAGAAGCGCAAAATCTTTCTAACTTAGATTCTATTAACAAATATTATCGGTTATTAAAAGATACTGATAGAAGTTATAAGGAAAGATTAAATTATACTAAAAATGCAATATTCTACTCTGAAGAATTAGGCATAGATTCTATAAAGCTCAGAGTTGATAGACAAATTTCTTTAATATACTTTCATAATGAAATGTATAATGAATATGTGACTCAAAACAGAAGAAATTTGAAATTAGCGGAAAAATTAACTGACACCTCTGCTATTACAACAGCAAGTTCAAATTTAGGGTCATACTATCATTTTATTGAACAAAATGATAGTTCATACTATTTTTATTCTAAAGCCCTAGAATTTTACGGACCAAAAACTATTTCCGAACAAAAAGTTGAAGCACTTTTAAATTTAGCGGATATTCAACAAGTTGAAAAATCTTATTTAGGAGCAGAAGAGGATGCTGTAAAGGCAATTCAGATATTAAATAATCTACCAAAAACTGAAGATAGACTTCATCAATATTGGAGTCTCTATAATTTGTTAGCTATCATTTCTAATGCTAATCAAGACAGGGATAAGACATTTGAATATTATGATAAATCTATTGATTATTCTAACGAAATGAAAGATGGATTTGGATATAGAATTACTTCCATTAATAATAAGGCAAATGCTTATGAGAAGTTTGGAGATTATTCGAAAGCTCTTGAGCTATTTATTGAACTCAAAGAATTAAGACCAAAATATGATATAGATGAACCAGATTTATACCCAATAGTTTTAATTAACATAGGTAAAACTAAATTTGAGTCTGGTGTATATAAATTTACAGAAGTCGAAAACTATTTTAAAGAAGGTAGAAATAGAAGTTTAGAATTAGAAGATGAATATGTGCAAGTAGCTGCATCTTTAGGTTTATCTAAACTGTATTTAAGGCATGATAAAAAAGAATTAGCTCGTAAGTTTGGAAATGAAACATTGAAAATATCAAATAAAATTTTCAATAACGAATATAAAATGGAAGCCTTGTTAGTTCTATCAGATTTGTATGAAGGTGAGAAAGGAAAGAATTTTTTAAGAAGTCATATAAAATTGTCTGATAGTCTTGATATGAAAGAAAGTCTGGAAAGAAACAAATTTGCCAGAGTAAAATTTGACACAGACCAAATAGAAGCTGAGAACGAAAAAATATCTCGAGACAATTTTTACCTACTGTTATTGTCAGCAGGACTTTTACTTACGGGGATTTTGGTATATGTGGTTATTTCGCAACGTGCAAAAAACAAAGAGCTAAAATTGGTGCAAGCACAACAAGAGGCTAATGAAGAGATTTATAATCTTATGCTTAACCAGCAAGATAATGTAGAAGAGGCCAGAACACAAGAAAAGATTAGAGTATCTAAAGAGTTGCATGATGGTGTTTTGGGTAGATTGTTTGGCGCAAGATTAAGTTTAGACAGCCTTAACTTTTCAGAAGGGAAAGAGGCTATGATGAATCGTGCCAATTACATTGGCCAGCTTAAAACCATTGAAGATGATATCCGTAAAATATCTCATGAGATGAATACCGATTTTGTTTCAGGTTCTGGGTTTATGGATATCGTTTCAGAATTGATAGACAACCAAACCAAAGCCTACGGATTTACCTATGATTTTAATTACACAGACGATTTTAGTTGGGAGTTTGTGCCCAATAAAACAAAAATAAATATTTATCGAATCATCCAAGAGTCCATGCAAAATACCTATAAACATGCTGAGGCTAAGCATGTTAAAATTGATATTTTAAGACAAAAAGATGAAATAAAGATCTATATTGTAGATGACGGTAAAGGTTTTGATACCACCAAATCCAAAAAAGGTATTGGCCTTAAAAATATGACCTCACGAGTTTCAGATATCGGAGGCAAAATTTCATTTTCTTCTGAGCTTGGAAATGGAACCACAGTAAAAGTAAAAATCCCCTACTCAATCTAATCAACCTACTAAACTAACGATGCAAGAATTAAAAATCTTAATGGTAGACGATCATCCTATAATTATAGAAGGATACATGAACGTCTTAATGGCAACAAAAGCCGAGAATCAAACTCTAGAAATTGACACTGCCAATAATTGCGATATGGCAGAGATAATGATTAATAGAGCAGCAAAAGATGTGCATTATGACATCTGCTTTTTTGACATTAGTCTACCACCATCTCAAGATGGCAGATACACGTCTGGAGAAGACTTGGCAAAATTGGCAAAAACCATGATGCCAGAAACAAAGGTTATTATCTTAACCATGTTTAATGAATCTTTTAGAATACACAATATTATTAGAGAGATTAATCCTGATGGCTTTTTAATTAAAAGTGATTTAACGTCTATGGAATTGGCTGATGCATTTCAGCACATTATAAAATCGCCACCATATTACAGTAGCACAGTACATAACTATGTAAAACAGACACTCACAAGTGAGATTTACGTTGATGATATTAATAGAAAAATACTGTACTTATTATCTCAAGGTATAAAAACTAAAAGCTTGCTAGATCACATTGCATTATCAATGAGTGCTATCGAAAAACGTAAAAAGCAACTCAAGTTATTATTCTCCGTTGAAGACGGAAAAGACGAAACTTTACTAGAAATGGCTAAGGAAAAAGGATTTATTTAAAAAAATCACACTTTTTTCCTACTCAAAAACCTCTCAAAACCATTGTCATTATTAAAAACTACGGTTTTTCCGCATCAAGTCTACGGTTTTTCCGTAACAAAAAGACAAAATGCTTCAGTAAATTTGTATGGTCAACAAGAATTAATTAATCCCTCTTAAGCAATTGTTGAATTAATAGCTTAAAAACCTGATAGGAAATCGACCGATGATTCTTCTGTCAGGTTTTTTTATTTGTATTAAATCCAGCTTCCTGAGTAGTTTATGACTTTTACAATAAAAAGCCCGAGGTAAACTACGGCAACAATAAATTTTAAGAAAGTAGAGGTTACAAAGCCTAAAAAAGAACCAAAAGCTGCTTTTGTTGCTCTATTGACGTCATTTTTGTGCATCAATTCTCCAATAAGAGCTCCAACAAATGGACCAATAATTACACCAAAAGGAATTGGTGATAAAAGACCAATAATTAGCCCTAGAGTTGTGCCTATCATTCCAGATTTACTGCCTCCAAATCGTTTGGTGCCAACAGCAGGTATAATATAGTCGAGTATAAATATAATTAGAGCTACAATAAAGGTGATGATTAAAAATGTAGTGCTAATATTTATGCCGCTAGCATAACTTAGCACAAATAAACCAGCCCAACTGGTTAATGGCCCAGGTAAAACAGGTAAAAAGCTTCCGGCCAATCCTAAAACCATTAATAGTAAACCGGCAATGATGATAATTATTTCCATATATGTATTTCAAAAATATATAGATATGACGTTTTGTTACGTTAAAAGTTACATTTTTAAACTAAAAAATTAGTTGAAACTAAAATTTTAGTTATATTAGCATAATAATTCAACTAAAAGATTAGTTAACATGAAACAACTCACTAAGGCAGAAGAAGAGATTATGCAAACCCTTTGGCAATTAAAAAAAGCCAATGTAAAATCTATTATAGATGTTTTGCCAGACCCAAAACCAGCCTATAATACAGTCTCTACAATCGTAAGAATATTAGAGTCCAAAGGTTTTGTTGATTATGAAAAACAAGGTAAAGGCCACGTGTATTTTCCTGTTGTAGATAAAGAATTATATAGCAACCAATCAATCAACAAATTGGTAGACAACTACTTTCAAGGGTCATTTAAAAGTATGGTGTCATTTTTTGTAAAAAAGAATGATGTTAATGTCCAAGACATAGAGGCTTTACTAAAAGAAATTAATAAAACGGAATAGTATGTTGTATTATATGTTACAAATAGTTGCGTTTCAGATTGTGTTTCTGTTGGTATATGATTTGTTTTTAAAGCGCGAAACATTTTTTAATTATAACAGAGTTTATCTCTTGGGAACTGCTGTTATATCTTGTATTCTCCCATTTATAAAACTAGATTCTATAAAAGCTGTTGCACCAAAAGATTTTGTTGTAGTGTTACCTGAGGTAATTATTGGGAATCTGAATCCATCTACCGAATTAGATCGGCAAATAGCATTACAAGCAGGAATTGTTATGGAAGAACCAAGCATACCAGTTTGGCAAATTGTTTTATGGTCGGGTATGATTTTAACAGCTTTACTTTTTCTATACAAAATATTAAAAATCTATTGGTTAAAGTCTCAAAACCCAAAACGCTGGAAAGGCAATATTCTTATCGTTAAGCTGCTTCAGAGCAGTGCAGCATTTTCATTTTTCAATACTGTCTTTTTGGGCGAAAAAATTTCTGAAGAACAAAAACCAACGGTTCTTAAACATGAGCTAGTACATATAAAGCAATGGCATAGCATAGACTTATTACTGTTTGAGTTTATGCGAATCGCTTTCTGGTTTAATCCATTAGTGTATATGTATCAAAATAGAATTAAAGCATTACATGAATATATCGCAGACGAAACTGCAGTAAAACAAAACGGAAAAAAGGACTATTATCGGCAATTGCTTAATCAAGTATTTGAAACAAATAATCTGTCTTTTACAAATACATTTTATAAAAAATCATTAATTAAAAAAAGAATAAATATGTTACAAAAATCAAAATCAAAGCACATAGCACTTGTTAAGTACTTACTTTTAATTCCTGTAATTTTTTCAATGTTACTTTATGTATCATGTGAAAAAGGGGTCTCAGAAATTAATCCCGAGCAAACATTGGATTTAGAGCAATATAGTTATACAATGTCTTTAAAAAATGGTATGGATGCTGAAACAAAGAAAATTCATGATAATTATGAACATTTTCTTTATAGTAATAAAGATTATGTGAGCTGGGCAGAAATAAACCATGAATCATATGAAATTAGTTATTCAGTACATCATAAAGATGAAAAATTATCAGAAGAATTTACTGAGACAGAAGTCAGTAATAAAGACGGTAATTCTTATAAAATGTATATGAATCTTAAAAGCCCTTTTGATTTTTTTGCCTCTCAAAAATCTAATAAGAGTGTTATGGAAATTGAAGACATAGACCCAAGAGATTTTGACGGTAAAGGTGAAGTGCCTTATGCTGTGATAGACAAAGCGCCTACATATAATAAATGTTCAAATCTAAGTGATGAAAAAGAGAAGAAAAAATGCACCTCACAAGAAATAGCTAAGTTTGTAAATAAGAATTTTAATATAGATTTATCAACTAAATTAGGGTTAGAAGGACGTCAACGTATATCAGTATTTTTTAAAATAAATCAGGAAGGAAATATTACAGAAGTGAAATCTAGAGCACCACATCCTGAGTTAGAGGAAGAAGCAAAGCGAGTTATTAATCTGTTACCAAAAATGGTTCCAGGAGAGCATGCTGGTAAAACAGTAACTGTTCCATATTCATTACCCATAGTTTTTCAAATTCAGTCTTAATAAAAATCATATAAATGATTAAAAAACTCATAGTATTAATTTTATTAATACAATTCAATGCCGAGGCTCAGTCTTCGGCATTGGCCGTTGGAGACAGCTTGTATGCCAATGGTAATTACTCTAAAGCCATAGATGCTTATACAAAACATAAAAATCAAGATGAAGTTTATAGTAAAATTGCTAAAGCATATATAGCTATTGGTAATTTTGGTAGTGCGCTTGAGAATTACAAAAAAGGCGCAGATGCAAATCCTAATAATGCATTAATAAAGTTTGATTATGCCAAGCTACTTTCACGTTCAAAGAAATATAAAGAAGCATCTAAGTTATTTGAAGAGCTCATCTATATTGATTATAAAAATCCAAATTATCATTATCAAAAAGGAGTTGTTTTAGAGAAACTCAACGACTCCACAGCGATGAATCGTTATATATCTGCTTATGATTTAGACAAAACACATCAAAAAGCCATCTTTAAAATCGCTAAGTTTCATTTAATAAAGCGTAATCATCAAATATCTCATAAGTATATAGACAAAGGATTAGAAAGCTACCCAGAAAATACTCAGCTCATAAGCCTCAAAGCACAAAATTATTACCATCAAGATTACAATGAAGAAGCTATAACATGGTTTAATAAACTATTAGACCTTGGCGAATCTTCAGAATTCATACATGAAAAATTGAGCTTGTGTTATGGTAAGAATTCAGATTATAAAGATGCTATTTTCCATCGCAAAAAAGTATTGAATTATAACCCGTATGATGCAACTTCTATGTATGTAATTGGCTCTTATTACGAACGGCTTAACGATTTTAAAACAGCAGAAGAGTACATTAGCAAATCATTAAAGTTACAGGATGTATCTCTAAGTAAAGAGTATGTTAGTCTTGGGAAAGTACTAAATAGACAAAAAAAGCATGAGGAAGCTATAAAAGCTTTTCAAAAAGCATTAAAAGAAGACCCAACAGATACGTTTTCTAAATTTCTTATTCTACGTACAAAGGACGAATATTATGCAGATAGAAAAGCAGTAATTAAGCTTTATGAAGATTTTATTGCCAACCATAGCGAAGACCAACTTGCTAAATTTGCCGAATACCGACTTAAAGAGTTAAAGGAAGATAGTTTTATGAAAAAAGATTAAACTTACATGCCTTAAACGAAAGCTGTTTAGCATCTTTTAAGTAAAAATTGTACTTTTCCGTTTCAGAATTTTGTTGATGAAGCGATTACTTGTTCTTATTACCTTGTTATTCATGTCCTGTGATTATTTTGAAAAGAAAAAAGTCAACACTAAAGATATTGTTACGCAAGAATTAGAGACCATAGATTGGAATGCTGTGGATGAGTACCCGAGCTTTTCGGTATGCGACTCAGTGTCAGAAAAATTGGCTAGAAAACATTGTTTTGAAACTACAGTTTTAAATCATGTGAACGATTACCTTTCTAAGCAAAGCATTGTGGTTTCTGAAAATGTTGAAGACACCATCTCCATAAAACTAAGGATTGACAAACTCGGAAGTATTTCAATTTTAGAGATCAAAACAAAACCCGAAACACGAGAAATCATTCCAGAAATTGATACACTTTTAAGAGGTAGTATATCCTCATTACCTAAAATATTTGCAGCTATTAAAAGAAGACAACACGTCAATACAGAGTTTGTGTTGCCTGTAGTAGTCTCCATAAAATAACTATCTAGTGCGTCAGTTCGAGTGAAATTGCTTTTTAGCAATTTTGTATCGAGAATTTTTTATTAGTTAAGGTCTCAGAGTTATCGCCACTTTATCGCAAACTTCTGAAGTAATCGCAATGCTTCAACATACAGCCAAATTAGTGTGGCTAATAATCCCCAAGTAGCTAGCCATTCTTTCTGTTTAGGAGCACGATTTTTATAGCGTTCTATATAATCAAAGTCCAAAAGTAACGCAAAAGAAGCCACCAAAGCAGCAATGATATTAAAACCAATAGCCCACCATGACGTCCCCCAAATAAAAGTTCGAATTCCAAAAAAACCAAGAATCCAAGACACTATATAAACTACCATGATGCTAATAGTAGCCGTGATAATAACACTTCTCACTTTTTTAGTAACAATAATTATTCGCGTTTGATAGAGTAATAGCATCACAAAAAAAGTGACAATGGTGACGCCGATAGCTTGGTAAGGTAATTCAGGAAAGTGTTTATGCGCATATGCAGAAAATCCTCCAAGAAAAAATCCTTTGGCTATGATATATAGCGGCACCAAGAATCCAGCCCATTGTGTGCGAAATGAAATAATTATACTAATTATTGCGGCGGCAAGCATACCTCCTAAAGTAAACCATCCAGTATCTACACCTTCAACACTCAACTTCCAGATATAAGAGGTAATAGCAGCAATAACTAAAATACCGAAAAAAGACTTTATAAAAATTCCAAAAACAGTCATTTTCTTTGAAGAATCTCGACCATCATCCCAAAAGTAGTCGTTAAAAATTGGGTTTGAAGTGCTAGAATTTCTTAAGCTCATATTATAAATTGAATTTATAGCCAACCATGAAATCTGTAGGGAAGCTATCATTATTATCTAAGCCAAAAGCATAAAAACGATCATAAATAATAGAGATATAGCTATTGTCCGAAATTTTAATATCTGCACCAATTCCAAAAATAAAAGGCACATCAAATTCTGTTTCATTTTGGCGAATATCAACACTATTATTTGCAGGGTTAGTATCGACTATGTCCACCGAAAAACTATTTAAGGTAGCAAAACGGGTTTGCGCATAAATATTAAACCCATCTTTTCTTAAAAAACGAACACGATAACCTAATGAAAATTCAGTACTTTTATAATCTCCACTTGAGCCAAAAGTCTGTCGCGCTTGTAACATTCCAGAATGTATAGGGTTGTTTGTGTCTCCAAATAATTCTAATTCTGCTGCTAGTTGCAAAGAAGATTGGTCATCAATATTTTCAACTAAAGGATGGTTCGTTATACCACCAAAAAAAGCCAATCTGAAATTAACTTTAGTATTAGTGTTTCTTATATTATAATCAATATCTACGCTTTTATTGTACTTGTCTACAAAGCGTTTTAGGCTTCCTGTTGTGAGTTTTACTTTTTCAGCAGAAAGGTTACTTCCAGAAGTTAGATTATTTAATACAGAAACATATTCTTTGTTAAAAGCTCTTCCATCTCCTCTAGTGTTTTTAAGTTCGATTATTGTTCCGTCTTTAGTTCTTACAAAGTAGCGATATGTTCCGTTTGTTACTGTCCATAGTAAATCCAAATCACCTTCGACTTCGGTTTGTAGCTCTATGGTTTTACCTCCAATTGTATATGTTTTTTGAGCGTATCCAATGGCTATAAAAGTGAATAAAAAACAGAAAAGAATAATTTTTTTCATGATGTTAGGTTTTGGGACTTTTGTTAAATCTACCAAAAATATCTGTAATTCTTTATTTTTTAAACGTTCTGCCTTTCCAATTGTAAGATGTAAATGGTGAGATTAGGACAATATAAACCGTAAGAAAGGGGTAAATAAGACTTACAAATACATAAGACAGTAAAACGGGTTCTTGTTTATAAAAACGTGCAGTTTTAAAAATAAATAATAGGTCAATGCTAAACTTTACAAGAAATAAAAGAATAATCCTTTTTAAGGATAATATATCTAATAAATAAAACGGAATTAAACTTACCATAACCTGATTGGTAAGTAAAACTAGTAAGCCAATTAGCTTCGGAAACCAAGATTTGTAATGACTCGATTTAGAAGCCCAACGAAGTCGTTGTTGAATATATGCCTGAAAGCTTTTGGAAACATTAGTTGTTACAATTGCTTTATCAGATTTTAAAAAATGGACTTTATTCTTATAATTCTTTAATAATTTTTGAAGTAAAAACACATCATCTCCGCTAGCTATATTCGTATTCCCTTCAAATCCATTGACGTCTTTAAATGCAGCTTTAGAATATGCAAAATTAGCGCCATTGCACATAAAAGGTTTGTTAATGCCAAAGCTACCAATAGTTACGCCTTGCAAACTCAAAGTGTCTATAATTTGGAAACGATTAAAAAATGAAGATGGCCCAGTAAATCTTACAGGTCCAGCAATAGCAATTGCTTCGTTAGTTTGTATAAACTCATCATAACAATCTAACCAGTATTTGGGCAATACACAATCTGCATCAGTCGTTAAAATCCAATCATGTTTTGTGATTTTTATAGCGGATGTAATGGCATCTTTCTTTGGAGAATTTGATGTTCTTATATTCTCAATTATTTTGATATTATATTGATTATAGTCGATGAGCGAAGTCGAAGCATCGAGAACTTTTACCGAATCATCATCAGAATCATCATTAACTAAAATGATTTCAAAATGAGAAAGCGGATAATTCAAATTTTGAATAGATTTCAATAATCTTGGAAGGTTTTCAGCCTCATTCCTAAAGGGAATAATAACTGAAAATTTTGTTTTTGACTTTAAATCCTGAAGCTTAAAGACTTCAACTTTATTAAAACCATAATTCAACCAGCCAATTAAGATTAGATAAATCAGAATGATAATAAAGCAAGTAATCAATAGCATTAATCAGAGGTTTTAGGAAGTCTAAAATTAAGCACAAAGTAGCTGCCAAAAATACTTGGAAGAACAAAGTTGAGTATCCACATTAATAGTGATATGCATAGGATGGTCAACTCATCAACTCTTAAAAACCCAAATAAATAAACGGCAGCACTCGTTTTTATAAGTACATCGAATACTGCTAAAGATGGTATAATAGAACTTAATAAATACATACTGCTAATAACAATCATTGCTGTTTTGTAGTCAATATCTATTCCAAAAATTTGTAATAAGAAGTGAAACTGATACGAAAAAATGATATATCTAATTAAAGAAAAAATAAAGATTATTATATGAGTTTTTCTAGGTAGTCCTTTTACAAAATCAATAACACGCTCTATAGAAAATCCCTTGATTTTAAAGCGTGATTGTTGCAATCCAAAAAGCGCAAAACCTCCAACCAACACTATAACAATTAAGAATCTTGAAACTTTACGAAAGTTCAGCTCTAAATCGTAAGTAAAATAAAAAAGTATAAAGCCTATTACACCAACAATAGTTGTTATTGCCATCTGATTGACATTACTTATAAGATTGAGTAGAACAATTCGTTTTCTATGCACTTTATTAAAGTAAACAGCTTTTGCTCCATAATCACCAATACGATTAGGTGTAATTAAAGACGCTGTTAGTCCGCCAAGACTTTGTTCTAGAGCTTCAAAAAAAGATATTTTTTTAATTATATTGACGAGTATCTTCCATTTGAAGATTTCAAAAAACCAATTAAAAATGGTTAAAAAAAGCAAGATAATGATGTTTTTTGTCGAAAAAACGTTGTTTTCGGACAAAAACGAGGTAAATTCAGAAAAATCAATTTCTGTATTATTGGCAAGTCGGTTATAGATATAATAAGACGCGCCAACTATTATACTTAGTTTAATTATTGCAATAAAGAATTGCTTAGTTTTGTATGGAAGGTGTCCTAGCACATTACAAATTAAACCAAATTATTACACTATGCATTTTAAGTTTGTAAAAAACGGTCTGCTCATTTTATTTCTATTTAGTTCGTTAAGCATTATTGCTCAACGAAGAGATATTCCTACATGGTCAGCACAAATAGGATTGGGCTTAAACTCGCCTTCAAAATCTGGATTTGTAGACAGCTACCCAGCGCAGTCTTTAAATTTCCCAACGGTAAATTTAGGGGTTCAGCGTATGTTTAGTAGAACATTAGGAGCCAGATTAGATTACGGTTTTAATCGTTTTAAGGGTGATGATGCTTCTCAAGAATTTAAAATTAATTATAGCCGCATAAACGCTCAGCTTGTTTATAATCCTTCGGAGAATTTGAATTTTCTGCCTCAGAATTTACAGTTAATAGGTCATATTGGCCCAGGCTATTCTACTGCAAAGCCATTAAGTAATTTGGATTTTAATAAGCAATCTTTTATCAATATAAATGCTGGTATAGAATTACACTATTCTATAAACCGAAAAGTAAATCTATACACCGATATATCATACATCTACGGACTAACAAATTTAGATGATTACAATCCAGAACTATTGGGCTTAGGCGCTTTTAATGGAAGTGTTTTTAACGTATCCTTTGGTGTTTCAATTGCCTTAAGTGGCTGTTATTATTGCGAATAATTTATGGCAACAGAAAAAATAATTTTAGGTATTGATCCAGGAACAACTATTATGGGATTTGGACTCATTAAAGTGGTTGAAAAAAAGATGGAATTCATGCAGTTGAATGAATTGCAACTCAAAAAATACGATGACCATTATCTAAAATTGAAACTCATTTTTGAGCGTACAGTTGAGCTTATCGATACGCATCATCCAGATGAGATTGCTATTGAAGCACCATTTTTTGGGAAGAATGTTCAAAGTATGCTTAAACTAGGACGAGCACAAGGTGTTGCTATGGCTGCAGGTTTATCTCGTGAAGTCCCAATAACGGAATATGCGCCAAAAAAAATAAAAATGGCAATTACTGGAAATGGGAATGCTAGCAAAGAGCAAGTTGCCAAAATGCTACAAGGCATGTTAGGTTTAAAAGAATTACCAAAAAACTTAGACTCTATGGATGGTTTGGCTGCTGCCGTTTGTCATTTTTATAATGCTGGTCGTGTGAAAGTTGGCAAAAGCTATTCTGGATGGGCGAGTTTTGTGAAGCAGAATGAAGGACGGATTAAGAAGTAGCAATGTCAGGCATCTACATCCATATACCATTTTGTAAACAAGCTTGTCATTATTGTGACTTTCATTTCTCGACATCTCTAAAAAAGCGAGATGATATGGTTGAAGCTTTAGCCAAAGAGGTAGAATTAAGGAAAGAAGAATTTAAAAGCACAGTTGTAGAAACCATCTATTTTGGAGGAGGCACACCAAGTGTTTTATCTATTGAAGAAATTGAGTTATTAATTAATACTGTTTACAGTAATTATCAAGTTTCAGATAATCCAGAAATCACATTAGAAGCAAATCCTGATGATTTATCTAAAGCCAAAATCATTGCCTTATCACAAAGCCCTATTAATCGACTTTCCATCGGTATTCAGTCTTTTTTTGAAGACGATTTAAAACTCATGAATCGCGCACACAATGCCGAAGAAGCAAAAACTTGCTTAGAAGAAGCGACTAAACATTTTGACAATATATCGGTAGACTTGATTTATGGTATTCAGAATTCAACCAGTGAAAAATGGCTTCAAAATATAGAAACAGCATTAAGCTATAATGTGCCACATATTTCGAGTTATGCCTTAACAGTAGAGCCAAAAACAGCTCTAGCATCATTTATAGAAAAAGGTATTATTGACGATGTAGATGATGAGCTAGCGCATGAGCAATTCCTAATATTAAAAGAAAAATTAGAAGCTAAAGGTTTTGTGCATTACGAGCTATCTAATTTTGGCAAAGAAGGCTTTTTTAGCAGAAATAATACAGCGTATTGGCAAGGAAAATCCTATTTAGGTATAGGGCCATCTGCACATTCGTTTAATGGAAAGCAACGTGGTTGGAATGTGCGTAATAATTCAAAATACATCAAAGCCATTCAGCAAAACTCATTGCCAATTGAAATTGAGAACTTAACCAAGATTGATCGTTATAACGAATATGTGATGACAGGTTTGCGGACTATGTTTGGTGTATCATTAGCAAAAATAGAAGCAGATTTTGGTAGTACATATAAAGATTATCTTTTAGAGCATGCTCAGGTTTTTATAAATCAACATTTGTTGTATATTGATGATGCGCATATTAGAGTGACTAAAGAGGGTCAGTTTTTGAGCGACGGAATTTCATCAGAATTATTTAAACTGAATTTATCTTGATTGCTACGATACAACTAAAATCCAGAAAACTAAAAATAGATTTATCACAACCGCTAGATATTTCCATTCCTATCCGTAACGGCGAAAAAAATGTTAATGCCTGGTATATTGGACCACCTAAGATTGAACCAGAACAATTTGATGGAGATATTGTTAGTGTTTCTGAAGGCGCGTCGGTAAATTTTAATACCATTACGTTTAATCCACATTCGCACGGGACACATACCGAAACAGTAGGGCATATTCACGAGAAAGTGTATTCTATAAATAAGCAGCTAAAGCAGTTTTTTTTCTTTGCTGAGCTCGTTACAGTTGCACCAGAAAAAAAAGAAGACGATTATGTAATTTCAAAAAAGCAGTTGCAATTTGCCCTAGGAAATAAAAAACGTGAAGCTATAGTTATAAGAACTTTGCCAAACACTAAAGACAAAAAGACAAGACAGTATTCTAATACTAATCCAACATATCTTTTAGAAGAGGCAATCGTTTACCTTCGTGAGAAAGGCGTAAAACACTTATTAATAGACTTACCTAGTGTAGATAGAGAGAAAGATAATGGGGAGCTTTTGGGACATCATGCGTTTTGGAATACTTCAGGGAAATTACGCTTAGATGCTACAATCACAGAGTTTATATATGTTTCTAATAAAATAGATGATGGTTGTTATATGCTTAATCTTCAGATTGCGCCGTTTGAAAATGATGCCTCACCTAGTAAACCTATATTGTATAAAGTTTTAGAGTAATAATATATAAATGGAAACATTTTTTATAATCATAATTAGCATATTGGTAACACTTGGAATAGTTACTATTTACAAGCAATGGATTACCAAAAAGAAAACTAATGAACAGTCAATTATATTGCTTGACAAAATTAAACGCGTCTGTAAATTTATTACTGTTGAAGGTGATTTTGCAGAGATTTATCATTACGAAGATGTAAAAGAGAAATTCCTAAAACTCATTTCAAGTAAAAAGAAAGCACTTGTGGTTATCAATGCAAAAGCACATGTAGGTTTTGATTTAAGTAAACTTAAGATGAATGCTAATTCAACCACTAAGCGTGTTGTGTTAACGCATTTCCCTCAACCCGAAGTGCTGTCTATTGAAACCAACATCAATTACTACGATAAGCAAGATGGCATGTTTAATAAATTTGAAGCTTCAGACTTAACAGAATTGCATACCAATGCCAAGGCTCACATAGAAGAAAAAATACCAGAAAGCGGTTTGTTTAATGTAGCTCGAGGAGAAGCATTAGAGGCTATTCAGCTTATAGAGTCTATTGTAGAAACTATTGGTTGGACGTTAGATTATTCGGCTTTAAAGATTGAAAATGTAGAGTTGAAAAAACTAGAAGAATGATAGAGATATCTACTGATAAAAGTAAACTCCAAGTTGATGTCATTCATCAATTTTTAACAACAGCATATTGGTCAAAAGGGAGGACATTAGACGAAGTACAACTGTCTATAGATAATAGCCTTTGTTTTGGAGTATATCTAGATGACAAGCAAATTGGTTTTGCGAGAATTGCTACAGATTATGTGGTTTTTGTTTATTTAATGGATGTGTTTATGCTCCCAGAATATAGAGGTAATGGCTATTCAAAACAATTAATGGAGGAAGTAACTACATCTCCTCAACTTCAAAATTGTAGAATCTGGATGCTTAAAACATCTGATGCTCATGGATTATATAAACAATTTGGTTTTACAGAGCTTAAAAGTCCTGAAAAACTAATGGAACGACTTGTATCATGAACATAGAACAATTCAGAAATTATTGTATGAATAAAAAGGAAGTGACTGAGCATTTTCCTTTTGATGAAGATACTTTGGTGTTTAAGGTTTGTAATAAGATGTTTGCTCTAGCGTCACTATCTAAATGGGAACAAGGTTTAGGCGCCATAAATCTTAAATGTGACCCAGAATATGCACTAGAACTCAGAGCAGAATACGATAGTATTGTAGAAGGTTGGCACATGAGTAAAAAACATTGGAATACTGTAAATGTGTATCAAGGTATCTCGCCCAAATTACTTTCAGAATTAATAGACCATTCATATGAGATGGTGATAAAAGGCTTGTCGAAAAAAGTTAGAGACTCTTTAAAGTAGTTTTCTAAAAGCTGTAGGTGTTATTTTTTTCTTAGCCTTAAACTGCCTATTGAAGTTGGCGAGGTTACCGTACCCTGAAGCAAAAGCTATTTCAGAAATAGACATATCTACATCTTCATTTAATAGTTTACAGGCATGCGCAATACGTAACTCATTTAAAAATTCAAAGTACGTTTTATTAGTACGTTTTTTAAAATACTTACAAAATGCACTTTTAGTCATATTTGTAATCCTAGAAATTTTCTCTAAATCAATATCTTCCTTAAAATGCGTCATCGTATAATCGTAAATGTTTTGTAAACGTTTACCATCGCCATGATTATAGGTCTTGTCATAAATAAATGACGACAACCTTTTAGACCGTTTTTTCGAAACTATTCGCATGATAGAAAGCAGTAAAATAAATCGGTCTAGTTTTTTGGCAATTTTTAGCTCTAAAAATAGATTCTGAATGTTTTTTGTTGGTCCCAAAATTTTAAATCCATGATTTGATTTCTTGAAAAACGGTTTGAGTTCTCTAAGCTCATTCAACTCAAAAAAAGCATCACCAAAAGACTGTTGTGTAAAAAATAGACTAAGCATTACAGATTTTTTAGTCGGATTATAATCACTTTTAAAAACATGCGGAATATGACTACCAATCACAATAACATCGCCTTTTTCAAACCTATTAATAGTATTGCCAACAATCAACGTACCGTTGCCTTCAACAATAGTTGTAAGCTGAATTTCTTCATGCTGATGTAGCTGGCTATAAAATAAATCCTCTATATCTTCCTGAAAAATAAGTACATCATCTTTAGGTTTAGGGATTTTGAATGGTAATACTTTCATGGTACTAAATTAATCAATATAATATAGTTAATTATTTATTTAGGAAATATAGTATTAGTAATGGATAAGATATGAGCATTTACTAAGTACTAATATTGGTAATTTTGAATAAACTAAAAATTAATGTAATGAGTTTTAAATGGGATGGTGTAATGCCTGCAGTGTTTACATGGCTAAAAGAGTCAAAATCTGGCGCTCTTGAAATTGACTTTAATGCAACACAAAAACAGGCAGCAGGTGTTTTAAAAGCTCAAGGAAAAGGTGGTAGTAGAATGAGCGGACTTGTTGGTTCTGGTACTTTGGGTGAGAATAGCTACCTAAATACTAAACAGCGTCTTTCTTTGCTTAAATCACTTTCTGAGGTTTCTAAAGATTACAATGTTCCTTTAATTAGTGGAGCTGCAGCAGAAACTAAAGAAAAACTTGCCAAAATCGTTGAAGGACTTGCAAAAGTTGGAGTTGATACAGTTATGGTCATGCCGCCAAGGACAAAGGCGATTCCTTCTGAAAAAGAAATGTATGAGTACTATGCACTTTCAGAAGCAACTGCAAATGATGTAGGTATAACAATTATGCCTTATAACAATCCTGATGCCGCAGGATATCATCCGCTCTCAACTGAACTCCTTTTAAGGCTTTCCGTTCTTCCTAAAGTAACTGCTCTTAAAATATCGACTATAGATATTTCAATTATTGAAACTTTAATGTTAGAGAACAAAGATTTAAAAATTTTGGCAGGAGTAGATACAGTTACGGTGTATGCAGGACTTGCTGGAGCTTGTGGTGGAATTACAGGTGTAGGAGTTATCTTCCCAAAAGCAAGTGTTACTATGCAAGAGTATGTTTTAAAAGGAGAATGGGCTGAAGCAAATAAAGTTTCTCAGGCTTTAAATTCCTTATCTTATCTAGATGCTCAGCCACTTCTTATGGAATACCTTAAGCTTGCTATGGGAATACATCATAATGATGTCTCTGGAGGTCTACGTACCTTTGGTAAGAAATTAACTAAACAGCAAATTGATGATGTCCATGCTAGATATATTCTGGCAAAAGAAAGACTTGAAGTTCTGGACTTAATAAGTTGATTTTTTCAATTATTCAAATATTAAAAAATAAGTAAATATGATAACAGGGAAAAATTATATAGGAAATCAATTATCAGCCTCAGGGAGTAAAACATTTAAAACGTTTAACCCTTTATTGAATATAGAAAATCAATGGGAAATTACAGAAGCTTCAAAAGATGAGGTTCATCAAGCAGCAGAATTAGGAGCAGAGGCTTTTAAAATATATTCAAAAATTTCAGGCAAGAAAAAAGCCGAATTTCTTCGAGCAATAGCCTATGAAATTGAAGCTTTAGGTGATGACTTATTACAGGTGTATTCTTCTGAAAGTGGCTTGCCAAATGGAAGAGCCATGGGAGAACGCGGAAGAACGCTTGGGCAATTACGCGCATTTGCAAATCATATAGAAGAGGGTAATTGGGTTGAAGCATCAATTGATACGGCGCAACCAGATAGAACACCATTTCCTAAAGTAGATTTACGAAAAATGAACATGCCTTTAGGCCCAGTTGTGGTATTTGGAGCATCAAACTTTCCATTTGCTTTTTCAACTGCTGGCGGTGATACTGCTGCTGCATTAGCTGCTGGGTGTCCAGTAATTGTAAAATCACATCCAATGCATGCAGCAACTGGAGAAATGGTGAGTAGCGCAGTTATTAAAGCTGCTGAAAAAACTGGAATGCCTAATGGGGTGTTTTCCAATCTTAACTCCAGCGGTATAGAAGTAGGGCAACAATTAGTAAAGCATCCTAAAGTAAAAGCTGTTGGTTTTACGGGTAGTATTCGAGGAGGTCGTGCCTTATATGATTTGGCTGCTAAGCGAGAAGAACCAATACCAGTTTTTGCGGAAATGGGAAGTGTCAATCCAGTGATTATTTTACCAGAAGCACTTAAAAATAGAGCAGCAGCAATTGCTAAAACATATTCAGGCTCAATAACTTTAGGAACAGGGCAATTTTGTACCAATCCAGGTTTAATAATTGGGTTAAAATCTGAAGGATTAACTAATTTTGTAAATATCTTAGCAAAAGAAATTGTAACGGTAGAACCATCATGCATGTTGCATCCTAATATCGTAAGAGCCTACGAAGCAAATAAAGAAAAAGCATTGTCTCAAAAAGGGCTAAAGGTTTTAGCCAATTATGATACTGAAGTACAAGCAAACTATGCAAGGCAAGTTGTAACAACAGTGGAAGGCGATACGTTTCTAAATAACCTAACATTACATCACGAAGTATTTGGGCCATTTTCTATAGTCGTTCAATGTGATAATGAACAGCAACTAGAGACTATTGTTTCAAATTTAGAGGGACAACTAACGGGGACTGTGATTTCTGATAATAATGAAATAACGTCTTATTCTGGTATTATAAATGCGCTACAAAATAGAGTTGGACGAATTATTTTTAATGGCGTGCCAACAGGCGTAGAGGTTTGTCCATCAATGCTACATGGAGGGCCTTATCCAGCATCAACAGATAGTCGTTTTACAGCAGTAGGAGTAGATGCTATTAAGCGATTTGTAAGACCATTTAGTTTCCAAGACTGGCCTAATGGACTTTTACCAGACGAATTAAAAAATGAAAATCCTTTAGGTATTTCTAGATTGGTAAATAATGAAAATACTAAAGCTGAGATATAATAAATGGCAAAAAGTACTTTTGTTTGTATAGATGCACACACGTGTGGCAACCCAGTAAGAGTCATTAAAAGTGGCGGCCCAGAGCTCATTGGCAAAAACATGAGCGAAAAGCGTCAGCACTTTTTAAAAGCATACGATTGGATACGCAAAGGCTTAATGTTTGAGCCCAGAGGTCATGATATGATGAGTGGTAGTATTCTATATCCGCCACACAATCCAGAAAATGATTTTGCTATTCTTTTTATTGAAACTTCTGGTTGTTTACCAATGTGTGGTCATGGAACGATAGGTACAATCACAATTGCAATTGAAGAGGGTTTAGTGAAACCAAAAACACCAGGAAAAATAAGAATGGAAGCCCCAGCTGGATTAGTTGAGATTGACTATCAGATGAATGGCAGTAAAGTAGAATGGGTAAAGCTTACCAATGTAAAAAGCTTTTTAGCAGCAGAAAATCTTCAAATTAATTCTCCTGAATTAGGCGAACTTGTTTTTGATGTTGCCTATGGCGGAAATTTTTATGCCATTGTTGACCCGCAACAAAATTTTAAAGGTGTACAAGATTATAAAGCCAGTGAGATTATTACATATTCTCAAACACTTCGAGAATTGATAAACAAAAAATATCCAAATCAATTCATCCATCCAGAAAATGAAACCATCAGAAATGTATCTCATATGTTGTGGACAGGCACTCCTATAAACGAAACTTCACATGGAAGAAATGCTGTGTTTTATGGTGACAAGGCCATTGATAGGAGTCCCTGTGGAACTGGTACATCAGCACGTTTAGCTCAATTATATGCTAAAGGGAAACTAAAAGTCGGAGAGCCTTTTGTACATGAGAGTTATATTGGTAGTACATTTATTGGTCGCGTTGAAGAAGAAACTACTTTAGATGGAAAACTAGCCACAATACCAAGCATTCAAGGTTGGGCTAAGATTTATGGGTATAATACCATAATTATTGATGATAAGGACGATCCATATGCTCATGGATTTCAAGTAATTTAAGATGAGTAAAAGCGTAGTTATAATTGGAGGTGGAATCATAGGTTTGTGTACAGCTTATTACTTGCAAAAAGAAGGCTGTAAAGTTACAATTGTAGACAAATCTAATTTTTCCTCAGGAGCATCTTACGTAAATGCAGGCTATATTACACCAAGCCATTTCATGCCATTATCCCAGCCAGGAATTATTAATAAAGGATTGAAATGGATGTTAGATTCAGCAAGTCCATTTTACGTTAAACCGCGATTAAATTTAGATTTTTTAAAATGGGCACTAGCATTTAAAAAATCAGCAAGCACATCAAAAGTTGAAAAAGCCATTCCTTTACTAGTAGATTTTAATGTATTAAGTAGAGAGCTGTATAAAGAGATGAAAATGTCTAATGATTTTAATTTTCATTACGAGAAGAAAGGCTTATTGATGTATTATAAATCCGACAAAGTAGGCGAAGAAGAATGGGAAATTGGTAAACGCGGTATTAAAGAAGGGCTAAAGGTAGAACATCTTTCAGCTTCAGATGTTAGCAGAATTGAGCCTAATGTCAATTTAGATATAAAAGGTGCTGTGTATTTTCATTCAGACGGACATATGACACCATCTGTTTTTATGAAAAATATGATTCACTTTTTGAAATCAAAAGGTGTTACCTTTTTTGCAAAAGAAGAAGTTGTTGATATTGAAGTTTCAAACCATTCAATTTCAAAAGTAGTAACGAACAAACAAGAACTTAAGGGTGATGAAGTTGTTATGGCAGCTGGAAGTTGGAGCCAGAAATTATCCAAAAAATTAGGAATTAAGATTCCATTACAAGCAGGAAAAGGGTATTCAATCAATGTTGAAAGGCCAACAGGAATAACAATACCGTCAATATTATCTGAGGCAAAAGTTGCAGTGACACCAATGGAAGGCTTTACAAGATTTGCGGGAACAATGGAAATTGCAGGGATTAATCATAATATTAATCCCGTTCGGGTAAATGCTATTGCTAAGGCGGTGAAACAGTATTATCCCGATTTAGATATTGCTAAAACTGAAACCGATAATGCTAAATCTGGTTTAAGGCCATGTTCTCCAGATGGATTGCCTTATATTGGTAAACCCTCGAAATGTAAAAATTTGACAATTGCTACTGGTCATGCTATGATGGGTTGGAGTTTAGCACCAGCAACAGGAAAAATGGTATCCGAAATTATTCAAGATAAAAAGACATTGATGAAGATAGATGTTTTTCATCCTGATAGAAGATTTTAATTTATACTATTTGTTTAATAAAATTACCTTTGATTTTTCAATATCAATTATGACTTCAGAAAAAGAATTAAAAAAGCGTAGCAATAATCAATGCGAATTATGTAGTGCTTCGGAAAATCTATCCGTTTATGATGTGCCAAACGCAAGAGACACAGCAATTTATGCTTGTAATAGTTGTGTTGAACAATTAGAAGATTCTGAAAAGATTGAAGCTAATCATTGGCGCTGCTTAAATGATAGCATGTGGAGTGAGCATGATGCTGTGAAAATTATGGCTTGGCGTATGCTTAATCGTGTTAACCAACCTTGGGCAGAAGATATGTTGGGGATGATGTATATGGAAGATGATATTTTAGAACTGGCAAAAGCAGCTGGTGATGGTGAAGCCGATGAGAATCAAATCATTCATCGCGATGTTAATGGTGTAGTTTTAGACAATGGTGATTCGGTAGTGTTAATCAAAGACCTCAAAGTTAAAGGCTCGAGTATGGTTGCTAAACAAGGAACGGCCATAAGAAATATTAGATTAGATAGGAATAATTCAGAATATATTGAAGGTAAAGTAGGGCCAACATTGACGGTTATTATTACTAAATATGTAAAGAAAATATAATGTTACAAATAAGACCAACCTGCGAAAATTGTAATAAATCACTACCCTTTGATGCAGAAGATGCTATGATTTGTACTTTCGAATGTACATTTTGTACTGATTGTGTAGAAAAGCTAAAACATGTTTGTCCTAACTGTGGCGGCGATTTTGAGAAACGACCAATAAGACCAAAAAATCTACTTGAAAAATATCCTGTTTCAAAAGAAGTGGTTCATAAACCAGTGGATTTTGAAGCACACTACAAAGTTTATAATTTATGACAAAAATATTATACAAATCAGAATTGGTTCACCCAATATTTGTGGCATTTATTTTTGCAGGTATCGTTGGAATAGTTTCTACAAAGGATTTTAGCTTGCTGAAATTTTGGGAAAAAGATATAAGTGAATTATTACCTGAGATTATTACAGTCTTTGTAAGTTATTTTACATGGAATGCTTTAAATATTTCAAAAGTGGTTATGATTAATAATCAACATATCACTAAAGGTATTTATTGTAAACCTTTTGGATTCATAAAAGTATATAATAAAATGAACGTCAAGGATATTAAAGAAATTCGTTTAAAACAAAATGAAAAACTATATTATGAGGTTACGGTTGAATCATTAAATAATGAATTATTGGTAGTAAAATCAATAGCAAATAAATTCCCTGCTCAAGATGAATTAAAAGCTATAGAAGAAGAAATTAGAAGTTATTAGCGATAGTTAACATGACATATCCGCAATAATTTTCCATTCGCCATTAATACGCTTGAATATGATGATAAACACACCATCGGCATCACCAACGTCTCGTTTTAAATGATATTCGCCCATAACCCAGAAATTATTATTCTCAATTCTTGAAATATCATTAATCACAAAATTTAGAGTACCAGTTTGAGCTTTTGTTGGGTATCCTCGTTTATAATTATTTAAAGTATTTTGCCAACCTTTAGTTAAGCCATTACTGCCATAAAACTTAAGAGAATCGCTTTTCCAGTAACCTTGCATAAAACCTTCCAAGTCGCCATTGTTCCATGCAACTTCTTGGTCTTTCATAACGTTTAGTATTGCTGTTTTGGCACTCTCGTAATCTGTAGATTCTACAACAGTTACATCACCAACATCTGCTCTAACACTAATACAGGCATAAGTAATTATAGCAAATCCAAAAACTAGGATATATTTTTTCATTTTCAAGTTGAATTTAATTCAACCTAAAATTACAATTTAAATCTAAAGTGCGCCTTTTTGATTCTTAAAAAAAGCATCTGCTTGTAATTGCATCAATTCGCGCGCTTTTTTGTGTTTGTAGTTAATTACTTCTTCTTCATCAGCAATGTCGTTGTAGACTTTGTTGTTGACATCATTATCCGTTTTTAATAATAGTTTACGCTCATTAACCTTTTGCATTGTCCAAGTCTTAACCGTTGTTTCCTGGTCTTGCAAACGGAAATCAAACTCACCTTTTGGAGATAATAATTTTGCAAAAATTGGAGATGTTTCAATGGCTAGAAATAATAAGAAGATAAAAAAGGATGGAAGCCAAGGTAACTCACTTAATGCGTTAACACGAGCCATCAAGCCATCAAAGTTGTCGATAACAGGTTGAGAGCTGGCAACATTTGCTTTTTGAGTCGTTTGAAGCTCAGCAATCTCAGATTCAATTGTTGTAATTTTTGCTTTATTATCTGTTTTAAGTTGTTGCAATTCTGCTAATGCAGCATCATGCTTTTCACGCTTTTCTTTATACACAGGACCTTTGCCCAAAAGTTGAGTTCCTGCAGTGCCTTCAGCTTCAGAAATATATGTGTCATAAAGTGTATTAACTTCAGCTTCTTTAGAATCTATTTCAGATTGAAGCACAACGATATCATTTTCTAATCCTGTAATTTTAGGTGTAAATTGCTGGGCTATCTGATTCTGGTTGGCAAGTGTTAAGTCGTTTTTCTGCTCCAACAGAACTTGGTTAATTTCCTTTTCAAAAATCTTAAGTTCTAAAGGTTTAGAAATTACTATAGCTATAATTACAGCCAATAAAATCCTCGGAGATGCTTGAATAATTTCATCAATAACATTATCTCGCTTTTTTATTGTTGAAACTATATAGCGGTCAAGATTAAAAATAAGCAAGCCCCAAATCAATCCAAAAAAGATGGCAGAATATAGTGTGTCAAATACTGTATATAGTGCATAACTAGCTGCTATAGTTGCCATAACGGCGGTAAAAAACACAGTAGCGCCAATACCCGCATATTTATTTTGTTCGCCTATTGAACATTTTTTGAGTATATCGGTATCTGCTCCTGAGCAGATAATAAAAAATTGCTTTAGCATAATGATTTGTTTTTGATTGTGATGGTTGTTGGACTATTAGAACGCTAAATGTTTGGTTTTGTTACAGTTTTAAAGAAAAAAACCTCCAAATGGAGGCTCTTTTTTGATTAAATACTTAATCTTAATTATGCTTTTTTGTTGGCGGTGGTGGCGGTGGAGGTAAAGTCGCTCTTTCTTCTTCAGTAAGCTCATTAGATTTTTTATAATAGCTTTTACCGTTTAAAGTAATTTTTATGTAAGGTCTTATAGGCGCAATTGGTCTATCAACCATTTTTTTATTTTTCTTAGAAAGTCTAAAATACATACTTCCTAACTCAGAAAATAAAGCTTCCATTTTTTCCTTCTCGCTGTCTGTCTTATATATGTAATGGGGTGGAATATCTAATAATTTTTTATAAGCTATATACTTTTCCTTATATTCTTTAACTGGGTTATTATCTGTTTTACTATAAAGCAAAATATTTTTATTTTTTTTAGAATAGGTTTTAAACAAATTAGAGTAAATAGATTGAAGATCTTGAGTGCTCATTTTAGCACCTTTCTTATCTGAAAAACTCAACACATTGTTTTTGCCTTCTTCAAAAGTAACATTTGCTTCTTGGTGTGTTTCCAAATATTTTTCAATTTCAGAAGAGTTACTACTAGTATTGTTTAGCTTATAAGTAACAGATTTAGTTTGGCTTTTACTGACCTTTAAAATGAGTTGTCTAGTTTGATAATCTATTGAACCAGATTTTATTTTAGTTTCAGGAGCCTTGTCAGTAAATACTAATTTTATATCATCAGCATTTGGTCCACCTTTACTTTTTGATTTTTTTGGAGCTGGCGGAGGAGGCGGTGGTGGAGGCAAGACATTACCTTTATCGTCCGTGATATAACCATCTTTGTTGTAATAGGTTTTTTTTCCTTTGTAAACGATATAATAATGAGATTCTCCGTTGTCTAAAACTTCGTAACCAGATTTAGCGCCTTTACGAGTGTTTTTTATAATCTCATTTAAGGTTTTCTTTTTACCGTTTTTGTACTGTTTTACTTTTGTTGGCGGAGGAGGTGGCGGAGGTGGAATATTTGGAAACACTTCTGCATTAGTCTTTTGTTTCTCCGTCATTCGGCTATAAATAGACTTGTACTTTTCTATATCTTTCTGCTTAATTATAGGATAGTCTGCATTTTTATTAGATTTTGCTTTGCTAATTTGATTACTCAGCTTTTTAGCCCAAGCATTGTATTCAGCAACTTCTTTTGCTGTAGGTGTTTTTTGTTGATCAGTAATTTTATTAACTACAACCGCAGTTGGCATAGGCCACTCAGTTACTAAAACAGCTTCAGGCAAAGATTCGGTATTTTCTTTTTGAGCTTTTGACATCCTATCATATATAGAATTGTGATACCTAAAGATTTCATCGTTAATCATGTGAGGATATCCTTCAACTTTTTCAGATTCTGGCATTTTTAAAAACTTCGCCTTCATCTTTTTTGCCCAAGTATTATATTCAGCAATTTCTTTTGCCGTTGCTGGGTTTTGTTGTTTTTGATTGTTTGCATTATCCGCGAAAGGTGTATTCCCCTTACTTCGTATGACTTCCTGATTTTTAGTAACTAAACGATGAAAGCCATAATCTAAAAGCGAATTATATATAAACCATACTTCCTCGTTAGACTCCTTACCTGTAAACGTTAAATGAATATTGATAATCTTATTACGTATTTCAGATGAAATGTCTTGATGCAATTGATTAACTGTCGAGACAAATGATTTTTTATTAGTCTTAATCCCATCTACTTCATAGTTACCATCATTAAAGACTTTTATACTAATGCTTCTAGCAGTATTTGAACTCTTTTTAGCAGGAATTGGCGAAGCTGTTTTTATATTATTAGCTTTTATTTCATTAGAAGAAAATGTTTTGTAAATTTCATCTGCTTTGGTTTTTAAGATAATTAGTTCAGAATTATCGGTTTGCGAACCTTTTAAATAATCTTTAATTGCATTAGAATATTTCTTAGTTGCTTTATTGTATCGTTTTATTTGAGAATCTTGGTACGTTGACTTAAAACCAGCTTTTGTATATAAATGGTATTGATTAGGTTGAGGAAACTTTTTGCTACGAGCATTTTTAAAAACTCTAGAACCAGAAACATGAACAAAATCTTTAGTTATATACTTTTTTAATTCAGCATTAGGAACATGTTTGCCGTCTATCCAGATAGCATATTTTTCAGCATTTTTAAAAGCTTCAAATTCAGTATTTGTTGGTGCTTTTGCTTTAGTTTTAGATAGATTTGGCATTGGTGGTATAATCCTAGCAGGATATTTCTCAACAGAAGCACGTTGCGTATCCGACATTAATTGGTCATATATAATTATAGCACGTTCATAAGCATCTCCATAAATGATTTTAGCTTCATTGTATTTTTCTATAAAGGACTTGTACTCCTTCATTAAAGCTTGAGAAGCTTCTTTGTTTTTATTTGTCGGAATTGAATTTTGAGTCGATAGTTGAGCTGAAAGATTTTCTTGTTGTAAATCTTCAATTTCAATAATCTCTCTGTCGCTAAAACTGTAAAATAGAATAGCTAAAACAGGTAAAGTTAATAGGCCTAATAGCCAAATTTTTGATTTTGATGTTTGTGTTTTCATAACTGTAAATCGTTTTTTGATAGATGAATAATTGATGGCGTTTGCCAATATAAAATCTTCGTCATTTGATGAGTATGACAGTAAGGTATTTTGATAATTTGCAGGTTTGTATCCTTGATTGAGAACAGCTTGGTCGGCCAAGAACTCATGGTTAAGTTTTATACGCTTTTTATACAGCCACACAAAAGGTTGAAACCATAAAACAATCTGTAAAAACTCAATAAAAAGTATATCTAAGCTATGTTTTTGTTTGGCGTGGGTCTCTTCGTGAAGGATAACTTCTTTTGGAAGCGCTTTGTTTTCGAACTTTTTTTTGTTTAAAAATATGTAGTTAAAAAATGTATGGGGATTGATTAACTGTTTTAATAAAACAAAGGTTATAGAAGCTTTCTTCTGCTTCTCATTTGCACGTATAGTTTTGAAAATTTGATCAAGATTTTTAATAAATCGAATAGAAAAGATAAAAACACCAATGCCATATATTAACCAAAGGATGCTTTCTAAGTTCCAAAATGGAACTTCCACCAATTCTAAAGGCTCTAATATTTCAAAAGGAACAATTTCATTATTAAATATGTTTCCGTCTATGGGTTGCGTATAAACATACTCTTTAATGCTCAGTAATGGAATTGTAATAGCTGATGCTACAGACGCCAATAGATAAAAACGTTTAAAGCGATGCATCTTTTCACGCTCTAGTAGTAAGACATATAATGTCCAAAAAATGGCTAAAATAGCCGTTGACTTTAAGAGATATATTGCCATGATTACTTCTTTTTTATTTCTTTGTCAATCAATTTTTTTAAAGCTTCTAATTCAGATTTTGACAAGTCGGTTTTAGTTGTAAAAAACGAGGCAAACTGAGAAGCGCTATCATTAAAAAAGTTCTTTATGAGTCCGTTAACATGCTTTGAGAAATAATCTTCTTTTTTAACCAGTGGATAATATTCTCTGGATTTTCCATATGTTTTATAGGCCACAAAACCTTTGTCAATCATACGTTTTAAAAGTGTAGCAACAGTTGTTGTTGCTGGCTTTGGTTCTGGGTAAGCCTCTAATAGATCTTTCATAAAAGCCTTTTCTAGCTTCCAGAGATGTTGCATTAATTGTTCTTCGGTTTTTGAAAGTTGCATCCTCTACGTTTTTAGAATTAACTCTACAAATGTAGAATTAAAATTTATATTTTCAAAATGAAATTTGAAATCAACCTAACATTATTACTATATTTGATGGCATTTACCCCAAAAAAATCAATGATGAAAAGAATTTGCGCCCTATCTTTAGTTTTAATGGTCACTTCCTTTTTTGCTAATGCTCAGTTTGTACAAGATGTAGTAAATGGTATTAGAATGGATAGTTTAGAAAGAAAAGTCTCAGAACTTTCAGGAGAAGTATTTTCATCTATTAATGGAATAAGTTCAAGAATTATCAATCGCGAACATGCAAATAATGATTTAGCTTTAGAATACATTAAGGACCATTTTGAAGCCTTAGGAAATATAACAATAGAAGATCAGAGTTTTAATGCTGGCTCTGGTATAGGTAGAAATATTATTGCCACTCAGACCGGAACTGTAAATCCAGATAATATTTATCTTATTTGTGCCCATTACGATTCTGTAGATGATTACTGTGCAGATGATAATGCAACAGGAACCTCAGCCGTATTAGAGATTGCTCGTATTTTATCTCAATATGAAACACAAAACACAATTGTTTATGCATTATGGGATCAAGAAGAAATAGGTCTTCGAGGATCTAATTATTATGCCGAATTAGCTTCTGATGTAGCTAACGGAGGTGTAAATAGAGCCAATATTATTGGAGTTGTAAATATGGATATGATGGGGTATCAAAACCAAGTAGCTGACGACAATAATTTTGATATAGATTTAAATAATGCCGCTAATTCAGAAGCTATAAGAGATGACTTATTAGCATTAAGAACAATTTATGCGCCAATTTTAAATCCTATTGTTGTTCAACCTGGGACACCTTTTAGTGATCACAAACCATTTTGGGACGAAGGTTATGGTGCTGTACTTGTTGGTGAATCCTGGGAAACTAATGATCAGACTCCAGATTATCATCAAAATACGGATAGATTATCAACTTTAGATGTTCCTTATTTTTACGAAATAGCTAAATTAGTTGCTGCATATACAGCTACAAAAGCAGGTATTGTTAGGTTATTATCTACAGATTCTTTTACTGATAATGAATTGAAGATTTTTCCAAATCCTGTAAAATCTGTATTAAATATTGAAACAACAATAAATACTGACTTTAACTTAGAGTTTTTTGATGTTAAAGGAAAACTAATCAAACTATTAAAACTAAATTCGGGAACTAGAAATGTAGATCTTTCGTCATTTGCTAGTGGTGTTTATTTTTTAGAGATTACTAATCAAGAAAAATCAAGAATTTTCAAATTTGTTAAAGAATAAAAATTTACTTGTTATATGGTCTTTCATTTATCCAATGAAAACCTCTTGATTTTAAAGGAAATTTATCTAAATCTTTTTTAGTAAGTGAAATTATTAGGCTGTCATTTTCTAAAGTGCCAAATAGTTTCAGGTGCTCAGAATCTTTTAAAGTATAGTTAAAGTTAAGACTATCCTTAACGCCATACTGGCTGTAGATTGTAATTCTTTTTTCTATCGTATCGGTTATAAACGTATGCCTCACCAAATTGTCAGTCATTGTTTTAACAATAGCGTTTTCTTTTCGCTCTATTAAAAGATAGCGCCAACGATGCGAGTCAGTTACTAAAGGCGGGACAGTGTCATTATTTCTAACAAAAGTTTTAGTTTCCCATATACCGTAAAGTTTTGGTCTATGATTAACATCGCTGATGTTTAGATTTCCTAAATAACTCAATACACAACCAGCGATAAGTAGTATTGGAAGTACAATTATTTTAATATTACGGATAACTTTATGATAGTTCTCTGAAACAATTGGATGGTAAAAATTATAACTTTCAGTTGATTTATTTCTTATAAAAACGGAGGTAAATCTTTTTATATCTGTTATAAAGATTACTCCAGCCATAAGTACAAGATGAATGGAAAAAAGCTTCACGGGTATGTCAAACATTAAATTCATCATAGCCACTTGGGCCATTACGCCAATGACAATAAAAGCACCAAGTGTAGCCGTTCGTCTCCAAATGAGCAACACACCACCAATAATTTCCATTAGACCAGCAAACATTCCAAAGCCTTTTGAGTAGCCCATATAAGTCCAAGCCAATCCCATTGGAGAGTATTCTCCCATAGGTTGAAGTAATTTAACAAATGAAGGTGGTTGAAACTGAATTTGAAATACTTTTACAAAGCCATAAAGTAGCATGGCGGCGATTATGAAAAAACGTAGTATAACTAGAAACCAATAGAAAAATTTGTTGTATTCTTTTCTGTTTCTCTGAAATATCGACCAGAAAATTGTTACAGTTATTGCTAGTATTATATTTACAAAAAGGGTAATATATGCATAGGTGTTATCACCACTTCCATAGCCACTAACATCAAACTCATAGTTAAAGCCTAAAATAGTTTTCCCAATCCATCTAAAAGGGGTTTCAAATAAACCGCTTGTAAACATTAAAAGGATGTAGAATAAAAAATAAGAGCAAATAAATCTGAAAAATAATTTACTCTTGCTAGACCATTCTGGCTTATATGTTTGACTAAGTATCACTTATTCTTTAATTCAGTAAAATACTTATAAAAATAAGGAATTGTTTCTATGCCTTTAAAATAATTCCAAATTCCAAAATGCTCATTCGGCGAGTGGATGGCATCACTATCTAGACCAAATCCCATTAAAATAGTCTTGCTTTCTAATTCTTGTTCAAATAAGGATACAATTGGTATACTTCCGCCGCTACGCTGCGGAATAGGTGTTTTGCCAAAAGTTTGCTCATAAGCTTTTGAAGCAGCTTTATAGCCTAAGCTATCAATTGGAGTCACATAACCTTGTCCTCCATGATGCGGTGTTACTTTTACTTTTACACCTTTTGGAGCGATACTCTCAAAATGAGATTTAAATAAATCTGTAATCTCTTCCCAATCTTGGTTGGGTACTAAGCGCATTGATATCTTGGCATAAGCTTTACTGGCAATTACTGTTTTTGCACCTTCTCCAGTGTAGCCACCCCAAATACCATTAACATCTAGTGTTGGTCTTATAGAGTTACGTTCATTAGTCGTGTAGCTCTCTTCGCCATAGACAGCGTCTATGTCTAACGCTTTTTTATAAGCTTCTAAAGAGAAAGGCGCTTTTGCCATTTCGGCACGTTCATCATTAGATAAGTTTTCAACCTTGTCGTAAAACCTAGGAATTGTTATGTGATTGTTTTCGTCATGTAGAGACGCAATCATTTTAGTTAGTATATTGATAGGGTTTGCAACTGCGCCACCATATAACCCTGAGTGTAAATCTCTGTTAGGTCCAGTTACTTCAACCTCTACATAACTCAACCCACGTAATCCAGTAGTGATAGAAGGGACGTCTTTAGCAATCATTCCAGTATCTGAAATGAGAATTACGTCGTTCTTTAATTTTTCGCGATTGGCTTTAACAAAAACGCCAAGGTTTTCACTACCTACTTCTTCTTCGCCCTCAATCATAAACTTTACATTACAAGGCAATTCATCTTGAGAAGTCATAAACTCCATAGCTTTTACATGCATATACATTTGCCCCTTATCATCACAGGCACCACGAGCAAATATGGCACCTTCAGGATGTAATTCTGTGTTTTTTATAACAGGCTCAAAAGGTGGTGAATCCCATAAATCTAGTGGGTCTGGTGGTTGTACATCGTAATGCCCATAAACTAAAACAGTTGGTAAGTTAGAATCTATTATTTTTTCGCCATATACTATTGGGTAACCATCAGTTTTACAAACTTCAACATGATCGCACCCAGCTTTTAATAAACTATCTTTAATAACATCTGCGGTTTTTAAAACATCGTTTTTATATGCAGAATCTGCACTGATTGAAGGAATCTTTAAAAGTTCTAAAAGCTCGTTTAGAAAACGGTCTTTGTGTTCTGATATATAAGATTGAATATTGGACATGTTATGAGTTTTAAATAGTAACAAAAATAAGAAAAGTGATGTGATTTTTTATTGTTTTAAATGGGTTTGATTATTGAAAACATTGTTTATATTTGCATCCCGATTTAGATAAATCGGTCTTATTGCGGGCGTGGTGGAATTGGTAGACACGCTAGACTTAGGATCTAGTGCCGCGAGGTGTGGGAGTTCGAGTCTCCCCGCCCGCACAGAATTATTTTAAAAGCTTTGGTTATTAAGACTAAAGCTTTTTTGTTTTACAAATGTTTCTGCGACGAGAAGTTTATGCTTAGCATTACAGAAATGAAAATATATTTTCATTGAAAGTACCTTACGAAACAAGTCGAACTAAGTTTCCATGACCACCTACATAAAAAATTAAATAACTGTTAAACAGTTGTTTGGCGTTTTTTATTTGCTTTTTTTACAAATTTCTCTGACAAGTTTTAGAACTAAAATTATTTCTGGGTTTTTAAGTAACAAATACGACGTAAGATAGTCTAACTAAAAACGACTATTTTAAATATTTGTAACTTTGCTTGTAGAAAAAAATTACAATTTGGATATAAACGATAATATAGAGTCGCCTCTTATTCTTAAAGTTAGCTTTAATAAGTATCTGAGTCAGTATGAAGAATTAGTTAGTACTGATAACGATTTTATTGCTGCTAATGCACGTCGTGTTATAGGAATTGCAGAAAAGAACCCAATACTTAGAGAAGGTTTTAGTGATTTGTCATCTTTCAAGATTTACGAAAAAGAAATAGAAGGTTTACTTCAGGATGCATTTAGTCCAATACTTACTAAAAATGAAATTAAAACGGCTTCTGTTCCGTTTCACAACCTCATTTTTAATTCATCCGAACGTTTCAAATCTATTTTAAAAACTGCTGGAGATGATTTTGATTTAGAAATCAAGAACATGCCTACAGACCAGAGATATATTATTGCATGTACTATAATATTGAATTTGTGTTATGGTTATAACTTAAATCTTAAAAGACCATTTTTTTACGAAATTCCTGATGCCAAAGGTATTACACGTTACTACAAGATATTATACAATGCAGATTTTACAGAAATTGTAGCAAGGCCAAATGCGCCAAAAATTACTCTAGAGGATTATAATGAATTATTAGATAATTTTGAAAATATTGAACTTTGGAAAGAAAAGTTTCCACCTAATAGTTATGAGTTCAAAGGTTTTGTAATATCGAATATTTTTGATGTAACTGATGATCAATCCATATCAAATATCAAGTCAACATTAATTGGAGAAGATAAGCGTAAGGATGAGAGTTTTATGGAAGATTTTCATGAGATTTTCCGTTCGTTACTTGGTTTAAAGGATATTAAAGTTGGGTTTTCTATTTATAACAAAGATGAAGACACTTTCGAGCGTGTCTATGGCGCAGGAATGAATAGTTTTCTACTCAACCAATTAGAAACTGCTGAGTGTACTGATTCTCTTTGTAGTTGGTCTTATAATAGACTCTTAAAAGAAAAGAAGTATTTTACAGTGTCTGATGTCGAGGCAATGTACAAACGTTCAGAAGGACAAGCTCCGCATGTAAAAGTACTTCATGAGCAAGGTGTGCAGAGCGCCATATTTGCACCGATAGCAAATGATGAAGGCCTAATGGGTATTTTAGAAATTGTTTCCGAAGAGCCTAAAGTACTTAACAGTATTAATGCTAATAAATTGGTGGATGTTATGCCATTTATTGTCTCAGCTGTTGAGCGTAGTAAAAATGAAGAAGAAAATCTCATCGAAGCAATCATACAAAAAGAGTGTACATCGATTCACCCAAGTGTGCATTGGAGGTTTGAAAAAGAAGCTAAAAACTTTATCAAAGATCAACTTAATGGTAAAGAACCACATTTTAATAAGATAGCTTTTGAAAACATATACCCACTTTATGGACAAATTGACATTAAAGGGTCTTCCGAAGCTAGAAATTTAGCTACTCAGCAGGATTTATCAATGCAGTTAAGTTCTATTAAAACTATAGTTAAACAAGCTTCAGAAATTCACGACCTTCCAATTTACAATCAATATGTCTATCAAATTAATACATACCTAAAAGATATTAAGGATAGTTTTCAGGTAGATAGTGAACAGCAGATATCTGGTTTTATAAAAAATGAAATAGAACCAATTCTTAAGCACCTTTATACAGTTGATGACCTAAAACCTAAAATTGATACCTATTTTGAACACATAGATGATAATGTAGATGTTTTATATCATCATAGAAAGCATTACGATGATACTGTAGCACTGATTAATAAAGAAATGGCATCACTTTTAGATCAAAAACAAATTGAATCTCAATTGATGTATCCACATTATTTTGAGCGTTTTAAAACAGATGGTGTTGAACATAATATGTATATAGGTCAATCTATCACAAAAGAAGATAGTTTTAATCTTATATATCTATACAATCTCAGACTTTGGCAATTACAAGTTATGTGTGAGATGGAGAATGCATTTTATCTTATGCAACCAAATTTTCCAGTAAAATTAGATGTGGCATCTATGATACTGGTGTTCAACCAACCATTATCTATAAGTTTTAGAATGGACGAAAAACAGTTTGATGTAGATGGAACATACAATGCTCGCTATGAAATTGTAAAAAAACGAGTGGATAAGGCTTTTATCAAAGGCACTACTGAGCGTGTAACTCAAAAGGGTAAAATAAGTATAGTTTATTCTCAAAAAGAGGATGAAAGAGAATACTTAAGATATATCAAGTTTTTACAATCTAAAAAATTCTTAGATAATGATGTTGAGATTGTAGACTTACAAGATCTTCAGGCTGTAACAGGATTAAAAGCAATAAGAGTAAGTATTTTATATCATAAAGAAAACAATGATAAAGATTTTTACACTTACGATGATTTAATGAAAGAAATCAATTCTTAAAGTATTGCAGATTCTGACATATAAAACGATACACCAAAAGAAATAACGCTTACAACTATACCTACCATAAATACACTATAGGTTATTCTCAATAGATTGTATTTTCTGTTAAGTACTAATCCTAGGAAATACAAATCTTTTGTAAGTGAGCCATAAAGATATTCTTTATCTTTCATCATTTCTTGCATTGCCCATTCAAATTCACTAAGGCTCATTTGGTGAAAATTACCAAAAAATAAAAGATTAACCTTTTTATTAGCCACATCTTCTTTTGTAAATTCTCCTTTTGTAACATTTGGACGTGTTGCTAATACCGAAAGAACAATACATATTACTGTAAATGTTAAAAATATTAGCGTAGGATAAATAAGATATGCATTTGACGGATTATCTAATTTAGGTAGTAAATTAGAAAGCGCAACGGATATAATAATAGCGTTAACAGAGAGTAAAATATTTGCTTTTGTATCAGCAATGTCACTTAGTGTAATATGATTTTTTAACGCCACGCGAAACATAGTTTCTATACCACGATCAGGCAATTCTAACTTTTCCTGCTTAAACTTTAACTCTGCTTTTTTGTGGTTTAATTTATCAGTGTCTTCTTTAATTTTATTCTGACTCTGAATAAGATTGGCTAAGTTTTTACCTTTTCTATTTTCCCATTTACTAGTTGCTAAAGCTGAATAAAAAGAGTGATTGGTTAAAAATTTTATATTTTCCTTTATCCAATCTTGTTTTGTCACTTTTTTGTCGAGCGTCAATTCCCATTCTTTTCTAAGTAAAGAGGCATAGTCGCTATAATTTTTACTCGAAATATGTGCTGAATCGGCATCTTTTATCAATCCTTCAAGTCTGTTTTTTGGCTCATAACCCATTTGAGTAGCCATTATTATTTTTGAAATAGCATCAATACCTTCTTTAGAAACATCATGAGATTTTAAAAAATCTGTAGCAATTTTTACACTTATGGCTTCGTGGCCTTTTACAGTTTTAGTAAACCCAGTATCATGAAACCAAGCCGCAATGATTAATTGATGCTTTTCTGTGTCAGACAAATTACTTTCAGTAGTTAGCTCTTCAACTTTACTAACAACTCGTTGAGTATGAGCCAAATTATGATATACAAATTTAGAATCTAAATTGTCATTTAAGAAGTGCGTAACAAAATCTTCAGCTTGTTTTATAAGTGTTTCCATGTAAAAAAATTATTCACGAATTTAAGAATTATTTATGAGCAAAAAATAAGGCATTGGTTTAACTTGGGTGACTTAGTCAAAATTCGAAAGGTTTTGAGCTATTTTTCGACATATTCAAAATATAAATTATGAAAGCAATTTGGAACCATACGGTTATAGCGCAAAGTGATGATACAGTTGTAATAGAAGGGAATCACTATTTTCCTCATGAGAGTATAAACTCTGATTATTTTAAACCAAGTGATACACATACCGTATGCCCATGGAAAGGGACAGCGTCGTATTATTCAATTACTGTAAATGGAAAGGAAAATCCTGATGCAGCATGGTTTTATCCAGAAGTTTCGGAATTGGCAAAAGGAATAAAAAACAGAGTCGCCTTTTGGCGAGGTGTAACTATCGAAGATTAACCCATGAAAAGTCAAAAACTAAAAATAGAAAATCGTAAAGGTCTAGTTTTAAATGCTCATCTTGAGTTGCCAGCCAACCAAAAACCTAATTACTATGCCATTTTTGCACATTGTTTTACATGCAGTAGTAGCTTGGGCGCAGTGCGTAACGTAAGCAGAGCGCTGACTAAAGATGGTTTTGCGGTAGTACGTTTTGATTTTACAGGATTAGGCAGAAGTGAAGGAGAGTTTGCCGACAGTCATTTTTCTGCCAATGTAGAAGATTTAATAGATGTACATAATTACATGGCAGAGCATTTTGATGCGCCGAGTTTACTGGTAGGGCATTCTTTAGGAGGTGCCGCAGTAATAGTCGCAGCGTCGCAAATAAAAGATATAAAAGCAGTTGCCACTATAGGAGCTCCTGCAGATGTAGAGCATGTAAAACACTTGTTCTCTCATGGAATTGAAGAGGTAAAACAAAAAGGAGAAGCCGAGGTTAATATTGGCGGACGCCCTTTTAAAATCAACACCAATTTTATTGAAGCTTTTGAGAAAACAGATTTGCCCACTATTGTAAAAGAACTAAGAAAACCTTTACTTATTTTACACTCACCAATTGACACTATTGTTAGTATTAATAATGCTGAAAAATTGTATGTCAATGCGCATCATCCAAAGAGTTTTGTGACTCTAGATAATGCAGACCATTTATTGTCAAAAGAAAAAGACAGCTTATATGTTGGCGAATTAATTGGTACATGGGTAAAGCGTTATTTTCCTCAAGTAGAAAACACAATGCTAAATACTGAAGGCGAACAACTAGTTGGTCATCTTAATATAATAGAAGATAACTTTACAACCTCAATACAAACAAAAAATCACACCATGATTGCTGATGAGCCAGCTAGTGTTGGAGGAAGCGATTTTGGACCATCACCATACGAATACCTCAATGCCGCCTTAGCTGCCTGTACAGTTATGACATTAAAAATGTACGCAGCACGTAAAAACTGGGACTTACAAGAAGTCTTTGTTTATATCTCTCATTCTCGAAAGCATAGCGACGATTTAAATATTGAAGTAGAAAAGCCAAAATATTTAGACCATATCAGTAAGAAATTAAAATTTGTTGGTAACTTAGACCATCAGCAAAAAGAAAGATTAAAAGAGATTGCATCGCGTTGCCCAGTTCACAAAACAATTGCTAGCGAAGTTATTTTTGACACAAAAATATTAGACTTATAAAATTTTGGAAATACTAACCTTAACCTCAACACTAAAAAATCGCTTTTTAGAGATTAGAAAAAAGACAGAGAGTATTTGCAGCTCTTTAGAAAAAGACGATTTTTCTATACAACCAATAGCTTTTGTTTCTCCTCCAAAATGGCATTTAGGACATACAACATGGTTTTTTGAGCAGTTTGTTTTAACAAAGTATAAAAAAGACTATCGCTTATTTAGTGATGACTTCGCTTATTGCTTTAACAGTTATTACAACAATATAGGAGACCGTATTTTAAGAGCTAATCGTGGTAATATGACACGTCCAACGATTAGCGATGTGTTTAGTTATAGAAATTATGTGAGCCAACATCTTGCAGAGTTATTGGATGAAGATTTAAGTACAGATGTTTTAGAAGTTATTGAAATTGGTATGCAACATGAGCAACAGCATCAAGAACTTTTAACTTACGATATAAAATATATTTTTGGAAATCAACCAATATTTCCAGCATTAGAAACAGATATTCAATTACAACAAGAAATTAATAATGGTTTTATAGATGTTAGTGAAGGTGTTTATGAAATAGGTCATAAAGCTGAGGATTTCTGTTTTGATAATGAGCTAGGATTACATAAAACCTATATACATGATTGTAAGATTGCTAGTGTTCTAGTTACCAATAAAGAGTATATTGAGTTTATTGAAGACGGCGGTTATTCAAATTTTAATCTATGGCATGCAGATGGTTGGGATTGGGTGAAAACCGAAAAGATAAAAGCACCAATGTATTGGCATAAACATAAAGGTGTTTGGATGCAATATACCTTAAAAGGGCTTGTAGAAGTAGATTTGAATTTACCAGTAAATCATGTGAATTTTTATGAAGCTTGGGCTTTTGCTGAGTGGAAAGGTATGCGTTTACCGACAGAGTTCGAGTGGGAAGTTGCTTCAAAACAACTAAACTATGGTCAGCTTTGGGAATGGACCAACAGTGCATATTTGCCTTATCCAAATTACCAAAAAGCTGAAGGAGCTATTGGTGAATACAATGGTAAATTTATGGTAAATACCATGGTGATGAGAGGTGCGTCATTAGCAACACCAAATAACCATTGCAGACCTACCTACAGAAACTTTTTTACTCCAGACACCAGATGGCATTTTTCTGGTATACGACTAGCTAAATAGGATGACAGATACATTTGCAAAAGATGTGCTAGCTGGACTTACAGCAGAAAAAAAGCACTTGTCTTCAAAATACTTTTATGACGATAACGGAAGTCGCATATTTCAAGAGATAATGAAAATGCCAGAGTATTATCTCACTGATGCAGAGTTTGAAATTCTCTCAATGCAATCCAAACAAATAATTGAGGCCTTAAAATTTTCAAAGCCATTTAATATTATAGAATTAGGCGCGGGAGATGGTTTTAAAACTTTCAAATTATTAGAATATCTAGTTGATAAGAAGATAGATTTTAAGTACATGCCAATAGACATATCGCAAGAAGCTATGGATGCATTGACTGAACGACTTAAAGAGCGACTTCCAGGTATAAACATTGAACCTCAAGTAGGTGACTATTTCGAAATTCTAAAGGTTAATAGAGAGAGTGTTCACCCAAGTTTACTATTGTTCTTGGGATCAAATATTGGTAACTACAAAAAAGGTAAAGCTGTAGAGCTTTTAAAGCTGTTTAATGATAATATGAAAGATGGCGACAAGCTTCTTATTGGCATGGATTTAAAGAAAAATCCAGTGACTATTCATAGTGCATATTACGATAAACATGGTATAACCAAACGCTTTAATCTCAATTTACTACTTCGTATTAATCGCGAGCTTAATGCTGATTTTAAAGTAGATGATTTTGATTTTTATTGTCATTATAACCCAGATAATGGAGAGGTAAAAAGCTATATTGTTAGTCTAAGAGAGCAGAAAGTTAATATCAAAAAACTTAATAGAATTATTGATTTCGATTACCATGAATTAATATGGACTGAGCTTTCAAAAAAATATAGTTTACAAGAGATTAAGTTATTGGCTGAAGAGGCTAAATTTAAACTCAATCATAATTTCTTAGACTGCAAACATTTTTTTACAGATAGCCTTTGGGAGAAGTAATTCTGTTTTTTAATTATCGTCAAGGAAATTTGTCTAACCAATATTTCTAACTTTTAATTACCTTCGAGAAAATTAATCTAACCAATATTTCTAACATGAAGACAAATTACAAGTTTAGTCTTATTCCCCTATTGACTATTTTTTTAAGTGGTTGTGCTACAATGCAGATGCAAGTAGACCAATCAAAAACAGCTCAATACCCTACAGATAAAGAGCTATTACATTCTTTTTATTTACTCGGTGATGCAGGAAATTCAAAGCTTGGAGAAACAGATTTAGCTATTCAGGATTTTGGAGAAGCATTAAACCAAGCTAGTGCAAATAGTACTGCAGTTTTTCTTGGAGATAATATTTATCCAAAAGGATTTAATACAAAAGATAAAAACGAGGAAGCATTAGTAAAACATAGGTTACAAGTGCAGATAGATGCTGCTAAAAATTTTAAGGGCAGCACAGTTTTTATTCCAGGAAATCACGATTGGTATAGCAAATCTAAGGGCCTAAAAAAGCAAGAAAAATTTGTAGAAGATGCTTTAGGGAAAAACACTTTTTTACCAGAAAACGGTTGTCCAATAGAAAGAGTTAAAATTTCTGATGATGTTGTGTTAATTGTAATAGACTCGCATTGGTATATAACCAATTGGGATAACCACCCAACAATGAATGACGATTGCGAAATTAAAACCAGAGCAGACTTTTTATTAGAATTAGGAAGCGAAATAAAAAAAGCAAGAGGAAAAACAACATTAATAGCTATACATCATCCAATGTTTAATAATGGTTCTCACGGCGGGCAGTATTCTTTTAAAAGCCATATGAAACCGCTTCCTGTTTTTGGGACTTTAAAAAATATAGCAAGAAAAACGGGAGGAATTATAGATGTAGACTCGCAAAATAAAATGTATAATGAGTTGCAGAAACGAGTTGTAAGTTTAGCAAGACAGAATGATAAAACTATTTTTGTCTCAGGTCATGAACATAACCTCCAGTATTTAGTTAATAATGGCTTACCGCAAATTATTAGTGGCTCAGGATCAAAAATTACAGCAGCTAGATTAATAGGCAATGGGCAGTTTGCATATGGTGCAAATGGTTTTGCACGTTTAGACGTTTTTAAAGATGGCTCTTCATTTGTGCGTTTTTATGAAGCTGGAAAAGAAGGTGCTATTTTTCAAACACAAGTTATAAAACCTAACCAAGAACCAAATTTAACTAATTACCCAGATAGTTTTCCAGAAGAAAAAGTTGCTTCAGTATATACAAAAGAAGAAATAGACAAATCAGGATTTCATAAATTTCTATGGGGAGACAGATACCGTAAACAATTTGGGAAAGAAGTAAAAGCACCTGTTGTAAGTTTAGATACATTATTTGGTGGTGTCATTCCTGTTAGAAAAGGCGGTGGTAACCAATCAAAATCCTTAAGGTTAGAAGATAAACAAGGGCGTCAATATGTAATGCGTGCACTAAAAAAGCAAGCATCTCAGTATTTGCAAGCTATCTTATTTAAAGACCAATACATTGGTAATAAATTAGATGAGAGTTTTGCATCAGATTTATTATTAGATGTTTTTACAGGAGCACATCCTTACGCACCATTTGTAGTAGGTGATTTAGCTGATGCAATAGGCGTATACCATACAAACCCTGTGTTATATTATATCCCAAAACAAAAAGCATTAGGAGATTTTAACTCAGATTTTGGAGATGAATTGTATATGATTGAGGAGCATACTTCCGAAGGTCATGATGATAAAGCAAGTTTTGGCTACAGTAATACATTATTAAGTACTGCTGATATGATGAAGAAAATTCATAAAGATGAAGATATTGTTATTGATGAAGCAGCATATATCAAAGCACGTTTATTTGATATGCTTATTGGAGATTGGGATAGACATCAAGACCAATGGCGTTGGATTGAGTTTAAAGAAAATGGTAAAAAAGTATATCGCCCAATGCCAAGAGACAGAGATCAAGCATTTTCTAAAATGAGTGATGGGTTTTTATTGACTGCAGCCGTAAAATTAGTGCCTACAGCTGGTTTATTAAGAGAGTATAATGAGGATTTAGTTGATGTAAAGGGTATAAATGTAGAGCCATATCCTCTTGATATGGAGTTAATTCAAGATTCTGGGAAAGACGTTTGGAATGAGCAGGTAAAGCTTATTCAGAATAATGTGACAGATGATATTATAGAAAAAGCATTCTTAAATATGCCAGTTGAGGTTAGAGATGGTGATGTAGATGAAATTAAGAGACTACTTAAAGCCAGACGAGGGAATCTTCAAAAAATCTCTGATAGATATTTTGATGTTATAGCCAAATTTTCAGTAATAAAAGGTACAAATAAAGACGATTGGTTTGATATTGAACGAATGCCTAATGGAAAAACAAAAGTCACGGCATATAGAATTAAAGACGGAAAAAAAGCTGATATATTTCATGAGCGCACATTTAGCAGAGACGAAACCAAAGAAATTTGGATTTATGCTCTTGATGATGATGATGTGTTTAATGTTTTTGGAGAAGGAGAGCGATTAATAAAGATTAGATTAATAGGTGGGCAGAATAATGACACTTATGATATTAAAAATGGTAAAAAACTTAAATATTACGATTATAAATCAAAGAAAAATACTTTTGTTACAAATAAAGGTTCAAGAAAGTTAACAGATGATTATGAAACTAATGTTTATAACTATAAGAAGCTAAAAAACAACACAATACAGACAGTACCATCTATAGGGTTTAATCCTGATGATGGTTTTAAAATTGGTTTTTCAAGTACATTGACAAACTATGTATTTGAAAGAAACCCTTTCTCATCTCAGCATACAATTACGGCAGGATATTTCTTTGCTACTAGTGGTTTTGATATTGCTTATACTGGAGAGTTTGCTAATGTAATAGGGCAAGCTAATCTTAAAATTGATTCTAGATTTACAAGCCCTAATTTTGCTCGAAATTTCTTCGGTTTTGGTAATAACACACCTAATCTAGAGCCAGATAACGATAATATAGAATTAGATTTTAATAGAGTTAAAATAAGAACATTTAGAATATCTCCAGCTCTAGTATGGAAATCGCAATATGGTTCTGAATTTGAGGTTGGAGCCACTTATGAATCTAATGAAGTAGATCGAACATCAGGACGTTATTTAGAAACCATTACTACACCAACAGATGCCGTTTTTGACAAGCAAGATTTTTATGGAGCGCATGCAAAGTATGTCTACGACATAAAAAATAGCAGCTCATTTCCTACTTTAGGAATGCTATTTGGTCTTGAAGCTGGTTTCAAAAATAATGTGAGTACATCCAAAGGTTATGGATATATAATACCTGAATTAGGTTTTGACTATAAAATCACGCATCAAGGTAGTGTAGTATTAGCAACTAAATTAAGAAGTCAAATTAACTTAGGCGATGATTTTGAATTTTATCAAGCAGCTAGCTTAGGGGATTCTGAAGGTTTACGCGGATTTAGGAGAGAGCGTTTTGCTGGGAAGCAATCCTTTGTGCAGAGTACAGATTTAAGATTTAATTTAAGACGTAAAGGGGCAAACTTTTTACCGTTTAATGTAGGTTTCTATGGCGGCTTTGATTATGGTCGTGTATGGATAGACGATAGTAGAGTTCTTAATCCAATATTTAATGAGAGCGGATGGAACACATCAGTCGGAGGTGGTGTTTTTGTGAGTGCTTATAGTATGTTTACAGCTAACATTTCAGCATTTAGTAGTGATGATGGATTACGTTTAGCGTTTAAATTAGGTTTCGGATTTTAATAATAATCTTATATAAATAAAAAAGCCAGCAATTAATTGCTGGCTTTTTAGATTTAATCAATCCTGTATTCATACAAATTCCCACCCTTTACACCCAAATATTCATCTGCAATATAAAGCGTACTGTCATTCTTAAAAGCAACACTTTCTTTCTGAGAAGCATATTCAAACTCATAACGTTTATAATCAGATGTAAAGAATTTGTTTCCCTTTAATTTAGAGAAGACTAAAACAGAATTCTCTGTCAATAACGCCAACTTATTGCCTTTAGCATTAATATCTGCTGATGTCACCCAGCATTCAGACTGGTCACATGTATTAAATGTATCAATATATTTGGCTTTATAGTTTCCTTTTGTAGTTGGTAATCTGTAGAGATTAGTTTTACCTGGGTTTTTATGCGCACGACTTTTGGTAAATAGATATAAGGAATCATTATAAAAGAAAAAGGCCTCACAATCAAAATGACGTTTACTTTTTTTAGGAGGAAATTTCTTTTGTTCTGGATATGTAAAACTAATAATTTTTGGTTTTATAGATGCTTTGTTTTTACTTAAGTCCTTAGCTGTAATTTTTAATATAGAAAGCTGTTCACTATCATTATCATTATTACCAAAATTTCCAATATAGATGTTGCCTTTTGGGTCAGTTGTTAAATCTTCCCAATCTCTATTTTTGGCTTTAATTTTAATAGCTTTTACAATGTCTCCAGCTACGTTTAGACCATATAAAATAGGTTTATTACCGCTATCATTAACCATCCAAAACAGATTTTTTTTTGCATCAGTTTCAAGTCCAGAAACTTCATTGAGGTCTATGGGCAAATCCATAATCACTTTGAGGTCGCCAGTTTCACAACTTAGAATTAATAAACAAAGGATAAAAAAGTATTTACGCATAAAGGCTTCAAAATTTATAATGCTAAATTTACAGCGATAATTTATAGGAACCCGTTTTTTGGAGAATTTTAATAAAGATTTAGATATTGCAATTATTGGTGGTGGTGCCGCTGGTTTTTTTACAGCTATTAATATTGCCCAGCAAAATTCGAATCTATCAATCGCTATTTTCGAACGAGGAAAAACAGGGCTACAAAAAGTAAAAATCTCTGGTGGTGGACGTTGTAATGTTACGCATGCCGAATTTATTCCCTCGGAACTCATTAATAATTACCCAAGAGGTAGAAAAGAATTGCTTGGACCTTTCCATACCTTCATGACAGGTGATACCATTGCTTGGTTCGAGGAACGAGGTATTGAGCTCAAAATTGAAGAAGATGGGCGTATGTTTCCAGCTTCAAATTCATCGCAAACCATCATCGATTGCTTTTTAACTGAAGCAAAAAAATACGATGTAAACGTATTATATAATCATTCTGTAAAGACAGTTCTAGCAGATGAAAATAAATTCGTTTTAAAAACGAACCAAGGTGAGGTGAGGTGTAAAAAATTAGTTATAGCTACAGGAAGTAATCCAAAAATTTGGAATCTTTTATCTGATTTAGGTCATAATATTGTCCATCCTGTGCCGTCATTATTCACGTTTGATATTAAAGACGAGCGTATTAAAGATATTCCTGGCGTCGTTGCAAAAGATGTTGGGGTTAAGATTATAGGAACGGATTTAGAATCAGAAGGACCTTTGCTTATAACACACGTAGGGATGAGTGCACCAGCAATTTTAAAACTCTCTGCTTTTGGAGCTGTAGAATTGGCAAAATTGAATTACAATTTTAAAATCGCAGTAAATTTTATTCGTCATGATACGGAATCTTGTATGAAGATATTGAAATCTGTAAAACAAGATTTTCCTAAAAAAACAGTGTTGAATTTGGCACAATTCGATTTACCAAAACGCTTATGGAAAAAGTTGGTTTTAGCCTCAAATATTCAGGAGACAGAACGTTGGGCTGATTTAAATAAGACCCAATTAGAGGTACTTGTTAATCAATTGACAAATGCCATTTTTCAAGTGACTGGGAAGAGTACTTTTAAAGAAGAATTTGTCACAGCTGGTGGTGTAGATTTAAAAGAAATCAACTTTAAAACCTTTGAAAGTAAACGTATTCCAGACTTATATTTTGCAGGCGAAGTGATTAATGTAGATGCGGTTACAGGAGGTTTTAATTTTCAAAATGCGTGGACGAGCGCTTATATAGTTTCTCAATCAATAGCTAAATAATGAAAACACACATAATTCTATTAAGAGGTATTAACGTTGGCGGTCATAGAAAAGTACCTATGGCAGAGTTGCGAGAGTTGCTTTCTGGATTGGGATGCCAAGACGTGCAGACGTACATTCAGAGTGGAAATGTAGTGTTACATTCGTCCGAAACACCAGAAAAATTGAAATTAAATATCCAAAAAGCTATTCTCAGTAATTTTGGTTTTGAAGTCCTTATTTTAGTTAAGACTTATATAGAATTACAAGACATCTATGATAAATGCCCTTTCCAAAATGAAGCAAAAGAAAAAAGTTACTTCATGATGTTAGATAATTCGCCAAATAAATCAGGTTTAGAAGAAGTTTCTAAGTTATCCTATGATGGCGAAGAATTTAAAATTACAGATAGCGCAATTTATTTCTATAGCGCTAATGGTTATGGACGTACAAAATTCAACTCAAACTTCTTTGAACGTCAACTAAAAGTGAATGCTACAGCACGAAACTATAAGACGATGCTAAAAATATTAGCAATGGCAAAAGAAACAGAATCTAAGCTTTAGAAATTACCTATTTTTGCATCAGAAATTAAACGCATGACAGAGCAAGATTTTATTCTTAAAGATTACAAATCCAACAGTAAGAATGGGCGTGTAAAATGGGAGTCACCCAGTAATATAGCTTTAGTAAAATACTGGGGAAAACGTGAGAATCAAATCCCAGAAAACCCTTCAATAAGTTTTACATTATCTAATTGCAAAACAATTACCGAGGTAACTTATACAAAAAAAGAAGGCAGTGATTTTAGTTTTGATGTCATTTTCGAAGGTGAGAAGAACGAAGCTTTTAAACCAAAAATCCAAACATTTTTTGAACGTGTAGAAATTTATGTTCCTTTTATAAGAGATTATCACTTTAAGATTGAAACCTCAAATACATTTCCTCATAGTTCAGGTATCGCATCCTCAGCCTCAGGGATGAGTGCTTTGGCATTATGTTTAATGAGTATTGAAGAAGAATTAGGAGCAAATTATTCTGAAGAATATTTTAATCAAAAAGCCTCATTTTTAGCACGATTAGGTTCAGGAAGTGCATGCAGAAGTGTAGAAGGAGAACTGGTCGTTTGGGGAAATACAAAAAGTATTTCAGATAGTTCAGACCTATTTGGTATTAAGTTTAGTGAAAATATTCATCCAAATTTTCAAAATTATCAAGATGCGATTTTGTTGGTTGATAAAGGCGAAAAACAAGTGAGCAGTACTGTTGGGCATAAGTTGATGTTTGGTCATCCATTTGCTCAAAAGCGTTTTGAGCAAGCACACGACAACCTTGCTGAACTTAAAGAAGTACTTGTGTCTGGCGATTACAAAAGATTTATTGAAATTGTTGAAAGTGAGGCATTAACACTCCATGCGATGATGATGACGAGCATGCCGTATTTTATTCTAATGAAGCCAAATACACTTCAAATTATTAATAAAATATGGGAATTTAGAAAGCAAACAGGCTCTAATATCTGCTTTACTTTAGATGCAGGTGCTAATGTACATGTCTTATTTCCAGATGCAGAGCAAGAAAAAGTTTATGAGTTCATTAAGAGCGACTTGGTTGCGTATTGCCAAAATGGTCACTATATTTGTGATAAGGTTGGAAAAGGTGCTCAAAAATCATGAACATTCCAACAAATAAAAAGTTATGAAAGGTCCCCTGTTTTATTCAAAAATTCTATTATTCGGAGAATACGGAATTATAAAAGACTCTAAAGGATTATCAATCCCTTACAACTTTTATAACGGAGCACTAAAGATGGAAGAACATCCCTCTGAAGAAGCTATTAAATCTAACGAAAGTTTAAAACGTTTTGCTACATATTTAAAGAGTCTAGCCGTTGAGCTGGTTAATTTTGATATGGAAAAGCTTCAAAGCGATGTTAACGCTGGGATGTACTTTGACTCATCAATACCTCAAGGTTATGGTGTTGGTAGTAGCGGTGCTTTAGTTGCGGCTATTTACGACAAATACGCTACCGATAAGATTACAGTTTTAGAAAACCTAACTAGAGAAAAACTGCTTAAGTTAAAGTCTATTTTCTCTGAGATGGAATCTTTCTTTCATGGAAAATCTTCAGGATTAGACCCACTAAATAGTTATTTAAGTTTACCAATTCTTATAAAATCTAAAGATAATATTGAAGCTACCGGAATACCATCTCAAAAGAGTGAGGGAAAAGGAGCCGTATTTTTATTAGATAGTGGTATTGTAGGCGAAACAGCACCAATGGTAGGCATTTTTATGGAAAACATGAAAAACGAAGGTTTCCGAAGTATGCTTAAAGAGCAGTTTATAAAACATACAGACGCTTGTGTGGACGATTTCTTAAAAGGAGATATCAAGTCATTATTCAAAAACACAAAACAGTTGTCTAAAGTTGTGTTTAATAACTTTAAACCCATGATACCAAAACAATTTCATGCACTTTGGAAAAAAGGTATCGAGACCAACGATTACTATCTTAAGCTTTGTGGCTCTGGTGGTGGTGGTTATATTCTTGGCTTCACCGAGAATATAGATAATGCTAGAGAAGCCCTTAAAGGTCAAAAACTAGAAGTCGTTTATAATTTCTAAATACATGTTGCCTAGGACTCAAAAACACTTCGTTTTAAAGGTTTTTAGTCTCTTTTCTGTTGTTCGTGGCTATAATATTTTAGTAGTTGTCATAGCCCAATATCTAGCAGCCATATACATTTTTGCGCCAGATTTACATTTCAAACATGTAGTGTTTGATATTAATTTGTTGATGCTAGTCTTAGCATCTTCAGCAGTCATTGCTTCAGGTTATATTATCAATAATTTTTACGATTCTGAGAAAGATTTAATCAACAGACCTAATAAAAGCATGTTGGATAGATTGGTGAGTCAAAACACAAAGCTGTCTATCTATTTTACGCTAAATTTTCTTGCGATTATTTTTGCAAGCTATGTGTCATTTAGAGCAGTTGTATTTTTTGCACTTTACATTTTTGCGATTTGGTTTTATTCGCATAAGCTGAAAAAAATGCCAATAACAGGGAATTTGGTTTCAGCAATTCTTACAGTAACACCATTCTTCGCCATCTTTATCTATTACAAGAATTTTGAGCTCGTCGTATTTATGCATGCATTGTTCTTATTTATGTTGGTGTCAATGCGAGAGCTTACAAAAGACTTAGAAAATATAAAAGGCGATTTGGCCCTCAATTACAGAACAATACCAGTAGTTTACGGAGAAAAAATGGCTAAATATTTATTGACAGGAGCCACTATAATTACATGTGCTTCGGCATTTGTTCTCATTTTTTATTTCCAAATAGGACATATGTATTATTTCTTCTACGCAAGTGTAATTTTATTGTTTATTTATGGACTAATGCTATGGAAATCCAATTCGAAAACGCACTATTTGTGGCTTCATAATATTTTAAAATTTATTATTGTTGCTGGTGTGTTTTCCATATTACTTATAGATATTAATCTTGTTTTAAACCGATTATAAATGAATACCACACTTAAAATTGCCATGGCGCAAATTGCACCAGTTTGGTTAGACAAACCTGCAACATTACAAAAGATTGAAAAATCAATTATAGATGCAGCTAAAGAAAATGCCGAACTTATTGTTTTTGGTGAAGCCTTATTGCCAGGTTATCCATTTTGGTTGGCGCTAACAGGCGGTGCTGAGTGGAATACAGACGTCAATAAAAAACTGCATGCGCACTATGTAAGCAATTCTATTTGTATTGAAAAAGGAGAGTTGGATTCGATTTGTAAACTAGCAAAAGAACATAAAATAGCCATTTATTTAGGTGTTATGGAACGCCCTGAAGATCGTGGAGGTCATAGTATTTATGCTTCTTTGGTTTACATTAATGAAAAAGGCGAAGTACAATCGGTTCATAGAAAATTACAACCAACTTATGATGAGCGTTTAACTTGGGCGCCAGGTGATGGTAACGGACTTAAAGTACACCCATTAAAAGCATTTACGGTTGGTGGTCTTAACTGTTGGGAAAACTGGATGCCATTACCAAGAACAGCATTATACGGACAAGGCGAAAACTTGCATATTGCTGTTTGGCCGGGAAGTGATCATAACACTAAAGATATAACACGTTTTATTGCACGAGAATCACGTTCTTACGTGGTTTCGGTATCGAGTTTAATGGCAAGGACAGATTTTCCTAAAGACACGCCTTATTACGATGAAATTATCAAAAATGCACCAGAAACATTAGCCAATGGCGGGAGTTGTATTGCAGGACCAGATGGCGAGTGGATTGTAGAACCCGTTTTGCATAAAGAAGGGCTCATTTTTCAGACTATAGATTTTAATCGTGTTTTGGAAGAACGGCAAAATTTTGATGCAGTTGGGCATTATTCACGTCCTGATGTCACCAAATTGATTGTAAACACAGAGCGACAAACTACCGTGGAAATAAAATAGTTAATGTTAACTATTGTCTTACCTTTGCAAAAAATTTAATAATGACAAGACAGCAAGGGAATAAAGGAAAAGGAAAACCTGCACGAAATCAAAAAGATGGTGCTGGTAAAAAGCCATTTGTAAAAAGAAATGCGCCTTTTAAGAAGCAAGCTGCACCCAAAAAACCATCTAATCCAGATGAGATTAGACTTAACAAATACATTGCCAATTCTGGCATGTGCTCGCGTCGTGAAGCAGATGAAAATATATCTATAGGTTTAGTAACTGTAAATGGCAAAGTTGTTACCGAGATGGGTTACAAAGTTAAACCAGGAGATGAAGTAAAATTCGATGGTAGACGCATTAATCCTGAGCCAAAAGTTTATGTGCTACTTAATAAACCAAAAGGTTTTGCTACGACTACTGCCGAAGGCAAAGGAAGAACAGTAATGGATTTGGTTGCTAATGCAACTAGTGCTAGAATAAAGCCAATTGGTCGCTTAGGACGTAACTCTCTAGGTTTATTGTTGTTTACTAATGATGATGAAGTTGTGCAAAAATTCACCAACTCTAAAAATGGTGTCGCACGATTATTCCAAGTAGAACTAGATAAGAATTTAAAGTTTGAAGACTTTAAAAAAATAAAAGAAGGGTTTAAGGTAAAAGGAAAACTCATTTCTGTTGAAGAAGTAAGCTATATCGATGGTGAACCAAAAAATAAGATTGGCATAAAAATCAAGAACACTGGAAATACCATTTTACGTACTATTTTTGAAGAGCTTAAATACGATTTGGTCAAGATAGATTGCGTGTCTATTGCGCATTTGACTAAAAAAGACATTCCAAGAGGTCACTGGAAACATTTAACTATACAAGAGATTAATACCTTGAAGATGCTTTAAAAATTATTTATTTGATATAAATTAAATATCAAGAATAAGTATTTATAACTGTTGTAATAATCAAACATTAAACTATCTTTGCACCCCTTTTTAAAAAGAGAGATTATGACAGCAACAGGAAAATTAACTTTCGATGTATTAATAGAGATTCCTAAAGGAAGCCGTAATAAGTACGAGTATGACTTTGAGCTTAACAAAATACGCTTTGATCGTATGTTGTTTTCATCAATGATGTATCCTGGAGATTATGGGTTTATTCCAGAAACTTTAGCGCTAGATGGAGATCCATTAGATGTTTTGGTAATGGGGACAGAACCAACATTTCCGATGTGTGTTATGGAAGTGAAACCTATAGGTGTATTCCATATGGCAGACGAAAAAGGACCAGACGAAAAGCTTATCTGTGTACCTGTTACAGATCCTATTTGGAACACATATAATGATTTAACAGATTTAAATCCACACAGAAAAAAAGAAATTACTCATTTCTTTCAGGTCTATAAAGATCTAGAGGAAAAGAAAGTTGACGTTGGTGGTTGGGGTAATGCAGAAGAAGCTTATGATATTCTTAATAAATGTATTGAGCGTTATGAGAATAGTGAACACAAAATTAATGGCGATTTTACGATTTAGATAGATGTAATGATTACATTAAAAAAAAGTCCTTTTACAAGCAATGTAAAAGGACTTTCTTATTAGGTATCATTTTACTACATTTGCGCAGCTAAAAAACTAATCAAATTAAATAAAAAACAATATGGAATCATACATGATTTACATGCCAATAGCTTTGGCATTTTTAGGATTAATTTACATGATTGTAAAAAAATCGTGGGTTATGAAACAAGATGCTGGAGATGGTAAAATGAAAGAAATCTCAGACCATATCTACGAAGGTGCATTAGCCTTCTTAAATGCCGAATATAGATTACTAGCAATTTTTGTGGTAATAGTAAGTGCTTTACTTTTAGTAGTTTCTCAAGTTGTTGAGACGACGCATTGGCTTATAGTCATTGCTTTTGTTTTTGGAGCTGTGTTTTCTGCTTATGCTGGAAACATCGGAATGAAAATCGCTACCAAAACAAATGTGAGAACAACACAGGCTGCACGAACAAGTTTGCCAAATGCACTTAAAATCTCTTTCGGCGGAGGCACTGTAATGGGACTTGGTGTTGCTGGTTTAGCCGTTTTAGGTTTAACAGCATTTTTTATCATTTTTTATCGATTCTTTATGGATGGAGCATGGACTTCTACTGGAGATATGACTATTGTTTTAGAAACACTAGCAGGGTTCTCTTTAGGAGCTGAATCTATTGCATTGTTTGCACGTGTTGGTGGAGGAATATACACTAAAGCTGCTGACGTTGGAGCCGATTTAGTTGGTAAGGTAGAAGCAGGTATTCCTGAGGATGATCCTCGTAACCCTGCAACTATTGCAGATAACGTTGGAGATAATGTGGGAGATGTTGCTGGTATGGGAGCCGATTTATTTGGGTCTTATGTTGCAACTGTATTAGCCGCGATGGTACTTGGTAACTATGTGATTAAAGATATGGGTGGAGCAATCAATGATCTGTTTGGTGGTATTGGTCCAATCTTATTGCCAATGGCAATCGCCGGTGCAGGAATTATTATCTCTGTTATTGGAACAATGTTGGTAAAAATAAAAAGTAATGATGCTAAAGAAGCTCAAGTAATGGGCGCTTTAAATATAGGAAACTGGACATCAATTATTTTAGTAGCTGTTTCATGTTTTGGTTTAGTCACTTGGATGTTACCAGAAACAATGAAAATGAACTTCTTCGGAGAAGGTCTAGTTGAGATATCTGCAATGCGCGTATTTTATGCAACCTTAGTTGGTTTATTTGTTGGCGCTGTTATTTCTTCAGTTACTGAATATTATACAGGATTAGGAAAAAGCCCAATCTTAAAAATTGTACAACAATCATCTACTGGAGCAGGAACTAACATCATTGCTGGTTTAGCAACAGGAATGATTTCTACATTTCCATCAGTATTATTATTTGCTGGAGCAATCTGGGCGTCTTATGCATTTGCAGGATTTTATGGTGTAGCATTAGCAGCTTCTGCGATGATGGCTACAACTGCTATGCAATTAGCTATTGATGCTTTTGGACCTATTTCAGATAATGCAGGTGGAATTGCTGAAATGAGTGAACAAGATCCAATTGTAAGAGAACGTACAGATATATTAGATTCAGTTGGTAATACAACTGCTGCAACAGGAAAAGGATTTGCTATTGCGTCTGCAGCATTAACATCATTAGCATTATTTGCTGCTTATGTAACGTTTACAGGAATTGACGGAATTAACATTTTTAAAGCACCTGTATTAGCTATGTTATTTGTTGGTGGTATGGTACCAGTTGTGTTTTCTGCATTAGCGATGAATGCTGTAGGTAAAGCTGCCATGGAAATGGTACAAGAAGTACGTCGTCAGTTTAAAGATATTCCTGGAATTATGGAAGGCACTGGGAAACCAGAATACGATAAGTGTGTAGCAATTTCTACTAAAGCGTCTTTAAAAGAAATGATGTTACCTGGTTTATTAACTATCGGATTCCCATTAATCATTGCTTTTGTACCGATGTTATTTGGAATGGATAACCTTGCTATTGCCGAAATGTTAGGTGGTTATATGGCAGGTGTTACTGTTTCTGGTGTATTATGGGCTATCTTCCAAAACAATGCTGGTGGAGCTTGGGATAATGCTAAAAAATCTTTCGAAGCAGGTGTTGAAATCAATGGCGAAATGACATTTAAAGGTTCTGATGCCCACAAAGCAGCAGTAACTGGAGATACAGTTGGTGATCCTTTTAAAGATACATCTGGACCATCTATGAATATCTTAATTAAGTTAACATGTTTAATTGGTTTAGTAATAGCGCCAATTTTAGGAGGACATTCTACAGATGAGGCTTATGCACAATTAGAAGATGAGATTACAATTGAAATGTCTATGGAATCTCAGGATTTAGCAACAGCAACTATTACTTATACGACTAACCAAAATGGAAAAGAAGTTGTAAAAGAAGAGGTGATTAAAGGTACTAAAGAAGAAGTTGAAGCTAAACTTAAAGCTTTTGAGAATTCTAAGGCTTATTTAAAGAGTAAAGTGAAGAAGGTAGAGATTACGAAATAGTAATTTTAAAACCTAAATAAATAAAACCACGCTTTCTTAAGTTAAAAGAAAGCGTGGTTTTTTTATATTTGGGTAATGCTAAAAAAAGACCCCTTACAAATTATCCCGTTTTTAACGTATGGAACTAGAAGCCATTTGTATTTAAGAGGACGAGCATTAGAGGATGAAGATATTGATTTGTCCAAAAAAGGATGGTTTAATCTTTTAGTCAATTCTTGGAAACGTTTTGAAACAGATGAAATACGAAACACAGCCATTCAAATTAATATTCATAACACTAAGTTTGATTTAAAGACCGATGCTGAGGGTTATTACCTTCAGGATTCAACTACTGAAATGAAGCTTAATATTGATGCTGATGGTTGGTTAGATTATTCGGTAAGCTATACAGATAAAACCATAACGCGCCAAATACAGTTAAACAATCTGTTTACTGGTAAAATGTTAGTGCCATCAGACAAAGCACAGTTTGGTGTTATTAGCGATATTGATGATACCATTTTACACACAGGTGTGACCTCAAGGTTAAAGTGGAAAGTTGTAGTAAATACACTTTTTAAAACACCTCTAAAACGAAAAGCTTTAGAGGGCACCGCTGAGTTTTACAAATTACTTCATAATACAGTAAACCCAATTTTTTATGTGAGTAATAGTCCTTGGAATTTGTATCGTTATTTGGCATTTTTTCTAAAGTCTAATGCTTTCCCAAAAGGACCAATTTTGTTACGTGATTTTCGGACACCTTTCGATAAAACTCCTAAGCCAGAATTGGCACATAAGTATCATGAGGTTTATAATATATTAAACACTTATCCGGATTTAAAATTTATACTTATCGGAGATTGTGGCGAAAAAGATGCCTATATTTATTTAGATGTCGTCAAAAAATTCCCCAATAGAATAGCGGCGATTTATCTACGTAGCGTAGATCATAAAAAAAGAATGAAACGTATTCAGAATTTATTTAAAGATTATAAAGAACTACCAGTTTTAATAGTAGAGAATAGCGAGCAAGCTATAGTTCATGCTAGGTCAAATGGGTTTATAGACAAATAAAATTGCATTTTCTTATAATAGTTTGAAAATAGGTTAAGGGAAATGTATTGGATGGGTAAGTTTTAAATTTAGTAGTAGAGTAATTTAGTAAACTGAAATATTGAAATACAAATTAATAAAACACCAATTATTCTATTAACTCGTGTTGTTATATTTTTCATTCTAATCTTCAGTACATTACTAAATCTCCCATAGCCATAAAGAGTAAGTGCTTTTCCAATAAAAACACCTACTATAAATAAGGTTAATAGTACGATTCCTGTATTAATATTTAGGTAAATCATTTTTTTGTTTAAAAATGAAATTACTAAAATCCAATAGACTAATACTGTCGGATTTACTAGCCCAAGAATAAAACCTAACATTTGCTTAGAAAGATTAAACCTTTTTTTAATAATAATGCATTCTTCATTTTCATCTTTCACGCATTCTTTTCTGCCGTAAAAAAGAGTAAAACCAACACCTAATAAGATTAATGCAATTGTATATTGTAACCAGATATTCATTCCTACAAAATTTTCAATTTGCATATTAAAATTAATAGCAATGATGACTAAAATTATTTCTGCTAATGCAGCCGTATAAACAATCTTTAACGCATTTTGTATGTTTTCTTTTATAGTAGTATTTATGACAGCAACATTAGTTGTGCCTAATGGTAAAGCTCCAATTATAGCTGTTAGAATACCTATAAATAAATATGCAATTAAATTCAAAATTTGTTTATGTTTTTAATTTATACTTAAAATAAAGATTAGGATTTAAGATTTGAACTAAGTAGAGGATTACCTTATTTACCTTTAAGAGTTTTCCAATTTTCATCAGCTTTTAATACTAGGGCATTTGGAGACTCTTTTAACCACAGTTTTAATGCATTACTTCCCCATGAATTATAAAAAAGATATAATTTTCCGTCTCTAATCTCAAAAGTTTCAGGATCAATAGACACTTTTTTTGCCTTTACAGCAAGTGCATAAGCACAATATCCTCCATATTGTGGCACATATTTTCTAGTATTGGCTTTAAATGTGTCTAAGTTTTTTTGAGAAGAGAATTTATATTTAGCACCATCATGAGCAGCTACATATTTATTACCACCTTCTTTAACGTTATTATTAAAATAAGATACAACATCATATCCTTCTGCAACAAAGCCTTTAGTGGTATTATAATCTATTGCCTGAGCATTTATAGAAAACCCAATAAAGACAAGTAATATTAGTGTGATTTTTCTCATAAATTAATAAATATTTGATTTTTTGTTTAATTCTAATATATCAGAAACATCAATTTTTATAATATGCCAGTCTTCCATTTTTTCTACATAGCCTTTAACTTTAGAAGGCTTTCCAATATATGGGAGTATGTCGTTATTTATTGGGCCGCCTTTCAAATCTGTTAATAAAAAATATTGAGAAAGATTATTACTATCAGTAGTTACTAAAACAGGAGGTATTCCACCAGAGATGCAACGTACAGCACAGCTCCTGTGAATTTTTCCTTTACCAGGTTTCATAACTCCAAAATAGCATTTAGGATCAATAATTTCTCCTTGTAACGTCATATTATTTATGCTTTCATTTACAGGTATAGAAGAAATAGCTTGGTTTTCTAAAGTTATTTTTTCTTCATCAGTAATCTGGATTAATGTTTTTCCATTGTAATAAATCAAATTACCTTCAATACTTAATAACTTTCCATTTAAGTCTTTTACTTGATTTTGAAGTTTCTCTAAAAAAGGATTTGCACTAGATTTACCAAACCCCAAAAGCAATATGTTCTTATATATGTTTTTTGCAACTTCGACACGTAACATTGGATAAGGATTTTCATGAAAAACACCTGTAATCTTAGTTGAATTTGTTAATTCGAATGTACTATTCTTAAATGGCTTTTGTGTATAACTAAATAGCAAGGCTCCAAGGATAATAGTTAGTAAGGCAATTATGGTAAAACGTTTCAAGGTTTGTTTAGTCTTAACACCTAGGCTACCATCTATATATGGTACATAAAATTCATCATTCTTTTTCATAAATCAATATTTACAAGGTTCTACTTCAGTGCCTTCATCAAAAGCCTTTGGATTAATAAATACGGTTTTATTTTCAAGTTTTAGTTGATATGTGGAAACTTTTTCTGTAAACGGAGGAGGAGATTGGCCGTTATGCGGTAAATATTGGTAACCATGCCAAGGGCAAGTAATACAGCCATCAATTATTTTTCCTTCACCTAAAGGACCTCCTTGATGTTTACACACATTATGAATGGCAGATAATTTTCCATCATATTTAAATATGGCGACACGTTCATTCTGTATTGTAAAAATTTTTGCTCTATCCTCTTCAATTTCAGAAATATCACAGACTTTTAACCAGTTTTCTGTACCATTAGTGCTAGTCTTATCAACCTTATGTTCTTTATAAGCTGAAACTAAATGAAGACCAGATACTATAATAAAACCTGTAATTAATAGTCCAATTGTAAATGTCGATGTTTCTTGTTGGAAAGCACCCAAAAACACATGAGCTATAATTAATGCATAAGCGATATAAACCATCATATGGAGTCGTTTCCAGATTTTAGCGGATAGATTACTCAGAAAGAAATCATGACTTGTAGATGCCAATACAAAAAGTATTAATAATGCAAAAAATCCTAGAACTTGAAATGGAAAATTTGTTAACGAACCATAATCCATATTAGATGTAAAGATCGAGTAAATTGGATTTACATCGCCTAAGGCATGAAATTGAAAAATAGAAAAACCGCCATGAATTAAAGCAGCTATAAACATACTTACTCCTAAGTGTCTTCTATTATATAAAATTGGAAGAAAGCTTGAGTTTAATCTGCTTAATGGTCCAATAATTAAAATAATATGTAACATAATAATGGCTAATGAACCAAAAGCTCTAATTATTAGTGTTTCTATACTAGTTTCTGAATTAAAAGTAAGCGTTATAGCAGCAAACAAAATAACATAAAGCAACATGGCTAAAACAATTATTTTGTCATACGTTTTTTTGAATTTGTTCCAAAGTACTAGCTGATAATCTAATCCCATTTGAAGTTGAGTTTTGTAATTTCTACTTGTTTTATGTCATCAAAAATTATGATGCCTTTAGGTAGACTATTAATATTAAAATTATAAATCCCTACGGTTGTTAATTGCCCTATAGCGTCCAATCTATTGCCTTTTTCGTCCATTCCGTATACAATAGAAGATGAATTCTTTAAAGTTGATTTTAAAATAATTTCAATTTCACTTTCAAAAATGGCACCTTTAATAATGTCATTCTCAAAGGAATAAAGCTTAGATTTTTTGGAGCTCTTGATTTGCGATGTAGTATTGCCTTCAATAGAGAAAATATTTAAATCTTTAATTGAAAAAAACATAATCATTGGGATAATGATAATAAGCAACAACCAAATAAATTTATGAGCTTTTCGAAGTCCTGAGGTCATATTTAGAGAGATTTAGATTTAAAAAGCCGTTTAATTAAAAAAGGCCAAGTTGCTATTATACCTGGGAATAATAAAATTCGAACTTTCTTTTTAGTGTCTTTCATCAAAGGGTCTATTTTAGTAGCACCTTTAAAGAGAAAGTACAACCCAAAGAGTATTCCTATTAGGAAATACATACCTAAAACTGCTAAAATTATATTGACAACTATTTCCATCTTAAATAAGATTTACATCTGCCATTATTTCTAATACGCCAGCTTTTGGTTGTTTATATAATTCGTTCATTGCATTTTCTAACTCATCTTGTTTTTCAATTCGTTTTCCCCATGCACCACAGGACCTTGCAAATTCCGCAAAATTTGGATTTGATAAAGATGTTTGCCATACATCAAATTCTCCCGCACGCTGCTCTTTAGAAATTTTTCCAAGCTCATGATTATTTATAATAATCAATTTTACAGGCATATTGTATTTTACTAATGTCGTAATTTCTGCCAAATATTGACAAATACCACCATCTCCAGCTACTGCAATTACAGGTCTTGAATTACCAACGGCTGTCCAAGCACCAATAGCTGCGGGTAAAGCAAAACCTATAGAACCTAAATAACCAGACATTAAAAAATCTTGATTTTTAGGCTCAAAATAACGACCAAACGAATAAGCATTGTTACCAACATCTACACACATTACTGCATCTTCGGGAGTGAGCGCGTTCATGGTTTCAAATATTGCTATAGAGCTAATACCGTTATCCGAAGTTTCTAATAAGCGTTTTTGTTTTTCGGTTTTCCATATTTTCCAACGTTCTGCTATTTCATTACGTTGGTCATTCGTATTGATTTGGTCTTTTAATTCAGAATTAAATATGTCTAATGTTCTAGATATTTCTCCCCAAACAGCTACTTCTATTTGATGAAACTTACTTAATGCCAACGGGTCAAAATCTACTTGAATTATAGGTTTTTTGGGCGTAATTCCTGTGTGGTTAGAAAAGGATGCTCCAAAAACAATAAGTAAGTCAGCTTCATTCATAAACCAAGACGCTATTGGTGTTCCGCTACGTCCTAAAACGCCACCACCAAGAGGATGATTATCAGCAATTAATCCTTTTCCTTTAAAAGTTGTTACTACAGCAGCATTTAAGCTTTCTGCAAAGCTAACAACTGCTTTTTTATGCTCTCTTGCTCCATGTCCCATTATTATAACGGGTCTTTTAGCTTTCTTTATTAAATTCACGGCATCAGTTACTGCCTGTTTTGGAGGCGCTATTTCTAATGATGTGATTCTGTTTTCTGGGCCTTTTGCCTTAGTGTTTGAGGCAACTGTTTTCTCTTGTACTTCATCTGGAAAAGTGAGATGAGATACATCACGTTTTAAAATGGCATGTTTTATGGCTAAAGACATAAGCTCCGCATGACGGCTATCACTTTGTACACGTTGGTTAAATTCTGCAACTGTATTAAAGCCTTGAACTAAATCTACTTCTTGAAAATTTCCAGTTCCAACAACTTGCGTTTTTACTTGCCCAGTTAATGCTAAAATTGGAGCTCTATCTACTTTAGCATCCCAAAGACCTGTATACATATTGGTAGCTCCTGGACCAGCAATAGAAAAGCATGCTGCAGGCTTGCCAGTTAGTTTCCCGTATGCCGAGGCAGCAAAAGCAGCAGCTCCTTCATGACGGATACCATAAAAATTAAGATTCCCTTTTTCTTCTTGACGTCTCATAGCGTCAGCAAAACCAAGATTAGAATGGCCAACCATTCCAAAGACTTTATTTATACCCCAATTTATCATGGTTTCTACCATAATATCAGAGACAGTAGCTTCATGAGGTACTTCTTCTTCAACACCAACATAAATAGCATCACCTTCTTCTTTTACAGGAAATGTATCAATACCATCATCATAGCCTCCAGGTGGTTTTCCCGAGCATGGGTCGAAATCCCAACCATGCCATGGACAACGTAACAGCCCATTTTCAATAGAGCCTTCACCTAATGGGCCACCTTGATGAGGACAACGATTGTCTAGAGCCGAAAATTTACCTTTATAATGTGTTAGACAGATGCCTTTATGGTTTGCAGTAACTGTTTTTACACGACCTTCAGGCAATTCATTTCTGTTGCTTAATACTTTGTGCCAAATGATTTTTTTAGATTCCTTCATAATATATCAGTACTACTTGTTTTTTAATTCATACAAATTATAAGTCCCTGTTTTTCCTTTTAATTGAGTCTTAAATGTATTGTAGGATGGATAGAAATCTTTCACAGAATTATAAGCTTCTTCTGACAGTAAAACTTCTGTTCCAAACTCTTTGTTGGCAGTTTCTATTCGACTTGCATAGTTTACGTTATCACCAATTACTGCTGTTTTTTTCATTTCGCCAGTATCAAAAGGACCCACAATAACATTTCCATGATGAATTCCTGCTCTAATGCCAAATGAGGTGTTAAAATTTGATTTTAGATAAGTGTTAAACGTTTTTAATCTTTCTTTCATTTCATCGATAGCTTTAATGGCTTCTAAAACAGAGTTTTCACTTACACAATCAATTCCAAAGACTGCTAAAATACCATCTCCAGCAACATCACTAATTAACCCTTTATGATTTTTAATTACCCTATTCATAATACGATAGTAACGATTTAGTACATGGACGATATCATATGGTGGAAATTTTTCAGCAAAAGCGGTATAATTGACAATATCTGTAAAAACAATGGTCAATTTTTGTTGACTACCTATTGCGCTGTTTGAATCTTCAGAAAATTGTTCTGAAATAATATCTATATCCAGCTTGTCTGAAACCATACGCCTTATGGTAATATCTCCACTTATTTTTGTTTGACAAGCTAAACGAATCTCAGTTGGGAAATTTAAAATTGTGGCCATTTCTTGCTCAATTTCATTTCTTACGCCACAATGTTCTATACCGTTCATAACACTTACGCGACAAGTAGAACATTTTCCTTGTCCACCACAAGCATGTGTATGATTTATATGATTAGTTAGAGTGGCTTCTAAAATTGTATTATCTAAAGAGCATCTGATATCTTGATTTTCTTTAAATAAGCTAATTTTATTGAACATTGTTTCCATTAGATTAGTTCTTTTTTAATAGTTTTGAAACTACTCTTTCAATACTTAAACCCTGAGCAATAATAGAGAATACAACCACTACATAAGTTGCGTATACGATAATGTCTTTGACCTCTCCTTCGGGAAGCGATAAAGCTAATGCTATAGATATTCCTCCTCGAAGTCCTGCCCATGTTAGTATTAAAGCTTCATTTTTATTAGCTCTATTTGATTTTTTTAATAAAAAATTCGATAGTATAATTGTTATGTATCTTGATAAAAGCACTAATACTATCGAAATAATTCCTAATAATAAATGGTAAACATTAAAGTCTAATGTAATCATAACAATACCTATAAGAACAAATAAAACAGCATTAAAGATTTCATCTAATACTTTCCAAAAGATATTCATGTGATTTCTTAAATCTTCGGAAATACTTTTTTTGTGTAAACTATTGCCAATAATAAGCCCAGCAATAACCATTGCAATCGCTCCAGATATGTGTAGGATATTTGATAATACATAACCGCCCAAAACTATAGCTAAAGAGATATGCACAGCAATAACAGCTTGTTTGTTAACACTCTTTATACACCCTTTTCCTAAATGACCCAAAAGAAATCCCATTAAAAACCCACCTCCGGCTTCTTTGCCAAATTCTGTTGTAATGTGAGTGACATCAAACTCGTGCACCATGGTCGCTAAAGCAAGTATAGATAAAAAAACAACAATCCCTACGCCATCATTAAATAGGGATTCTCCCACAATTTTAATTTCCATATTTTTTGGTGCGCCAGCTTTTTTTAGTAATGCCAATACAGCAACTGGATCTGTAGGAGAAATTAAAGCACCAAAGACCAAACTATATAGATAACTAATATCTAAGCCTATAAGTGATGCGATATAATAAAATGCAGTGCCAATAATAAAAGTAGATACTAAGACACCAAATGTTGCATAGATGAGTACAGTGGTTTTCTCTTTTAATAATCCTTTTAGGTTAATATGAATTGCACCAGCAAAGAGCAGAACACCTAAAAGGAAATCAAACAGGATGGTTTTAAAATCAATACTTCTCGCAATTGCAGTAATCTGATCAAAATAACTTTGGTCTATAAAATAACTAGCCGCAAATAAAAGAGATACAACGATTGAAAGTATCATGACTCCTATAGTCTCAGGAAGCTTTAAAAATTTCGCATTGAGGTAACTTAAAAAAGCAGCTAGGGCAATTATACTAACAAATATTTCGAACATTATAATTCTGAGTTTATGTATGTGTTAATCGCAGTTTGACAAAAATCAATAGCGGTTTGTTCTTTAAGGTTACTAATAGATAATGCAAACCCTTTCCAGCCATTACTATAATAATTTTTATGGGAAGTTGGGTTGATAATATCAATTGGATTATGGCCATTATAGCCACTTATATAAAAATAAAACTCATTAACTAATGTATCAGGGATTGCCATTCCAATCCCAATAGATAAGTTGTCATCAATATTAAAAAATGCACCAGTATCAAAATGATGAGGCCAAATTCTAACGGGAGATTTATAGCTATTAGACTGTAAAACATTTAAGATTACACTTTGTGCTAGGTCTCTATTTTTAATTAATTGATTAAGTTCATTTTGTTGAGTTAATTGAAATTGATAAGTATCTTCAATTGTGTTATAAGGAATCTCATAATGTAAATTGTAATTATATGGTTTTACAATACCATTATTTAAACTCGTAAGATATATCCAATCTACAATGTCTTTATGTGTTGTTCCATCTAAAAGGAAATGTTCTTTATTTCCATTTTGTGTTATCCACTCTAAAGCGAAATTTTCATAGTTTAAACCTAATTTGTCTCCGTTAGGAAATGTATGCGTTTCAAGATTATGGTTTACCCAACCCAAATTAGTATGACTATCATCAGCTTTTTTTTCAATAAAACTTATCGCTGCAGTTGCTAAGTATTGTGCAGCTAAATGCATTGTTTTTTTCATTGTTTAAAGCTTTACACCTGCGAAATTTATGCCTGTGAGTTTGTACATGTCATAATCGAATGTTGAAAGGTCATTATGATTGAATTTTGAAATATCATCATAACCGCAAGATCTAGCTACTACTTTGATGAGGTTATTAGTTGCGTCAAAATAATTATATAGTTGTTTTGCAGAAGACTGAATAATTAACCTACTTCTAAGTGTTTCTTTTTGGGTTGCAATACCAACAGGACAATTATTTGTTCCACAAGCTCTCATGCCTAAACAACCAATAGCTTGTAATGCAGAGTTAGAAACAGCAATCGCATCTGCACCTAACATCATAGCTTTGGCAAAATCTTCAGCAACACGTAAACCTCCAGTAATAACAAGACTTATGTCATTCGCTCCAACTTTATCTAAATATTTCCTTGCCCTAGCTAATGCAGGAATAGTTGGGATATTGATGTGGTCTCTAAGAATAGTTGGTGCAGAACCTGTTCCGCCTCCACGACCGTCTAAAATGATATAATCTACACCAGCATCTAATGCAAATTGAATATCTTTTTCAATATGGCTAGCTGCAATTTTAAAACCAATAGGTATGCCGCCAGTGCGTTCACGTACTTTATCTCCAAAATCTTTAAAATCTTGTGCTGAATGAAAATTGGGGTTTGCTGCCGGAGATATTGCGGTCTCACCTTCATTTAATCCTCTTACTTCTGCAATTTCTGCACTTACTTTGTTTCCTGGCAAATGACCACCTGTACCTGTTTTTGCGCCTTGACCACCCTTAAAATGAAAAGCTTGAACGTTATCTAATTTATCCCAAGAAAAACCAAACTGAGCTGAGGCTAATTCATAGAAGTATTTTGAATTGCTTTGTTGCTCTTCAGGAAGCATACCACCTTCACCAGAACAAATTCCTGTTCCAGCCATTTCTGCACCTTTACTTAACGCTATTTTTGCTTCTCTTGATAAAGCTCCAAAGCTCATATCAGAAACAAATAACGGAATGTCTAATTCTAAAGGTTTTTTTGCATTAGGCCCAATAATTACTTTTGTAGCAACCTCTTCTTCATCTAACAACGGACGTGTAGCCAATTGAGCTGGTAAAAATTGAATGTCATTCCATTTTGGAAGCGTGTTCCTGTCTACTCCCATTGATGCAGAAAATCCGTGATGCCCAATATTTTTTAATCCGTTTTTTGCTAATTCTTTGATGTAACCGGTATAGGGTTCAGTATCTTCAGGATGAGTATCAGCGTATGCGCCTAAGTATTCATCGCGATTAAAAGGTTGTGGGTGATTAGTTTCAAAATTTATGATTTCATCTTTATCAATCAGTAATGAATCTCCTTCTATATATTCCTTAAACTTATGTAATTGTTCATCATTATTATATTCACTTACACCAGTATCGTATCTATAATCCCAATGGTGAACACCGCAGATAAGATTATGTCCTTCAATATATCCATCTGCTAATAATGCACCACGATGATGGCAACGTCCATAAAGAACAGAAATACCTTTTTCGTGTTTTATAATTACTAAATCTGTGTTTTTAACTAATGCATAAGCGGGTTGCTTATTTATAAGCTGAGAAATCTTTGCAATTTCAATTTTTTGATTTGCCATCCGGTTGATTGTTTAGGTTATGTAAGTTACAATCTTTGGACGTAATACAATAGGACAAATTACAACTAAGTAGTATGTGTATAGTTATTGTATGGTTTTAATCTTTGTTTTAGGGTTAAATTAAAAAGAAGCTATTTGAAACGTTAAAACAAACCATTAATTTCTGCATCAATCTTATTAATGATGCCGCCTAAATCTTCAGGGTTTGATACAAAATCTAGATGATCTACATCAATAATTAAAAGATTGCCTTTGGTGTATTTACTAATCCAAGCTTCGTAACGTTCGTTAAGACGACTTAAATAATCTATACTAATTGTGTTTTCGTAATCACGACCTCTTTTGTGGATTTGGGCCACCAAATTTGGAATAGAGCTACGTAAGTAAATTAATAAGTCAGGACCTTTTACAAAAGATTCCATAAGCTCAAAAAGTGATGAGTAATTTTCAAAATCACGATTAGTCATTAGACCCATGGCATGTAAATTGGGTGCAAAAATAAAGGCATCTTCATAGATGGTTCTATCTTGTATGATGTCTTTTTTTCCTTGCTGTATTTGGTTGACTTGACGGAATCTACTATTCAAAAAATATACCTGTAGATTAAAACTCCAACGTTCCATTTGGTTATAGAAGTCATCTAAGTAAGGGTTGTCTACAACGTCTTCAAGTTGTGCTTCCCATTTGTAGTGTTTGGCTAGTAGTTTTGTGAGCGTAGTTTTCCCTGCGCCTATATTTCCAGCAATAGCAACATGCATAATTTATTGTGATTTTAATTGGTAGCGACGTAGCTTTTCGTCGTTGTAAATATACAAGGTTTCATTGGTTACCAAAAACTGATTTATTAACAAATCTGAAGTTTTTATTGGTTCTATACTAGTGCTGTTTTTTGCAAGTAAAAACAGCTCATTCTCCTTTTTAAGAATCAAATTTGCTTTGCTAAATGCCATATTTGTATAACCAGAATTCTCAATTTTATTGATTAAACTCCCAAAATAACTATAGATATACAGGTATTGCTCGGTAAGTAAATAACAATAGTTGTAATCACTTTTTAAATTTAATATTTGAGATTGAATTGGTACTGTTCTTACTCGAGTTTTGTTGTTGAGGTAATCAAATAACTCAAGCTGCTGCAAATCTTGATTAAAAAGCCATAGCGTATTATCATAACCTGTAGAAACCAGAGATACATTTTTATAATCTTGTAGTGTATTGAAATCTACTTTTGTGATTTCGGCTAAGCGGTTATCTAAGATAATCACAGTATTAAAATCTTGATAAAAAAGATTTATTTTTAATGGGTTAAATGTGTTTGCTGAAGTAATCTTACCTAATTGAAAATTAGCATAACTAATAGTGGTATCTGCTGATTTTTTATAAAAACTTTGATTTTTATCCGAATAATAAAGTGTGCCAAAAGTGTCTACACCAAAGATGTTTTCAGCTTCTAAATCTGATGATGATTCAAACTGAAGTTGGATGTCATTTTGAGTAAAAGCAAAAAATGAAAAGCAAAAAATAAAATAAAACAAAGGTTTCATAGTGATTTGAAAAGTACAAAAATCAAACCACAATCACTAAGTCTTAAACAGAATCATTAAACTGTTAGCTTATAGCCAAATCCACGTACATTCAAAATTTGAATACGATTATCTTGCTTTAGTTTTTTTCTAAGTTTTGAGATAAACACGTCCATGCTTCTTGCAGAGAAAAAGTCATCTGTTCCCCATAATTTATTCAGAATTAAAGAACGGTCCAAAACACTGTTTTTGTTTTTAATTAAATGAAATAACAAATGTGCCTCACGATGTGTCAATTGAATCGTTTCATCAGATTTATAGGTCAATAATTGCTTTGGGAAGTCAAAGGTGTAATCGCCAATAGTTAAGATGTCTGCTGTTTTCTGAAGCTTTGTTCTATTAATCAGATTATGAATCCTTACAATAAGCTCTTCCATACTAAAAGGCTTTTTTAAATAATCATTACCACCAATTGTAAAACCTTCAACCACATCTTGCGTTTGCGATTTAGCAGTTAAAAAAATTATAGGAATAGTGTCATCAATTTCACGAACGTCTTTAGCTAAAGTAAAGCCATCTTTTTTTGGCATCATCACATCCAAAACCAAAATCTCTGGGCTCTCAGTTTTATAGGTTTTAAAAGCTTTGTCACCATCTTCGCAAAGTAAAACTTCAAAATCTCGAGTCTCTAAACTCTCTTTTATAATTTGTCCTAAAGCGGCTTCGTCTTCCGCTAATAATATTTTTATCGGATTAGCCATTTGGTAATTCTATTTTAAAAGTGGTGAGTTTGTTATTAAGGTCTAAGCTGATGTTACCATCATGTTTTTCTATAATGCTCTTGGTGTAATACAAGCCTATGCCAAAACCTTTAACATCATGTTTATTGCCTTTTGGAACACGATAAAATTTCTCAAAAATACGCTCTTTACTTGCTTTTGTTAAGCTGTTGCCATTATCTGAAATATTAATATTGAAACTGTTTTTATTAGGAATCAAATCCACAGTAATAATATCGCCACCGTATTTTATGGCATTGTCTAAAATGTTATTTAATGCATTTTCAAAATGAAAAATATCCACCTTGGCTATTAAGTTTTCAACTTTAAAGCTTGTTTGTATGGTTTTAGTTATGTTATGCGTTTGGTATCTTGAACTAAGAGAAGTTAGTAAAGCCACAACATCTATTTCTTCTTTGTTGAGCTCTAAACTCTCACTATCTAAAGTAGCGGTTTCCAGAAGTTTTTCAACCATAATATTTAACTTTGATAGCTGGTTAGAAGACATGTCAATATATTTTTTTGTCTTCTTTTTATCTTCAATAACATTAAAGCTGTTAATACCTTCTAAGGCTGCGCCAATAGTAGCAATAGGTGTTTTAAATTCATGAGTAATATTGCTGATAAGGTCGTTTTTAACTTCAGCGAGTTGCTTTTGATGGTTTATAATTTTTAGAAGATAAAACAGACAGCTTATGACTGCTAAAACTAGAAGTGTAGATAATGCAATACCACTAAAACTTCGTTTTAAGATATTAAAAGTTTCATTATCAAAACTTAACTTCAATAAGCTTCCATTAGGCAAAAAAGTAGACTTCGATTCAACTTGTAAATCGTAATTTTCATATTCGCTTTTGGGTATGTTTTTGGTTAGCTCTTTCATGCGAGCTTGCAATAGATTGTCTGGTTTTTTTTCGAAATAAGCTAAGTGATGGTCTAGTTCTATTTTTTTTCGTTCAAAGTCTTCGATTAGAAGTTTGTTAACCTCTCTAACATCTAAAGAATCATTTTTAATTGATATAAATATTTTTGTAGAAAGCATCTGTATATCTGATGCATTAATTGATGGTTGGGTTCGCCTTATCCCTTCTAAAGTTTTTTTAATAGAGTCTGCAGAAATAGGATTATGTTTTTCATTGTGTGCTCTCATCATAGAGTCAGCACTAAACCCTCTAAATACAGATAGACTTTTTATTTCACTGGTATCTATTGTATCTATGGATTTAATCTTACCATTCTTTTCATCTATGTTTTTCAGTATTTTAGTAAAAGCACTATTTTCTTCAAATATTTCATTTGTAGAGGTTTCATCAAATGAAAAACCAACGCGTGTTTCTTTCGCTAAATTAGCATAGTAATCATCTACGGCTTTATCCAAACTCACCTGTACATCATTAATAAGTTGTTGCTTATTTGTGAGGTAGTTTTTGTAATTCCAAAAGACCTGAATACCTATTGTAGCAATAATTACCAGTATAATCGTGTACAATATATATCTATAACGCTTATCATTCATATTTCAAAAGTAAAAGTTATTCTTTACCTAGACTAATCGGTTAACACACGTTAACGTTGGTTAACTTTAAAACTAATTACAAGTTGCCATATTTGTAATGTACTAATCAAAAAACAAAATAAATGAAGAATTTAATTACAGTATTAGCATTATGCCTTTCGGTATCAATTTTTGCTCAATCTCAAAATCTTAAAGGTGAAGTAAAAGTAACTGACGTAAAAGTAGAAAACGTAAAAATTGAAGTAGAAGTTGACTCAATTGAAGAAATAGAATCTACATTTACAATAGAAGATTTTAAGCAACTATTAGACGAAACTGAAGAAGGCGAGGACCTTACTTTTAAAATTAAGTGTAATGGCAAAAAAATGCCTAATGGACTTAAGTCTAGTATGAGTTACGAAGTCAAAGGAAATACTAGCGACAAAGAAAGTTTTCTTAAAAATGTTGCTAAACTCAGAAAAGCAGCAATTAAATATTATCAATCAAAAAAATAAAATATGAAAACAATTGTTAGAGTAATCTTAGTAATGGCGTTGGTTTTTACCAGCGCTAATGCGCAAGATTTCCAAGGAATGGCGGTTTACAAGACTAGTCGTAAAATGGATATTAAGTTAGATAGCACACAAGTGAATGACGAAATGCAAAAGCAAATGCAAGCAATGTTGCGTAAGCAATTTCAGAAAACATTTACTTTATCTTTTGATAAAGAAGCATCAGTTTACAAAGAAGATGAAGCTTTAGCACCGCCACAAGTAGGAGGCGGAAATATTCAAGTCATGGTTATTGGTGACGGCGGCGGCGGCGATATTTTGTACAAAAACACAAAAGATAATCGCTTTACGGACCAAAAAGATGTTTACGGAAAAATATTCTTAGTCAAGGATAAGTTAAAGCCAATTGAGTGGAAGCTAGAATCTGAAACAAAGTTTATAGGCGAATACCAATGTTATAAAGCCACATTTACTAGAGAAATTGAAGTGGTTAAAAGTTCTAGCGTCAATACATCTATGGGTGATGATGAGAGAGATGTGAAGACTGAAAAGGAAACCCAAACCGTTACAGCTTGGTATACACCTAATATTCCAGTAAATAATGGGCCAGGTAATTACTATGGTTTGCCAGGGTTGATTTTGGAGGTTAGCACAGAAAATATGCAAATTATCTGTAGTAAAATTGTTTTAAACCCAGAGAAGAAAGTTAGTATTGAGGAACCAACAAAAGGAAAAGAAATTAATCAAGAAAAGTACGACAAGGTTATGGAGAAAAAGAGGAAAGAAATGATGGAGCGTTATGCACCTCGTAAAGGTAGTCGGGATGGAGAAAATGTCCATATTAGAATTGGCGGATAATTGATGACTCTGTTAATGTTTTTGTAAACAGAACAGAAATTGTTTAATGATTATGTAGTTTTGTTAGACAAAAACTATCAACTTTATATTATCATGAAATCAATTTTTTTCAAATTAGGAATCTTTATAGCTATAGTCGGTATTTCTTTTCAAGCTCAAGCTCAAGAATTTCAAGGCAAAGCATATTATTTTTCAAAATCTAAAATGGATTTAGGACGTTGGGGTGCTCGACTGAGCGAAGCTCAAAAAAAGCAAGTCGCAGCTCGTATGAAGAATAGACTAGAAAAAACATATGTTTTAACATTCAATAAAACAGAATCGTTCTTTAAAGAAGACGAAAAGCTTGACGCCATGTCTGGTGCAACAGATTCTTGGGGAAAAAACTTTACACAAGGCGATTCATACAAAAACGTAAAAGATAATCAGTTGATTCAGACTCAAGAGTTTTATGGTAAGAAGTTTTTAGTAAATGACAAATTGCAAAAAATAGAATGGAAGATGGGTTCAGAAACAAAACAAATAGGAAATTATACATGTTTTAAAGCCATGGCTTTAATACCGTCTGATGAATTATCTTGGTATAATTTTTCATGGGATAAGCTAAGACGCCAAGAGCCTCAAGCAGATTCTACAGGAGTAGTTAAAGAACCTGAAATTAAAATGACTCAGGTTGAGGCATGGTACACACTACAAATCCCTGTAAGTCATGGACCATCTGAATATTGGGGGTTGCCTGGTCTTATTCTAGAGGTTAGTGCAGATAATAATACAATGTTATGTTCTAAAATTGTAATTAATCCAAAAGAAGTAATTGAGATTAAAGCACCAAAACGAGGCGAAGAAATTAATAAAGAAGACTACCAAGCCACAGTAGTAGATAAAATGAAAGATTTTAGAAATAATAGAGGCCGTCGTAGAGGTTAATTTCTTTAACTCAAGTTTAACAGAGTCCGATTTAACTTTTTGTCTCTTTGCTAGTCTTAATGTATGTAACATTAAGTTAAAACAATAAAAATGAAATTATCTCTACTTAAAACATTTGCACTATCATTCGTAATATGTGTAAGTTCAATGTCATTTGGTCAGCAATCTTTTCAGGGAAAAGCGTATTACCAAACAAAAACAACAATGGATATGAGTCAATTTGGTGGTGGGCGACAGTTAAGTCCAGACCAAATAAAACGTATCGAAGACAGAATGAAGAGTTTTCTTGAAAAACAGTACACACTTGTTTTTAATAAGGAAGAATCCATTTACAAAGAGGAAGAACGCCTAGAAGCTCAAGGTTCTGGAGGTTTTGGAGGATTTGCAAGTAGTTTCACTGGCGGTCCAAAATATAAAAATGTTAAGTCTAAAGAATTATTACAAGATCAAGAGTTTTTTGGGAAGAAATTTTTAATCAAAGATGAGTTGAAAAATTTAGAGTGGAAGATGGGTACAGAAACCAAACAGATTGGTAACTATACAGCCTTTAAAGCAACGGCAACAAAACCTGTTACTGGTTTTGATTGGCGAAGCATAAGAAGACGTGGAGGTAATGACAACGAAAAGAAAAAAGACTCGACAGCCAAAAAATCTGATGACCCAATGGATGAGATAGAGATTCCAAAAACAGTTGAGGTTACGGCATGGTACACACCTCAGGTTCCAATTAACCAAGGGCCAGATGATTTTTGGGGATTACCAGGTTTAATTTTAGAAGTCAACTTTGATCGTACTACAATTTTATGTACTAAGATTGTCATGAATCCTAAAGAGAAAGATAACATTGATAAGCCAGATAAAGGCGAAGTTGTTACTCAAGAAGAGTATACAAAAATTACTATGGAAAAGATGCAAGAGTTCAGAGACAGTCGTGGTAGAGGACGAGGAAGAGGACGACGAAATTAATTCTTAATCATTTCATCATCAATTCAAACTAACAACCAGAGAAAAAATGAAAAAAATTATAACGCTACTAGCACTAATAGTAGCAGTAAGCTCCTATTCGCAAGTTAAACTTTCGGGAGTCGTAAAAGATAGTATTGGTCAGCCTCTTGAGCTTGCCAATGTTATTGCCATAAATCAAGAGACAAAGGCATTAGAGTCTTATGGTATCACAGATAGTAAAGGCTCATATAAGTTATCACTTGGAAAAAATGGTAAGTATAATCTGCAAGTCACATACATTGGTATGAAAACCATTAACATGGTTATTGAAACTAAAGAGGCAGATATTAAAAAGGATTTTACAATGATGCTAGACAATGCACTAGATGCTGTGGAGTTAACTTATGAAATGCCTGTGACGATTAAAGGAGATACCATAGTCTACAATGCAGATTCCTTTAAAAATGGCTCGGAACGGAAACTCGGTGATGTTTTAGAAAAATTACCTGGAGTAGAAATTAATGATAATGGGCAAATAGAAGTCGAAGGAAATGTAGTGCAAAAAGTCACCGTTAATGGAAAAGACTTTTTTGATGGCGACTCTAAATTGGCGACTGAAAACATCCCGTCAAATGCAGTAGATAAGATTGAAGTATTACGTAATTTTTCTGAAGTTGGACAACTAAGAAGCGTAACAAACAATCAGAATAGTGTTGCTATAAATATTAAACTCAAAGAAGGAAAAGAAAATTTCTGGTTTGGAGATATTACAGCAGGTGTTGGTTCTGCACCATCACCAAATGACGAATTATATTTAGTACAGCCCAAACTGTTTTATTATAGTCCAAAATATAGTGTCAATGTTATCGGTGACATGAATAATATTGGCGAGCCAGCTTTGTCAAATCGTGACTTGCGAAATTTTGGAGGCGGCTTTAGGGCTCCGAGTAGAGATAGTGGTACAAATCTTAATTTAGGAAATAATGGGTTAAGTGGATTGGCAAATTCTAGAAATGCTCAGCAAGTAGAATCAAAGTTATTAGCGACTAATTTTAGTTATTCGCCAAATAAAGCTTTAGATTTAAGTGGGTTCTTAATTTATAATACAACGCGATTAAGAACACGTCAAGAAAGTTTTATCCGTTATACAGATCCAGATTTAGGAATTCCAGATGAAGAAACTATAAATACTGGTAGAGAAGCATCTGATCAAGGTTTGGTAAAACTAAGTGCGTCTTACAAACCAAACCCAAATAATCAGTTAGATTATGATGTATTGGCGCAGTTGTCAAAGGACTCTGAGCGTCAGACCGAGATTTCTTCTGTAATAGGTACAACAACTCAATTAGATGAGGTGTCACCTTTTAGTATTAACCAAAACTTGAACTATTATTATACGCTTAACGAGAACAATATTTTTGCATTCGAAGCACAGCATTTAATTAAAGACGAAGACCCATTTTACGATGCGTTTTTAAATAATGACCCAACAAATAATGATAATGGTTTTGGAAATATTCCACCTGCAGTAGACGAGGATGCTTATGACGAAACCGCTGAGCAATTAGGCTTAGATAGAAGTTTAAACTTTTATAATCTTGGACAGAACCAACGCGTAAAGTCTAATCAATTAGATGCCAAATTAGATTATTATAATATCTTAAACCCTAAGAGTAACATCAGTTTCACTTTAGGAACGATAGTAAGTAGACAGGATTATAATTCTAATATTTTTCAGTTTTTAGATGAAAATGACCCTAGTAATACGCAAGATGCAAACCCTACAATTGATGATTTAGATGGTAATCCATTAGGCGCAGTTAATGATACGCAGTATAACTTTAGTGATGTGTATTTAGCAACACGATATAATGTAAGAACAGGTAAGTTTACATTTAGACCAGGAGTTTCTTTACATGCTTATGGTAACCAAAACACACAATTTGGAAATGAATTTAAAGATAATTTCTTTAGAGTTTTACCAGAATTTGAAGCACGAGTACAGTTCAAAAAATCGGAGAGTCTTCAGTTTAATTATCGTATGAGTAATCAATTTACAGATGTGACTAACCTTGCCGAAGGATTAGTGCTTAATAATTTTGATGCTTTAGCTTATGGTAATTCCGAATTGCAAAATGGCTTGTCTCATAACCTTCGTTTGTTTTATAGAAGCTTCAATTTGTTTAATAATACTAATGTATTTGCCTTTGTAAATTATAATAAGAATATTGACCAAATTAGAACTATAGCAGATTTTGAAAATGTAATTACTACGAGTACATTTTTTAATTCACAGTTTGCTGACGAAACTTTAACAGCATCTGGTCGATGGGACAAAAGATTTGGTAAAATAAGAACAGCATTACGTGCGACTTTTAATTACAGTTTACGTAATCAGTTTATACAAGGTAGACAATCTACAAATGAAACGTTTTCACAATCGTATAGACCGGAGTTTAGAACCAATTTTAGAGAAGCACCAAATGTGAGGTTACGTTATGAGTATACTGTAAGTAATACAGACCAAGGTACGCGTAGTACAAAAATTATTACCAATGCTCCATCTATAAGATTTGATGCTTACATCTGGGATTCTGTAACATTTGTAACAGACTATACATACAGAAACCAAGATGTAGAAGGTGTGTCAGAATCTTTCCAAACATGGAGCGCACGTTTAGGTTATAGAAAGGATAGAGATGCAAAATGGGAATATGAGATTAGAGCGAACAACATCCTAAATATTGATGCAAATATCAATAACAATGTTGGTAATTTCTCGGTATCTAATTCAGCAACATTCTTACAACCACGTTTTATAACGTTTAGAGCTATTTACACGCTTTAGGAATACTATTTATAGAATTATAGCCTTCTCTGGTCACTGAGCGTAGTCGAAGTGGAGAAGGCTTTTTGTTATAAGTCTCTTATAAGGTGCATAAATCCGTTTACAGACGCATCTTCTTCAATTAATACAAGTTCATTTGCGCCGTTAATATTTTGGAATTGGAATACATCTATAGTACCTGTGAATGAAATTTCAACAATTTCACCAACTTCACCAAACGAAAGAACTTCAGCTGTACCAACAAAATTTCTTGCTCTGGAACCTGGTATTCCATTACCTAATTGAATCATACCATCGATTTTTATGTTTGCAAAAGTTTCTGGGCCGCTAAAATCCCCAACACCATTATCTCCAGAATAGATGCCAATACCATTAAAGTTATTAAAATCTAAATCAATATTGTAAGGGGAAAAGGTAAGCAAACTTATCCCTGTTCTTAATATGGTTTCTTGATATCTACAAACAAAACTATTATCCGAAAATGGTGTACCTGGTAATTCAATTAAATCAGATGGTGGATAATCTCCAACTTGAAAGTACAAGTAATTGTACGCAAAATCGTTACAAGATGCAAGTCTACCCATATCAGTTAAAGGCGTGGAGAAATTATAAGTAATAGTATCTGTAGATTGAAAAGAGGTATAGTCAAAACCAGTTAATGTAAAATCTGTTGATTCGTTACATCTGTAAAACGTAATTTCAAAATCACCATCATTAACAAAATCTATGACTTCAACGTCTCCATAAGAAAGTTTAACATAACCGTCTGTTATACTTTCTTGGTCGCAATTGACAAAAAAGCCTGTAACAGTTTCTATAACAACTTCGGATAACGTGGTATCTGATATTACAAACTCATCACTACTGTCCGTGCTAAAAGGTCCAATAGAGGTTTCAAATAGTGTATTTAATCCACAGGTATCTTGAATCCCTGCAGCTAATTCTAAAGATTCTTCTGCTGGTATGAGCCCACAAACTTCTCCATTTTCGTTTGTACTGCCACCTGAAGATCCAATGGTTGGGCTTGTAATTATTACACTTAAATTAGATAAAGGATTGCCTTCACCATCAATAAAAGTTGCACAATAATTTACAAGATCAACCGGTACATCATAATTCCAAAAGCTAAAATGTCTAACAGTACCAACGTAGTTTCCGTTTTCTAAAACGGCTTCACCCTCTTCTACCCAAACCCCATAATCTTCATCAAAAGACCATAATGGAATTGTTGCTGGCGCGCTGCTCATTAAACTCTGTGGAATAGGCGCAGAAATTTCTGCTGTTGAGCCTTCGGCAATATTTAAGTCTTCGCCGTTTTCTCCACGTAGATCAATGGCTAGCATTCCAAATGTTTGTAAAAGCCGCTCTTCGTTATCAGCATCGGCAGCATACAACATGCCAGGCATTTGTAAGGCCATGTTTTCATCTTCAGGATTAAGGTAGTGCATAATTACGTTTACATTTCCGGTATATGCATCGCCGTTTTCATCAACATAACTACCATTAAGCTTTACACTAGTGCTATTAGGTAAATTAATAGTTTCCTGAGTTCCGCTTGAGACATTGCCAACACTATTCTCAGGTAGCATCATTATTTCAATTTTATTAGTTCCAGTTGAAGGAACAACAGAACGAGAAGCGTTTATAAACCCTTCTTTTGAGGCTTTGATATATGCAAAATGGCTTTGAACAGAAGCATTTCTAATAATAAAAATGCCATTACTGTCAGTAGTTGCATTAGAACTACCAACACTTACAGAAACACCTGCAATAGGATTATTATTAGTATCTACGATTGTACCCAAAAAGTCTCTTTGAATATCAGAACCAAAATTTTCTGAGAAAGCTTCTAAATCAGTATTAGATATAAAAACTTGATTTGGATTAGAATTATCTTCTGCTTCGCAACAAAAGAGGAAACACATTATAAAAAATAAATAGTAAATAGGTTTTATATGTTTCATAGTTGGTGGTATTTATTTTTTGAAAAGCAGCTAACTTTTAATTAAATATAGGAAAAATAAAAAGCCTTCTCAATTGAGAAGGCTTTATGCTTATTTATTTCGGGATACTTCTAAATATTAAATGCCACTTTTACTTTATCGACATAATCTAATTTTTCCCATGTAAATGTCTCAACAGTTTCAGTAACTTCTTGTCCCATTGGGTTTTTAAATGTTAGTGTTTTTACCTCTGGTGTACGTCCCATATGTCCGTAAGCCGCAGTTTCAGAGTAAATAGGCGTTCTTAATTTTAAGCGTTGTTCAATAAAATAAGGACGCATATCAAAAATAGACTCTACTATTTTACTAATCTCACCATCAGTTTTATTAACTGTTGCTGTACCATAAGTTTCAACATTAATACTAGTAGGTTTAGCGACACCAATAGCATAACTTACTTGTACCAACACTTCTTTACACAAACCAGCAGCAACTAAATTTTTAGCAATGTGTCTTGTCGCATAAGCACCAGACCTATCTACCTTACTTGGGTCTTTCCCTGAGAAAGCACCACCGCCATGAGCACCTTTACCGCCATAAGTGTCTACAATAATTTTTCGACCTGTTAAGCCAGTATCACCATGTGGTCCACCAATAACAAATACTCCAGTTGGGTTAATGTGGTATGTGATATTATCCGTAAATAATTTTTGAATATGTGCAGGTAATTTGGCAACTACTCGTGGTATTAAAATAGTTACAATATCTTTTTTAATTTGAGCTAACATAACATCATCACTTGCATCAAAATCATCATGCTGTGTGGATAATACAATAGCATCAATACGCTGAGGCACATTATCATCACTATACTCAATAGTTACCTGAGATTTAGCATCTGGACGTAAATACGTAATGTCCTTATTTTCTCTACGTAGCTCTGCTAGCTCTGTTAAAAGTCTATGCGAAAGTTCTAAAGCTAAAGGCATGTAATTTTCGGTTTCGTCGGTAGCATAACCAAACATCATACCTTGGTCGCCAGCACCTTGATCTTCAGGATTTGCACGATCTACACCTTGATTAATGTCAGGAGATTGCTCATGTATTGCTGATAAAACGCCACAAGAACTGCCATCGAACATGTATTCACTTTTAGTGTAACCGATTTTATTAATCACTTCTCTCGCAATCTGCTGTACATCTAAATAAGTGTCTGATTTTACTTCTCCTGCCAATACAACTTGTCCTGTTGTTACAAGCGTTTCGCAAGCAACTTTAGAGTTTTTGTCAAACGCTAAAAAGTTATCGATTAAAGCATCACTGATTTGGTCTGCTACTTTGTCTGGGTGTCCTTCAGAAACACTTTCAGAAGTAAATAAATACGCCATAAATTTTAATTTTACTCGATAATCGAGATTTTACTATGATTGAAGATTTGACGTAATAGCATGGAAAGCATAACACTGTCTTTAGCAATTTTTTCCAGAGGTTGCAATCAGTCAAATCAATCCTCTTAATTATTTCGGTGCAAAAGTACACATTTATATCAAATTAAAAAGAGTAATCTTCTTAACTAATTATTAAAATAGATTGTGTTGTTTTAAAACTTAAAGATGTTAAAAAATAATAAATTCAGAAAAAGATTTGGATTTTAAATTTTTATAATTGAATATTTGTGTTCACAAAGTTCAAAACTTTATTGAAATGTTATCAAGAAAGGTGGAGGGAATAGACCCGTTGAAGCCTTAGCAACCCTTAGACTTACTAAGTAGGTGCTAAATTCTACTTGAAGCCGCGAATCATTTCTCGCTAATTCTAGATAGATAACTCAAATGCAAGTATTCATTTCTATTTGCATAATTTTCTTTATAACATTTTTCTATTAAGTATGCTTCAAGATGGAGCTTATTTGGCTTTTGTTTTAATTATGTATTAACTCAAAAAATTAGAAAAATGAGTACACAAAAATTTGCAACAAGGGCGTTGCACGCAGGACACGATGTCAATCAAAATGGAGGGACAAGAGCTGTTCCTATTTATCAATCAACCGCTTATGTGTTTAATGATTCGGACCATGCCGCTAATTTATTTTCATTAGCCGAAACAGGAAACATTTACACTAGGATTAATAACCCTACAACGGATATCCTAGAACAACGATTAGCGTCACTCGAAGGTGGCATTGCTGCTGTAGCAACAGCTTCTGGGACTTCAGCAATTTCAACTGCATTACTTACTTTGCTTAAAGCAGGTGATCATGTTGTTGCATCAAATAGTCTATATGGCGGCACGTATAATCTTTTAAAAGTAACACTTCCAAGACACGGAATCACAACAACATTTGTCGATCCATCTAATCCTGAGAATTTTAAAAATGCAGCTCAAGAGAATACACGAGTGTTTTTTGTAGAATCATTAGGAAATCCTAAGCTAGATGTTTTGGATATTGCTGCTATTTCTCAGCAGGCGAAAGCATTTAAAGTACCTCTTATTGTTGATAATACAGTTGCTACGCCATTTTTATTAAACCCTATTGAGTATGGTGCTAATATTGTTATTCACTCGTTGACTAAATATATAAATGGGAATGGTACAGCATTAGGCGGAATAATTATAGATGCAGGTACTTTTGATTGGTCTAATGGAAAATTTCCAGAATTTACTGAACCATCCGAAGGTTATCATGGGTTAGTGTATAGCGAAGCTTTGGAAGCTGCAGCATTTATAGCCAAGGTCCGTATAGAAGGCTTAAGAGATTATGGAGGTGCTTTAAGTCCATTTAACGCTTTTCAAATTATTCAAGGCTTAGAGACTTTAGAATTAAGAATTAAAAAACATAGCGAAAATGCATTGAGTTTGGCAAAATGGCTGCAGCAGCAGGAAGAAGTGGCTTGGGTTAATTATCCTGGTTTAGAAACAAGCAATTACAAAGCTTTAGCAGATAAATACTTGCCAGAAGGACAGAGTGGAATTGTCACATTTGGTCTCAAGGGTGGTTTTGATGCAGCCAAACATGTTGCAGATACCACAAAATTATTCTCATTATTAGCCAATATTGGTGACACAAAATCTTTAATTATTCATCCAGCAAGTACAACACATCAACAACTTACAGATATTGAACAAGAAAGCACAGGTGTTACAAAAGATTTAGTGAGACTCTCGGTTGGTATTGAAAATGTAGAGGATTTAAAGGCAGACCTAAAGGAAGCCTTTACTTCTGTTAACAGTCCAGTATCGTGTAACCTTAAATTTTAGCTGATTAGTGTTTAGTGCTTCAAGTTGTATGCGCTTAGGCGCATACAACTTGATATAATCTTCTAAAACTATTTTATGAGTACACTTCAATATATAGAAATTGACCATTTTGAACTTAATTCTGGCCGAAATATAAGTCTACAGTTAAGCTATCAAAATTTTGGAAGACCTTTGAGTAAAGCACCTGTGGTCTTAGTTAATCATGCATTAACTGGAAGCTCACAAGTGACAGAGACTAATGGTTGGTGGAATGCGATTATTGGTAAACAAAAAACTATTGACACCTCTAAATATGCTGTATTGGCTTTTGATATTCCTGGTAATGGTTTTGGAAAAACGAAAGAACATTTTGCAGAATATTATAAAGATTTTACTGCAAAGGATATAGCACGATTGTTTGCGGTAGGTTTACAGCGTTTACAGATTTCAAAATTATTTGCAGTAATTGGTGGGTCAGTTGGTGGAGGCATTGCATGGGAATTAGCAGTTTTACGACCCAAACTTATAGAGCATCTTATACCTGTTGCTTCGGATTGGAAAGCTACAGATTGGCTAATAGCTAATTGCTATGTGCAAGAACGCATTTTAGAAAATTCACTAGACCCAATTGCTGACGCTCGCTTACATGCAATGACATTTTACAGAACACCAGAGTCGTTATCAGAAAAATTTAGTAGAACAAAAGCTAATGCATCTGTTTATAATGTAGAAAGTTGGCTTAACCATCATGGCGAAAAATTGTCGATGCGTTTTAAGCTTTCTGCATACAAAATGATGAATCAAATTTTAAAAACAATTTGCGTAGCAAATAACATAACTGAATTTAAGAATATTGTAAGAAATATTGAAGGTAGTATTCACATCATAACTATTAACTCTGATTTGTTTTTTAAACCCGAGGAAAACTGGAATACATATGTAGAGTTGAAATCTGTAAAAAAGAATGTGACCATTGGAGAAATAAAATCTGTTCACGGACATGATGCCTTTTTAATTGAATATCAGCAGCTATCAAAACTATTAGCTCCAATTTTTAAACAAAATCAAAGTATAGATGACACAAGTCAACTTAGTTATATTCGGAATAGGTAATGTTGGTTCTACCTTAATCAATCAGTTGATTGATTTTAAACCTGATTTGAGGTTACAGCACAATATAGATGTAAACATCTCATTTGTTTGTAATTCAAAAAAAGGGCTTTATACAAAGAATCTAGATCTTAATTGGCAATCAATTTTCAATACTGAATCAAAAAACTATTCAGTTAACACTATTGAAGAGATCGTATCGCAATATAAATTAGAGAATGTTATTGTTGTTGATGCTACAGCTAGCGAAGAATTTGTAAAAGAATATCCTTTTTTTATCGATAAAGGGTTTCATATAGTAGCGGCAAATAAAGTTGCCAATACATTAGATTATGAGTTCTACAAAACGTTACGTCAAAAACTAGCAAAAACAAAAAAGAGCTTTCTTTACGAAACTAATGTAGGAGCAGGATTGCCTGTAATTGAAACCATTAAAAGCTTGAATCAAGCTGGAGAAAAAGTAAAGAAGATAAGAGGTGTATTTTCGGGGTCTTTGAGTTATATTTTTAATCGTTTTTCTAATGAAAGTATTCAATTCTCTGAAATTTTAAAAGATGCTTCTAACAAAGGTTTTACTGAGCCAGATGCAAGAGATGATTTGTCTGGTAAAGATGTAGCTAGAAAATTACTTATTTTAGGAAGAGAACTTGGCCTACAAAAAAACCTTTCAGATGTAAAAATCCAATCACTAGTGCCTCATGAATTAAATGGAAAAACTACCTTAAAACAATTCAATAATCGTGTTAAAGAGCTAAATCCAATTTTTGATAAAAGCAAATCAGAGCAAAGCGATAATAAAGTCTTACGTTACATAGGAGAATTAGATGTTGAAAATCATATTTTTAGCGTTAAATTAATTTCAGAATCTCGTGAAACCCCACTGGGACAATTAAAAGGAACAGATACGCTATTCGAAATATATACAGAAGCTTATAAAAATAGACCTTTAGTGATTCAAGGAGCTGGAGCTGGAAAAGAAGTGACAGCTAGAGGATTGTTTTCAGATATTATGAAGATTGCCAAGACATTATAATTATGTGTAAAATAAAAGAAGAGATAAAAAAACGGATACTGGTTTTAGATGGTGCAATGGGCACCATGTTACAACGTCATAACTTTACCGAAGAAGATTTTCGTGGTGAACGTTTTAAAGAGTATCCATCACCTTTGCAAGGCAATAACGATTTGCTGTCATTAACGCAGTCAGAAGCTATTTCAGAAATCCACAGAAAATATTTTGAAGCTGGTGCAGATATTGTTGAGACTAATACTTTTTCGGGGACAACAATAGCCATGGCAGATTATAATATGGAAGATTTGGTATATGAACTAAATTATCAATCGGCAAAAATCGCCAAAGAAGTTGCTGAAGAATTCACAAAAAAAGAACCAAACAAGCCACGTTTTGTTGCTGGCAGTATTGGCCCAACAAACAGAACGGCTAGTTTAAGCCCAGACGTTAACAAACCAGAATATCGAGCTGTAACTTTTGAAGAATTGAGAAAAGCCTATAAACAACAAGTAAAGGCTTTAATTGATGGTGGAGTAGATTTACTTTTAGTAGAAACTATCTTTGATACGCTTAACGCAAAAGCTGCATTATTCGCTATTGAAGAAGTTAAGGAAGAACGCAATATTGACATTCCAATTATGGTGTCTGGGACCATTACTGATGCTTCGGGGAGAACATTATCCGGGCAAACCGTTGAAGCTTTTTTAACTTCTATTTCTCATATCTCATTATTAAGTGTCGGCTTTAATTGTGCTTTAGGGGCAGAGCAATTACTACCATATTTAAAGCGCTTGGCAAACGAAACAGAATTTTATACCTCTGCTCATCCAAATGCGGGATTGCCAAATGCTTTTGGGGAGTATGATGAATCTCCTGAAGAAATGCAAGGTTATATTGAAGAATACCTTAAAGACGATTTAATAAATATAATTGGCGGTTGTTGTGGTACAAATCCAGATCATATAAAAGCCATTACAGAAGTGGTTTCAAAATACAAACCCCGACAAATACAAGTTGAAGCATAATGGCAGATAGCAATTGTAAGAAATATTTAACCTTATCTGGATTAGAACCTCTTGTAGTTACTCCAGAATCTAACTTTATTAATGTTGGTGAGCGTACCAATGTTACAGGGTCACGTAAATTTCTTCGACTTATTAAAGAAGAAAAATTTGAAGAAGCCTTAAGTGTTGCAAGAGACCAAGTTGAAGGTGGTGCACAAATCATTGATGTTAATATGGATGAAGGCATGCTTGATGGTGTAGAGGCAATGACAACTTTTTTGAATCTTATCGCGTCCGAGCCAGATATTGCTAGAGTACCTATTATGATTGATAGCTCAAAATGGGAAATCATTGAAGCTGGCCTGCAAGTTGTGCAAGGAAAAAGTGTTGTTAACTCTATTAGTCTTAAAGAAGGCGAAACCCAATTTAAGCACCAAGCCAAGTTGGTAAAACGCTATGGCGCTGCGGTAATTGTTATGGCTTTTGACGAAAAAGGACAAGCCGATACTTATGAGAGACGTATAGAAATATGTAAACGTTCCTATGATATTTTAGTAAACGATGTCGGTTTTCCAGCTCAGGATATCATCTTCGATCCTAATATTTTTCCTGTAGCTACAGGAATGAAAGAACACCGAAAAAATGCACTTGATTTCTTTAATGCTACCAAATGGATTCGTCAGAACTTACCTTACGCCAATGTTTCTGGAGGTGTTAGTAATGTCTCGTTTAGTTTTCGCGGGAATAATACCGTGCGAGAAGCTATGCATTCTTCATTTTTATATCACGCTATACAAAATGGAATGAATTTAGGTATTGTAAACCCTACCATGTTAGAGGTTTACGATGAAATAGATAAAGAGTTATTAGAACGCGTTGAAGATGTATTGTTTAATAGAAGAGATAATGCTACAGAGCGTTTATTAGACTTCGCCGAAACCGTAAAAGGCAACAAAAAAGAAGAAACAGGAACCATACAAGAATGGCGAAATGGCGAGTTACAAGATAAAATAACGCACGCTTTAGTTAAAGGTGTCGATGCATTTATAGTTGAAGATGTAGAAGAAGCTCGACAATCTGTTTCTAGACCAATTGAAGTTATTGAAGGTCATTTAATGACTGGAATGAATGTGGTTGGCGATTTATTTGGAAGCGGAAAAATGTTCTTACCTCAAGTAGTGAAATCGGCTCGAGTCATGAAAAAAGCCGTAGCCTATCTGCAACCATTTATTGAAGCTGAAAAAGATGGAAAGCAAGAGTTTGCTGGAAAGATTCTAATGGCAACGGTTAAAGGCGATGTGCATGATATAGGTAAAAATATTGTGAGCGTAGTTTTAGGCTGTAACAATTACGAGATTATTGATTTAGGTGTGATGGTACCGCCAGAAAAAATCATAGAAACTGCTGTAAAAGAACAGGTAGATGTCATTGGCTTAAGTGGATTAATTACACCTTCTCTTGACGAAATGGTCTATGTATCTAAAGAATTAGAAAAGCAGGATATCGAGATTCCACTAATTATTGGTGGTGCTACAACAAGTAGGGCTCATACAGCAGTAAAAATAGCTCCACATTATCAAAATACGGTGATTCATATTAATGATGCATCTCGAGCAGTAACCGTAGTTGGAGATTTGCTTCAGAAAAATAATACGGTGTATAAAAATCAGATACGAGAAGAGTATGATAAATTCCGGGAGCAATTTCTAACACGTGGAAAGCGAAAAGAATATTTGTCAATCGAAGATGCTCGTAAGAACAAGTATCAAATTGATTGGGTTAATACTGAAATAATAAAGCCAAAACAACTAGGCATTCAAACTATCCAAGAATTGGATATCAAAAAACTTGAAGATTATATCGATTGGTCACCATTTTTTAGAAGTTGGGATTTACACGGTAAATATCCAGATATTTTAAACGATGAAATAGTAGGCGCACAAGCCACAGAATTATTCGCGGATGCTCAAGATCTATTGAGACAAGTTCTTGATGATAAGTTATTAAAAGCCAAAGCCATTTTTGGATTGTTTCCCGCAAATACAGTAAATGAAGATGACATTGAGGTTTCTTCTGTCAGTCTGAGCGCAGTCGAAGACAAAGAAGAAAAACTTAAATTCCTAACTCTACGTCAACAACTCAAAAAACGTGAAGGTATTCCAAATCATGCCTTAGCTGATTTTATTGCTCCAAAAGGTATAGGAATTCAAGATTACATAGGTGCATTTTGTGTCACTACAGGTTTTGGTACTAAAGAGCTGGCAGAACAATTTGAAGCAGATAATGATGATTATAACTCCATTATGATTAAAGCATTAGCCGACCGTTTGGCTGAAGCCTTTGCAGAATATTTGCATAAAGAAGTAAGGACAAAATATTGGGGGTACACATCAAGCGAAAACTTAACGAATCAAGAATTGATAAAAGAAGAATATAAAGGTATAAGGCCGGCACCAGGTTATCCAGCATGCCCAGACCACTTAGAAAAGCAAACCATTTGGAAGTTGTTAGATGTTGAAAACCAAATAGACGTTAAACTAACTGAAAGTTTAGCTATGTGGCCAGCAGCGAGTGTTAGTGGCTATTATTTTGGAAACAGAGAAGCTAAGTATTTTGGTTTAGGGAAGATTACTAAAGACCAACTAAAAGATTACTCCAAGCGTAGGAACATAAGTGTTGATGAAGCCGAAAAATGGCTAAACCCTAACTTGGCAGACTAAAAAAAGACTATGAAAGTAACAGAACATATAAAAAATGCAAACGGAAACACACAGTTTTCATTTGAGATATTACCACCATTAAAAGGTGAACACATACAATCTATTTTCGATAATATAGATCCGTTGATGGAATTTAATCCGCCTTTTATAGATGTAACATATCATAGGGAAGAATATACCTTTAAAGACGTAGGTAATGGTTTGCTCAAAAAGCAAATTGTAAAAAAGCGTCCAGGTACAGTTGGTATTTGTGCAGCCATACAAAATAAATATAGCGTAGATGCAATACCGCATATTTTATGTGGTGGCTTTACAAAAGAAGACACTGAAAACTTCCTAATTGATCTTGATTTTTTGGGTATTAATAATGTAGTAGCGCTTAGAGGAGATGCTGTAAAAAATGAAACGTATTTTAAGCCAGAAAAAGAAGGGCATGCTTATGCAAGTGAGTTGGTGAGTCAGATTTCGGATTTAAATAATGGTATTTACCTCGATGATGAATTGGAGAATTGTAGTGAAACCAATTTTTGCATTGGCGTTGGTGCTTATCCAGAAAAACATACTGAAGCACCTAGTTTAGATAGTGATATTCATTTTCTAAAAAAGAAGATTAAAAAAGGTGCTGAATATATTGTAACACAAATGTTTTTTGACAATCAGAAGTATTTTGATTTTGTAAAAAAATGCAGAAACGCTGGCATTGAAGTACCAATAATTCCAGGATTAAAACCTATAGCAACTAAGAAACAATTAAATTTAATTCCACATAGATTTCATGTAGACTTGCCTCAAGATTTAATTCTTGAAATTATAAAATGCGATGATAATAGTCAGGTAAGACAAGTAGGTATCGAATGGTGTATTGCACAGTCAAAAGAATTACAAAAAGCCGGAATACCAGTATTACATTATTATTCTATGGGAAAAAGCAGCAATGTAAAAAAAGTAGCGGAAGCAGTTTTTTAATGTTAACATATGTTTCAGCTTGGCTTAACATTTGGAAAAACTATTATATAGACATTTGTAAAAAATAGAAGCAATGAAAACAATTAAAAAATATAAATCAGAAGTTAGATTTGGCATACAAATTTTGTTGTTAACCATTATCTCTTTAATAGCGGCCTACTTTTTGTTTTAATACAACTAGTGATTTAAGTTAACGAGACATTTTTGCTTACATTTGCGACTTTAAAATGTAAAAATGCAAAAAGGGTTAGTAGGTTTGTTTTGTCTGTTGTCGGCGGTTTTGTTCGCTCAAGATAAAGCCTCTGATTCTTACTTTGATGTTAACTACTTTAAGGGCTATATTACGCTTCACAATAACGATATTTTAGGTTTAATTTCTGGACATCCTGAGGGAGTAATTTTAAGTTGGAATAAAAAAACTTTCGGTAAAGAAGCTTGGGAACAAGCATATAATTATCCAGATTATGGAGCTTCTCTTATCTATCAAAATTTAAAGAGTAAAGATTTAGGTAATAATTTTGGGTTATATGCGCATTACAATTTCTATTTTTTTAAAAGGAATTTAATGTTGCGAATAGGTCAAGGTATTGCACATACTTCAAACCCTTATGACCGTATAGATAATCCAAAGAATATTGCATTTGGGTCTACACTACTTAGTAGTACCTATTTAATGCTTAATTATAAGAAAGAACGAATTCTTAATCGTTTTGGTCTTCAAGCAGGATTATCTTTTATTCATTATTCAAATGCTAATGTAAAAGCACCAAATACGAGTGTAAATACAGTGGCTCTTAATGTTGGTGTTACTTATAATGTGGATGAAGAAGATATAGAGTATATTAACGATTCAGTTGATAAAAAATTTACTGAACCAATAAAGTATAATTTTGTTTTTAGGTCTGGTATTAATCAAAGCGATATTGTAGGTAGTGGACAATATCCATTTTATATTTTATCTGTTTATGCCGATAAGCGATTGACTCACAAAAGTGCTTTACAGTTTGGTGCAGAAGTGTTTTTTTCTAATTTCTTAAAGGAATTGATTAGATATGAAAGTACTGCGCAACTAAATAATGGCGTTACTGGAAATGAAGATTATAAGCGAGTAGGTATATTTGCTGGTCACGAGTTATTTGTAAATAATTTTTCAGTTGAGGCACAAGTTGGATATTATGTTTATTATCCATTTGATTTTGAAAGCCGTGTGTATTTTAGAGCAGGACTAAAACGTTATTTTGGAAAAAAATGGTTTGGAGCTTTAACACTAAAATCACATGGCGCAAGAGCAGAAGCTGTAGAACTAGGAATTGGGATTAGATTATGATAAAAAGACTAACATGCTTAATATGTACACTGTTTATTTTGAGCTGTGATAGCGACAGTGCTTTGGATTGTTTCCAAACAGCAGGTAGTATCATACAAGAAGAGTTTTTAGTAACTAATTTTGAAAAAATCCTTGTAAATAGAGATGTAGAGCTAATCATTAAGCAAGGTGTATTTCAAAACGTGGTAGTAGAAACAGGCGAAAATTTACTTAATGATATAACTGTAGAAGTCATTGCAAATCAGCTAGTATTGACTGATAATAACAATTGCAATTATGTTCGAGATTTTGGGATAACTAAAGTATATGTAACAACTCCAAACTTAACAGAAATAAGATGTTCTACACAATTTGAAATAAAATCTGATGGTATTTTAGATTTTGATAATCTTGATTTGGTATCAGAAGATTTCTCTTTGCCTGATAGTTTTCCAATAGGAGATTTTAGATTGCAATTAGATGTTGAAAATCTAAAGATAGTATCTAATAATTTATCATTTTTTTACCTTTCTGGCGAAGCAGAAAATATGTCGGTAAATTTCCCTGCTGGAAATGGTCGGTTAGAAGCTGAGAATTTAATAGCTCAAAACATCTCATTATTTCATCGTGGTTCTAATGATATGTTGGTAAATCCGCAACAATCTATTACGGGTTCAATTGTGTCAACAGGTAATGTAATTTCTTTTAATCAGCCACCAATTATTGATGTCGAAGAAACTTTTAATGGTAGGTTAATTTTTAACTAGTCAATTCCCTAAATAAGCTTTCTAAACTATCATTTTTCTGGTTAAGCTGGAGTATTTTTAGGTCATTATCATGAGCGAAATCAAAAACATAAGAGCGCATGTCATCTGTTGTAGAAAACGTGATTTCATAAACAAAACCATGTGTATTTTTCACCGATTTTACTTTTGGCAATTTTAATAAAAAAGAGTCTTCGACACGATAATCAAATTCTACAATAACAATTTGCTCTTGCCCTTGTCTTAAATCATCGAGGTATTTATCTGCAACAATTTCACCTTTATTGATAATAATCACACGATTACACATAGCTTCAACTTCTTGCATAATATGTGTGGATAAAAAAACGGTTTTTTCTTTACCAATTGAGGTAATCAGATTCCTAATATCTACTAATTGATTTGGGTCTAAGCCAGTCGTTGGCTCATCCAAAATTAAAACGTCAGGATTATGCAGCAGCGCATTGGCTAAACCAACACGTTGACGATATCCTTTTGAGAGCTGCCCTATTTTTTTATGTGCTTCAGGTGTTAGTCCTGTAAGTTCTATAACCTCTTCAATACGCTGCTTTTTTACATTATAAACATCAGCATTAAATTTTAAATATTCTCTTACATACAGTTCTGTGTATAGCGGATTGTGTTCTGGTAAATAACCTACAGAGCTTTGTACTTCTTTTGTGCTATTGTCAATATTGTATCCATTGACTTTAGCTTGGCCTTCAGTTGGGTTGATATAAGTCGTCAATATTTTCATCATTGTGGACTTTCCAGCACCATTTGGTCCTAAGAAACCAACAATTTCGGCAGGCTTAACAGAAAAAGAAATGTTGTTAAGTGCTTTTTGTGTTCCGTAAGTTTTAGTAATAGCTTTAACTTCTATTGACATGTAAAAAAGGTTTTATCAAAAATAAGTATTAAAACAGAAAACGTAAGTGGCAAAAAAGTATTTCAACAATTTTTATTTTTCGATTTATTGGTTACTTTAGCCAATGTTATAATTAATTATGCAAGCAAATACAACATATTACAACTGGTTTTACTTCTTTTTTAGCAAAGAATGCGAGGCTTAGTATGTGATTATTTAAAACATATAAATTAAAAGTCTCGATGAAAATCGAGATTTTTTTTTGCATGTAAATTATCTCTATTAGAAAATGAATAAAATAAATAACATAGCTATTCAAGGTATCAAGGGGTCTTTTCACCATAGTGTGGCCGAACAGTATTTTCATAATGTACAATCATTTGAGGAATGTATGACCTTCGATGTGCTTGTAGACAGTTTGTTAAAGGGAAAAACCGATGTTGCTGTCATGGCAATTGAAAATTCAATAGCTGGTTCAATCATTCCAAATTATGCACTAATTGACGCAAACGATTTGCAAATTATTGGAGAGTATTATTTAGATATTCAGCATAACTTAATGGCACTTCCAGGTCAAAGTATTAAAGACGTTACAGAAGTACATTCGCATCCTATGGCGTTATTACAATGTAAGGAGTTTTTTAAATCATACCCAAATATCAAGTTAGTAGAAGCAAGAGATACTGCAGATGTTGCCAAAACTATTTCAGAAGATAAAATATCTGGAATTGCAGCAATTGCTAGCGAAACAGCTTCTAGATTATATAATTTAGAGGTTTTAGAGGAAAGTATTCAAACGATAAAACATAACGAAACACACTTTGTAATTGTCAAAAAAAACAAAAACAAAAGTACTAAAACAGACATCGATAAAGCATCTTTAAAGTTTGAGTTAGACCACAAACGAGGAAGTCTAGCTGCAATACTTAATGTGCTTAGTGATTGCAAACTTAATCTCACTAAAATTCAGTCTTTACCAAAAATTGATACGCCTTGGAAATATGCTTTTTTTATAGATGTTACCTTTGATGTATATTCAGATTATGATAAAGCAAAATCTATAGTGAGTATTATGGCAGAAAATTTTAAAATTTTAGGCGAATATAAAAACGCAAAACTATGATAGAAGTAGCAGACCGACTTAAACAGGTAGAAGAATACTACTTCTCAGTAAAACTTAAAGAGGTAGCATTTTTAAAGTCACAAGGAAAACCTATTATTAATCTTGGTATAGGTAGCCCAGATTTAGATCCGCCATTAAAAGCAACTATGGCTTTAGAAGAAAGTTTAAATCATGACGGAGCACATAAATATCAGAGTTATCAAGGTATTCCGGAGTTTAGAAATGCAGTTGCGGATTTCTACAAAGCGCATTACAATGTACATTTAAGTGCTAAGACTGAGATACTACCGTTAATGGGGAGTAAAGAAGGTATTATGCATATTTCTATGGCGTTTTTAAATAAAGGTGATGGTGTTTTAATTCCTAATCCAGGTTATCCAACTTATGCAAGTGTTACTAAATTATTAGAAGCAGAACCTGTTTTTTACGATTTAAAAGAAGACAATAATTGGTTGCCAGATTTTATAGCGCTTGAACGTATGGATTTGAGCAAGGTAAAAATTATGTGGATTAACTATCCAAACATGCCAACAGGAGCTAATGCATCACACAAGTTTTATGACGATGTGATTGCTTTTGGGAAACGCCATGATATTCTTATTGTTAATGATAATCCATACAGCTTTATACTCAACAACAAACCCAAAAGTATATTGCAATACAGACAAGCTAAAGATGTTTGCTTAGAACTAAATTCTATTAGTAAAACTTTTAATATGGCAGGTTGGCGAGCAGGAATGGTTGTTGGGAATTATGATTATGTCAATGCCGTCTTAAAAGTAAAAAGCAATATGGACTCTGGGATGTTTTATGGCATACAAAAAGGAGCAGTAGAGGCATTGGCCAGCTCAGAGATGTGGTTTGAAAGTCTAAACAGTATTTACCGAAAACGTCGTCAGCTGGTTTGGGAATTAGCTGAAGCATTAAATTGTACTTATAATGAAGATGCGACAGGGTTATTTGTTTGGGCAAAATTACCACCACACATAAAGAGTGAAGAATTTACAGACTTAGTACTTAAAGAGCATAGTGTTTTTATTGCTCCAGGAACCGTTTTTGGAAGTAATGGCGAAGGCTATGTTAGGTTTTCGATATGTGAAGAAGAAAGTGTAATTAAAGAAGCTATAGTAAGAGTAAAATAAGATGAAGAATGTTGCTGTAATCGGTGTTGGATTAATTGGAGGAAGCTTTGCTTTAGATATAAAAGATAAGTTTCCGAATGTTACAATTTATGGTATAGATAATAATGAAATTCATCTTGAAGAAGCTATTACTCTTGGAGTTATTGATAAAACTACGTCTATAGATGAGTTGTCTCAAAACGATTTGGTTATTGTGGCAATTCCTGTTGATGCAACATTAAGTCTTTTACCAAAAATTTTAGATAATGTTTCAGAAAACACAATTGTTTTGGATGTTGGTTCTACAAAAGAAGACATTTGTCTTAAGGTGAAAAATCACCCAAATAGGCGACATTATTTAGCTGCGCATCCCATTGCGGGTACAGAATTTTCTGGACCAAAAGCAGCTGTAAAAGGATTGTTTCAAAATAAGACAAACATCATTTGTGAGGTTGAAGAAACAGCTTTTAAGCTTCAAGAGAAAGCTTTAGCACTTTTTAGAGACTTAGGCATGCGTATAAGATATATGAATCCAAAGGCGCACGACAAACACATTGCTTATGTTTCGCATTTATCGCATATAAGCTCGTTTATGCTAGGTAAAACTGTGATTGAAAAAGAAAAAAATGAACGCGATATTTTTGATATGGCTGGCAGTGGTTTTGAGAGTACAGTGCGTTTAGCTAAAAGTTCGCCTGCAATGTGGACACCAATATTTAAGCAGAATAAAACTAATGTTATTGAAACATTAGAAGAATACATAAATAACTTAAAACATTTCAAAAGCCTGATGGAAGAGGACGATTTTCAGTCGGTTTATCAAGAAATGGAATCAACTAATTATATAAAACAGATTCTTAATGGAATCAAATAGAGATAAGAAAAAGAAAATATGGAGAATAAAAAGGAACTTAGAAATTGGTTGGATGCTTTTGGGTTAGACCATCCGTTAGTTATAGCTGGGCCATGTAGTGCCGAGACAGAAGAGCAAGTACTAAAAATTGCTCACCAATTAAAAGATAGTGATGCTACAGTGTTTAGAGCAGGTATTTGGAAACCAAGAACACGTCCAGGAAATTTTGAGGGTGTTGGTGCGCTTGGGCTTAAGTGGATGCAACGTGCAAAAGAAGAAACAGGGTTATTAACAACAACAGAGGTCGCAAATGCTAACCATGTAGACTTAGCTTTAAAACATGATATTGATATCCTTTGGATTGGTGCTCGTACAACGGTGAGTCCATTTATTGTTCAAGATATTGCAGATGCTTTAAAAGGAACGGATAAAACCGTTTTGATTAAGAATCCAGTTAATCCAGATTTAGCGTTATGGTTAGGAGCAGTAGAACGTTTTTACACAGCAGGTGTAAAGAATTTGGGTGTAATTCACAGAGGATTTTCAACGTATGAAAAAACAAGATATCGTAATAATCCTGAATGGCAGATTGCTGTAGATTTACAGAACCGTTTCCCAGATTTACCATTAATATTAGATCCGTCACATATTGCTGGACGACGTGATATTATTTTCGAATTAAGTCAGACGGCTTTAGATTTAAACTATGATGGTTTAATGATAGAAACTCATCATAATCCAGATAAGGCATGGAGTGATGCTGCACAACAGATTACACCAGACACGCTAATAAAGTATACTGAAGATTTGCGTATCCGTAAAGAAATTGGTGAAGCAGCAGAGTTTAGAAATAACATTAATACTTTAAGAACACAAATAGATGTTGTGGATCATCAATTGATCGAAATGTTAGGTAAACGCATGAATATTGCCGATGCTATTGGTCAACTTAAAAAAGACCATAACGTGGCTGTATTACAATCTAAAAGATGGAACGAGATTTTAGGAAAAATGATTCTTCAAGGCGAAGATAAAAATTTAAGTGAAGAGTTTATACTTCGAGTATTTAAGGCTATTCATCAAGAATCGATTAATCATCAAGAGAAGATTATTAATAACTAAGAAACAAAAAAAGGCTCGCAATCAGCGAGCCTTTTTTTGTTATTCTCAAGAAGAGGTTTATTTCTTCTTGGTATATGCAAGACGTCTTGATGCTTTTCGCATTAAAATATTTACTAAATCCTCGGGAGAACTTCCTATGCTTCCTCGAACCTTTTTGTTATAATTCCATAAAAGAACAGCGTCAACACCATTATAAACACTCATATTTACAGTGGCAGAATTGGTAGAACCCCAAAAACCTACAATTAATCCTAGTGCTACTGAAGCTCCTTCAGACATAGGTTTGTTAGTTTCATAGTCACCACTAATCACAGCATCTACGCCTAAAATCTTAGCTAAATCTTCTGGAAGTTGATCCTGAATGTTGTCGTAAGTGATACCTTCTTTTGCCAACAATGCATTAGTACGTTTAGGGTCTTGAACCTCTATAGAAGTCATTTTTCCTCTTTTCTTTCTTTTTAAAAACCAGGAATGCATACCTGCTTGCAGACCTTTGCTTTCCGCTTTTTCTAGACGCTCTAGTTTGTCGGGCGTCATATCTTTCATTTGTTTAGGTCTAAGCTTTACTTGCGTTTTGAATTGTAAAATGGCAATATTCTTGTGGTTTTTTGCAATCTCATCAAATTCAGGGTTTTCGTATAAGCTTGTTTGTCCAAAGCTTAGGTTTACAAAAAACAACAGTGTTCCAAGTAAGAAAAGTTTTTTCATAATGTTTATTTAATTTGTTGTACGAAATATACAAATATTAATAAGTTGTATGAATCCGAAATGTTGTTTCTTTGTAAACCATAGATTATGACAGGAACAGTATACAAATCAACAGGAAGCTGGTACACCGTAAAAACGCCAAACGGCAAGTTTTACGAGTGCCGTATTAAGGGTAAATTCCGGATACAAGGCATAAAAAGCACCAACCCCATTTCTGTTGGGGATACTGTAGAATTTGATGTAGAAACTAAGAACAACACCGAAACAGGTGTTATTAAGCGCATTGAAGAACGAAAAAATTATATTGTTAGAAAATCTGTAAACCTTTCAAAACAGACACACATCATAGCTTCTAATATAGACCAGGTGTTTTTATTAGTGACTATAAATAATCCGCCAACATTTACCAGTTTTATAGACCGTTTTTTAGTCACTGCCGAAGCATATAGTGTAAAAACCGTTTTACTTTTTAATAAGGTTGATGCTTATGATGAAGAAACCATCTTAGAAGTGAAGTATTTGGCGAGCATTTATAGAAAAATAGGATATGAATGTATAGGTATTTCTGCTGCTACAGGAAAAAATATTGATAAAGTAAAAGTGCTCATGGAAGGTAAAGTGAGCATGTTTGCTGGGCACTCAGGTGTTGGTAAATCTACCTTAGTAAATGCTATTGAGCCTTCTTTAGATTTAAGGACAAAAGAGATATCAAATCAGCATATGCAAGGACAACATACCACTACTTTTGCAGAGATGTTCGATTTAAGTTTCGATGCCAAAATAATTGATACACCAGGGATTAAAGGCTTTGGTGTTGTAGATATGGAAAAAGAAGAGGTTGGAGATTATTTTCCTGAATTTTTTGCACTAAAGCAAGACTGTAAGTTTAATAATTGTATGCACCTTAAAGAACCAAAATGTGCTGTTAAATCCGCTTTAGAGGATGATGAGGTTTCATATTCACGCTATAGAAGTTATCTTCAGATTTTAGAAGGTGAAGATGAACATTACAGAACAGATAATTGGGATGAGAACTAAGTTATGAAACAACCATGATTATTTTTAAGTCAATTAGAAAGATGATAATATGGTTGTTCCATGTGACCATTGAAAAACAATAAATAGTAACACATGAAAGTAGTCATCCAACGTGCTTCTGAAGCTTCGGTAATCATAGATAAAAAAATAGTAGCGTCCATTGGCAATGGTATGTTAGTGCTTCTAGGTATTGTTGAAGAAGATTCGCAAGAAGATATAGATTGGTTGTGCCATAAACTTGTAAGGCTTCGAGTTTTTCCTGACGAAAACAACGTGATGAATAAATCTATTCAAGATATCAAAGGCGATATTATAGTAGTGAGTCAATTTACATTACATGCTAGTACCAAAAAAGGCAATCGACCGAGTTATATAAAAGCAGCAAAACCTGAAATAGCAATTCCGTTATATGAAAGTTTTAAAACAACATTAGAAAATAATCTAGGTCAATCTGTCCAGTCAGGAAAGTTTGGCGCAGATATGAAAGTAAATTTAATTAATGACGGACCAGTGACCATTATAATAGATAGCAAACAAAAAATGTAAGAATAAAATTACAAATATCATTTGACAAAGAGAATCTTAGATACTATATTTACTTTATAAATAATTGTCAATGAAGTTTTTAAAAATGCCTGTGGCATGTGTTTTTTTGTTTCTTTCCACATTTGGGTATTCTCAGTCAGATTCCGATTATAAAGCAAACACAATCCCGCTTCAATTAAAAATAAAAGCTAATGCTGTTGTTAGGTTTGATAAGCAGATTGTGGAAGTCAATGATTTTGATGATATGTATGTTACTACAACTAGAATTGTAACGGTCTTTAATGAGTATGGTAATCGTCATCAAAACGCTTACGAAGGTTATGATAATAATACTAAAATAAAGAAAATGGAGGCTCGTATTTATAACGAGTCAGGTAAAGAAATTAAAAAATTTAAGCTTAGAGACTTTTCTGATGAAAGCGCTGTTAGTGGTGGTACGTTATATTCAGACAGTCGTGTAAAATATCTTAGCTATACACCTGTAAAATACCCTTATACTATTGAGTATGTTTCAGAAGTGCAAATGAAAAGCACTGCATTTGTTCCTCAATGGCATCCTATAGACGATTATTATGTGTCTGTTGAAAATTCCGAATACAAGATTATTAATAATTCAGACATAAAGATTAGAACGAAATCAGAGAATTTTGATGCATATAATATTGAAGTAATATCAGATACACATGTAAAAGCCAAAAATTTAAATGGTATTAAGTACGAAGCGTATAATCCAGGAATTTCTAATATTATACCTAGTTTAAAGCCTGCATTAAGCACTTTTAATATGGAAGGTGTTAAAGGCGAAAACAACAATTGGGAAGATTTTGGAAAATGGATGTATAACAAACTAATTACTGGTACAGATGCAATTCCGCAATCGGCAATTGATGAGGTAAAAGCTTTAACTGCAAATACAACTGATAATCTCGAAAAAGCAAAGCAGATATACCAATACATGCAAGACAAAACCAGATATATCAGTGTGCAGGTTGGTATTGGCGGGTGGAAGCCTATGGATGCAACAGATGTAGATAAGCTAGGATATTCAGACTGTAAAGGTTTAACCAATTATACAAAAGCACTTTTAGAAGCCGTTGGAGTTCCGTCTTATTACACAGTAGTTTGGGGAGATGATGATATAAAAAGTATAGATAGTGAGTTTTCCGTAACTGAAGGAAATCATGTTATTTTGTGTGTTCCTAACAATGAAGAAAATGTCTTCTTAGAGTGCACAAGTCAAACCAATCCATTTGGGTTTACTGCCGGTTTTACAGATGATAGAGATGTACTTTTGGTAACACCCGAAGGAGGAAAAATAGTGCATACCAAAGTCTATAACGCTGATGATAGCCAGCAAATAACAACGGCAAACGTAAGCTTAACAGCAACTGGAGACATATCTGCTCAAGTAGAAGTCAAAACAACAGGATATCAATATAATTTACATGAGCGTGTTGTCAATAAATCCTTAAGAGATCAAAAATTGAGCTATAAGGAATATTGGGATAATATCAATAACTTAGAAATAGCGTTAATAGATATCAATAATAATAAAGAAGACGTTGTTCTTACAGAAAGTGTTGATTTAAAAGCATCTAATTATGCTTCAAAAAGTGGTAGTCGATTAATTTTGATGCCCAACATGTTTAATAGAGTTACAAATATTCCGCCTAGATACGAGAAGCGAAACTTAGATTTTAAACTCCAAAGGGCATACAAAGATGTAGATAAGTTTATTATTAATTTGCCAGAAGGTGTTGCTGTTGAAGCGATGGGCGAAGGCGAAAAAATCGAATCTAATTTTGGGTCATACGAATATAAAATAGAACAACTTAACGATAATAAGATAAAGTACACTAGGACTTATATAATGAATAAAGGCAATTATAATAAAGAAGATTATAATGCTTTTAGAGATTTTAAAAAGCACATTGTAAAACTCGATAAAACTAAAATTGTGCTTAAAGTCAATTGAATACCAAACCACACAATCTTTCAAAAATGAAAAAACTTTTAACATTCACAGCTTTATTGGCGCTTGTAACATTTGCAAAAGCTCAAGACTTTAAATTTGGTAAAGTCTCAAAAGAAGAACTACAAGAAAAAGTACACCCAATGGATTCGTCAGCTAATGCTGCTGTATTATCAAAGAAGGAGCGCATTTATTTTGTTCTTACAGATTATGATGGATTTATGCAACATAGAGAGGTTACTGAGCGAATCAAAATTTATAATAAAGAAGGTTATGATTGGGCAACCAAAAAGATATTTCTATATCAAGGAAGTTCTGGAGCAAAAAAAGAGAAAGTGTCTAATTTAAAAGGATATACGTATAATTTAGAAGGAACTAAGGTTGCAAAAACAAAATTAAAAAAAGACGGCATGTTTGAGGAAGACTATAATGATTTCACTCAAATTAATACCATTACAATGCCAAATATCCAAGATGGTTGTGTAATAGAATATACTTATAAAATAGTGTCACCTTTTTTAGTTATTGATGATGTAGCACTTCAATATAATGTGCCAATTAATAAAATAAATGTAAAAATAACTACACCTCAGTTCTATAGATATAATAAATTTAATAACACAAAGGCATCATATTTCCCTAGAGTTAAAGAGTCTAGAGAAAAAAGAACTTTACCAACTAGAAGAGGCTCTTTTTTAGGTACTTCGGCTACTGAAAATACTTCAGCATATAATAACACTAATAATTCATATTTTGAAGATATTCTTACTATAGTTGATACTAATGTACCAGCTTTAAAAGAAGAAGCTTATGCAGGTAGTATGGGCAACTATATTTCTAAAATGAGTTTTGAATTGTCTGCAATTCTTAATGAATTTGGTGCTCCGCAGAAGTCTTTTTCTTCGACATGGGAACAAGTATCAAAATCTATATACAAGCGCCCTAGTTTTGGTGATCAGATTAAAAGAACAAACTTTTTTGACGATGATATCGCATCCATTGCAGCAGGTATAGATAATCCGTTTCAAAAAGCAGCATTATTATCTAACTATGTAAAAACTAAGGTCAAATGGAATGGTTATTATGGTGTTTCGGCTTACAAAGGAACTAAAGATGCTTATAAAGAAGGAGAAGGCAATGTAGCAGATATAAATTTGCTACTCATAGCAATGCTTAAGTCTCAGGGTGTTAATGCTAATCCCGTATTAGTGAGTACTAAGAATAATGGTGTTCCACTATACCCAACAAGAAAAGGCTTTAATTATGTCATTTGTATGGTAGAGAACCAAGGTCAATACGTGCTTATAGACGCTACTGATAAATTTAGTTCCTTGAATGTGCTCCCAGAGCGTGTTTTAAATTGGAAAGGTCGTTTAATTAAAGATGATGGCTCATCTAATTGGGTGTCTTTAATGCCAAGTCAACAATCTCAAGAATCTACATCACTTAACATTAAATTGGAAGAAGATTTAAGCATTTCTGGTAAAGTAAGACAGATGATAACCTCCAACTTAGCGCTTCGATACAAAAAACGATATATGGGTTTAAGTAAAGACGACCAAGTAAAGTCTATAGAAGAAGATAAAGGTGCTATTGAGGTTGCTAACTTAAAACTAGAAAATAAAGACAATAATGCACTGGCGATATCTTACGATTATGAATTAACGGATGCAATAGATGATATTGGTGGAAAATTATACTTTAGTCCTTTACTGTTTATGGCAGAAAAGGAGAGTCCGTTTAAGTTAGATGAGCGTAAATATCCTATTGATTTCTCAATCCCGTTTAAGGATAAGTATAAAGTAAACATTATGCTGCCTCAAGGCTATAAAGTAGAGACCTTACCTCAAAGTGAGGTTATGGAGTTTAAAGGTGGAGAAATTAAATTTTCTTTTGTTGTAAAAGAAAACGGAAATTTCATTCAGCTAAGTTCAGAGTTTGATTTAAAATCGGCATATATAGATTCTGCAGATTATAGTGTATTTAAAGAATTTTATGGAAAAATTGTTGAGAAGCAAGCAGAGCAAATAGTACTCTCTAAAATATAAGTTATGAATCTTCAAGATGCTCAAAAAGCTGTAGATCGTTGGATTAAAGAACATGGTGTTAGGTATTTTAACGAGCTAACCAATATGGCGCAACTTACAGAAGAAGTTGGTGAGGTAGCACGTATTATAGCAAGGCGCTATGGTGAGCAAAGCGAAAAAGAAAGTGACAAAGACAAAGATCTTGGCGAAGAGTTGGCTGATGTCGTTTTCGTGGTTTTATGCTTGGCAAATCAAACAGGTATCGATTTGCAATCTGCTTTTGATGAAAAGATGGATAAAAAGACCAAACGAGACCATGATAGGCATCACAATAATGATAAATTAAAATAGAGTTCTAAGCAAATAAAAACTGAGATTATCAAAGAATTAAAAATTGAGATTATCAATAAATATTATGTTTTAATCTCGATTATCGAGTAAATTTGTTCCTGCTTCGGCGGGAATTTATTTTTATGACAATACATCTACAAAATTCGAGTATAAAACCAATAACGCAAATAGCGATTACGGGTTCAAAAAGTGAAGCTAACAGGTTACTGATTCTTCAAGCACTATACCCAAATATTGAGATTGAAAATCTATCAAATTCTGACGATTCTCAACTAATGCAAAAAGCTCTAGCATCAGATGATGAGTTAATAGACATACACCATGCTGGAACTGCAATGCGTTTTTTAACAGCCTATTTTTCTGTTCAACTAGGTAGACAGACAATTATAATGGGTTCTAAAAGAATGAAAGAACGACCAATAGGTATTTTGGTTGATGCTCTAAATAGTTTAGGTGCAGATATTTCATATCTAGAAAATGAAGGGTTTCCACCTCTAAAAATAACTGGAAAAAAACTTACTCAAAATAAGGTAACACTAAAAGCTAATGTAAGTAGTCAATACATTTCGGCATTATTACTTATTGCTTCAAGTATAGAAAATGGGTTAGAGCTAACCTTAGATGGAAAAATAACGTCTGTCCCTTATATAAAAATGACACTGAGTTTATTAGATCAAATTGGTGTTGAAAATTCATTTAAAAGAAATGTCATTACTGTAAAACCAAAAACTGAAACAGTTAAATCGCAAGTGCTAGTTGTAGAATCTGATTGGTCGTCAGCCTCATATTTTTATAGTATAGTTGCATTAAGTGAAATCGGTACCCAAATCGAGTTGTCATCATATAAAAAAGATTCGCTTCAAGGCGATTCCGTTTTGGCAGAAATCTACAGCCAATTCGGAGTGGAAACTACATATTCAGAAAGTAAAATCAAACTTAGTAAATCGTCAATCGTTAATCGTCAATCTAAAATTAATCTAGACCTAAGCAATGCACCGGATATTGCGCAAACCATTTCGGTTACAGCTTTTGGTTTGGGTTTAGCTTGCCATTTAACTGGGCTTCATACCTTAAAAATTAAAGAAACCGATAGGTTATTAGCTTTGCAAAACGAAATGACTAAGCTAGGCGCTAATATTTCAGTAACCAATGATGCTTTGACGTTAGAGTCTTCAGATACAATTAGTCCTGAAATTGAAATAGAGACCTACAAAGACCATCGTATGGCAATGGCCTTTGCGCCTTTGGCTTTAAGGACTTCAATTTTAATTAAAGAAGCAGATGTTGTTTCTAAATCTTACCCCGATTTTTGGAAAGATTTAAAACATATTGGTTTTCAGATTAAATAATTGCCTGTTTACTTGACATCGCCTATCTCGAGATTGTATATTTGCCACTTCAAAAAATAATACTCATACATGAAATTATCACACTTTAGTTTTGACCTTCCAGAAGAATTACTAGCCGAGCATCCTGCAGAGCATAGAGATGAATCACGCTTAATGGTATTGGATAGAGCCAACCAAACAATCGAACATAAAATGTTTAAGGATATTATCGATTATTTTGATGAAGGTGATGTGATGATTTTAAATAATACTAAAGTATTTCCTGCTAGACTATACGGTAACAAAGAAAAGACTGGAGCACGTATCGAAGTATTCTTATTAAGAGAATTAAACCAAGATCAACGTCTTTGGGATGTTTTAGTAGATCCTGCTCGTAAAATCAGAATCGGAAACAAATTGTACTTTGGTGAAGACGAAACATTAGTAGCTGAGGTTATCGATAATACAACATCAAGAGGTCGTACATTGCGCTTTCTTTATGACGGGTCTTATAGTGATTTTAGAACAAAATTAACGGAGCTTGGGCAAACACCATTACCAAAATATATCAATAGAGATGTAGAACCAGAAGATGAAGAACGTTATCAGACGATATACGCCACTAACGAAGGTGCAGTAGCAGCACCAACTGCAGGCTTACACTTTTCTAAGCATTTATTAAAGCGATTAGAGATAAAAGGAATTCAACGTGCAGAAGTAACATTACATGTTGGTTTAGGTACTTTTAATCCAGTTGAAGTAGAGGATTTATCGAAGCACAAAATGGATAGTGAAGAGATAGAGATTAAACAAAATGCTGCAGATATTATCAATGCAGGGCAAAAAAATAAGAAACGTATTTGTGCTGTAGGAACAACATCTATGCGTACAATTGAGAGCTCGGTATCTTCAAGCGGAACATTAAATCCATATGAAGGGTGGACTAATAAATTTATTTTCCCTCCATATGATTTTAGTATTGCTAACTGCATGATTACAAATTTCCACACTCCAAAATCTACATTACTAATGATGGTTTCAGCGTTTGCAGGGCATGATTTTATGAAAGAAGCTTATGCAGAAGCAGTAAAAGAAAAGTATAAATTTTATTCTTACGGTGATGCGATGTTAATCATCTAACCAAAATTCTATAAATTAGAAAGCCTCTTAAGCATTTAAGGTTAATGTTTAAGAGGCTTTTTTAATTATCTAGCTAATAGCTTTTCATTACTTTTGCACCAAATGGAAATTAAGAAAAAAGACATACGCGCATTAACCAAAGATCAACTTCGAGAGTTTTTTGTAAACAACGGAGACAAGGCTTTTCGAGGTAATCAAGTGTATGAGTGGTTATGGCAAAAATCGGCGCATAGTTTTGAGGATATGACTAATGTTTCATTAAAAACGAGACAGATGCTCGAGGATAATTTTGTGATTAACCACATTCGAGTAGACCAAATGCAACGTAGTGAAGATGGTACCATTAAAAACGCCGTAAGACTTCATGATGACCTAATCGTAGAGTCTGTTCTTATCCCAACAGCATCCCGTACAACAGCATGTGTGTCTTCTCAAGTCGGGTGTAGTTTAGATTGCAAGTTTTGTGCTACTGCACGCTTAAAACGTATGCGTAATCTCAATCCAGACGAGATTTATGATCAAGTTGTAGCCATTGATAATGAGAGCCGTTTGTATCATAACCGCCCGTTAAGTAATATTGTATTTATGGGAATGGGCGAACCTTTGATGAATTATAAAAATGTCATTAAAGCTATTGACAAAATTACCTCTGATGAAGGTTTGGGTATGTCACCTAAGCGTATAGTAGTTTCTACATCAGGTGTGCCAAAGATGATTAAAAAGATGGCGGATGATGAAGTAAAGTTTAAGTTAGCAGTGTCTTTGCATTCTGCAATTGATGAGGTTAGGACTTCTATAATGCCTTTTAATGCAACATTTCCTTTAAGTGATTTACGGGAAGCTCTAGAATATTGGTATTCAAAAACAAAGAATAGAATCACATACGAATATGTAGTATGGGAAGGTATTAATGACCAGCGTAAGGATGTAGATGCTTTAGTGCAATTCTGCAAGTTTGCGCCAAGTAAAGTCAATCTTATAGAATATAATCCTATTGATGATGGTATGTTTCAGCAAGCCAATTCAAAAGCCATAGATATGTACGTGTCAGTTTTAGAAGCTAACAATATTACTGTGACTGTACGTAGAAGCCGAGGTAAGGATATTGATGCCGCATGTGGGCAATTGGCAAATAAGAGTTAAAGCATAACTTTAAAGTAGATAAGATTGTATCTTTGAATATAAAAATCTCGATTATCGAGTGAAGATAACTGAACAAATAAAACAACCTATTGCTTACGAAATGGAACTTTTTGAACAAAAGTTCAGACTCGCTATGTCAAGCAAGGTGGCACTTCTCAACAGAATTACTCATTATATCGTTAACAGAAAAGGCAAGCAAATGCGACCAATGTTTGTGTTTTTGGTGGCAAAGATGATGAATAATGGCGAAGTGAGTGAACGCACATATCGCGGTGCATCAGTAATTGAGTTAATTCACACTGCAACTTTGGTTCATGATGATGTAGTAGATGATAGTAATCGTCGCCGAGGTTTCTTTTCTATAAATGCCCTTTGGAAAAATAAAATAGCCGTTCTTATTGGTGATTATTTATTGTCAAAAGGATTGTTGTTATCTATCGATAATAACGATTTTGACTTACTCAAAATTATTTCTATTGCTGTACGAGAAATGAGTGAAGGCGAATTGCTTCAGATTGAAAAAGCACGTCAGTTAGATATTACAGAAGATGTCTATTACGAAATCATCCGCCAGAAAACAGCAACACTCATTGCAGCATGTTGTAGTTTGGGTGCCGCTTCGGTAAAACCTAATTCAGCAGAAGTCGAAAAAATGCGAAAATTCGGTGAGCTCATTGGAATGGCTTTTCAGATTAAAGACGATTTGTTTGATTATGGTGAAACCAAAATAGGAAAGCCAACAGGTATAGATATTAAAGAGCAAAAAATGACTTTGCCTTTAATTTATGTTTTAAATAACGCTTCAAAAAAAGAAAAATCTTGGTTGATTAATTCTGTAAAGAACCATAATAAAGATAAAAAACGAGTTAAAGAGCTTATCGCTTTTGTCATTGATAAAGGTGGACTAGATTATGCAGAACAAAAAATGATTGTATTTCAAAAAGAAGCCTTAGACATATTAGCTGACTACCCAGAATCTGAATTTAAGGCCTCATTAATCTTAATGGTCAATTACGTTATAGAGCGTAAAAAATAATTTTTCATTCTGAAAGTATCAATTTCATTGATATTTTTTAAAATTTGAAAAATAATTTTTAACCTTCAGGCAACCAAAACAAAACCACTTGCGTCTTTATAAATAGAAGTGCAAACCATCACTAGTAAAAATGGAATGAAAGTTATTCAACTTCATAATAACGAAAAAAAACTCATAGCAAAAGCAGCGAAAAATAATCGCGAAGCGCAGCATGTATTATATGAGTTGCATGCACCAAAAATGCTAAGCATTTGTCGTTATTATGTAAAAGATGTACATCAAGCCGAGGAAGTAATGCTTAACGGTTTTTTTAAAGTTTTTAAGCATTTAAAAAACTTTAAAGGTGAAGGTAGTTTTGAAGGTTGGATACGCCGTATTATGGTTAGAGAGGCCATATCGTATTTACGAAGCAAAAAGCAATTAGAGTTTCCTGTTGAGGAAGTCGATTTCAAACAAAATTCAACAGATAGTATTAACTCTAATATAGAAGTAGCAGAAATTCAACGCTTAATAGATAGTTTGCCAGAAGGTTATAAAATGGTATTTATTATGTACGCCATTGAGGGATATAAACATTACGAAATTGCTGAGATGCTTCAGGTTTCTGAAGGCACATCAAAATCGCAATTATACAAAGCAAGACAATTGCTTCAGCAAAAAATAAAAGACTTAAATAAGACCAGTTATGGCACCAATTAAATTCGAAGAACATATAAAAGACAAGCTAGAGCAGCGCATAGTTATGCCGTCTGCAGAAGCATGGTCTAAGCTATCACAGCAGTTAGATGCAGATGATAAGCGCAGCAAAAAAGCATCATTTTGGTGGTTTGGTATAGCAGCAAGCATAGCGGCATTGGTTTTTGTATCTATTGCTTATTTCGGTCAACAAGATGAAACATCAATAGATGATATCATAGTTAAAGATGAAATTAAAAATGTAATAGAACCAAAAGACGAAGAGAAAATCATTGATAATAATGAGACTGTAATAGAAGATGTAGTTGCAACAGAAAACGATGAGATTTTTAAGGAAGCTGAAACCCAGATTGAAGCACCAAAAACTGTAATTAAGGAAAGCGCAAATCAGGTTAAAACGATTCAAAAAATCATGCTTAAACCTGTGACAAATGATGTGGCAAAAATTGAAAAACAAGCGCCTCAAAAGACAGATAATTTGGAACTTAAAAAGACATCTCAAGATTTGTTAATACCAAAGACAGAAGTAGAATTCAATTCAGTAGCAAAGGTGCTGCAAAATGCAAAATCTAAGAATAAAAATACAGTAACGGATCAGCAAATAGACTCACTTTTAAAGGTGGCAAACCGAGAGTTACTTATAGATAAAGCATTAAAGAAAAGTTCTAATGTTGTTGACGCGGATGCCTTACTTCAAGACGTTGAAGAAGCGATGGGGCAATCTTTTAGAACTCGTATTTACGAAACCTTAAAAGACAATTATAAAAAGGTAAAAACTGCAGTTGCCGAACGTAATAATTAGATTTTAATCAATCAAAAAAGGAACAAAAACCTAAATCATTAATTAAAAAAAAACGAACAATGACAACAATTACTAAATATGTTGTAGCACTAGTCCTATGCTTATTTGTAAGCAATATTAGTGCTCAAGAAAAGGATAAAAAAACTAAAAAAGATTCTACAAATAACAAATTTGAATTCTACAAAGAAAATCAAATTAAAACCCTGGAAGAGGAAAAAAAACAGATTGAAAACCAAGAGCGTGATTTCCTTAAAGCAGATATTGAAGGTATCAATAGACAGCTAGATGAAGGCAAGATAACTGCAGGCGAAGCAGAACGATTAAAAAAGGAAGCTGCAAAAAAGAGAGCTGCAAATATTGCTGATAGATTAGCTATCATTGATAGAAAAATAGAATTAGTTAGAAGAAATCCTTATGCTGAAAATTTAGATAGCGAAAACTCATCATATATAGGATTTGTTGCAGATTCTGAAGATGGAAGCAGAATAGGATTTTCTATAAAATCTGGAAAGAGAAAGCCGCCTAAATACGATCTTCGTACAACTAACAGAATGGTATTTGCTTTAGGATTTAATAATGCTATTGGAGATGGCCAAGGGTTAGATGATTCGCCTTACAAATTAGGAGGTTCAGGATTTGTAGAGTTGGGTTGGGTATGGCAAACACGATTATTTAAAAATTCTAATTTTGCTAGACTTAACTATGGATTTTCATTTCAATGGAACAAGTTTGATATAAAAAACAATAAATATTTTGTTGAGAATGGAGATCAGACCACACTTCAAGATTTTCCGTCAAATCTAAAGAGCGCTAAGTTTAGGGTTACTAATTTAGTATTGCCTGTGCATTTTGAGTTTGGCCCATCTACAAAAAAGGAGTACAGTAATCGCGTACGTTATTTTACAGATAATAAGTTTAGAATAGGTCTTGGTGGATATGGAGGCGTTCGTTTAGGGTCAATGCAAAAATTAGTCTATGAAGATGCTGATGGTGACCGTGTAAAAGATAAGCAAAAACGAAATTTTAATGCCTCTAATTTTGTTTATGGACTTAGTGGTTATATCGGCTGGGGTGATTTATCGATCTATGCTAAATACGACTTAAGTCCACTATTTAAAGATCAAGCGTTTGATCAAAATAATATCTCATTAGGTCTTCGTTGGGATTTAGACTAAATCAATCAATATTTTAATTAAAAAAGCCTCAATCTATTTAAAGATTGAGGCTTTTTTGCGTTATTAGATACTTTGACCGAAAGTTAATAGGTTGTTATCTGGGTCAAGTACTGAAAATTCTTTTTGCCCCCAAGGTTTTATTTCTAATGGGCCATTTGGATGAATATTTATATTATTATCTAATACCGATTGGTAAAGTGCATCAATGTTATCTGTTCTAAGATATACTTGTCCATAATTTTCTTTTGGATTCAAAGATTTAAATTCAAAAAAGTGAATTTCAACATGATCTTTTCCTACCATCAAATAAACTTCATAATTCTCGCTCCCTAGTTCTTTAAATCCTAATTGGTCGATGTAAAATACTTTAGTAGCATTTTTATCACGCATGGGTAATTTTGGGTTTATATTTGTAAGCACTGAGTATTTGTTTAAGTTTATTTCTTTTCTTTTCGCAAAATTTTCTCCATTTTACGACCTTTTGCCAATTCATCAATCAGTTTTTCCATTTGTCTACATTGTTTGTAAACTTCAAATTCATCTTCTATTTCTTCAATTCTATAACCACAAACAATACCTTTAATCATGTGTGCATTGGGATGGATTTTTGCTTTTTCAAAAAACGTTTTAAACGTTACTTTCTCTGCAATAAGTGTTTGTAATTTATCTTCATCAAAACCAGTTAACCACTCTATTACTTGATGGAACTCTTCTTTTGTTCTACCATGCTTTTCCAATCTATTCCAGTAAAGTGGATAAATAGATGCAAAAATCATATTTGCAACTTTTTCATTTTTTTCAGCAGTAACCTTCATTTTTTGCGATTTTATATTGGAGTTAACTTTTTTGTGTATGTTAGTTTCGATTACAACTAAGATAGCAAAAGAGGACGAGTCTGGAGGAAAATTGGAGAATTTTCCAATTAGCAGAAAGAAATTCAGGCAATTAAATATACACACTATTGTAACACGTTTTTAGTTCCTCCAAATTTTTGCCCAAGGTAAATTTAAATGTGTAATAGCTAATTTATATTCAAATAGATACTAAATTTTATCTATAGAATTTATAGAATAAAACAAGATTTGTGTTTGGCTTATTTGCTCTTAAAGTCTTTAAAAAGCTTATTCTGTCAATAAATATAAACATTAAATCTATTGTTAGTTTTAGTTTATTAAATTTACCATCTGTTTATATTTCAATATTGATTTCACAAAATTCCATAGCACAAGTTTTTGAGACTACTCGAGTTGAGGAGGTTATCGGCGATTTTGTACAGCTCAAAAAATCTGGTAGTAATTTTAAAGGATTGAGCCCTTTTAGTGAGGAGCGTACACCAAGCTTTATGGTGTCTCCAGTAAAACAAATCTGGAAAGATTTCTCAACGGGTAAAGGCGGTAATGCGGTAACATTTTTAATGGAGCATGAACACTTTACTTATCCTGAAGCTATAAAATACCTCGCTAAAAAGTATAACATTGAGATTGAGGAAACCGAGCGTACAGACGAAGAAAAAGAAAAGGCTAATACACGAGAGAGTTTGTATTTGGTAAGTGAGTACGCCAATGAATATTTTCAGAAAACCATGCATAAAACTGATAAAGGCAAAGCCATTGGGTTGAGCTATTTTAAAGAGCGAGGTTTTACGGATGAGACTATTAAGAAGTTTCAGTTAGGTTACTCATTAGACGAGTGGCAATCCTTTACGGACGATGCTTTAAAAAACGGTTATAAGATAGAATTCCTTGAAGGCACAGGACTGACTATTGTAAAGCCAGAGAAACACTTTGATCGGTTTAAAGGTCGTGTCATGTTTCCAATACATAGCATGAGTGGTCGCGTGCTTGGTTTTGGTGGTCGTATTTTGGGTAATGATAAAAAAGCAGCCAAATACCTAAACTCGCCAGAGAGTGAGATATACCATAAAAGCAAAGTGCTTTATGGACTTTATTTTGCCAAACAAACCATTGCAAAGGAAAATAATTGTTATTTGGTGGAAGGTTACACGGATGTTATTCAGTTTTACCAACGTGGTATTACAAATGTGGTATCGTCTTCTGGTACAGCATTAACGCCAGACCAAATTCGTTTGATAAAGCGACTAACCAATAATATCACCGTACTTTTTGATGGTGATGCAGCTGGTATGCGTGCTTCTATTCGTGGTATAGATTTAATTTTGGAGCAAGGTATGAATGTGCGTGTTTGCACGTTTCCTGATGGCGAAGACCCAGATAGCTTTTCTAAAAACAATACACTTCAAGAAGTTACAGATTACCTCTCCGAAAACGCTAAAGACTTTATACAGTTTAAGGCATCATTATTATTTGAGGACACTAAAAACGACCCTATTAAAAAAGCAGAAACCATTAGGGATATTGTAAATAGTATAGCTAAGATTCCAGACCAGATAAAAAAAGAGGTCTACATCCAAGAGTGTGCGCGTATTATGGATATTAGTGAATCGGTATTGTTTAGTACACTAGCTCAGATTAATAAAAAAGAATCTCAAGAAGCCAATAAAAAATATAAGCAAGAGCGCAAAGCTTTTGATGTTGTTAAGACTGAGCCTAAACCAACTCGTAAAGTTGATATTCAGTACGAATTAGAACGAAAGATTATAGAAATCTTATTAATCTATGGTAATAAGACCGAAAAGTTTGAAGATTTAGTACTTAAAGAAGATGAGGTTTCTGGTGATTTGATATTAGAGCCTGTTGTGCACGAAACACGAGTTTTCGAAAAAATCTACTTGGATTTGCAAGAAGACGAAATGCAGTTTAGCGATGCAAATTTTAAAATGCTTTATTATTCTATTATAGATAAGTTAAACCAAGATGAAAATTTTTCTACTAAAGCGTTTATGCAAGAGTTAAAACCAGAAATTGCGCCTATGGTTACAGGAATTTTAATGGATGACGAAAAATATGCCCTACATGATTGGGAGCGTAATAATATTATACCAAAAGATAAGGGTCATACAGTGCCTCAATTAGTAAGCCAAACAATATTAAGTTTACGTTGTTTTTTAATAGACCAAAAGGTGTCTGCTTTTAAAGATGAAACCTTAAAAGAAAATTCTGACAGCAAAAGCATAATGGAGGACGTTAAAGACTACCTAGGACTTAAAATGTTACTATCAAGAAAATTGGGTAAAGTTGTTGGTGGTTAAGCCAAATCATGATGTTTTGCTTGATGTACCAAGTCTATAATATTATCCACATTCAGTTTTTTAAATAAACGTGCTTTATAGGTACTAACAGTTTTTTCGTTAATATCAAGCTCTGTAGCTATATGTTTATTCTTTTTTCCAATAGATAATAGTTTAAGAACTTCCACTTCACGAGTAGACAATCGCTTAAATAGACGTGCTCTACTTTTTGCAGTGTCTGTATACTTATAGTGCTTATCCATTTTTTCACTTAAGTAAACTTTACCTTGGTTTATAGCGTCAATAGCTTCAACAATTTTTGATGTGTTTGCACTTTTAGACAAATATCCAGATGCGCCAGCTTTAAGTGTGCTAATGGCATATATTTCTTCTGGTTGGTGGCTAAACATTAATATTCTAATAGTTTTGTGCTCTTTTTTAATAGCACGCAAAGCTGTGATACCATTAAGTTCTGGTAAGTCAATTTCAGAAATGATGATATCTACATCATTTTCTCTTATGAATTCGAAAATTTCGACACCGCTACCCAAGTCCCCAACAACTTGATATTCAGGGTTTTTGTTTAATGTTTGTTTTAGTCCTTCACGAACGACAGGGTGGCTATCTACTAATAGTATCTTTGCCATAATTGGTGATTTAAGTAATTACTAATTTAAAAAGGTTCTTAGGGGGATTAGTGGTATTACTTAAACAAAAGTACGAAAAGTCAATGCTAAAACAATAAAAAATGCAGGGATTTTTTGAAAAAATTATGAATTTAATATTTTTTACATCAAATCTTTAGGAATTTCACAAATAGGAATTGGTATCATCTTATGTTTGTTTGATCTATTATAACGCATAAAAATATCAAAAACTTCTTTTTGACGTCCAGTAAAATCTTCAGAGGTCTTTCCTTCGTCTTTCATTTGCATAGCCCATTCTAATTCTGGATACGAAGCACCTATTTGATCTTCGTCACTACGTGCATCTCCAAAGAGCCCATCGCTTGGTGCTGCTTTCATTATTGATGTAGGTACATTAAGAATCTCGCCAATAGCATAGACTTCAGATTTTAATAAGTCAGCAATTGGGCTTAAATCTACACCGCCATCACCATATTTTGTATAAAAACCAACACCAAAATCTTCGACCTTATTTCCTGTACCTGCTACTAATAGACCTAATAAGCCTGCATGATAGTACAAAGTTGTCATGCGTAATCTGGCTCTAGTATTTGCAAGAGCCATATCTACAGTTGCTTGTTTACCATCAAGGTTAACTTCTGTTTTAAATTCTTCAAAAACGGGTGTCAAATCTACTCGTGTTTCACTTACATTAGAAAAGCGTTCTTTAAGCTGTGCTATATGTTCTTCTGCTCTAGATACATGACTAGCGGCTTGATGTATAGGCATTTCTATGCACAGAATATCTAGACCTGTTTTTGCGCAAAGTGTCGATGTTACCGCAGAATCTATTCCGCCAGAAACCCCAACAACAAACCCATTAACTTTTGCGTTTATAGCATAATCTTTTAGCCAATTAACAATATAATCTATAACTTTTTCTGTTTGCATAATTCTCGAATTTTTATAGTAAGAAGTGTACCTTTGCAAACAAAAATAACTTAAAGGACTTAGCTTTAAAAATATTTCTGAAATGAAAGTAAAACTTAATCACATACTATTTACTCTGTTGTTTATTCTTTTCTGGACTTGCGAAAATGAGAATGCCCTCGAGAAAGAAATAGCCAAAATAGATATGGGTTTTACTGTAGAGAGATTTGATAAAGTGCTTTTAAATACTGATGCTCAAAAGTTGCCACAAGTTAAAAATACGTTTCCCTTTTTGTTTCCTGAATATATATCAGACTCTTCTTGGGTTGAAAGAATTAATAGTGATTTACAACAACAAATGTTCTCTGAAGGAAAGAAAGCCTTTGGAGATTTTAAAGTTGAGAAGGAAAATATAAAACGTCTTTTTCAGCATATAAAATATTATGATAAGACCTTTAAACAACCTCGAGTAATTACAGTAGCAGATTATGTAGATTATAGAAGCAAATTAGTGCTTCAAGGAGATTTGTTGATTATAAATCTTATGAATTACCTTGGTCAAGACCATGAGTTTTATCAGAATACACCAATGTACTTTGCCGAAAGAATGATGTCTACTCAGATATTACCTGAGATTGCAGAAAAATATGCTAATAATTATGCGTACCAATCTCAACGAAAAACATTTCTTGATGAAATGATATATCATGGGAAAACACTTTATTTTAAGGATGTTATGATTCCTGAGTTTTCTGACGCAGACAAAATTGGGTATACTATTGAGGATATAAAATGGGCAAATGAAAACGAATCTCAGATATGGAGTTACTTTGTGGAAAAAGAATTACTTTTTAGTACAGACCCAAAATTATTTACACGATTTACTGTTCCTGCACCGTTTTCAAAATTTTATTTAGAATTAGATAATGAATCTCCTGGGCGAGTAGGGCAATATATTGGTTGGCAAATAGTACGTGCTTATGCAGAACGAACGGGTACTGATATTATAACGCTAATGCGTACTGATAGTGACGAAATTTTTAAAAAATCTAAATACAAACCTAAGCGATAATTAATAATAAGATGAATTCTAAAATTGAATTAAACGTAGAGCTTGATGAAAACCGAGTACCAGAAAAATTAACTTGGTCTGCACAAGACGGTGGCATACAAAATGAAGAAGCCAAAGCCATGATGTTATCTGTTTGGGATAGTAATACTCAAGAGACACTACGTATAGATTTATGGACAAAAGATATGCCCGTGGATGAAATGAAGCAATTTTTCCATCAAACATTGGTAACGATGAGTGATACCTTTATGCGAGCTACTCAAGATGAGAAAATGACAGCTACCATGAAAGATTTTTGCGATTACTTTGCTGAAAAATTAGAATTGAAAAAAAACTAATTTGCCTGTGGTTTTATCCCAAAACCATAGCTCTCAGTTGTGTAATAGGGTATTGCATTAAAGTATGGAGATTTGGTATTAATAAAGTCTTTGTCTAGTTCTTTATGTTTTAAAAACATACTGCTATTATAAATTTCCCATATTTTCAAGATGTTAGATTGACCTTTAAGAGTTTTTACATCTAATTGATTTCTTGCAATCATGCGATCTATATCTTTTTTAGTGGCCATTTTTTGTATTGTTCTCGAATAGTGACCACTATTAACTTCGTAATATACCCAGTAATTATATTTGTGCTTTTTTTCTTTTCTCTTTTTAAATGTTTTTTTGACTATAGGTCGTTTATAATTGAGTAAATCACTTATGTTTTCGGAGTTAAAATGTGTCTCTTCTTTTCTGGTTTCTTCATATACAGAATTATCTTCTGTACTAGCTACATCTTTTTCGTCTTCAAAAGCATCACTAGTGTCTTCAATATCTGATGATACTTCAGTAGCGTATGTGTCGAGTAAAGGTTCATTACGAAATAGAACAATAATTATACGTTTGTCAAGAAGAATAGCCTCAATAACATACCTACCGATATCTAAGTCATATAAAGGGATTTTTATTTTTTTATTTTTTACCTCTATTGTTTCATCATAATCTTTATTAAAAAGATTAACCTTATAAATAGTTCTTTCTCCCTCAAGAATAAGACTATCTTCAGCTTTGTTTAAATAATGCTTAAGCTCTTTTGCTCTAAAATTGACATTCTGTACCAATGTAGATTTTTGACCATAAACCATGGTCGATATGAATAGTAAAGGCAATATTATCTTTAAATTAAACAAAAAGCTTTTTAATTTATAAACTCTATTAATTATTTATATAATCGCTAAAAGCTGATAAAAGTAGATTCTTTTAGTTTAAATAATAAATTTTTATGCTGTATAGTATTTTTTTTAGTTAATCTGTTTTAATTTAACGTTTTAAATAAAAGACATACCTAAGCTAAAAGCTATATTTTTAATAGTTAATAAAATTGATTTATGAAAAAATTTTTATTTGGGATACTGCTTACAGTAACGGTCATACTTTTGTATAAACAATGTACCTATCAGCCGACTGTGGTCATCAAAGAATCTTCAGCTTTAATCCAAGAGCAACTTAAAAACGTAAGTAAACTTGTAGTGACAGAAGGTCATTTTTCTGAAGTATTTAACTATGAAAACTCTAAGAAAATTTTAGGAGACTATCTCACTGCAGACAAGAGAGCTATTGTTGTTGTTAATGCCAAGGTGTCAATTGCTTACGACTTAAGTGAGTTAAAGTACAAGATGGACAAAGCTACAAAAACACTGCAAATATTATCTATTCCTGAGCACGAAATTTCTATTAGCCCAGATTTGGAATATTACGATTTACAGGACGACTTTTTAAATTCTTTTGAAGCCGAAGATTATAATACAATAAAAGAGAGTGTAAACAAGTCATTATTAGAAAATGTAGAAAAATCTAATCTAGTGTCTAATGCACAGAACAGGTTAATAAGTGAATTATCAAAATTTTATATTCTTACAAATTCCTTGGGTTGGAAGCTTGAGTACAAAGGCGAGCAACTAAAAGCTGAAGATGATTTTGAAAAGCTTTTACTGTAAAGCTTTTTTCATTGCAGAAATTCCACCACCATTAATAGCATCAATGCCGTTGGCATTAAGTATTTGTTTTGCTTGAGCAGATCTAATTCCGCTTTTACAATGTGCAATTACGGGTTTATTCAATTTTTTTATTTCTTCAATGCGGGTTTTTAATTCTGAAATCGGAACAAGTATTGCGCCTTCAATATGCTCGATGTTGTATTCTCTTTGTGTACGAACATCCAAAATTACAGCGTCTTTTTTCAAATACTCTTGGATTTGATTTGATTTCTTTCCAAATAAAAAACTAAATAGTCCCATAGGCTAATGTGCTTCGTTTATAATTTCTAACCCATCATCAACTAAGTGTGTGATTTTGGGTTGACTATTCTTTTGTTCGTGTAAGTATGCGTTAACTTTCAATTTCAAGTCTGAAAAATTAAACTTATCTGCCAATTCCATAAGCTCTAGAGCTAATAACCAATCGCTATCATAATTAGATTTCAGCGTATTGAAAATGCTAACTAAGTCACCTTCTGATATTGAATTTTTATTCCGTAAATCTCTAACGTCTTGATATAGATTTTCAAGTTGAATTTTGACTTTGTCAGTTTCAGGTTGATTAGTTGCGCTATCCGAAACATGATATAAGTTTTCAAAAGAATGATAGTCTGCACTTCCTGCATACGCCGAGACAATTGATGAACCAACAGCTAAATCGAAAGTGCCATCTTCCGGTGAAAACAAAATCTCATTATTGTATTTTACCGTACAATCTTCAAACTGAATTAAAATTAGTTTCCCTTGAAGATTTCTGATTCCTGTTATGTTTAATCCTTCAACAACAATGCCGCTTTCGTACTCAAAAGAAATACGCTTGTTGTCATAAAAGTTGTAGGCCTTTAAGTCGCGTGGACCCATATTTTCGATAGCAAGATTAATACCTTTCAATTTTCCGATTGGAGAACTAAATCCATTAGTATGTGTTTCAGTACCATGACCAATCAATTCCTTTTCACGATTAGCCAATGCGGATGGACCTTCAGTTTTAAAGAAGACCACATTGTTGTCTTCATCGCGTATCATCTTTGTAAAAACACCAGAGATTTGTAAACCAGTATTAAGTTCAATAGTACCAATTTTTTCAGAATCTATGAGTTTGTTCAAACCTCGCCAACCACCTTTGCGCAAAGCCATAGTGTTTGCAAATTCATCTAGAACCTGCATTAAGTATGAAAAATCTGGTGTAACAAAAAGTTGAGGTTGTGGCTTTGTAATATCAAACTCTGTTTCTGCAGCTTTTATAGAATATGGTATTTTTTTAACCTTATCTGATAGACACCATTTGCTTTCTCCAATTGAAGACAATAATCCTGCGCCGTAAAGTTTTGGGCTTTCAGTTGTACCGATTAAACCATATTCGACTGTCCACCAATGTAGATTTCTAATCTGTGCCATTTCAGATAATGAAACTTTTTTATTCTGAAGTGTATTGACTTCAGCTTCGGCTTTTGCAATTTCTGCAGTAGTTGAGGTTTTGGCTTCTTTTAAAATGGAAAGCTTTCTTACCGCTTCGTACATGTCATTGTCATGTGATGATAAAATAGCTTTGGCTCCAACTTCACCAAAACGTCTCAAATATTCAGCATAATCGGGATTTGCAATAATAGGCGCATGCCCAGCAGCTTCATGTATAATGTCTGGTGCAGGTGTATATTCAATATTTTCAAGTTGACGAATATCAGAAGCAATAACCAAAACCTTGTATGCCTGAAATTCCATGAATGCGTTTGGTGGAATAAAGCCATCTACTGCTACTGCGGCCCAGCCAATTTCTTTAAGAATACGATTCATGCCATACATGCTTGGGATTTCGTCTATAGAAATTCCTGTCATATCCAAGCCTTTGAGATAAGAGCTATGCGCAACTTTGCTTAGATAAGAAATGTTTTTTCGCATTACAAAGCGCCATACCGCTTGGTTAATCGGAGAGTAGTTATCGTAATTTTGAGGTTTTATAAATTGCTTTAAGTGAGGAGGCAATCTATCAATTAGCGGGTTGGTTTCAAAATTGTGGCTCATGCTTATATTTGTAGAGGTGTAAATTTATGACTTTAGAGTCTAGTTTTAAAGTAATACCTTACCAATTAACAGATTTAGGATGCATTGTTAATGAAAAAAGAAACACGAAAGCAAGAGATTGTTAGAATAGCTGCGAAGCTTTTTAAAAGTAAAGGGTATAGCGCAGTTACAATGCGTGATTTAGCAACTGCTATGGGCATAAAAGCAGCAAGCTTGTATAATCATATAGACTCTAAGCAAGCTATTTTACAAGATATTATTATTGATATAGCAGAGGATTTTACTTCAGGCATGCAAACTATTATAGTGGGTAATACTAACAGCATTGAACGTCTAGAGCAAATTATACAATTGCACGTGAGAATTGCTGTTGATAGTGCAGATAATCTTGCGGCATTAAATTCTGATTGGATGCATCTAGAAAATAAGTTAGAATACTATTTGAAGTTAAGACAAGACTACGAAAACAACTTCCGAAAGATTATTGAGACAGGGATTTTAAATAGAGAAATAGCATCAGTAGACCCTGACGTGCTAATGTTTTCGATGCTATCTACTTTGCGGTCACTTTATTTATGGATTCCTAAAAAGGGAGATGTTAAACTAGATGAGCTATCATACTCCTTGTCTCAAATACTCATCAGTGGAATTAACATCTAATTAAGAATAAAATTTAGTAACTTTGTAACATTAACTAACAAGTGTTAGTTTTTTTGATTGTTGACAATTTATGGCTGATTTTTATAACTTAAGGATTGAAGATATCTATAAAGAAACTGAAGATACTTCAGTAATCACATTTGCTATTCCTGAAGAATTACAAGAAGAATTTAAGTTTCGTCAAGGGCAACATTTAACCTTAAAAGCAGATATAGGCGGTGAAGATATTCGTCGTTCATATTCGTTATGCTCAAGTCCATTAGATAAGCAATGGCAAGTTGCTGTAAAACAGATTCCTGGTGGAAAGTTTTCAACGTATGTAAATGAAGAGCTCAAGTCCGGTGATAGAATAGAAGTAATGACCCCAAGCGGTGTCTTTGGTGTAGAATGTAGTCCAAATATCTCTAAAAATTATTTGTTTTTTTCTGCTGGTAGTGGTATTACTCCAGTTTTGTCTATGATTAAAGCGCATTTAGCAGCAGAATCAAATTCAACATGTAAGCTATTCTATGTAAATAAAACTGCAAAATCTATTATCTTTAAAGAAGAACTAGAGCAATTAAGGAATACCTACTTTGGAAGATTAGAGATATATTATTTCCTAACCAAAGAACGTCGTGATATAGAATTATTTAACGGTCGTTTTGATGATGATAAGATGCAAGTCTTAACAAAAACATTTATTGACATTCCAGATACAAGTGAAGTCTTTTTATGTGGTCCAGAACAAATGGTAAAGTATGTTAGCGATTATTTGATTGATGCAGGTCTGCCAAAAGAACTAGTTCATTTTGAATTGTTTGTAACTGGATTGTCTGAGGAAGATATTAAACGTGCTGAGCGTTTAGCGCAACAGAATGTAGAAGGAACTGAAGTAACGATAGTCGATGGCGGAAAAGAGTTCTTATTTACTATGACCAAAGAATACGATAATATTCTAGACGCAGCTTTAGGTGCTGGTGCAGATTTACCTTTTGCATGCAAAGGAGGTGTTTGCAGTACTTGTAAATGCGAAGTCATTGATGGTTCTGTAGAAATGAAAATTAATTATGCTTTAGATGATAAAGAGGTGTCTCAAAACTTAGTGTTGAGTTGCCAAGCCGTACCAACTTCAGATAAAGTAGTAGTAGATTTCGATGTATAAAACAAAACTCAAAATTATGAGTGAAGAACAAATAAAAAATTTAGAAGTACAATTTGAAGCACGAATAGCGCGTGACGAGAAAATTGAGCCAAAAGATTGGATGCCTGAGAAATATCGCAAAACACATATCAGGCAAATGTCCCAGCATGCGCATTCTGAAATTGTTGGAATGCTTCCTGAAGGAAACTGGATAACAAGAGCGCCTTCATTGAGACGTAAAGTGGCACTTTTAGCAAAAGTCCAAGACGAAGCTGGCCATGGATTATACTTATACTCAGCAACGGAGACTTTAGGTGTTTCTAGAGATGAAATGTATGAGCAATTGCATACAGGTAAAGCCAAATACTCAAGTATTTTTAATTACCCAACAATTACTTGGGCAGATATGGGAGCAATCGGTTGGTTAGTTGACGGCGCAGCCATTATTAATCAAGTGCCTTTATGTAATACGTCTTATGGTCCATACGCTAGAGCAATGATTCGTGTATGTAAAGAAGAAAGCTTTCACCAACGTCAAGGTTACGAAATCATGATAAAGCTTGCTAATGGAACGCCAGAGCAAAAAGAAATGGCACAAGATGCACTAAATCGTTGGTGGTGGCCAAGTTTAATGATGCTAGGTCCAACAGATGATGTGTCTGTGCACACAGCACAGTCTATGAAGTGGAAATTAAAGCGTAAGTCTAATGACGATTTACGCCAACAATTCATTGACCAAACAGTGCCTCAAGCAGATTTAATAGGATTGACGATTCCTGACCCAGATTTAAAATGGAACGAAGAACGCGGTAGTTACGATTTTGGCGAGATAAATTGGGATGAGTTTTGGCAAGTCGTTAAAGGTCATGGACCATGTAATAAAGAGCGAATGAAAGCAAGAGTAGGTGCATGGGAACGAGGAGAATGGGTTAGAGATGCTGCCATGGCTCATGCTGAAAAGAAACAAGAACGAAAAGAAAAACTAGCAGTTTAAATATAAAATTATGTCAACAAAAAACTGGCCTCTTTGGGAAATCTTCGTAAGAAGTAAAAATGGATTAGAGCATAGACACTGTGGTAGCCTTCATGCTACAGATGCAGAAATGGCACTTGAAAATGCTCGCGATGTGTATACGAGAAGAAATGAAGGTGTAAGTATTTGGGTTGTAGAATCTAAAAACATCACAGCTTCAAATCCAGAAAATAATGGTGAACTATTTGAACCTGCTCAAGATAAGGTCTACCGCCATCCAACATTTTATGATTTGCCGGACGAAGTAAAACATATGTAATGAAAGAGAATCTATATAATTACATACTAGGTATTGCTGATAACAGCCTTATTCTTGGTCAAAGAATGGGCGAATTATGCGGCCATGGACCAAGTCTTGAAACCGATATCGCATGTACAAACATATCCTTGGATTTATTCGGGCAAGTACGAAGCTATTTCCAATATGCGAGTAAGATTTCTGATGATGGAAGAACAGAGGATGATATTGCAATGTTACGCAAGGAACGTGAATATAAAAATGTGCTTTTAGTTGAGCAGCCCAATACAAATTTTGCTTTTACGATAGGCCGTCAATTTTTGTTTGATGTTTACCATTTAGCTTTCTTAGCAGAACTACAAAAGAGTACGGATTTAACACTTTCAGCAATTGCAAACAAATGCATTAAAGAGGTAAGTTACCATGAGCGTTTTTCTTCGGATTGGGTAAAGCGATTAGGCGATGGTACTCAAGAAAGTAAAGAGAAAATGCAAGAAGCAATTGATGCATTGTGGACATATACTGATGAACTATTCCACCAAACTGAAGCAGATAAAGCAATGGTAATTGAAAATGTGGGCGTTGATGTCACCCAGCTGAAAGAAAATTATTACTTAAGAGTTGCAGAGCTTTTAAAGGAAGCAACCATAGAGGTTCCAGAATCAAAATGGTTTCAAAAGGGTGGTAAGGAAGGTATACATACTGAACATTTAGGGTATTTATTAAGCGACTTGCAATATATGCAGCGTACGTATCCTAACATGGAATGGTAACATGACAACAACAGAGCAAAATATAGACACTATTTTATTACCAATACTGGAGCAGGTTTCCGATCCTGAAATTCCAGTACTGTCTATAATGGATATGGGTGTTGTCCGCTCTGCTGTGATTATAAATAATATCGTAAAAGTTGAGATTACACCAACGTATAGTGGTTGTCCTGCCATGGATGTTATTGGTGATGACATTAAAAAAGCACTTAAAGAAGCTGGTTACAAATCTGAAATTGATTTGATTTTATATCCGGCCTGGACAACCGATTGGATTACACCTAGAGGACGTAAAGCATTAGAAGATTACGGAATTGCAGCACCTTTAGATGCAGAGGCAGATAAAGATGTGTTGCTTCATGGTAAAAGAATGGTGAAGTGTACTAATTGTGGTTCGCAAAACACTAGGTTAGTAAGTCAGTTTGGTTCAACGGCATGTAAAGCACAATTTCAGTGCGATGATTGCCAGGAACCTTTTGATTACTTCAAATGTTTGAAGTAATAAATTTCCATGAAAATGGAAGTCTCATTAAAAGAATGAAATGTCACCTTGAGCGTAGTTGAAAGGTCTCAAAATAGAAACAGAATATGAATGAAAACATTCAGCTTAAAATAGAAAATAAAGTAGCGTATATAACACTAAATAGACCAGAAGTATTTAACAGCTTCAATCGTGAAATGGCTTTAAGTCTTCAAAGTGTTTTAGATGATTGTGAAACTAATACAGACGTTAGAGCAATTGTGCTTACCGGTAATGGGAAAGCATTCTGCGCAGGTCAAGATTTAAAAGAAGTAACAGATCCAGAATTAAATCCAGGATTTAAAAAAATTCTGGAAGAGCATTACAATCCAATCATTACTAGGTTACGTTCAATCAAGAAACCAATCATTGGAGCAGTCAACGGAGTAGCGGCAGGAGCTGGAGCTAATATTGCATTGGCCTGCGATATTGTAGTGGCTCATGAAAAGGTAAGTTTTATTCAAGCCTTTAGTTTAATTGGTTTAGTACCAGATAGTGCAGGAACATTCTTTTTACCACGCTTAATTGGCTTTCAAAAAGCACAAGCATTGGCAATGCTAGGTGATAAAATTTCTGCAGATGAAGCAGAAAAAATGGGAATGATATATAAATCTGTTCCTTTAGAAGAATTTGATGAAACCATATCGAAACTAGCAATTAAACTGGCCAATATGCCAACAAAAGCATTAGGTTTTATTAAAGAATTATTCAATAAGTCTATGGCCAATACTCTAGAAGATCAATTGGCTTTAGAGTCTAAATTACAAATTGAAGCAGCAAGTAGTAATGATTATGCAGAAGGTGTTGCGGCATTTATAGAAAAGCGTAAACCAAATTTTAAAGGAAACTGACAATTTATTGTCATCCTGAATTTGTTTCAGGATTTCATCACATATGGATAAACAAACCCTCATAAAAGTTCACAATAGAATAAAACCATTTATTCATAGAACACCAGTATTAAGTTCTTGTTTAATTAATGAAATGGTGAGTGCAGATATTGTATTTAAATGTGAGAACTTTCAAAAAATGGGAGCCTTTAAAATGCGTGGAGCAGCTAATGCAATTCTATCGCTTTCGGAAGAAGAAAGAGAAAGAGGCGTAGTAACGCATTCCTCCGGAAATTTTGCGCAAGCCGTATCCTTAGCAGCTCAAAAACTAGATGTTAAGGCCTATATCGTAATGCCAGAGAATGCGCCTCAAGTCAAAAAAAATGGTGTCAATACATATGAAGGCGAGATTATAGAATGTGAATCTACACCACAAGCAAGAGAAGCAACGGCTAATAAAGTTGCAAAAGAAAAAGGAGCATCTTTTTTGCATCCTTCAAACCAAGATGAGGTGATATATGGCAATAGCACAGCTGCAATAGAATTATTAGAAGAATGTCCAAATTTAGATGTAATTTTAACTCCAGTTGGTGGTGGTGGATTGATTGCAGGAACTGCTTTAGCGGCGCATTATTTTTCAAATAATTGTAAAGTGATTGGTGGTGAACCAATGGAAGCAGACGACGCGTATCGATCTTTGATTTCTGGCAAAATAGAAACAAACGATAGTTTTCATACAGTTGCTGATGGATTAAGAACACATCTAGGGAATCGTAATTTTCCGATTATAAAAGAGCATGTAGAAAAAATTATTCGTGTTGAAGAAGATGAAATTATAAATGCGATGCAATTGATATGGGAACGCATGAAAATCATTATTGAACCATCATGCGCAGTGCCTTTTGCAGCATTATTAAAGAATAAAAAAGAGTTTAAAAATAAAAACGTCGGCATTATTTTGTCTGGCGGTAATGTGGATGTAAAAAATCTACCGTTTTAATATAAAACTATGAACGTAGGAATTATTGGTTCTGGAACAATGGGAAGTGGTATTGCACAAGTTGCAGCTACGGCTGGTTGTCATGTTAAATTATACGATACAAATCAAACTGCATTAGATAAAGCTAAAGGTAGTCTTGAAAAAATATTAAATCGCCTTATTGAAAAAGGACGAATTGATACTGACGAAAAAAACAGAATTCAATCTAACATCTCCTATGTAGATAGTTTAAAAGATTTAGCGGACTCAAACTTGACGATTGAAGCGATTATCGAAAATCTTGATATTAAGAAAAAAGTATTTTCAGAATTAGAAAGTTATGTTGCAGATGATTGTATCATAGCATCAAACACCTCTAGTTTATCAATAGCTTCAATAGCTGCATCTTTAGAAAAACCAGAGCGCTGCATAGGGATTCATTTTTTTAATCCAGCGCCTTTAATGAGATTGGTTGAGGTCATTCCTGCCATTCAAACATCTGAAGACGTACTTCAAGAATCAATTGAAACAATTTCAGATTGGAAAAAAGTTGTGGCTGTAGCTAAAGACACACCTGGTTTTATTGTCAATAGAGTCGCAAGACCATTTTACGGTGAAGCTTTACGAATACATGAAGAAGGCATTGCAGATTTTGCAACCATCGATTGGAGTTTAAAAACGATGGGCGGATTTAGAATGGGGCCATTTGAACTCATGGATTTCATCGGCAATGATGTAAATTATACAGTTACCGAAACTGTGTTTACGGCATTCTATTTTGACCCAAGATATAAACCTGCATTTACACAGAAACGATTTTCTGAAGCAGGATATTTAGGACGCAAATCCGGTAGAGGCTATTATGATTATACCGAAGGAGCGACAAATGTTACCCCAACAGAAGATAAAGTACTAGCTGAGAAAATATTTAATCGCGTTTTAGTTATGCTTATTAACGAAGCTGCGGATGCACTATTTTTAAATATAGCTTCGGCTGAAGATATCGATAACGCCATGACCAAAGGTGTAAACTATCCTAAAGGATTATTGGCGTGGGCAGATGAGATTGGTATTGATAAATGTGTTACTGCATTAGATAGATTGTATGACGAATACCATGAAGATAGATATCGCTGTAGTCCGTTGTTACGTAAAATGAATAAAAACAATAAAATATTCTTTTAATGCAAGGCGATAAGATTCCGCATAAGATGTTGTCACTTGACCCATTCAGTACTTGGATGGGAATAGAAATATTGGAATGTGAAGTTGGACGTTGCAAAATAGGTATGAAAATCAGGAAAGAAATGCTAAACAGTATGGGCAAAGCACATGGAGGCATTAGCTATACACTGGCAGATACGGCATTTGGTTTTACTGCCAATACGCATGGTAAATATGCCGTTTCAATAGAAACGAGTATTAATCATATAGAAGCGCTTGAAGAAGGTGATTATTTGACTGCAGACTGTGTCGTAGAAAAAGTAAATAACAAGCTAGGATTTAATATTATAGAAGTCAAACGAGGAGACGAATTAGTGGCACTTTTTAAAGGTGTTGTTTACAGAACTCAAAAAGATTGGGAAGAATGAAGAAACTGATATTTTTATTAGTAATGACATATAATTTAAGTGCTTTTTGTCAAGAAAACGAATTGAATTTTGTAGATGTAGAATTTGATATTGAGGTAGATAAATCTGTTTATGAAATTAAACAAGGTAATTATTATTACACTAAGACTCAATCTTCAGCTATGCAGTTTAATTTGATGCCTAATTCTTATGATGACTTAAAGAAGCGTATGATAGAGAGTGAAAAAGAAGGATATAAGAACGAAGTGGTAATAGATAGTGTAAAGGTGCTTTTGATTAAGACAACTCAGGTTAACGAAGATGTAAAGTATACTATAGCAGTATATTGCAAAAAAATCAGTAGTGATTCGACATTGGTTCTTAATAGCTTTTATAAGACTGAAGAAGAATTGACGATGAAACCTTTGATAGAAAAGGCTTTATTGTCTGCAAAAATTAAAGAATAATGAAAGAAGCATATATTATAGATGGTGTTCGTACACCAATAGGAAATTATAAAGGCACATTATCTGCTGTTCGTACAGACGATTTAGGAGCTTTAGTAATCGGTGAAGTTGTAAAACGAAATCCAAATATTCCAAAAGAAGCTTATGATGATGTCATTATGGGTTGTGCAAATCAAGCAGGTGAGGATAATCGCAATGTAGCACGTATGTCATCGCTTTTAGCTGGATTACCTTTTACAGTACCCGGAGAAACAGTTAATCGTTTGTGTAGTTCGGGTTTATCGGCAATAATTCATGCAAATCGTGCTATAAAAGCAGGTGATGGCGATGTGTTTATCTCAGGAGGAGTAGAGAATATGACTCGTGGTCCTTATGTTATTGCTAAACCATCTACAGGGTTTGGAGGTGATTCTAAAATGTACGATTCTACCTTTGGTTGGCGTTTCATCAACCCGAAGATGCAAAAGTTATATGGTACAGATGGTATGGGAATGACCGCAGAGAATTTAGTTGAGAAGTATAATATTTCGCGTGAAGACCAAGATAAATTTGCCTATTGGAGCCAAATGAAAGCTTCAAAAGCTCAAGAAAATGGGCGTTTAGCAAAAGAGATAGTAACGGTTGAAATTCCACAACGGAAAAAAGACTCAATTCAATTCTCAAAAGACGAATTTGTAAAACCAAACACCTCACTTGAAGTATTAGGTAAGTTAAGAGCTGCTTTCAAAAAAGAAGGAGGAAGTGTAACTGCTGGAAATGCATCAGGATTAAATGATGGCGCTGCAGCAACTATAATCGCTTCTGAAGATGCCGTTAAAAAATATAATCTAACACCATTAGCCAGAATTGTAAGTTCTGCTGTTGTTGGTGTAGAACCAAGAATTATGGGAATTGGTCCAGTTCAAGCTTCAAATAAAGCTTTAGAAAAAGCTGGATTAACTATGGACGATATGGATGTTATTGAATTGAACGAGGCTTTCGCAGCGCAAGCGTTAGCATGTACAAGAGCTTGGGGATTAGCAGATGATGATTCGAGATTAAATCCAAATGGTGGTTCTATAGCTATTGGTCATCCATTAGGAGTGACTGGCGCAAGAATTGCCTATTCAGCAGCTTTAGAACTACATGAGCAAAATAAAAGATATGCATTAGTAACCATGTGTATTGGTGTTGGACAAGGTTATGCAGCCATCATTGAACGTGTAGAATAAATTAGAAAATAAGACTTCTATGCTTTTAGAGTTAAGAACAAAGACAGCAAGAGGTCACCGTTGAAATGCAGAATATAAAAATCAAATCGTTAAGAATTTCTGAAGCCTTGGAAGAAATTTAGATTTTATTTTTGGTTTTCTAGCTTGATAAGAGATTGAAGAATTCCTCATTTCAACTTGAATTTTTGGTTCGTTTTGTTTCAAGACAAAATGAACATAAAGAAAAACGAATGAAAAAAATAGAACACTATGTCCTAGGAAACTGGACAACAGGAAAAGAAAACGGTACACCAATTCATGATGCTATTACTGGTGAAGCTTTTACAAGCGTAGCGATTGAAGGGTTAGATATCCCTGAAATCCTAAACTATGGAAGAACAAAAGGTGGCGAGGTTCTGAGGAAAATGACCTTTCAAGAACGCGGAAATATGCTTAAGAAATTAGCATTATATCTCACCAAAAGAAAAGATGCTTTTTATGAGTTGAGTTACAGAACTGGAGCTACTAAAGTAGATAGTTGGATTGATATTGAAGGTGGATTTGGTAACTTATTTGCTAATGCATCATTACGTAAACTGTTTCCTAATCAACCTTTCCATGTAGAAGGTGATGCCATTGATTTATCGAGAGGCGGACGCTTTATGGCACATCATATTATGGTACCCAAAAAAGGAGTTGCAGTACATATTAACGCGTTTAATTTCCCAGTTTGGGGAATGCTAGAAAAGTGTGCCGTTAATTGGATGGCAGGTATGCCTGCTGTGGTGTTACCAGCACCATCATCATCGTATTTAGCAGAAGCTGTTGCAAGAACTATTATCGATTCTGGTATTCTTCCAGAAGGAGCACTGCAGATTATAAATGGAACTGTAAAAACTATTTTAGATACCGTAGAATCTCAAGATGTGGTCACCTTTACTGGGTCTGCTCAAACAGGTCGTTTATTAAAAGCACATCCAAGATTAATTCAAGAATCTGTACCATTTACAATGGAAGCAGATTCTCTAAACGCTTCAATTTTAGGCGAAGATGCAGTTCCTGGAACACCAGAATTTGATTTGTTCATTAAGGAAGTTAGAAAAGAAATGACCGTTAAAGCAGGGCAAAAATGTACAGCGATTAGACGAATTATTGTGCCTGAGAGTTTAGTAGAAGATGTTCAAATTGCATTAGGAAAAGCATTAGATAAAGTAACGATTGGTGACCCAAGATTAAAAGAAGTAAGAATGGGGTCTTTAGTAAGTCATCAACAAGTACAGGCGGTTAAGGATTCGGTAAACGATTTGGCCAAAGAAGCACAAATCGTCTATGGCGATTTAGATAAAATTGAAACTATTGGAGCCGATGCTAAAAAAGGTGCATTCATAAGCCCAATTTTATTACGAGCTAATCATCCATTTGAAAATACTGTGGTTCACGAACGTGAAGCTTTTGGTCCTGTGAGTACTATTATGCCTTATAAAAATTTAGAGGAAGCAGTAACATTAGCTCAAATGGGTAAAGGCTCGTTAGTGTCTTCGATTACTACTAATGATGATAAAATTGCTAAAGATTATGTAGTGAATGCAGCATCTCATCATGGACGTATTTTAGTACTTAATAGAGAAAGTGCTAAAGAAAGTACAGGTCACGGTTCACCATTACCATATTTGGTGCATGGAGGTCCAGGACGTGCTGGTGGAGGCGAAGAAATGGGAGGTATGCGAGGTATAAAACATTATTTACAACGTACAGCGATTCAAGGATCACCAACAACGATTACAGAGATTACAGGTATTTATCAAGCTAACGCTAAATATAAAGAAGCAGAACAACACCCATTTAAATACCATTGGGAAGATATTGAAGCTGGTATGTCGATGAAAACACATAAGCGTACAATTACGGATTCTGATATCATAAGCTTTGCTAACGTGACTTGGGATCATTTCTATGCGCATACAGATATCACGTCATTAGATGGAAGTATTTTTGAAAAGCGCACTGCTCATGGTTATTTTATCATTTCTGCAGCAGCAGGATTATTTGTGTATCCTAATAAAGGCCCAGTTTCTGCTAATTATGGATTGGAAGAATGTCGTTTTTTAAGACCGTTGTATCATAACGATACCATTTATGTGCGTTTAACTTGTAAACAGAAAATAGATAGAGATGTGGCTTCGGCTGAACATCCAAGTGGCATTGTAAAATGGTTTGCTGAAATCTTTGACGCAGACGATGAGTTAGTTGCTTTAGCAACCGTATTGACAATGGTTCAGAAGAAACAAGAGGTCTTTATTGAAATGACAGACGATAAAATCGATGAATGTCTATCAAAATTGACTCAAGATATGAAGCCACAATGGGGAATCATGACACCACAACACATGATTGAACATTTGGAGTATACCTATAAGATTGCAGCAGGAGAAATTCAAGATTTTGAAATTTCAACACCAGAAAAGATTTTA